>NZ_CVTH01000058.1:0-550595 GCF_900005955.1 Pseudomonas sp. 8 R 14 | reverse complement strand
GTTTTTTAGATGTGTTTGCTCGCACGAACATCATCAATCAAATCGGCGTTCTTGTTTCTGTGTTTCCCGGGATTCCGTGATGAACCTTTTTTTTTGCCTGGAATTCAAGCCACACCGCCAAATCCCAATGTGGAATGTGGAATGTGGAATGTGGAATGTGGAATGTGGGAGGGGGCTTGCTCCCGATGGCGGAGTGTCAGTTGGCCTATTTGTCAGCTGACCCACCGCCATCGGGAGCAAGCCCCCTCCCACATTTGAACCTCATGCAGGTTTGAGTTTTTGGTTATTAATAAATAGCTTCTTATTCCTTAACGAATATAACCCTCGTCCCTATACTGTCCTACAACGTTAAACGCTGCAGGAGGGCACACCCATGCACAGCGAGTCGATTCGTTATCTGATCGTGCCGGGCTGGCAAGGATCGCCAGAAGATCATTGGCAAAGTCACTGGCAGAACAGCCTGCCCAACAGCGCACGGGTGGAGCAGGCCGATTGGCTGACGCCGCGCCGCGAGGACTGGGTGGCTGCGCTGGCCGAGGCGATTGCCGCCGACAGCACCCCGGTAATTCTGATCGCCCATAGCCTGGGCTGCATCACCGTGGCCCATTGGGCTGCCACCGCACCCGTGCAGTTCCTGCGGCAGGTGCGCGGGGCCTTGCTGGTGGCTCCGGCGGATGTTGAACGGCCAGCCTGCTCGCCGGCCTTGCGCAACTTTGCGCCGATCCCGACCGACCTGCTGCCGTTTCCCAGCCAGGTGGTCAGTTCCGATAACGACAGCGCCGTCAGCGCCCCCCGGGCCCTGGAGCTGGCGCGTAATTGGGGCGCCGAAGCCGGCATCCTGTCGGGGGCCGGACATATCAATGTGAAGTCCGGTCACCAGCGCTGGGAGCAGGGGTTCGCCTACCTGTATCGCCTGCAAAGCCGCCTCGAGCATCACGCCCGGCGCACAGCCTGATATTTTTTCAACGCCCCGTCCCTGAGTGGATTTGGGGCGGGAGCCTGCCATGAGTCTGCATGAAACCTTCGGTCAGCCGCTGCTGACCTTCCCCGACGCCGAAAAAAGCCCGCTGAGCATCCGCGCCAAGGCGCTGGTGTTTGTCGACCCACGCTCGCGCAAGCTGCGCGAAGACCTGGAAAACCTGGCCCCGCGCGCCTTGCCTGTATTGATTCGAGGCGAGACCGGCAGCGGTAAAGAATTGCTGGCGCGGCATATTCACCGGGGCAGCGACCGCTCCGGTTTGTTTGTATCGGTCAATTGCGGCGCCATCAGCCCAACCTACGCCGACGCCGAACTGTTCGGCTACGCCGCAGGCGCCCACAGTGGCGCGGCCAGCAGCCGGGCCGGGTGGTTTGGCTCGGCGAATGGCGGCACTTTGTATCTGGATGAGATCGGCGACTTGCCGCTGCCGATCCAGGTGAAACTGCTGGCGGCCCTGGAAAACCATGAAGTCACCCGCGTGGGCGCTCACCAGCCGAGCCCGGTGGACGTGCGCCTGGTGGCCGCCACCAGCATCGACCTGGCCCAGGCCGTGGCCGCCGGCAAGTTTCATGAGCGGCTGTTCCATTACCTGAGCGAAGGCCAGCTGGATCTGCCGGCATTGCGTGAGCGGGTGGGCGATATCCTGTCGTTGGCCGAGTACTTCCTCGGTATCTACAGCCAGCGCCTGGACCTGCCGGTGCCGTTGATCAGCGACGCCGCCCAGCGCGTACTGGAACACCACAGCTGGCCGGGTAATACCCGCGAGCTGGAGAACGTCATCCACTTCGCCTTGCTGGTGAGCAGCGGCGACGAAATTCTGCCCGAACACCTGAACCTGCCGGTGGCGGGGTCGCCCTTGGAGCAAGTGCAGCGCATCTTCGCCAATGCCAGCCTGGCTGAGCGGGAAACCTTGCGCAGCTTTTTACAGGAACAAGCCGCTACATGAGTAAAATGGAATATCAACGTGAATAAAAGATATTGTTCGGGAATAAAAAATCTAGGTATTGTCCATTCCACGCCGCGATAGCACTTCGCTGGCACACCACATAAAAAACGGTCGTCAGAGACGCCCCGGAATTTCGATAAGGACACTGCATGAAAAAGGTTCTGTTGTTTACCGCATTGGCGGCTGCCCTGACTGCAAGCTTCGCCCAGGCCAACGAGAAACTGGTGGTGGCCGCCACCCCGATCCCGCACGCCGAGATCCTTGAACTGGTCAAGCCAACCCTCGCCAAAGAAGGCGTGGATCTGGAAATCAAAGTCTTCACCGACTACGTACAGCCAAACGTACAGGTTGCCGAGAAGCGCCTGGACGCCAACTACTTCCAGACCCTGCCGTACCTGGAAAACTTCAACAAGGGCAAGGGCACCAACCTGGTCACCGTGGTTGGCGTGCACGTTGAACCCTTCGGCGGTTACTCGAAAAAGATCAAGAATATTTCCGAGCTCAAGGATGGCGCCACCGTGGCCATCCCGAACGAAGGCTCCAACAGCGGCCGCGCCCTGTTGCTGCTGCAGAAAGCCGGTGTGATCACCCTGAAAGACCCGACCAACGCCCTGGCCACGCCGAAAGACATTGCCAGCAACCCGAAGAACCTGAAGTTCAAGGAGCTGGAATCGGCCCTGCTGCCACGGGTGCTGGACCAGGTTGACCTGGACTTGATCAACACCAACTACGCCCTGGAAGCTGGCTTGAACCCGGCCAAGGACGCGCTGATCATCGAAGATGCCAAGTCGCCGTACGTGAACTTCCTGGTGGCGCGCCCGGACAACAAGGACAGCGACGCTATCCAGAAACTGTCCAAGGCCCTGACCAGCCCGGAAGTCAAAGCCTTCATCGAGAAGAAGTACAACGGCGCAGTCGTGCCCGCGTTCTGATGTAAGCCAAAACCCCCTTCAAGGTTTCAACGCCGGCGGCTACTACAGCGTCGGCGTTTTTTATGCCTGGAATTTGGAATGCAATAAAAATGTGGGAAGGGGCTTGCCAGTCAGAAGGCTTTTTGTAGGAGCGAGCTTGCTCGCGAAAAACTCACAGGCGCCGCGTTCATTCAGGAAGCACGCGTTATCGTTGACGTTTTTCGCGAGCAAGCTCGCTCCTACAGGAGGCGATGTACGCTTAACTGACTGGCATTAGGGCAAACCCCCTCCCACATTGGATCTACGGTGTTTTAGAGATCCCGGCTATTGATCGCCCTGCGCAACGCCACCAACCATTTCACCAGCTCCTGCGGATCAATCGGTTTCGCTTTGTTCATTGTTCATTCCCTCGAAACACAGACCCCCCAACCATAGCCGTCACCTGGAAAACCCGCGAATCCGTCGGTTATCTTTTTGGGTGATATCAATATGCTATTTCGGTATTTAAATTTTACTTTTTATACCTTTAAAGTTCGCGCTACCCGGCGTTACCCACGCCGGATCGGACGACGCTCGCCGCATTACCCCTGCGGTGTCATGGACTCACAATGACCTTCGATTTCGCTTTTATCCTCAGCACCCTGCCGGCGTTTCTGAAAGCCGTGGGCGTCACGCTGCAAGTGGGCCTGATCGCCATTGCCACCTCGTTGCTGGTGGCGCTGATCAACGCCGCACTGCTGGTGTTTCGCACGCCGTACCTGTCGCGCCTGGTGGCGCTCTATGTGGAACTGGCGCGCAATACACCGCTGCTGATCCAGCTGTTCTTCGTTTACTTCGCCTTGCCGGCGATGGGTTTGAATATCTCCGGGTTCTGGGCGGCGATCATCACCATGACGTTCCTCGGCGGTGCCTACCTCACCGAAGTACTGCGCGCCGGTGTGGAAGCGGTGCCGCTGGCGCAGATCGAGTCGGGCAAATCCATCGGCCTGTCGGACTGGCAACTGCTGCGCCATGTGATCCTGCCCCAGGCCGGCATCCTCAGCCTGCCGGCGTTGTTCGCCAACTTCATCTTCCTGCTCAAGGAGACCACCGTGGTCTCTGCCGTGGCGGTGCCGGAGATTCTCTACACCACCAAGAGCTACATCGCCCTCTACTACAAAACCTACGAAATGCTCGCCGTGCTGACGCTGATTTGCGTGCTGCTGTTCTTGCCGCTGTCGTTGCTGCTCAGCCGCCTGGAAAGGAGGCTCCAGCATGGCCAGTTCGGGTCTTGAGTTGTTGTGGGTGTCGTTGCCGCAACTGGGCAAGGGCGCTGCGCAGACCCTGTCGATTTCGTTGTTGAGCATCGCCTTCAGTACGGTCGGCGGCGTGTTGTATGGCGTGCTGCGCACCTTGAACAACAGGCTGGTCAACGCGGTGCTGCGGGTTTACCTGGAGCTGTTCCGGGCGATTCCGGTGCTGGTGTGGTTGTACCTGCTGTTCTTTGGCCTGCCGATCTTCTTTGGCCTGAGCATCCCCAGCTTCTGGTGCGCGGTGCTGGTGTTGTCGCTGTGGGGCGCCAGCGAAGTGGGCGAAGTGGTACGCGGCGCGTTGCATTCGCTGCCCCGCGGCCAGCGCGAAGCCGGCCTGTCGATTGGCTTGTCCGACCCGCAGTTGTACGGCTACGTGTTGCTGCCCCAGGCCCTCAAGCGCATGACGCCGCCGACCATCAACGTCTACACGCGCATCATCAAGACCAGTTCCCTGGCGGTGCTGATCGGTGTGGTGGACGTGATCAAGGTCGGCCAGCAAATCATCGAGCGCACCTATGAGTCGGTGTTGATCTACGGCGCGCTGTTCCTGTTTTTCTTCTTTATCTGCTACCCGTTGTCGGCCGCCTCCAAGGTGCTGGAACGGCGCTGGGCCCAAGCATGAGCGCATTGATCGAGTTCCAGGGTTTCAACAAATTCTTCGGCGACCAGCAGGTGCTCAAGGGCATCGACCTGAGTGTGCAAAGCGGCGAAGTGGTGGTGATCCTCGGCCCCAGCGGCTGCGGCAAAAGCACCTTGCTGCGCTGCCTCAACGGCCTGGAAGTGGCCCATAGCGGCAGCCTGCGGTTTGCCGGCAAGGAGTTGTTGGATAAAACCACCGACTGGCGCCAGGTGCGCCAGGACGTAGGCATGGTGTTCCAGAGCTACCACCTGTTCCCGCACATGAGTGTGCTCGACAACATCCTGCTCGGCCCGCTGAAAGTGCAAAAGCGCGAGCCGCGCGAAGCCCGCGAGCAGGCCGAGAAACTGCTGGCGCGCGTCGGCCTGGCGGACAAGCGCGACGCCTTCCCGCGCCAGCTCTCCGGCGGCCAGCAGCAACGCATCGCCATCGTCCGCTCGCTGTGCATGAACCCTCAGGTCATGCTGTTTGACGAAGTCACCGCCGCCCTCGACCCGGAGATGGTCAAGGAAGTGCTGGAGGTGATCCAGGGCCTGGCCCGCGATGGCATGACCCTGCTGATCGTCACCCACGAAATGGCCTTCGCCCGCGCCGTCGCCGACCGCGTGGTGTTTATGGAGGCCGGTCGCATCCTCGAACACAACACCCCCGAAGAATTCTTTACGAACCCGCAAACCGCACGCGCGCAGCAGTTCCTGGAGAAATTCTCCTTTGTCTCAACACTGCCCAAGAAAACCCAGGAACTGGAGCTGCTATGAAAAAGTTACTGCTGCCACTGTTGGCTGTCGCCCTACTGGCCGGCTGCGATAAAAAGGCCGAAGAGCCTGCTAAACCTGCTGCCGCCGTGAGCTACCTCGACAAGATCAAGGCGCGGGACAAGCTGATCGTCGGCGTATTCACCGACAAGCCACCGTTTGGCTTTGTCAACGAAGCCGGGCGCTACGTCGGCTTCGATACCGACATCGGTCGTCAATTCGCCAAGGACCTGTTGGGCGATGAGAACAAGGTCGAATTCGTCGCCGTCGAGCCGGCCAGCCGTATTCCGTTCCTGCAAAGCGACAAGGTCGACCTGATCCTCGCCAACATGACCGTGACCCCCGAGCGCAAGGAGGCGGTGGACTTCACCAACCCCAACCTGAAAGTCGCGGTGCAGGCGTTGGTGCCCCAGGACAGCGCGGTGAAAAGCCTGGATGACCTGGCCACCCGCACCACCATCGTTACCACCGGCACCACTGCCGATATCTGGCTGACCAAGAACCACCCGGACTGGAAACTGCTGAAGTTCGAGAAAAACTCCGAGTCGCTGCAAGCGCTGTCGGCCGGGCGTGGCGATGCCTATGCGCAAGACAACCTGGTGCTGTTCAGCTGGGCCAAGCAGAACCCGGGCTACCGCGTACTGGAGGAGAAACTCGGTGACGAAGCGCCGATTGCCCCGGCGGTGAAGAAGGGCAATATCGAACTGCGCGACTGGGTGAATGCCGAGTTGGCGAAGCTGGGTGAGGAGAAATTCCTGCTCAAGCTGTATGACCAATATGTGCGCAAGGAGCTGAGCGATGACACCAAGCCTGAGAGTGTGATTGTCGAAGGCGGGAAGTGGCAGGGCTGATTCCTAGCTGATCGTTCCCACCCCGTGGGAACGATCAGCAATAATCCAGGCCCCTGTTCAATGGGTGATGTGGAATTTTTCGGAGTCGCCCATCTCGCCATTTCCCTGGCCGATTCGGATCATGTAGTGGATTTGCCGCTGGCCTATGTTCTTCAGCAATGCATCCCTGGGAATGAATGCCTGAATCTCCCGCGGCGGCTGATTGTTGAACTCTTTGTCCACCACGACTTCGCCATCGATGTAAATCTGCAGGCGATCATTGCTTGTGCCTATGTCGGTAGGCTGAATGACGGCGGTTGCTCCCTCGGGGGGCACATCCCTCAAGGACAGTAACCAGTAGTCTGAGGGGGGAGTCGGTGGTTTGGCCTCATTGATTTGCAGGGACGGAAGTTTTTTTGTCTTTTGGCTGCTCATTGGGTCTACCTCAGTACGGGTAAGTGAGGTGCTTGCACGGCAGCGCGTGGGAATGTCCGCGCAGCAAGACGGGAGCCAATATTTACGAGGGTTGGCGGCGGCCGTCTACTGTTAGAACTCACAGGTCTGGCCGGCCTGCGAAGCCTCGGGGTGCGGGAGCCCCATGCAGATAAGGAACCCTGAACTAAGCTCACAGTCGCATACACACTGGCACATCGCATCGCGCACAAGGAGTCTGCATGGGCGGTCGTATTTCCATCTGTATCGTCGGTCTGGGTTTAGTGGTGTTGCTGAGCGCGTGTGGCCAGGAAAAAGCTGAGCCCAAGGCCCATTCGCGGGTCTTTGTTCAAACCGTACAACCCGCCGATTTCGCCGCGGCCGTCACGCTGACCGGAGATATCCAGGCCCGCGTGCAAACCGATTTGTCCTTCCGCGTCGGCGGCAAGATCATCCAGCGCATGGTGGATGTAGGCGATCGCGTCAAAGCCAGACAGGTGCTGGCCAGGCTCGATCCCAAGGATTTGCAGACCAACGTCGATTCCGCCCAGGCCCAGGTCGTGGCCGAGCAGGCGCGGGTCAAGCAAACCGCCGCTGCGTTTGTGCGCCAGGAAAAGCTCCTGCCCAAGGGCTATACCAGCCGCAGCGAATACGATTCCGCCCAGGCCGCGCTGCGCAGCAGCCAAAGTGCCCTGGCCGCCGCGCAGGCGCAGTTGGCCAACGCCCGTGAACAACTCGGCTATACCGCGCTGATCGCGGATGCGCCGGGGGTGATCACCGCGCGCCAGGCCGAAGTCGGTCAGGTGGTGCAGGCCACCGTGCCGATTTTCAGCCTGGCCAGCGATGGCGAGCGCGACGCGGTGTTCAACGTCTATGAGTCACTGCTGGTTGAGCCGCCGCCGGATGCGCCGATCACCGTCAGCCTGCTGGATAACCCGAGCATCACGGCCGTGGGTAAAGTGCGTGAAGTCACGCCTGCCGTGGCCGCCAATACCGGCACGGTGCAAGTGAAGATCGCCCTGCAATCGTTACCCGAAGGCATGCGGCTTGGTTCGGTGGTCAGCGCCACCGCCAATGGCCCGGCCAAGGCGAGTATCGAGCTGCCGTGGTCGGCGTTGACCAAAGACCTCAGCGAGCCCGCCGTATGGCTGGTGGACGGCGAGGGCAAGGCGCAACTGCACAAGGTCACGGTGGCGCGTTACCTCACAGGCAAAGTGATTGTTGGCGACGGCCTCAAGGGCGGCGAAAAAGTCGTGGTGGCCGGTGGGCAATTGCTGCACCCCGGCATGCTGGTCGAGATCGCCCCGCCAGGAGCCCAGCCATGAAGCGCCTGACGGTTGTACTTGCCGCCAGCCTGTTGCTGATGGCCTGTTCAAAGGAAGAACCGGCGCCCGAGCCCTTGCGCCCGGTGCTGTCCATGGAAGTGAAGTCCGAGGACCAGGAAACCCTCGGCCGTTTCGCCGGCGCCATCCAGGCGCGCTATGAAAGCAATCTGGGCTTCCGCGTCCCCGGTCGCATCGCCCGGCGTGCCGTGGATGTGGGCGCCGAAGTGGACAAGGGCGCCTTGCTCGCGGTGCTCGACCCTACCGACCAACAGAACCAGTTGCGCGCCGCCCAAGGCGATTTGGCGCGGGTGCAGGCGCAGTTCATCAACGCCCAGGCCAATGCCCGCCGCCAGCAGGAGCTGTTCAACCGTGGCGTCGGCGCCCAGGCCCAACTGGACGTGGCCCAGACCGACCTGAAAACCACCCAGGCCTCCCTCGACCAGGCCCAGGCTTCGGTCAACCAGGCCAGGGACCAGCTCAACTACGCCGAGCTGCGCACCGACCACGCCGGCATCGTCACCGCCTGGAATGCCGAGGCCGGCCAGGTGGTCAGCGCCGGTCAGCAAGTGGTGACCCTGGCGCGCCCGGACATCAAGGAGGCGGTGATCGACCTGCCCGCCGGCCTCGCCGAGCGCCTGCCGGCGGATGTGGTATTCCTCGTCGCCGGGCAACTCGACCCCAGCGTCCACACCACCGCCACCGTGCGCGAGATCGAACCCCAGGCCCAAAGCGCCACGCGCACCCGTCGCGCGCGCCTGACCCTGGCCGAAACGCCGCCCGCGTTCCGCCTTGGCACGGCGATCAGCGTGACCTTGAGTTCGGCCATCGCCCCACGCATCGAGTTGCCCCTGAGCGCCTTGCAGGAAGTCGACGGCAAGACCCGCATCTGGATCCTCGATACCCAAAGCCAGACCGTGCAACCGCGCGACATCACGGTGCTGAGTCGTGATGCTGACAGCGCCTTGCTCAACGGCGGCGTCAAACCCGGCGAGCGTATCGTTACCGCCGGCGTGAACAGCCTGAAGCCCGGGCAGAAAGTCAAAATCGACGAGGACAGCCCGCGATGAAAGGCAGCTTCAACTTATCCGACTGGGCCCTCAAGCATCAGTCCTTTGTCTGGTACCTGATGTTCGTCGCGCTGCTGATGGGCGTGTTCTCGTACATGAACCTGGGCCGTGAAGAGGACCCCTCGTTCACCATCAAGACCATGGTCATCCAGACCCGCTGGCCGGGCGCGACCCAGGAAGAAACCCTCAAGCAGGTCACCGACCGCATCGAGAAGAAGCTCGAGGAACTCGACGCCCTCGACTACGTGAAAAGCTACACCCGGCCGGGTGAATCCACGGTGTTCGTGTTCCTCAAGGACACCACCAGCGCCAAGGCCATCCCGGAGATCTGGTACCAGGTCCGCAAGAAGATCGACGACATTCGCGGCACCTTCCCCCAGGGCTTGCAGGGGCCGTCGTTCAACGACGAATTCGGTGATGTGTTCGGCTCGGTGTATGCCTTTACCGGCGACGGCCTGTCGATGCGCCAGTTGCGCGACTACGTGGAGCAGGTGCGCGCCGAGATCCGTTCGGTGCCGGGGCTGGGCAAGGTCGAGATGATCGGCCAGCAGGACGAAGTGATTTACCTGAACTTCTCCACGCGCAAACTGGCGGCCCTGGGCATCGACCAGCGCCAGGTGGTGCAAAGCCTGCAATCGCAGAACGCGGTGACCCCCGCCGGCGTGATCGAGGCCGGGCCGGAGCGCATCTCGGTGCGTACCTCGGGGCAGTTCGCCTCGGAGAAAGACCTGGCCAACGTCAACCTGCGCCTCAATGACCGCTTCTATCGCCTGGCGGATATCGCCGAGATCAGCCGTGGCTACGTCGACCCGGCGCGGCCGATGTTCCGCTTCAACGGCAAGCCGGCGATTGGCCTGGCCATCGCCATGCAGAAGGGCGGCAATATCCAGTCGTTCGGTAAGGCGCTGCACACGCGGATGGACGAGCTGACCGCCGACCTGCCGGTGGGCGTCGGTGTGCATAAGGTCTCCGACCAGGCCGAAGTGGTGGAAGAGGCCGTCGGCGGCTTTACCAGCGCGCTGTTCGAAGCGGTGATTATCGTGCTGGTGGTGAGCTTTATCAGCCTGGGCATGCGCGCCGGGCTGGTGGTGGCGTGCTCGATTCCACTGGTGCTGGCGCTGGTATTCGTGTTCATGGAATACAGCGGCATCACCATGCAGCGTGTGTCGCTGGGGGCGTTGATCATCGCCCTCGGCCTGTTGGTGGACGATGCGATGATCACCGTGGAGATGATGATCACGCGCCTGGAAAAAGGCGAAACCAAGGAGCAGGCGGCGACCTACGCCTACACCTCCACGGCATTTCCGATGCTCACCGGTACGTTGGTGACCGTCGCCGGCTTCGTGCCGATTGGCCTCAATGCCAGTTCGGCAGGCGAGTACACCTTTACCCTGTTCGCGGTGATTGCCGTAGCGATGCTGGTGTCGTGGGTGGTGGCGGTGCTGTTTGCGCCGGTGATCGGCGTGCATATCCTCAGTGCCAAGGTGAAACCCCACGACGCCGAGCCGGGGCGCATCGGCCGCGCGTTCAATGGCGGCATGCTGTGGGCCATGCGCAACCGTTGGTGGGCGATCGGCATCACCGTGGGCCTGTTCGTGGCGTCGGTGTTCTCCATGCAGTTTGTGCAGAACCAGTTCTTCCCGTCGTCGGACCGCCCGGAAATCCTCGTCGACCTCAACCTGCCGCAAAACGCCTCGATCAACGAGACGCGCAAGGCCGTCGACCGCCTCGAAGCGATCATCAAGGACGACCCGGACATTGCACGCTGGAGCACTTATATCGGCCAGGGCGCGATCCGTTTCTACCTGCCCCTCGACCAGCAACTGGAAAACCCCTACTACGCGCAACTGGTGATCGTCAGCAAAGGCCTGGAAGAGCGCGGTGCCCTGATTGCGCGCCTGCAAAAGCGCCTGCGCGACGACTTCGTGGGCATCGGCAGTTTCGTGCAGCCGCTGGAAATGGGCCCGCCGGTGGGGCGTCCGATCCAGTACCGCGTGTCTGGCAAAGACACCGACCAGGTGCGCAAACACGCCATCGAACTGGCGACCCTGCTGGATAAAAACACCCACCTGGGCGAGATCATCTACGACTGGAACGAGCCGGGCAAAGTGCTGCGCATCGACATTGCCCAGGACAAGGCGCGCCAGCTCGGGCTGTCCTCCGAAGACGTGGCGCAACTGATGAACAGCGTGGTCAGTGGTGCTTCGGTAACCCAGGTGCACGACGATATCTACCTGATCAGCGTGGTCGGCCGTGCCGAAGACGCCGAACGTGGCACGCCGGAAACCTTGCAGAACCTGCAGATCGTCACCCCCAACGGCACCTCGATTCCGCTGCTGGCCTTCGCCACTGTGCGGTATGAGCTGGAGCAGCCGCTGGTGTGGCGTCGCGACCGCAAGCCGACCATCACCATCAAGGCCTCGGTGCGCGATGAGATGCAGCCGACCGATCTGGTCAAGCAGCTCAAGCCGGAGATCGACAGGTTCAGCGCCGGCCTGCCGGTGGGCTACAAGGTTGCGACGGGCGGCACCGTGGAAGAAAGCGGCAAGGCCCAGGGCCCGATTGCCAGCGTGGTGCCGTTGATGCTGTTCCTGATGGCGACGTTCCTGATGATCCAGCTGCACAGCGTGCAGAAGATGTTCCTGGTGGCCAGTGTCGCGCCGCTGGGGCTGATCGGCGTGGTGCTGGCGCTGATCCCCACGGGCACGCCCATGGGCTTTGTGGCGATCCTCGGCATCCTGGCGCTGATCGGCATCATCATCCGCAACTCGGTGATCCTGGTGACGCAGATCCACGAATATGAAGTGGCCGGCTACACGCCGTGGGACGCGGTAGTGGAAGCCACCGAGCATCGGCGCCGGCCGATCCTGCTCACGGCGGCTGCGGCGAGCCTGGGCATGATCCCGATTGCCCGCGAAGTGTTCTGGGGGCCGATGGCCTACGCGATGATTGGCGGGATCATCATCGCTACCTTGCTGACGCTGCTGTTTTTGCCGGCGCTGTATGTGGCCTGGTACAAGATCCGCGAACCAAAGCAGGAACAACACGGTTAAAAATGTGGGAGGGAGCAAGTCGAATCGTCGCACCGCCCCTCCCACAATTGATCTCAGCTGGGCATTTGAGACGTGGGAAATTTCCGGAAGTGACGCCTGTTGCCCTGGCCAACCGTTGAGTGCTTTACCCTTCGACCTCCACCTCTCAACGGTCGCCTGCCATGAACCGTCTGCGTCTTACCTCGCTGATCTGCTGCTTGTTCCTGTCGCCCCTGGCCTTTGCCGGCACCGTATTGGAAAACCCGTTGTGGCGAGTCGAACTCGATCCGGCCACCCTCGCCATCCGTGTGACACCCAGTGGCCAGCCGCAGGTGCAGGCCTCCAACGGTGTAGCGGCGCGTGCTGTCAGTCAACTTGCACAAAACGCGCAACAGGCCAGTTGGCAATGGGATGACGGTGCCTATCGCGTGACTGCCAGCCTTGAGCAGCGCGACCTGGTGCTGTCGATCACGGCGCGGGAAGCCGGTGAGCTGCCGATTCTTCTGCAACCGCCGAGCGCCATGGGCCGAGGGTTGATGTGGCCGTTGGCCGAAGGGCATTACGTGCCGGCCGGCAATGCCATGTGGAACGCTTTCCTGGTGGCGCAGGGTGACATCAACACCACCCAGGACCTCAGCCTGCCGCTGTGGGGCGTCGATCACGGCGCCTTCACCCTCAACTGGCTGCTGACCAATCCCTATAACAACCGCCTGCGCTGGCGGGGCCAGGCGTTGTCGCTGGCCCATGAGTTCACCTCGCTCGGGCCTGCCGCCCCCATGACCCTGCTGTTGCACCTGGGCGAAAGCGATCCGCTGGCCGGGGCCAAGCGCTATCGCCGATGGCTGGTCGAGCAGGGGCGCTATGAACCCCTGGCAGACAAGCTGCGGCAAACCCCTGGGGCTGAAAAGCTGCTGGGCGCCAGCCATGTCTACCTGTGGGGCAATGACCTGCTGGCGCCGGAGGATGTGCGTGATTGGCCGTTGTTGCTCCAGCGCTTGCGCGCTCATGAACTCAGAGGCCCGTTGGACAAGGACTCCGCAGCGCTGCTGGCGCAGCCCCGCGCCTTGAATCGCTACGAGCAAAGCGTGCTGTTACGCGGCCTCAATGCCGCGATCAATAGGAAGGCCCGGCAGAGTTGGCAGGTGGACGAGCCCGATATGAGCCGTCTTGCCGCGCGCTACGGCGAGTTGCGTCGCGAATTGGCCGTGGACTTTGCCGGTGCCCTGCGCGATAGCCCCGGCACCTGGGGCAGCCAGGTGGTACAGACGCTGCGCGACGCCGGGCTGCCACGCTTGATGCTGACCCTGGGCGAAGGCTGGGAAGGCGGCCTCTGGCACCCCGAGACCATCCGCGCCGGTGTCGACGCCGGCTACCTGATGGCGCCCTACGACTCCTACCAAACCGCGTTGTCCGCCACCGAAAACCCCGACTGGACCACCGCCCACCTGGGCAGCCAGGCTTACCGCGACTGCGCCATCGTGTTGAAGGACGGCACACCCAAGACCGGCTTCCAGCAGTCCGGCCACTACACCGACCCGCGCTGTGTGCGACCTCTGTTGGAGGCGCGGGTGAAAGCCGTGCAGGCCGTTGCCGGCCTCAACGCCTGGTTTCTCGATGCGTACGCCACCAGCATGCTGTTCGACAGTTACCGCGACAGCGCACCGATGACCCAGGCGCAAAACGCCGAAGGCAATATCGATGCAGCCCGTTGGCTGAACACCACGCTGCAATTGCCGACCGGCTCCGAAGACGGTAACGCCATCACCGCCCAGGGCATCCTGTTCGCCCATGGCATGCAAACCCCGGTGCTGGGCTGGGGGGATCGCGACATGACCCAGGACAAACAGTCGCCCTACTACGTGGGCAACTGGTACCCGCCGGAGCAACCAGCGGTGTTCTTCAAGTCGGTGCCGCTGAACGAGCCGTTTCGCACCCTCTACTTCGACCCGACGCTGCGCCTGCCGCTGTATCAGGCGGTGTTCCATGGCTCGGTTATCACCACCCATCACTGGCTGTTCGACAGCCTCAAGCTGAGCAATGTACGGGCTGAAAATGAGCTGACCCAACTGCTCTACAACGTGCCGCCGCTGTATCACCTGAGTGCTGCGACGCTCAAGGCGCGGCTGCCGCTGATCCAGCGCCAGGATCGATTTTTCCGACCGTTGCATGAGCGCCTGGCCACCCAGGCGATGACCGGGTTTCGCTGGCTGACGGCGGATCGGCAGGTGCAGGAAACCACGTTTGCCGATGGCACGCGGTTGGTGGCGAATTTTTCCACGGGGTCGAGAGAGGGGTTTGCGGCGAGGAGTGTGACAGCGGTGGTGGATGAGAAATCGGTGGTGTATCAGGTGCAGTAGTGGTGTGTATCAGTCCGTCATCGGGAGCAAGCCCCCTCCCACAGGGGAATGCATTCCAAATGTGGGAGTGGGCTTGCCCAGACTTAAACCTTGCGCCAAACGCTGGCCAACCAAGGCTGCTGATCCCGAGGCAATCCCGCCGGCCGGTAGTAGTGCTCCAACTCTTCAAACCCCGCCGTCGTCAGCAATGCCTGCCACGCCTTCAAGTCGTGATAAGAACCATAGCGCGGCCCATTCCAGCCTTCCTGGTTCTCACCCCGTGGATTGGAGCTGAACAGCACACCGCCGGGCTTCAACGCCCCATGCAGTTGCTTGAGCACACGGGGCAGTTCCTGCTTGGGGATATGAAACAGCACTGCATTGGCAAAGATCCCGTCAAAGCGTTCGGCGGGTAAATCCAGCTTGAGGAAGTCCTGCTGCAACACCTCACAGCCGCTGTCTTCGCGCGCCATCTGCGCAAACCGCTCGGAACCATCCAGGCCGACGGCGATATGCCCCAGGCGCGTAAAGGTCTGCAAATCCCGCCCCGGCCCGCAGCCGAAATCCAGCACGGTAAAGGGCGCCGAGCCCTGGATATGGCGCAGCAGCGCGTCGATGTTCTGGCTCACATCGTGATCGCGGGTGCCTTCACGGAAATCCTCGGCCACCTTGTTGTAGTGGCCGAGGGTGGTGGACGTGATCTGGTCGAGGTCGTCGGGCTTGAGGGGCATGGTGATGAATACCGGGCGCTGAGATGGCCCGACTATACCTCACCTCTTGTTCAGCACTCGCGCCAGGCGATCGCCGCCGAGTTGAATCACCGCCACCAGGATCACCAGCAGCACAATCACCGTGAGCATGATCTGCGTATCAAAGCGCTGGTAGCCATAGCGATAGGCAATGTCGCCCAAGCCACCGGCCCCGATCGCCCCGGCCATGGCCGACGAGTTGATCATGGTCACCAGGGTGATGGTGAACCCGCCGACAATCCCTGGCAGCGCTTCGGGCAGCAGCACATGCCAGATGATGTGCCAGCGTCGGCAACCCATGGCCTGGGCAGCTTCGATCAGGCCGTGGTCGACCTCGCGCAGACTCACTTCGGCGATCCGCGCAAAAAAAGGCGTGGCGGCGATGGTCAGCGGGACGACCGCCGCCCACACCCCATAGGTGGTGCCGACGATCAGCCGCGTGAACGGGATCAGCGCCACCATCAGGATCAGGAACGGAATCGAGCGGAACAGATTGACGAACGCCCCCAGCACCCGATTCAGCGCCGGCGCCTGGTAGATGCCGCCTTTGTCGCTGGTCACCAGAAACACCGCCAGCGGAATGCCCACCAGCAAGGCGATCAACGATGACACGCCGACCATCAACAAGGTGTCGATGGCGCCTTGCACCAAACGATCAAACCACATAGCCCAGCACCTCCACCTGTTGTGCCCAGTTCGCAGCGCGGTTGCGCAGTTCTTCGGTGCCATGGGGCGAGCCATTCACCGCCAGCAGCAGTTGCCCCAAGGCATGCCCCTGAATCCGCTCGACACCGCCCTGCAGCAGACGCACCCGCCCGCCGAGGGCGCTGAACAGCGCGGCCAGGTCCGGTTCATCGCTGGCACTGCCGGTGAACTGCAAGCGCAGCACCACGGCGGCGTCCGGTGATTCAGGCTGGGTGTGCAAACGGCTTTGCAGTTCTTCAGGCAGCCCATGTTGCAGCGGCGCCAGCAGGGTCTGGCTGACCTCGTGCTGCGGGTTGCCGAACACTTGCCACACCGTGCCTTGCTCGACGATGCGCCCGTGTTCCAGCACCACCACGCGGTCGCAGATGTCGCGGATCACCGCCATCTCATGGGTGATCAAGACGATGGTCAGGCCCAGGCGTTGGTTGATCTCGCGCAACAGGCCGAGGATCGATTGGGTGGTCTCCGGGTCGAGGGCCGAGGTGGCTTCGTCGCACAGCAGGATCTGTGGGTCGTGCACCAGCGAACGGGCGATGCCCACGCGCTGTTTCTGCCCGCCGGACAGCTGCGCCGGGTAGGCCTTGTGCTTGTCCTGCAAGCCGACCAATTCCAGCAGCTCACGCACCTTTTGCTCACGCTGGGGCTTGGGCACGCCGGCGACTTTCAGCGGCAACTCGACGTTCTGCCACACGGTCTTGGCCGACATCAGGTTGAAGTGCTGGAAGATCATGCCGATACGCCGACGCAGCGCCACCAGGTGGTCTTCGTCGAAGTCGCCGATGTCCACCTGATCGATCAGCACGCGCCCGCTGCTGGGTTGTTCCAGGCGGTTGATGGTGCGGATCAGCGAGGATTTGCCGGCGCCGCTGCGGCCGATAATACCGAACACTTCACCGTGCTGGATCGCCAGGTCGATGCCTTGCAAGGCATGCACGCCGCCGTCGTAGGTCTTGCCCAGGTTGATAAAGCGCACGTGCGCGCGGTTCAGGTCCGGATGCAGTTCTGTCTGTTCGGCGTCCCTGGGCGGTGAGCCCAGGTCGCGCAGTCGAGCGTGGGCGGCGGTCATTTTTTATCTTCCCAACCGACTTGGTAGAGCTTGCCGAGGGATTTATCCAGGGCGGCACGCACCACCGGCGAGTGCTGGTAGATGTCGACGAACTTGATCACGCGCGGGTCGGTTTTGCTTTTTGGCTGGATCACGAACTGGATCACGTATTCCGGGTGGTCGAGGCCGTCGAACAGCAGCGCCGACTCGGCATCGAAGGTCTTGGACAGGCGGATGTAGGCCGGGTAGCCCTGCACCAGGTCGGCATCGTCATAGGCGCGCACCAGTTGCACGGCCTCGACTTGCAGGATCTTGATGTTTTTCGGGTTGGTGACGATGTCTTCTTCGGTAGCCTTGTAGCCCACGCCCGGCTTGAGGGTGATCAAGCCGGCCTTGGCCAGCAGTTGCAGGCCGCGACCGCTGTTGATCGGGTCGTTGGCAATCGCCACGCTGGCGCCCTGGGGCAGGTCGTTGATGCTTTTGTACTTTTTCGAGTACAGGCCGACGTTGTTGATGATGCCCGGCGCGTACGGCACCAGGTCAAAACCGGCGGCGGCCTTGGCGTTTTCCAGGAACGGGATGTGCTGGAAGTAATTCACGTCAATATCGCCGGCGGCCAGGCTGACGTTGGGCGCGATCCAGTCGGTGAACTCCACCAACTCGACCTTAAGGCCTTGCTTGCCGGCTTCGGCGACTGCGGCTTCGAGGGGAATCGCGAAGGCGGCGGTGGTGCCGATTTTCAACGGTGCATCGGCGGCGAATACGGCCGAGCTGAACAACCCGAAGGCCAGGGCCAGTGCTTTGACTGGGTGGGAGAGCAGTGTTTTTTTCATGGTCGATTTCCAGTCATAAGGTATTTGTACAAACAGTGGAGATCCACTGTGGGAGGGGGCTTGCTCCCGATAGCGGAGTGTCAGCAAACCAATCCGGTGACTGATACACCGCTATCGGGAGCAAGCCCCCTCCCACATTTTTCAATCAGTGGCGGTAGGTCGAGCCGGTGTGTTGTTCGGGTAGACGGGCGCTGCCTTGGAAGACTTTTTCTCTTAACGTTCCTTGCTCATAGGCGGTCTTGTACGACCCCCGCCTCTGCAACTCCGGCACCACCAGATCGATAAAGTCCACATAGCTTTCCGGCGTGACAATGCGCGTGAGGTTGAAGCCATCCAGCCCGGTTTCGCTGATCCAGGATTCCAGCTCGTCAGCGACCTGTCCGGGGGAGCCGACCAGGGTGATATAGCGCCCGCCGAGGGCATGCTGTTCGAGCAGCTTGCGTCGGGTCCAGTCGTTGTTCTGCAGGTTCTTGGTGGCCGACTGGATCGCGTTGCTCTTTACGTACTGGATCGGCTCGTCCAGTTCGTATTGGGCAAAATCAATCGCGGTGGACGCCGAGAAATGCGCGACGCCGGCCTCCGCGCTGGCATAGCTCAGGTACTCGGCATGCTTGGCCCAGGCCAGTTCTTCGGTGGCGCCGACGATCACGTTCAGCCCCATGAACACCTTGATGTCATCCGGATTGCGCCCGGCCTCGACCGCGCTGGCGCGAACCTTGTCCACCTGCACCTTGGTCGCGGCCTTGTTCTGCCCGCTGATGAATACGCACTCGGCATGGCGCCCGGCGAACAACAGGCCACGGTCTGAACTGCCGGCCTGGAACAGCACCGGCGTACGCTGCGGCGACGGTTCGCACAGGTGATAACCCTCGACCTGGTAGAACTCGCCATGGTGCTCGACCTTGTGCACCTTGCCCGGCTGCGCGTAGACCCGCGCCTGCGGATCGTTGAGCACCGCGTCGTCTTCCCAGCTGCCTTCCCAGAGTTTGTAGAGCACTTCCAGGTATTCATCGGCCTGGTCGTAGCGCCGGTCATGCTCGACCTGTTCGGTGAGGCCCATGGCCTTGGCGGCACTGTCGAGGTAGCCGGTGACGATGTTCCAGCCGACCCGGCCACGGCTCAGGTGGTCGAGCGTGGACATGCGCCGGGCGAACAGGTACGGCGGCTCATAGGTGAGGTTGGCGGTGAGGCCGAAGCCGAGGTTGCGGGTCACGGCGGCCATCGCCGAAACCAGCAGCAGCGGGTCATTGACCGGCAGCTGGATCGACTCCTTGAGCGGCACATCGATGGAGTTCTGGTACACGTCATACACGCCGACGATATCGGCGATGAACAAACCGTCGAACAGCCCGCGCTCCAGGGTTTGCGCGAGGTCGGTCCAGTACTCGATGCTTTTGTACTGGGTGGATGTGTCCCGTGGATGGGTCCACATACCGTGGTTGATATGCCCGATGCAGTTCATGTTGAAGGCATTGAGCAGGATCTTTTTCTTTGCCATCAAATGGTCCCCCGCAGTGGCGGGTTTTCAGCGTTGAGGTAGTAATTGCCTACCGCGTGGTACTTCCAGCGCACCGGGTCGTGCAGGGTGTGCACGCGGGCGTTGCGCCAGTGGCGGTCGAGGCCGTGCTCGGCCAGGGTGGCCTGGCTGCCGGCCAGCTCGAACAGGGTGCTGCCGGCGGCCAGGGAGATCTCGGTGCTCAAGGCGCGTACTTCAGCGACGGCGATGGACGCTGCCGCAACGGTCTCTGCATTGCTGTCGGCCTGGGCGCGATCGAGGTATTCAGCCGAACGCTCCAGCAAGGCTTCAGCGGCGTGCAGGCGAATGCTCAGGTGGCCGAAGCTCTTCAGGGTCAGCGGGTCTTCGGTGGCCTTGTCGTTGCCGGAGTCAATCCACGGGCGGGTCTTGGTGCGCACAAAGTGCAGCGCATCTTCAAAGGCGGCGCGGGCGATGCCGGTGTCGATGGCGGCGTGAAGAATCTGCGCCAGCGGGCCGACCGTGGTCGGGCGTTCGAAAGCGCTCTGGAACGGGATCACGTCGTGGGCGGCGACCCACACGTTATCGAACACCACCGAGCCGCTGCCGGTGGTGCGCTGGCCGAAGCCGCTCCAGTCGTCAATGACCGTCAAGCCTTCGCTGTCGCGGGGCACGAAGGCCAGTTGCTGGATGCCGTGTTCATCCACCACCGAGGTAGGAATGCGCTGGGCATAGATCGCACCGGTGGCGTAGAACTTGCGGCCGGTGATACGGAAGCCGTCGCCGTCGCGGGTGATGGACGTAACACGGTCGTGGGCGGTCCTGGTGCCCAGTTCCGCCAGGGCGTTGCCGAAACGCTGGCCGGCGAGTACTTCGGCGTACAGGCGTTGTTGCTGTTCAGGGCTGCCATTCACGCGCAGCACTTCGAGGGCGTAGAAATGGTTTTGCGGAATCTGGCCCAGGGAGGCATCCGCCTGGGCGATCAGGGCAATGACCTTGGCCAGGGTGACGTTGGACACGCCGGCGCCGCCAAATGCCTTGGGCACACTGATGCCCCACAGGCCGGAGCGCGAGAACACGTCCAGTTCGGGCAGCGGCAGGCGGCGTTCGCGGTCGCGCTGGGCGCTGTCGCGGCGCAAGTCTTCGGCCAGGTCGCTGGCGACAATAAGGGCTTGTTCGTCGCTGGTGATAACCGCGACACGGTGAGAAAAGGTCATGAGTTTCTCCAGAGGTCTGGTCGGTTAAATCCAGGAATGGCGAGCCGGCAACGTGCCGTTCAAGCGATAGGCGCCGACGGCGTGATACTTCCAGCGCACCGGGTCGTGCAGGGTGTGCACCCGGGCGTTGCGCCAGTGACGGTCGAGGTTGAATTCGGCGAGGGTGGCGCGGCTGCCGGCCAGTTCGAAGAGCTTTTCGCTGACCAGCAACGACACTTCAGTGGTGAGCACCTTCGCTTCGGCCACGGCAATTGACGCTCGCGCGGCGGACTGTGCGGTGATCGGCGCGGCGCTGACCTGGTCCAGCACTTGCCCGGCCTTGCGCAACAGCGCCTCGGCGGCGTGCAGTTCGATCTTCAGCTTGCCGATATCGGCGATCACGTAGAGGTCATCGCTGGCGCGCTCGACCTTGGCATCGATCCACGGGCGCGAACGCTCCCGCACAAAGGCGATGGTGTCATCCAGCGCGCCACGGGCGATGCCGGCGTCGATGGCGGCCTGGATCAGTTGGGAAACGGCGCCCTGGATAGTCGGGCTTTCGCCGATACGCCAGTTGTCTACGACCAGTTCGGCGTCCACGGGCACGCGGTCCAGCAGCACGGTGCCGCTGGCGGTGGTGCGTTGGCCGAAGCCCGACCAGTCATCCACGATGCGCAGCCCTGCGGTGCCACGGCGTACAAACGCCATGACCTGCCTGCCGTCGTCGTTCAGCGCCTTCACGGCCACCCAATGGGCAAACAGTGCGCCGGTTGAATAGAACTTCTGGCCGCTGATCACGTAACCGTCGCCTTGGGCGGTGATGCGCGCCTTGAGCTCCAAGGTGTTCCTGGTGCCGCGTTCCGGGCCGCCATTGCCGATGCGCCAGCCGTCGAGGACGCTCTGGAACAGTTGCTCTTTCTGGCGCTCGGTGGCGGCGCCCTGCAACACCTGCAGGATGCCGAAATGGTTCTGCGGGATCTGCCCGAGGGCCGGGTCTGCCGCGCTGATGATCGCGAACACCTCCGCCAGGGTGGTGTACGACACCTGTGGGCCGCCGTATTCGCGGGGGATGGAAATACTGCCCAGCCCACTGCGGGTGAATTGTTCGATCTGCGCCCACGGCAGCTTGCGTTGCTGGTCACGCTGGGCGGCGTGCAGGCGCGCGGCCTGGGCCAGCTCATGGGCAGCCTGCAGCGCCTCTGCATCGTTGCGCAGCACAGCGGCCGGCAACAGCAGGGGAGCAACGTCCAGATCACGCTGGGGGGGTGTTAGAGCCAAGTTAGACATCAGCGCCGCTCCTTGGCTGCACGTAATGCCCTGGCGTTATGCACCGGGGTAATTCTGACCATACCGACCTCGCATTCAATGAAATAAAAACAGAAAAATCAGAGATGTCCGGTGGTCCGGTGCATATACCCTAAGCGTGTTAAATATTTAAATAAACTAACTTTTGGGAATATGCATAGAAGGTCTGTCACCCCGGTTCACAGGGCGAGCCGAGGGGCCGTGGTTGGTAGACCCGCGCGGTCCCGGCCGGCTGGCTCGGCGCGCAGGCGGCAATGCGTAACGTGCGCGTGGGCGCCCAGCGTGAATTGTTGCCGACACGATCGAGAATGCAGTACGTCACCTCCAGGCGGCTGTCATCACCGGCCTCGACAATCACCGTCGAAGGCACCCACACCTGCACGACCACCCCGACGGCCTTGGCCTGGATCCGTGGCAGGTCCATGCGTACATCTCCCCAGCGCAGGGTGATGGCATCGCCCGTGGCCATGTTCAGGTAAGGCGCGATGGTCAGCGGAATACCCCGTCGCACCTGGCGACCGTTGACGCCGTAGCGACGGATGGTCTCGGGCAAACCGACGGGGGCGAGGTTGTGGTTTTCGTCGCTGTACAGGGGGGAGGGCTGGCCACCGGGATATCGGGTCTTTACACACACACCTTTCACGGCCGAGCGGGCAGGTGCACGACCGACTTGCATGACCTGGTAATGCACCTGGGCCAGGCCGTCCTGCACAAAACTTTCCGGCACCCGCAGATGGGTCGGTGAGCCGACCTTGCACGCGTTCACCCTGCGTGAGGCGGCAAAGCAGTTGTTCCAGAACAGTTCGATCAAGTCGCCCTCATCCATGCCGGGGTAAGGCGCGATGTCCACCTGCAGTTGACTGGCCGCCAGTGCGTTGATGCCGTGCCGGTTAGCCTGGGGCAAGGTGGGGGCTGTGAGCAGGGCCGGGGTTGCAGTGCGCGTCATAAGTAATCTCCTTGATGCAGCCAGCAGCAATCGTTCCAGCCCCGCGGCGCGGGTGCGCAGGTGGGCTGAAAGGAACGATTCAGTGAGTAGCCGGGATAGGATCCAATCCTCTGGACGCTAGATAAGAGGGTTGGCCAAGGAGCGTCAATGGCGGCAAAAGGCTAAACGGCGGGTTGGAGCAGATTCAGAAGGGTCTGACCGGGCAGGGGATTTTTGGAACGGGGAGACGGCGGGTTTACGCGTGGATGGCGAGGATTTCCTGTAGGAGCCGATTGTGTGATGAGGGAGCAAGCTCCCTCGGCACATCAGTGGGCGAGGAACTTGCTCAGGAACTGCCGGGTGCGTTCTTCCTTGGGGTTGGCGAACAACGCCTTGGCTTCGCCTTGCTCCACGATCACGCCCTTGTCGAAGAAGATCACCCGGTTGGCCACATCGCGGGCAAAGCTCATTTCGTGGGTGACGATGACCATGGTGCGGTTTTCTTCGGCGAGGCTGCGGATGGTCGCCAGCACTTCGCCCACCAGCTCCGGGTCCAGCGCCGAGGTGGGTTCGTCGAACAGGATCACCTCCGGCTCCATGGCCAGCGCGCGGGCAATCGCCACGCGCTGTTGCTGGCCGCCGGACAGGCGCCGTGGGTAGGCGTCTTCCTTGCCCGCCAGGCCAACCCTGGCCAGCAGCTTGCGCCCAAGGGCAACAGCGGCTTCACGGGGCATCTTCTTGACCACGGTCGGCCCTTCGATGACGTTTTCCAGCGCTGTGCGGTGGGGGAACAGGTTGAAGTTCTGGAACACAAAACCCACGTGCTGGCGCAGGCGCCGCACCAGGCCTTGTTGCTGGTTGAGCGGTTTGCTGCCGTCGATCTGGATGTCGCCCACCTTGATCCGGCCGCTGGTGGGTTCTTCGAGGAAATTCAGGCAGCGCAGGAAGGTGGTCTTGCCGGAACCGCTGGGGCCGATGATAGCGACGACTTCGCCTTCCTTGACCTCCAGGTCGATGCCGTTGAGTACCATCTGACCGTTGAATTGTTTGGTCAGTTTTTCAACCACGATCATGCTTCAAGACTCCAGGTCATGCCGGTTGACCCGGTCTTCCAGGCGGTTTTGGAAATGCGCCAGGATACTGATGAGTACCCAATAGATCAGGGCGGCCGACAGGTACATGGCAAACATTTCGAAGGTCCGCGCAGACACCAGTTGTGCCTGGCGCAACAGCTCCGGCACTTGAATGGTTGCGGCCAGCGAGGTGTCCTTCACCAGTGAGGTAAAGCTGTTGCCCAGTGGTGGCAGTGCCGTACGCATCGCCTGCGGCAGGATCGCCCGGCGCAGGGTCTGCACACGGGTCATGCCGATACTGGCAGCGGCTTCCCACTGGCCGCGCTCGATGGAGCTGATGGCGGCACGCAGGGTTTCACAGATATATGCGGCCATGTTCAGCGAGAGGCCGATCAGGGCGGCGGGAATCGGGTCCAGCTCGATGCCCACTTGCGGCAGGCCGTAATACATCACGAACAGCTGTACCAGCAACGGCGTGCCGCGAAAGAACGACACGTAGACGCGGGCGATCCAGCTCACCAGCCTGATGCGCGAGAGGCGCATCAGTGCCAGGCCGAAGCCCAGCAGAAAGCCGAAAAACATTCCGCCCAGGCTCAGGATGACGGTGAAGTACACGCCCTGCAGCAAGAAGGGCGTGGAATCCAGGACGAGTTGGAGCTTTGCTTCCATTATTGGGTAACGTCAGCGTTGAAGTACTTATCCGACAGCTTCTTCAAGGTGCCGTCAGCGCGCAATTTGTCGAGGGCCTTGTTCACCGCCTCAAGCAGTTCAGGTTCGCCTTTGCGTAGGGCAATACCGGCTTCCTGACGGGAGAAGGCAGCACCGGCAGCGACGGTGTCCGGGGCTTTCTTGGCATATTCCAGGGCCGCCAGGCGGTCGATCAGGATGGCGTCGATGCGGCCGATGCGCAGGTCCTGGAACTTGGTAGGATCATCTTCGTAGGTACGGATATCAGCGGTAGGCACATTGGCTTTTACCCACTCCTCGTAGTTGGTGCCCAGGCCGACACCCACCTTTTTACCGGCCAGGTCGGCGGCTGATTTGATGTTGAGCTTGTCTTCGTTCTTTTTCAGGACCAGCGCTTGAATCCCGGAAACGGTGTAGGGCTCGGAGAAGTCGTATTTTTTCTTGCGCTCGTCGGAGATGGTCACCTGGTTGATCACTGCATCCAGACGCTTGGATTCCAATGCCGCCAGAATGCCGTCCCATTTGGTGGCCTGCAGCTTGACCTTCACACCCAGTTCTTTGGCCAGCGCTTCGGACAGCTCGACTTCGAAGCCCGCCAGTTTGCCTTTCTCATCCTGGAAGCTGAACGGCGGGTAGGTGCCTTCCAGGCCGATTTTGATCTCGCCGGCCTTTTTGATGTTGCCCAGTTGCTCGCCGGCAACCGCCTGGCCCAGCCAACCGGCGCCGAGAGCCAGACCCAAAGTGCCAACCAGCAACGTGCGACGCAATACAGAAATAGTCATGAAGAGCCCCTGTGTTTTTTATGTTGAGCGAAGCAGGTGACGCGGTAGTCGTATCCTGCCTTAAAGCGCGTAGCGCGTCTTCGCCTGCGGCGCGATGATAAAGCCGGGTTTTAAGACTTGAAAATAATATTAAACTCAATTGATATTCTATTTTTGAATATGTGTTGAGTCTAATGTGGGAGGGGGCAAGCCCTAATGCCAGTCAGTTAAGCGTACATCGCCTCCTGTAGGAGCGAGCTTGCTCGCGAAAAACGTCAACGATAACGCGTGCTTCCTGAATGAACGCGGCGCCTGTGAGTTTTTCGCGAGCAAGCTCGCTCCTACAAAAAGCCTTAACTGACTGGCATTAGGGCTTGCCCCCTCCCACATTTGGCCCGCATTTATTCAGTTGAAAACCGAGTCATAGGCAAACAACGCCGGTGCCCCGCCGGTATGCAGGAAAATAATCGGCCCGTCTTCAAAACGCTGACGCCCGATACCGTCCAGCAAGCCGGCCATGGCCTTGCCAGTGTAGACCGGGTCCAGCAGCAGGCCTTCCTGGCTTGCCAATAGCTTGACCGCCGAAAGGGTGCCGGCGTTGGGTTCGCCATAACGGGGGCCGAAATACTCGTCCCACAGGATCACCTTGAACGCGTCGGGGACGTTCACACCGAGCAACTCGGCCGTGCGTTCGGCCAGGCCCTGGACTTTCGGGAACTGCGCTTCTTCGGTGCGCGATACGGTGATGCCGATCACGGGCAACTGCGGCAGTACTTCGCTTAATGCCAAGGCCAGGCCGCTGTGGGTGCCGGCACTGCCGGAGGCCAGCACCACGGCGGCGAATTCGATACCGCTGTCTTCGATCTGTGCGGCCAGCTCCAGGCCGGCGCGCACGTAACCGAGGGCGCCGAGGGCATTGGAACCGCCGATAGGCACCAGGTACGGCTTCTTGCCGTTGCTGCGCAGGCGATCGGCAAGGGCGTTGAGTTGGTCGTCGACGTTGTCGAGGTTTTCCACCAACTCTACCTTGGCGTCGAACAACTCCAGCAGCAGGCGGTTGCCGTTGCCCAGGTAGTTGGGGTCTTCGGTGCCGGTGGGGTTTTCCAGCAGGGCGACGCAGCCCAGGCCGAGCCTGGCGGCGAGGGCGGCGGTCTGGCGTACGTGGTTGGACTGGATCGCGCCGGCGGTCACCAGGGTGTCGGCGCCCTGGGCGATGGCATCGGCTGCCAGGTATTCGAGTTTGCGCAGCTTGTTGCCACCCATGGCCAGCGGCGTGGTGTCGTCGCGCTTGACGTAGATGTCGCGTCCCAACCAGGTCGACAGCCGTTCGAGTTTTTCCAGGGCGGTGGCGCCGCCGAGCAGTTCCAGGCGGTTAAAACGGTCGAGCTGTTGCTTGATCATGGCTACGCACGGTGGCTAAGGGATGGAGCGACTATAGGCAGGCACTTTTCATCGGGCAACCGTCAATCGCTTATGCCTGATGGTTCTTAGCATCACACCATTGGTTCTTAAGGGCGGCCAGGGTGGATACCGTAAAGTGATGGCCATTACGTCAGGAGTGAATACCGTGAGTGAGCGTTCCAGCCATTGGCAGTTACAGACCATCGTCAGCCAACTGCGCAGCGCCCGTGACCAGTGGCGAACACGCAATGGCCGCTTGAGCGGCGAGCATGGCGGTCGCGAATTGCCGTCCCGTGAAGCCGTTGCCCAGATTCTCGAGTCCCTCTGCGGTGCGCTGTTTCCGATGCGCCTGGGGCCGGCGGACTTGCGTGAAGAAAGTGAAGATTTCTACGTCGGCCATACCCTCGACGTCGCCCTGAATGCCTTACTGGCCCAGGCGCGCCTGGAGTTGCGTTATGCCGCGCGCCAGGGCGGCGAGGATGACAGCCAGATCGACGCCCATGCCATCCGGCTGATCCAGGATTTCGCCCTGGCCTTGCCGTCCCTGCGCAGCCTGTTGGACACCGACGTACTCGCCGCCTACCACGGCGACCCGGCCGCGCGCAGCGTGGATGAAGTGCTGTTGTGCTACCCGGGGATCCTCGCGGTGATTCACCATCGCCTGGCCCACCACCTGTACCGCGCCGGCTTGCCGCTGCTGGCACGGATCAGCGCGGAAATCGCCCACTCGGCCACCGGCATCGATATCCACCCCGGCGCGCAGATCGGCCCGAGCTTCTTCATCGACCACGGCACGGGCGTGGTGATCGGTGAAACCGCGATCATCGGCGAGCGGGTGCGCATCTATCAGGCCGTCACCTTGGGGGCCAAGCGCTTCCCGGCGGATGAAGATGGGCAACTGCAGAAGGGCCATGCGCGCCACCCGATTGTCGAGGACGACGTGGTGATCTATGCCGGGGCGACGATTCTCGGACGCATCACCATCGGCAAGGGGTCGACCATTGGCGGCAATGTGTGGCTGACCCGCAGTGTGCCGGCGGGGGCGAATATTACGCAGGCGAATCTGCAGCATGACGACGGTGCGCAGAAGTAGAGCCCTACGCAGATCCCCTGTGGGAGGGGGCTTGCTCCCGATAGCGGAGTGTCAGTTGGTACATCCATCGACTGACACACCGCCATCGGGAGCAAGCCCCCTCCCACATTGTTAGCCTCATTCCAGATTTACCCCGCAATCACTGAACGATTTACCTCTTCCACCCGTCATACCAATCCTTGAGCCAGTGTAGGAATTATCTACTATTCAGCCCTGCGATTAGTCCCAGACCGCCTACCTATGTTTAACTTGAACGTTCGTTCAAGTTAAACCCGGTGGTTCGCTGCCCGCTCACAACAGGAGGCTTACCTTTGCTGAGTCCGTTTTATACAGCCACATCCCTCACCCTCGGGGTGCATCGTTCATGAGTGCATCGTCCACCCCATCCAGCGGCCTGGTGCGCATGAATGCGCCGGTCTTCTACTTTGCCGCCACCTTCATCTTGCTGTTCGGCATCACTGTCATCGCTATCCCGCAACAGGCCGGGGCCTGGTTGCTGGCGGCGCAAAACTGGGCGGCCAACACGGTCGGCTGGTACTACATGCTGGCGATGACCCTGTATCTGGTCTTCGTGGTGGTCACCGCGCTATCGGGCTACGGCAAGATAAAACTCGGTGCCGACCACGACGAGCCCGAATTCAGTTACCTGTCCTGGGCCGGCATGCTGTTCGCCGCCGGGATCAGCATCACGTTGTTCTTCTTCTGCGTGTCCGAGCCGCTGACGCACCTGGTGCAACCGCCCCAGGGCGAGGCCATGAATGCCGACGCCGCGCGCCAGGCCATGCAGGTGCTGTTCCTGCACTGGGGCCTGCACGGCTGGGGCGTGTTTGCATTTGTCGGCATGGCGCTGGCGTATTTCGCCTACCGGCATAACCTGCCGCTGGCGTTGCGCTCGGCGCTGTACCCGCTGATCGGCAAGCGCATCAATGGCCCTATCGGCTATGCGGTGGATGGCTTCGGCATCATTGCCACGGTGTTCGGCCTGGGTGCCGACATGGGCTTTGGCGTGCTGCACCTCAATTCCGGCCTCGACTACCTGTTCGGCGTTGCCCACACCCAGTGGATCCAGGTCGGCTTGATCACCCTGATGATGGGCGCGGCGATCCTGGTCGCCGTGGCCGGCGTCGACAAGGGCGTGCGGGTGATGTCCGATATCAACATGCTGCTGGCCTGCGCGCTGCTGCTGTTCGTGTTGTTCGCCGGGCCGACCCAGCACTTGCTCAATACCCTGATCCAGAACATTGGTGACTACCTGGGCGCATTGCCGACCAAGAGTTTCGATGTGTACGCCTACGACAAACCGAGCGACTGGCTGGGCGGCTGGACGGTGTTCTACTGGGCCTGGTGGATTGCATGGTCGCCATTCGTAGGCCTGTTTATCGCGCGCATTTCCCGTGGCCGGACCATCCGCGAATTCGTGTTCGGTGTGCTGCTGATCCCGCTGGGTTTCACCCTGGCGTGGATGTCGATTTTCGGCAACAGCGCCATCGACCAGGTGCTCAACCACGGCATGACTGCACTCGGCCAGTCGGCCATCGATGATCCGTCGATGAGCCTCTACCTGCTGCTGGAAACCTACCCGTGGAGCAAGACGGTGATCGCGGTCACGGTGTTCATCAGCTTCGTATTCTTCGTAACTTCCGCTGACTCGGGCACCGTAGTGCTGTCCACCCTCTCGTCCAAAGGCGGCAACGCCGATGAAGATGGGCCGAAATGGCTGCGGGTGTTCTGGGGTGCGATGACCGCGCTGGTCACCAGTGCCTTGCTGTTTGCCGGCAGCATCGATTCGCTGAAATCGGCGGTGGTGCTGACCTCGCTGCCGTTCTCGCTGATCCTGTTGCTGATGATGTGGGGGCTGCACAAGGCCTTCTACCTCGAGTCGCAAAAGCAGATTGCGCAGTTGCATTCGCTGGCGCCGGTGTCGGGCTCCCGCAAGGGCACCGGCGGTTGGCGCCAACGTTTGAGCCAGGCCGTGCATTTCCCCTCGCGGGACGAGGTGTACCGGTTCCTTGAGACCACGGTGCGTCCGGCGATCGAAGAAGTGACGGCGGTGTTTGTCGAAAAAGGCCTCAACGTCGTCACCCAACCCGACCCGTCCAACGACAGCGTCAGCCTGGAAATCGGTCACGGCGAAGAGCATCCGTTCGTGTACCAGGTGCAGATGCGCGGCTATTTCACGCCCTCATTTGCACGCGGCGGCATGGGTTCCAAGCAGCTCAACAATCGCCGCTACTACCGCGCGGAAGTGCACCTGAGCGAGGGCAGTCAGGACTACGACCTGGTGGGCTACACCAAGGAGCAGATCATCAACGACATCCTCGACCAGTACGAGCGCCACCTGCAGTTCCTGCACTTGGTGCGCTGACGTTAAACTCCCCGCAAAGCCCCGTTCTACGGGGCTTTCTTAAACTTAATTTCATCCGTCAAGACGCTGTTTTGACGCGTAACTGTCATCTGGCCACTGCGTAATTGTGTGAAGCGTTTGACGCTTTCATTTCAGAACAGTGACGGAGACCGGTACCCATGAAGACGTTTTTAAGCCCTGTGGTGGGAGCCGCCATGGCGAGCTTTATGCTGTCCGCCCACGCCGATTTTATCGATGACAGCCACGCCGACGTGACCCTGCTCAACCGCTATCTCAACCAGCAGGGACGGGACGTGGTGGGCAGCAATGCCAAGGCCCATAGCATTCGGGATTGGGGCCAGGGTTTCGAGTTCAACTTCAAGTCCGGCTACACCGAGGGGCCTGTGGGCTTCGGCCTCGATCTACAGGCGTTCTACGGCCTGAAACTGGACTCCGGCGGCGACCTCAACGACAAGGATCACCAGGGCCGCTACCCCGGCAGCATGTTCCCACTGGACAATGGCAAGTCCGCCGACCAGTTCGGCGTGTTGAGCCCGACGTTCAAGATGCGTTTCGCCAAGGATGAATTGCGCGTCGGCACGCTCTACGGCAACAACCCGATACTCGCCAACACCGACGGGCGCCTGTACCAGCAGACCAATACCGGTGTGCAACTGGTGTCCAAGGACCTCAGCGACTTCACCTTCACCGGCGGCGATATCTTCAAGACCAAGATCCGCAACGAAACCGGCGACCAGGGCATGATCACCGCCGGCGGGACCAAAGAGAGCGACCGCTTCCTGTTCGGCGGTGCGGATTACACCGGGATACAGAACACCACTGTCAGCCTGTGGTACTCCAACCTTGAGGACTACTACCAGCAGTTTTTCCTCGGTGCCAAGCGCCATGACGCCTTGTCGGTCGGTGCGATCGATACCGACGTGCGCGTGTTCCGCAGCCTGGGTGTGGGCGGCAACGCCGACGGCGACAAGGACTTTGCCGCAGCGGGCCTGTATGGCGACGGCGTGAACAAGGGCCGCATCAACCAGTCCACCGTCAGCCTGCTGGAAAGCTACAGCCTGGACGGCCATACCGTCGGCCTGGGCATCCAGAAAAACAGCGGCGACAGCGACTTCCCGTACCTCGACTCCGGCCTTAACAGCGGTGACGCGCGCCAAGGCCCAGGCTCGGGTGCCGACACCCCGGCGCTGACCAACATGCAGTTGAACAAATTCCAGCATGCCGGCGAACGCACCTGGCTGGCGCAGTACAAATATGACTTCGGCAAACTCGGCCTCAACGGCCTGACCTTCTCCGCCGCCTACGCCCACGGCGATGACATCCGCACCGCCCAGGGCACCACCAGCGAATGGGAGCGAAACGTGGCGGTGGCGTATCAAGTGCCGACCGGTACCCTCAAAGGCCTTGGCGTCACGTGGAAAAACGCCCACGCCAGTCCGGACATTACCGGTGCCACCGTGCAGGATGAAAACCGCTTCTATGTCAGCTATGTCGTTCCACTCTGGTAGGAAATTGCTGTAAAACGGAAGGGCAGACTTAAGCGATTCAGCTGGTTAAAAGGCCTGGGAATATCGTTATTCCCAGGCCTTATTTGCCTACGTCCAAGAGAGGATTCGATGACTTACATTGCTGCCGAAAACCGCTATGAATCTATCCCGTATCGCCGCGTAGGCCGCAGTGGACTGGTGCTGCCGGCACTGTCCCTGGGGCTGTGGCACAACTTTGGCGACAGCACCCCGATCGACACCCAGCGCGCCCTGCTGCGCACCGCGTTCGACCTGGGCATCAACCACTTCGATCTGGCCAACAATTACGGCCCACCCTACGGCAGCGCCGAGATCAACTTCGGTCGTTTGCTGCGCGAAGACTTCAAGCACTACCGCGACGAATTGATCATCTCCAGCAAGGCTGGCTGGGACATGTGGCCGGGCCCTTACGGCCAGGGCGGCGGCTCACGCAAATACGTGCTGGCAAGCCTGGACCAGAGCCTGCAACGCCTGGGCGTCGACTACGTGGACATTTTCTACTCCCACCGTTTTGATGCCGATACGCCCCTGGAAGAAACCGCCAGCGCCCTCGCCACCGCCGTGCAACAGGGCAAGGCGTTGTACATCGGTATCTCGTCTTACTCCGGGGTGAAAACCCGCGAAATCGCCGCGCTGCTCAAAGAGTGGAAGGTGCCGCTGCTGATCCACCAACCGGCCTACAACCTGCTCAACCGCTGGGTGGAAAAAGACCTGCTGGACACCACCGAAGAACTCGGCGCCGGAGTGATTGCCTTCACGCCACTGGCCCAGGGTTTGCTCACCGACAAGTACCTCAATGGCGTGCCGGCCGACGCACGGGTCAACCGCCCGGGGGGTGGTTCGTTGCAGGCCAAGCACCTGTCCGAAGCCAACATCGCCCACGTGCGTGCGTTGAACGAAATCGCCCAGCGCCGTGGCCAGAGCCTGGCGCAATTGGCGCTGGCCTGGACGTTGCGCGACCCACGGGTGACCAGCGCGTTGATTGGCGCGAGCCGGCCGGAGCAGATCATCGAGAACGTCGGCGCGTTGAAGAACTTGAGCTTCAGTGCGGAGGAACTGGCGGAGATCGATCGGTTTGCGCAGGAAGGTGGGATTAACCTGTGGGAAAAGCCGTCCAGCGCGGAATAACCTGACAGCACCGGGTCAATGTGGGAGGGGGCTACACCCCGATGGCGGTGTGTCAGTCACTTGATTAGTTGACTGACCCAGAGCTATCGGGGTGTAGAACCCCTCCCACATTTGATTTGCAGTGTGGTTTAGAACGGCACATCCCCAAGAATCGTCGCCCGATGCATCACCCGCCGTTGCGGCCGGTAGTCATCCACCGCGTAATGTTGGGTCACGCGGTTATCCCAGAAGGCCACGTCGTTCTCCTGCCAGCGCCAGCGGAGGGTGAATTCCGGGCGTGTCGCGTGGGCGAACAGCAGCTTGAGGATCGCCTCGCTTTCCGCCGGTTCCAGTTCATTGATCCTGGTGGTAAACCCATCACTGACAAACAGCGACTTACGCCCGCTCACCGGATGCGTGCGCACGACCGGGTGTGACAGAGGTGGGTTTTTCCTGCGGGTTTCTTCCCAGCGCGCCAGGTCTTCGGCGCTGTTGCCAAAGCGTTCCAGCGGAAAGGATTTGGTGAAGTCGTGGGTAGCCGTCAGCCCATTGAGCAACCGCTTCAACGGCTCGGACAACGCCTCATACGCCGCGATGCCACTGGCCCACAGCGTATCGCCGCCGTACGCCGGCAGCAGCTTGGCACTCAGCACCGCACCGAGGGCCGGGGTGGGCAGGAAGGTCACATCGGTGTGCCATACGGCGTTATCGCGCACGTCGGTGACGGCGGTGTCGAGGATCAGCACTTCGGGCTGTTCCGGCACGTTGGGGTAGATCGGGTGGATGTGCAGGTCGCCGAAGTTCGCCGCGAACCGCGCCTGTTGCGGCGGGGTGATCGGCTGGCCACGGAAGAACAGCACCGAATGGCTGAGCAACGCCTGTTCGATGGCATCGCGATGTTCGGTGCTCAGCGGCCGGGTAATATCGACGCCACTGATCTGGGCGCCCAGGGCGGTGCTCAAGGGGGTAACGGTCAGGCTGCTCATGCTGTTCTCACTCAATGTGCCTGGCCATGCCAAGGCACTAACTTACGCTGCAGGGCGCGCAGGCCCATTTCCATGGCGAAGGCGATCAGGGCGATCACCAGGATCCCCAGCACCACTACATCGGTCACCAGGAACTGCGCCGCCGATTGCACCATGAAACCCAGGCCGCTGGTGGCGGCGATCAGTTCGGCGGCGACCAGGGTCGACCAGCCTACACCCAGGCCGATACGCACCCCGGTGAGGATGTCGGGCAGGGCGCTCGGCAGGATCACATGGCGAATCAGCTGCGCACGGGTGGCGCCCAGCGACTGCGCCGCCCGCAGCTTGGCCGGGTCGACGGTGCGTACGCCGGTCGCGGTGGCGATGGCGATGGGCGCAAAGATCGCCAGGTAAATCAGCAGCACCTTGGACAGCTCGCCGATACCGCACCAGATCACGATCAATGGCAGGTAAGCCAGGGGCGGAATCGGCCGGTAAAACTCGATCAGCGGGTCGAGAATGCCGCGGGCGATGCGGTTGGCGCCGATGGCAATGCCTACCGGCACGGCGGTCAGCACCGCGAAGCCCAGGCCCAGGCCGATCCGGCTGAGGCTCGCGCCCAGGTGCTGCCACAACGTGGAATCCATATAGCCCGTAGTCGCCAGCAGCCAGCCTTTTTGCAGCACGGCCGAGGGCGGTGGCAGGAACAACGGTTCGATCAGGCCGGTGGCGGTGACGGCCCACCAGAGGGCCAGCAAGGCGACCAGGGTCAACAGGCTGATCCAGCGTGTACTCAGGCTGCGACGCACAGGAATGACCGCGTGCGCCACCGGCTTGGCAGCGGTGGCGGGGAGTTCGTAGCTGCTCATGCGGACACCTGCCGTTGCGAGAACACTTTGCCCAGCACGTGTTCGCGGGTTTCGATAAAGCGCGGGTCGGACTTGATCGCCCGCGCCGACTCACCGGCCGCGTAGCGCTGGCCGAAGTCCAGGTGCAGGCGTTCGACGATCTGGCCCGGGTTGGGCGCCAGCAGGATCAGGTCGGTGGCGAGGAACACCGCTTCTTCGATGTCATGGGTAATCAGGAACACCGGCTTGGCCGTGCGCCGCCAGACTTGCAGCAACAGTTCCTGCATCTGCTCACGGGTGAAGGCATCGAGGGCGCCGAAGGGTTCGTCCATCAGCAGCACGCGCGGGTCGGCGGCCAGGGCGCGGGCCAGGCCGACGCGTTGCTTCTGGCCGCCGGAGAGTTGCCAGATGCGGCGATTGTCGAAGCCGGCGAGGTCCACCAGCGCGAGCATTTCCCGGGCGCGCACTTCGCGCTGCGCCTTGGGCATGCCGGCCAGTTCCAGGCCGAAACCGACATTGGCCAACACGTCCTGCCAGGGCAACAGCGCGTCGTCCTGGAACACCACGCCGCGTTCGGCGCTGGGGCCTTTGACCGGTACGCCATCGAGGGTGATGCGCCCGGCAGAAGGCTCGACAAAGCCGGCAATCAGGTTCAACAGCGAAGTCTTGCCACTGCCGGACGGGCCTAGGGCCACCAGCAGCTGCTGGGGCCCCAGGTCGAGTGAAATGTCGGACAGTACCGGTTCTGTGGCGCCTGGGTACTGTGCGCTGATGCGCTCCAGTTGTAGCAAGGCCATCGCGATGAACTCCTTGAATCAGTTAGTGATGAACTTGGCGCTGACGTAAGGGGCGTAGTCCGGCAGCACGGCGTCGACCTTGCCTTGTTCTTTGAGGAACGCAGCGGTATCGGTCACGGCCTTGGTGGTTGGTGCGCCCAGCAGGGTCACCTGGTCAGCGGCCAGCGGGTAGACGTTGCCTTGCAACAGCAGCGGGATGTCGCTGGCCTTGGCGCCGGAGAGTTTCACCAGTTTGTCGACGTTGCCTGTGTCGGCGAGCCAGGCTTGTGGGTCTTTGCGGTAGGCGGCGTAGGCATCCAGGGTGACCTTGGCGAAGGCGGTGACGATTTCCGGGTGCTTCTGCGCGAAGTCCTTGCGCACGATCCAGGCATCGAAGGTCGGCGCGCCGAACTTGGCCAGCTCGCCGGAGGTGATCAGCACCTTGCCGTTTTCCTTGGCCACGCCCAGGGCCGGGTCCCATACGTAGGTAGCGTCGATGTCACCGCGCTTCCAGGCCGCGATGATCGCCGGCGGTGCGAGGTTGAGGATGGTCACTTTCGACGGGTCGATGTTCCAGTGCTTCAGCGCGGCCAGCAGGCTGTAGTGGCCGGTGGACACGAAGGGCACGGCGATTTTCTTGCCGATCAGGTCCTGGGGGCCGTTGATCCCGGAACCGTTGCGCGCCACCAGGGCTTCGGCACCGCCGATCTGGGTGGCAACCAGGAAAGTTTCCACCGGCACCTTGCGGGTGATCGCAGCGGTCAGTGGGCTGGAACCGAGGTAGCCGATCTGCACGTCGCCGGAGGCGATGGCGGCGATGATGTCGGCACCATTGTCGAATTTGCGCCAGTCGATCTTGGCGTTAGTGGCTTTTTCGTACGCACCGTCGGCCTGGGCAACTTTGGCCGGGTCTACGGTGGTCTGGTAAGCGATGGTTACATCCGCCGCCTGGGCAAACAGGCTGGCACCGGCCAGGGACAACGCGGCCATGAGGCGCAGAGGGGTTAACAGTTTCAAGGGGAAGCTCCTCAATCAGGCGGCCGAGGGTCGGCGTGTGAGGAGACTAAATGATCTAAGAATCCGAAAATAAATAACATTTTCGAATTAGCTTATGGGCGAAAGGTTGAAGCGAATCTTGAGCTTGATGAGGGCAAATGTGGGAGGGGGCTTGCCCCTCCCACCATGGACCGAGTTCGGTCTTAGTTACTGATCGCCAGAATACTCGCCTGGTACGAGCCGACAAACACATCAAAATCGCCCACTTCGTTCTGCTCCAGTTCCGCTTGCTGCGCCAGCGACGTGCGCGCCAGCTCTTCAAAGCGTGCCTGCTCTTCTGCGGGCAACGGCTCGCGGCGGAAGTACTCGGCGTGCACCTCGCTCTGATGCAGGGAGAACTGCGCGAAACTCTCTTTGCGCTCGGCCATCGCCGCCAGTACCTGCGCCGAAGGGGTCAGGGACGGGTCCTTGACCTTGGCCAGTTGGGCGTCCAGTGCCTGGCTGTGTTCGGTGATGCCGTGGCTTTCATCCAGCAGCGCAGCCAGCGGGGCAATCTTCTCCAGAAGCTCGGTGGCCCATTCCTTCATGTCCACGGCCTGGCCCTTGCGCTGCAATTGCAGGCCCGGGCGCCGGCCTTCCTTGACCACGCTGAGGAAGTTGGACGTGGCGTTGCCGCACTCGTTGTCGGCGAACAGCGGGCTGTCGTTCAGCGCGCAGTACAGCAGGAATGCATCGAGGAAACGCGACTCCGGCAGGTCGATGCCCATCGGCAGGAACGGGTTGATGTCCAGGCAGCGCACTTCGATGTACTGGATGCCACGGGCCATCAGCGCCTGGATCGGCCGCTCGCCGGTGTAGGTCACGCGCTTGGGGCGGATGTTGGAGTAGTACTCGTTTTCGATCTGCAGGATGTTGGTGTTGAGCTGTACCCACTCACCGTCCTTGTGGGTGCCGACTTCGACATAGGGCGCGTAGGGCGTTGCCACCGCTTCGCGCAGGCTGTCGGTGTAGCTGGCCAGGTCGTTGTAGCACGGCGTCAGGCCGGCCTGGGCGTTGCTCTGGTAACCCAGGTCGCTCATGCGCAGGCTGGTGGCGTACGGCAGGTACAGGGTGTCGGCGTCGAGCACTTCCAATTGGTGCGAGCGACCGCGCAGGAAACCCGCGTCCAGGGCCGGCGAGGCGCCGAACAGGTACATCAGCAGCCAGCTGTAGCGGCGGAAGTTGCGGATCAGCGCGATATAGGCCGTGGACTGATAGTCGCGGTCGGTGCCGACGAAGCCTTCAGTCTCCTTGAGCAGCGGCCATAGCTGTTCCGGCAGGGAAAAGTTGTAGTGGATGCCGGCGATGCACTGCATGGTCTTGCCGTAACGCAGGGCCAGGCCCTTGCGGTACACGTACTTGAGCTGTCCGATATTGGAGGTGCCGTAGTAGGCAATCGGAATGTCTTCCTCGGCCGGCAACGGGCACGGCATCGAGGGGCTCCACAGGTATTCACTGCCGAGCTTGGTGTAGGCAAAACGATGGATCTTGTCCAGGCTGCTCAGGGTGTCGGCCGGGTTGGGCAGGGCCGGGGTAATGAACTCCAGCAGCGATTCCGAGTAGTCGGTGGTGATCTGTTCATGGGTCAACGCGGCGCCCAGGGCTTCGGGGTGCGGCGTTTGTGCCAGGCGACCCTCACCGGTGACACGTAGGCATTCACGCTCGATGCCGTGCAAGCACTGCTCTAGCAGGGAGAGGTGTTCGCGCTTGCCGAGCAGGGCCAGGCGGCGGTTGAGAAGTTCGCTCAAGTTGGATTCCTTCACGCGTCAGTCGCCCCAATATGGGGGTGGGCAGGACGGTCTACAAGGGTGAAGTTAAAACTGGCGTGATCGCCTGGTTTTGAGTCGATTTGACCCGCGTTAAAAAAGCCTACTTCACTCCATGAATTGGGCTATAGCGCAGCAAGAAAATTCCGACGCTGTTATCGCAGCGCCGAAATTAACTCAAATCGGGGGCGGGGAGCTATAGGACAGCGAACGTGCCCTGTGCTTTTGCGACAAGTCTTTCGTCCTGATACACATCGGCTTCGACCACCAGCGTGCGCCGACCGGCGTGAATCACGCGGCTGGTACACAGCACGTCACCGTCTTCCACGGCGCGGATGTAGTTGATCTTGCATTCGATGGTCGCGCTCTGCTGGTCAAACCCATGGGCGCTGGAGCAGGCCAGCCCCATGGTGATGTCCACCAGGCTGAAAATCGCCCCGCCATGGAGCTTGCCCGCGCGGTTGCGCAGGTGCGGCTCCAGGGTCAGGGCCACTTCGGCAACGCCTTCTTCGAGGCGTTGCAGGCGGCAGCCGATCAGTTCGCTGAACGCGCTCTGGGTCAAACCGGCGGGGATTTCCATCAGCGTTTCTTCAACTGCTTGGCGTTGGCGAACAGCGAGGCCATGGCGTTGTTGCTTGGCGCTGCGGTGGCGGTTTCCTTGCGCGGTTGACTGTTTTCGGAGCGGTTCTGCGACTGGCGCGGTGCCGAGCCAGGACGTGCACCACGGGCGCCGTCGATTTTTTCCCCTGGGGTATCGCTCATGCGCATCGACAGGCCAACGCGTTTGCGCGGGATGTCGACTTCCATGACCTTGACCTTGACCACATCACCGGCCTTCACGGCTTCGCGCGGATCCTTGATGAACTTCTCCGAAAGCGCAGAGATGTGCACCAAACCGTCCTGATGCACGCCGATGTCCACAAACGCGCCGAAGTTGGTCACGTTGGTGACCACGCCTTCGAGGATCATGCCCAGTTGCAGGTCCTTGAGGTCTTCGACGCCGTCCTGGAACTCGGCGGTCTTGAACTCGGGACGCGGGTCGCGGCCAGGTTTTTCCAGCTCTTGCAGGATGTCGGTGATGGTCGGCACGCCGAAGGTTTCGTCGGTGTACTTCTTTGGGTCCAGGCGCTTGAGGAACGCGGCGTCGCCGATCAACGAGCGGATGTCGCGGTCGGTCTCGGCGGCGATGCGTTGCACCAACGGATAGGCTTCCGGGTGAACGGCGGACGAATCCAGCGGGTTGTCGCCGTTCATTACGCGCAGGAAACCGGCGGCTTGCTCGAAAGTTTTTTCACCCAGGCGGGCGACTTTTTTCAGCGCGGCACGGGTTTTGAACGCACCGTTTTCGTCGCGGTGAGTGACGATGTTCTGCGCCAGGGTGGCATTGAGGCCGGAGATACGCGCCAGCAGCGCCACGGAGGCGGTGTTCACGTCCACGCCCACGGCGTTTACGCAGTCTTCCACCACCGCATCCAGGCCGCGTGCCAGTTTCAGCTGTGACACGTCGTGCTGGTACTGGCCGACACCGATGGATTTAGGATCGATTTTCACCAGCTCTGCCAGCGGATCCTGCAGGCGACGGGCGATGGACACCGCGCCACGGATCGACACGTCGAGGTCCGGGAATTCCTTGGAGGCCAGTTCCGACGCCGAGTACACCGAAGCACCGGCTTCGGAGACCATCACCTTGGTCATCTTCATGGCTGGGTATTTTTTGATCAGTTCGGCGGCCAGCTTGTCGGTTTCACGGCTGGCAGTGCCGTTGCCGATGGCGATCAGGTCCACCGCATGCTTGGCGCACAGGGCGGCCAGGATGGCGAGGGTCTGGTCCCACTTGTTGTGCGGCACGTGTGGGTACACGGTGGCGTGGTCCAGCAGCTTGCCGGTGGCATCGACCACGGCGACCTTGCAGCCGGTGCGCAGGCCCGGGTCGAGGCCCAGGGTGGCGCGCGGGCCGGCCGGTGCGGCCAGCAGCAGGTCGTGCAGGTTGTGGGCGAAGACGTTGATCGCCTCGGTTTCTGCGCCGTCGCGCAACTCGCCGAGCAGGTCGGTTTCCAGGTGGGTGTAGAGCTTGACCTTCCAGGTCCAGCGCACGACTTCACCGAGCCACTTGTCCGCAGGACGATTCTGATTCTGGATGCCGAATTGTTGGCCGATCATGCCCTCGCACGGGTGCATGGTGCCCGGCAATTCGTCGCCGACTTTCAGCGCGGAGCTGAGAATGCCTTCGTTGCGGCCACGGAAAATCGCCAGCGCACGGTGGGACGGCATGCTTTTCAGCGGTTCGTCGTGTTCGAAGTAGTCGCGGAACTTGGCGCCTTCTTCCTCTTTGCCGGCGATGACGCGGGCGCTGAGGGTGGCTTCCTGTTTCAGGTAGTTGCGCAGTTTTTCCAGCAGGTTGGCGTCTTCGGCGAAGCGCTCCATCAGGATGTACTTGGCACCTTCGAGGGCGGCCTTGACGTCGGCAACGCCTTTCTCTGCGTTGACGAAGCGCGCGGCTTCGGTGTCCGGGGTCAGCGAGGGGTCGTTGAACAGGCCGTCGGCCAGTTCGCCCAGGCCGGCTTCCAGGGCGATCTGGCCCTTGGTGCGGCGCTTCTGTTTGTACGGCAGGTAAAGGTCTTCGAGGCGGGTCTTGGTGTCGGCGAGCTTGATGTCGCGTTCAAGCTGAGGCGTCAGCTTGCCCTGCTCCTCGATGCTGGCGAGGATGCTGATACGCCGTTCGTCGAGTTCTCGCAGGTAGCGCAGGCGTTCTTCAAGGTGCCGCAGCTGGATGTCGTCGAGGCTGCCGGTCACTTCTTTCCGGTAACGGGCGATGAAGGGCACCGTGGAGCCTTCATCCAGTAGAGCGACGGCCGCTTCGACCTGTTGTGGGCGTACGCCGAGTTCTTCGGCGATGCGGCTGTTGATGCTGTCCATAAAACCACCTGAAATTCTGAAAAGCAGCCCGCAGGCCCGGGAAACAAGGCCTGGCGCGGCTGGTTGAGCGGCCCGACCGGCGCCGCTACCTGGGTCAAGAGGCAGCCTATTGACCCTCGAAATCGAAAAAATCACCACAAGCGGGGAAAAAAAGCCCGGCAGTAAACGGCAACGATCTGACGTTGCCCTGCACGAAGGCGCCGCATTATAACCAGCGTTCTGCCCTTGGGGGGTACTGCGCCAGTGGTTGGAAGGCGAGGGTTCGCTGGCAGTAGAGGAAAAATCTGCTAACAATGCACACGGTGCGTATAACGGCAGCTACGCCATAATGCGCGCCGAGATAAGAGGAGCATCCAATGAGCAGCACTGCACAAACTGCTGAAGGCGAAAAAATTCTCATCGTTGATGACGATCCGGGGCTGAGCAGCCTGCTGGAGCGTTTCTTCAACTCCAAGGGCTACCGTGCCCGCGCGGTGCCGAACACCGAGCAGATGGACCGTCTCCTGGGGCGTGAAGTATTCAACCTGGTCGTACTCGACCTGATGCTGCCCGGCGAAGACGGCCTCACCGCCTGCAAGCGCCTGCGCGGCGCGAACAACCAGATTCCAATCATCATGCTGACCGCCAAGGGCGATGAGCTGAGCCGCATCAAGGGTCTCGAGCTGGGCGCCGATGACTACCTTGCCAAGCCTTTCAACCCTGACGAGTTGATGGCGCGGGTCAAAGCCGTGCTGCGTCGTCAGGCGCCGCCGGTACCGGGCGCGCCGGGCAGCGAAGACGAAAGCGTCACCTTTGGCGACTACGAGCTGTCGCTGGCGACCCGCGAGCTCAAGCGTGGCGACGAAGTGCATATGCTCACCACCGGTGAATTCGCCGTGCTCAAGGCGCTGGTGATGAACGCGCGTCAGCCGCTGACCCGCGACAAACTGATGAACTTGGCACGCGGTCGCGAATGGGACGCCCTGGAACGCTCCATCGACGTGCAGATTTCCCGTCTGCGCCGGATGATCGAGCCGGACCCGTCCAAACCTCGGTATATCCAGACTGTCTGGGGTGTGGGCTATGTGTTTGTGCCGGATGGCACCGCAACCAAGTGACCGATGATTTGCAGGGCGGGCATCCTGGCGCTTGACTCCATGAGGGTCGACGGGATGCCCGGCGTCTGCAATTCTGCGAGCGCCGCTCGTTCCTGCAAGGTGTCCAGCTGTCTTCTATGAAAACCCCTCTGTGGTTCCCGCAAAGTTTCTTCTCCCGCACCCTTTGGCTGGTGCTGATCGTCGTGCTGTTTTCCAAGGCGCTGACACTGGTTTATCTGCTGATGAACGAAGACGTGCTGGTGGACCGGCAGTACAGCCACGGTGTCGCCCTGACGCTGCGTGGTTACTGGGCTGTAGACCCTGAGAACCGCGAAAAGGTAGCCAAGGCCTCGACGTTGACCCGCGTTGACGGGGCTGGTGTACCCGAGGGTGAGCAGCATTGGCCCTACAGCGAGATCTACCAGCGCCAGATGCAGGCCGAACTGGGCGAGGACACCGAGGTGCGCTTGCGCATGCATGTTTCACCTGCGCTGTGGGTGAGGGCGCCGAGCCTGGGCGATGCCTGGATCAAGGTTCCGCTGTATCCGCATCCTTTGCGGGGGCAGAAGATCTGGAACGTGTTGGGTTGGTTCCTGGCCATCGGCTTGCTTTCCACCGCGTCGGCGTGGATTTTCGTTCGCCAGCTCAACCAACCGCTTAAGCGCCTGGTGTTTGCCGCCCGCCAATTGGGCCAGGGGCGCAGCGTGCGCCTGCCGGTCAGCGATACGCCCAGTGAAATGACCGAGGTGTATGGCGCCTTCAACCAGATGGCGGAGGATGTCGAACAGGCCGGGCGGGAGCGCGAGCTGATGCTGGCGGGGGTGTCCCATGACTTGCGCACGCCCTTGACGCGATTGCGCCTGTCCCTGGAGCTGATGGGCAACCATAGCGACCTCACCGACGACATGGTTCGCGACATCGAAGACATGGACGCGATTCTCGACCAGTTCCTGGCGTTTATCCGTGATGGTCGTGACGAGGTGGTGGAGGAAGTCGATCTCACGGACCTGGTGCGTGAGGTTGTGGCGCCCTACAACCAGAATGGCGAGCAAGTGCGCATGCGCCTTGAGCCGATCCAGCCGTTTGCGTTGCGTCGGGTGTCGATGAAGCGCCTGCTGAACAACCTGATCGGCAACGCTTTGCACCACGCCGGTTCGGATGTTGAAGTGGCTGCGTATGTGTCTGGCGACAGTGCTGCGCCGTACGTAGTGCTGAGTGTGATGGACCGGGGCGCGGGCATCGATCCGGACGAGCTGGAGGGTATCTTCAACCCCTTCACCCGTGGCGACCGTGCCCGGGGTGGCAAAGGGACCGGCTTGGGGCTGGCGATCGTGCGGCGGATTGCGTCGATGCACGGCGGCAATGTCGAGTTGCGTAACCGCGAAGGCGGTGGCCTTGAGGCGCGGGTACGCTTGCCGCTTGGGCTGATGCTGCCCAGAGATGCGGTATAGAAACAGCTGCAAGTTTCAAGCTGAAGCCGCAAGAGAAAGGCGCACAGCTTTTGCCCTTTCTTGCAGCTTATAGCTTGAAGCTGACAGCTCCCGTCTCTAACCCTTACCCTTGGTCCTGGTCATATTCGGTCCACCATTCTTCTCCAGATGTTGAATGATGATCCCCGCCACATCCTTCCCAGTGGTGGTCTCTATCCCTTCCAGGCCCGGCGACGAGTTCACCTCCATCACCAGTGGTCCATGGTTGGAGCGCAGGATATCCACACCCGCCACTGCCAACCCCATGACCTTGGCCGCCCGCAGCGCGGTCATGCGTTCTTCCGGGGTGATCTTGATCAGGCTGGCGCTGCCGCCACGGTGCAGGTTGGAGCGGAACTCTCCGGGCTTGGCCTGGCGCTTCATGGCTGCGATCACCTTGTCGCCCACCACGAAGCAGCGAATATCCGCACCGCCGGCTTCCTTGATGTACTCCTGGACCATGATGTTCTGCTTGAGGCCCATGAATGCCTCGATCACGGATTCCGCTGCGGTCGCGGTTTCACACAGCACCACACCGATGCCCTGGGTGCCTTCCAGCACCTTGATCACCAGCGGCGCGCCGTTGACCATTTCGATCAGGTCGGGAATGTCGTCGGGGGAGTGGGCAAAGCCGGTGACCGGCAGGCCGATGCCCCGCCGCGAGAGCAGTTGCAACGAGCGTAATTTGTCCCGCGAGCGTGCAATGGCCACGGATTCATTGAGGGGGAAAACCCCCATCATTTCGAATTGGCGCAACACGGCGCAGCCATAGAACGTCACCGAGGCGCCAATCCGCGGGATCACCGCATCAAACCCCTCCAGCGGTTTACCGCGGTAATGGATCTGCGGCTTGTGGCTGGCAATGTTCATATAGGCACGCAACGTGTCGATCACCACCATTTCGTGGCCACGTTCGGTGCCGGCCTCGACCAGGCGGCGGGTGGAATACAGACGCGGGTTTCGCGACAGCACAGCAATCTTCATGCAGCACCTGGGGCAGAAATAGTAGAGACCGGGAACACCGGCTTGTCTTGAACGTACTTGACGCCGGGATTGACCACCAGATGGCCGTCAATCAGCGCCTTGGAACCCAGCAACAGGCGATAACGCATGGCTTTGCGGCAGGCCAGGGTGAACTCCACCCGCCATACCCGATCACCCAGTGCCAGGGTGGTGCTGATCACGTAGCGCACCTGCGCATGGCCATTGGAGCTCTTGATGGTTTTCATCGTCACCAGGGGCGCTTCGCAGCGGCGGTGACGCAGTTGCACGACGCTGCCCAGGTGCGCGGTAAAGCGCACCCACTTCTCGCCGTCGCGCTCAAACGGCTCGATGTCGGTGGCATGCAGGCTGGAGGTGCTGGCACCGGTGTCGATCTTGGCACGCAGGCCTGCCACTCCCAAGTCGGGAAGTGCCACCCACTCACGCAGACCTACAACGGTCAAATGGTCAAATGTCTTCAATATGGGTAACCGGTCAATTCGCCCAGGCCTGAGGAGAAACCTCGGCCAGGGCTTTGAATGCAGGCTTGGCGAACCAGTAGCCTTGCATCAGAAATATTCCACAGTCAGACAGAAAGTCGCGTTCGCCGGCACTTTCGATGCCTTCGGCGATGACAGTAACGTTCAACTGCTCACAGATTGTGACAATCCCCTGGACGATCACCTGACGGACACGATCCTGGTCGACATCGCGGATCAGCGCCATGTCGAGTTTGATCAAGTCAGGTTGGAAATCAGCCAACAGATTCAGCCCCGAATAGCCCGCGCCGAAATCATCGATAGCGGTCTTGAAGCCGAATTCGCGGTATTCACGCAGAATATTCGTCAAATGGCGATAGTTATCTACATGCTCGCTTTCCAGTGTCTCGAAAATCAGTTGATCCAGCGGAAAATTGTTCGCGCGCGCCGCCTCCAGGGTGCTGCGAATGCACAACTCCGGACGGTACACGGCGTTGGGCATGAAGTTGATGGAAAGGTGGGTTTGCATCCCCAAAGCTGCAGCACCGGCAATCGCCTGGGTGCGGCAGCGCTGGTCGAAGCGGTAGCGGTTGCTGTCGTTGACCTGGTCCAGCACCGACAATGCCCCTTCGCCCTGTGTACCGCGCACCAAGGCTTCGTGGGCAAAAATCGAATGGTCCCGAAGGTCTACGATAGGCTGGTAGGCGAAAGCAAACTCGAAACCCAAGGGTTCGCTTTGCTGGCAGCCTGCGCAACGCTGTTCAGGCGAGGTGAGTGAAGTAGGAAAGTCGGTCACGGCGTATCCTCGCGAAAACAGGGTGCTACCTGGCGTATCTTAGGTGAGCCTTGAGGTTTATGCGTCGAAGGGTTTCAACGTTACAGTTGCGACATTTGTCAGAGCGAGGAATTCAAGTGGCTCAAAAGCAGGAAGAGGAAGAAAAGGTCCGTCTGGACAAGTGGCTTTGGGCGGCGCGTTTCTTTAAGACACGTGCCTTGGCCAAGGCCGCGATTGAGAGCGGCAAGGTGCATCATCGAGGCGAGCGCTGTAAGCCGGGCAAAGAGCCACGTGTCGGTGATGAGCTGCAGATTCGGATAGGTTTTGACGAAAAGACCGTCGTGGTTCAGGCACTTTCCATCGTGCGCCGTGGCGCCCCCGAAGCACAGGCGCTGTACACCGAAACCGAAGCCAGCATTGCCAGGCGCGAAAAAGCGGCAGCCCTGCGCAAGGCGGGCGCCACGGGGATGACCACCGATGGCAAGCCGAGCAAGAAGCAGCGCCGCGACCTGTTCAAGTTTCGCGGCAGTGGCAATGATGACTGATTGCGCAGCGGCCCATTCAAATGTGGGAGGGGGCTTGCAGCGTTAAGGGGAGGTGCGCACGACGCTCAATCCACTGATCACTGGCAGCTTGCCAAGTAACCTGAAGATCGGCGTCGTCACGTGTAACAACGCGGCCGACACCTTCGCCGCAAACGGCGTGTAATAACCCCAGCCCAACGCCAACAGTGCCAGCAGCACCCCGCCGATATAATCGTCCTGCCCCCAATGCGCGCCCGCCACCAGCCGCGGCATCATGAACAACAGCGCCAGGCCCCAGATCACCAGCACCTGGCCGATACGTTTGGCGAACACGCTCATGAACATTGCCCAGATCAGCAACACCGAGGCGTGATCCCCTGGAAAGCTTTGGCTTGAGCGGTCCTTCAGCTCCCAGGTCTTCTCCAGCCCCGGGAAATAGTCGCTCATCTGGATCGCCCCGGCGATGACCATCGACGGGCTGCTGTGTTGCCAGCCCATCTGCGCTGCGAGTTTGGAAAACAGCATGCGGATAAACAGCAAGAGCAACAAAATACCGACAAAACCTAACAGGGCCTGGCGTACCTGCGCGGCTTTGAACACCCAGTCGCCGCGAATCATCAGCATCAGCAGGATCACCCCGACCACCGCATCAAACGGCCGCAAACTGGCCACGGCCCACACGTGCAGCCATGTCGCGTTGCTCGCCAGCGGGTCGTTGAGAAGGTGAAACAGCCACTCGTCGAAAATCACACACAGCATCTGCCCCGTGGGCCACAGCCAAAAACACAGCAGCCCGATAGCGAGTAGATTGCACAGAGCCCATCGCCGGAGGTTCCACTTGGCTTGGAACAAACCCGGATTGTTCATAAACTGTCCCTCTTCGCTCTAAATAAGCTCTCTGTTTCCAGGAGAAGGCCGCACCAAGATGGTGCTAAAGCGTTTAATTTTATAAACCTTGTAACCAATTTGTCATCAATTCAGATACCCAGACCTATGACTGATCTACCGGATACCGACTTCACCCAACGCTTCATCTTCGATGAGAGCGACGCCCGCGGCGAAATGGTTTCGTTGGAGCGCAGCTACGCCGAAGTCCTCGCCAAGCACCCCTATCCGGAACCGGTCGCACAACTGCTCGGTGAGCTGATGGCCGCTGCTGCGTTGCTGGTAGGCACCATGAAGTTCGACGGTTTGCTGATCCTGCAAGCCCGTTCCGAAGGGCCGATTCCGCTGTTGATGATCGAGTGCTCCAGCGAGCGCGAAATCCGTGGCCTGGCCCGTTATGAAGCCGACCAGATTGCCCCGGACGCCAGCCTGGCCGAGCTGATGCCCAACGGTGTCCTGGCGCTCACCGTCGACCCGACCTCAGGCCAACGTTACCAGGGCATCGTCGACCTCGACGGCAAAACGCTGTCGGAATGCTTCACCAACTATTTCGTGATGTCCCAGCAAGTGGGCACCAAGTTCTGGCTCAACGCCGACGGCAAGCGCGCCCGTGGCATGTTGCTGCAACAACTGCCGGCCGACCGTATCAAGGACGACGAAGATCGCGCTGAAAGCTGGCGGCACTGCATTGCCTTGGCCGATACCCTGAAAGCCGAAGAACTGCTGGGCCTGGACAACGAAACCATCCTGCACCGCCTGTACCACGAAGACCCGGTGCGCCTGTTCGACGCGCAGACCTTGCACTTCCACTGCAGCTGCTCCCGTGAGCGTTCGGGCAACGCCCTGGTCAGCTTGGGCCTGGAAGATGCGCAGAACCTGGTGGTGGAACACGGTGGCAATATCGAGATCGACTGCCAGTTCTGCAACGAGCGCTACCTGTTCGACGCTGCCGATGTAGCGCAATTGTTCGCTGGCGCAGGCATCGACACGCCTTCCGACACCCGCCACTAAAACGTTTAAGCACAGGTAAATCACCTGTCAAATGCCGGATTAGAGGCGTTCTGACGGGAGGGCCCTACTCTTTTTGGGCTTTTCTGGCATAATCCGGCCCACTTTTTTCGCGGTAGTAGTGCGCAACTTTCTACTACAAAACGTTTGGAGCACTCGGCCACAGGCCGACGGGGAACCTCATGACGCAAGCCAATAACGCCGTATACACCGATCTGAGTGTTGACGATCTGGTCAAAGAAGCCCTGCAGCGCGGTGAAGGCGTGCTTGCCGATACCGGCGCGCTGGTCGTGGAAACCGGTCACCGTACCGGCCGTTCGCCAGTCGACCGTTTCATCGTTGAAGAGCCTTCCACCCAGGATTCCATCGCCTGGGGCCCGATCAATCGCAAGTTCCCGGCCGACAAGTTCGATGCCCTGTGGGCACGCGTCGAGGCGTTCAACAATGCGCAAGAGCATTTCGTTTCCCACGTTCACGTAGGGGCCTCCGAAGACCACTACCTGGCCGTGAAAATGACCACCCAGACTGCCTGGCAGAACCTGTTCGGTCGTTGCCTGTTCATCAACCCGGCCCAGTACAACCCGGCCGGTCGTGACGAGTGGCAAGTGCTCAACGTGGCCAACTTCGAGTGCGTGCCTGAGCGTGATGGCACCAACTCCGACGGTTGCGTGATCCTTAACTTCGCCCAGAAAAAAGTGCTGATCGCCGGCATGCGCTACGCCGGTGAAATGAAGAAAGCCATGTTCTCGGTGCAGAACTACCTGCTGCCGGCTTCCGACGTACTGCCGATGCACTGCGCCGCCAACATTGGCGAAGCAGGCGACGTGACCCTGTTCTTCGGTCTGTCGGGTACCGGCAAGACCACCCTGTCCGCCGACGAAAGCCGCTACCTGATCGGTGACGACGAGCACGGCTGGGGCGAAGGCGTGGTGTTCAACATCGAAGGCGGTTGCTATGCCAAATGCATCGACCTGTCCGAGAAGAACGAACCGGTTATCTGGAAAGCCATCAAGCACGGCGCCGTGTTGGAAAACGTCGTCATCGACGAGGCCAAGCACGCCGACTATGCTGACGTGAGCCTGACCCAGAACAGCCGCGCCGCCTACCCGCTGGAGCACGTTGCCAAGCGTTCCGAGAAGAACCTGGGCGGCGAGCCAAACGCGGTGATCTTCCTGACCTGCGACCTGACCGGCGTACTGCCGCCCGTGTCCATCCTCAGCGAAGAACAAGCGGCCTACCACTTCCTGTCCGGCTACACCGCACTGGTGGGCTCGACCGAAATGGGTTCGGGCAGCGGCATCAAGTCGACCTTCTCCACCTGCTTCGGCGCACCGTTCTTCCCGCGCCCGGCCGGCGAATATGCAGAGCTGCTGATCAAGCGCATCCGCGGCTTCGGCTCCAAGGTCTACCTGGTCAACACCGGCTGGACCGGCGGTGGCTACGGCGTTGGCAAGCGCTTCAATATCCCGACCACGCGCGGCGTGATCGCAGCGATCCAGAGCGGCGCGTTGATCGGTGCTGAAACCGAACACCTCGACACCATCAACCTCGACGTGCCATTGGCCGTACCGGGCGTTGAGACCGGCCTGTTGAACCCACGTAACACCTGGGCTGACAAGGCCGCTTACGATGAAGCAGCGAAGGCGCTGGCTGGTCTGTTCATCGAGAACTTCAAGAAGTTTGAAGTAAGCGATGCGATCAAGGCTGCGGGTCCGAAGTTGTAAGATTCGGTCGCTGTTAAAAAGCCGCTCCTTGTGAGCGGCTTTTTTGTGCGCGAAAGGTTCGTCGACGATAGGCCGAACCATTACCCCTCCACCTTTGACTTGCGGTGTACTTGGAGCCGGTATTCGCTCAGCTCAGGTTTTCCAGCGTCTGCGTGTCCCAGCTGTGGGTCTTGATGGCCAGGTAGAGCATGCCGATGGTCAGCGGCACCTTGTCGCCATGCCCCTTGCCCCGACGCTTGAGGAACACGTCAAAGACCGGTGGGTTGAAGTAACGATAAGTGTCGTAGTCGCCCAGGTCGAGGGCGAACTCCTGCTCCAGCGCTTCCATGAGCTGCTTGGCTTCGCTGCCGTCACAGCCCAGGTCGAAATTGAGTGAGGTTTGCAGGCGGATGGTCTTGTGTTTCGGCAGGCCGATTTCTTCGTGCAGCAGTTGAAGGAGTTGCTGCATCACGGGGTCTTCGGGGAAGTTAGGGGCGAGGTTCATGGTGGGTGCACGCAGGAGTGGGTGAAGGGGCTGGTTGCGTTGGAGGCGGTATTTGTTTCGAGTGATGAAGAGCGCCAAGCCTATCAAGAATACAAAGACAGGTAGGAGGGGCATTCTGAGGATCACCGCTACATAGGGTAGTAGGAACGTCAAAATAAGGCCTGTTGTAAGAAATGTGACTGCGAAGTGCTTTCTGAGCATTGGGTCTGTGATTTGGTAGTGCAGCACCAAATAGATAATGAGAAAGGAAGCGGATTGAAGGTAAAGGGCCATGCCACTAAGACTCGTCCGAGTAGACATGCATTGAGAGTGTTGACCGCTGAGGCCCTATGCCTCCTCTCACACTGGCATCCAGACCGATGATGATGTCTCCAGCGTGATATCTACGAAGCTTGCCGGAAATCCTATCTCCAACGAAGCCCGCGGTTACGGTTGAAATGGCAATCCCTGGTGCTTTAACCGCTCCGGAGATTATTTGTTTGATGAGCACGTTTTGGTCGTTTAACCGATCGGCCTGATTCCGTCTCAAAGGATGGGAAATCGCGACCGCCCTTTCGCATGGCAAGTCTCTGGCCAGCATTTTTTCGTACAGCCTACGTATCTGATCGCGCACTTGTCGCGCTGCCGTTTTTGTTTCAAGCAGGCATAGATTGGCCAAAGCATGCCGATTGTCAGGCACAACAGTGAAGCGAATCACTGTGAAGATGACGCCATAGTGGCCGATGTGTTGAGCCCTTTCGATGTTCACAGGTTTCTGCCGAGAAAGTTGAGACCGCGCTATTTTCATTCAGCTACGGGTAACTTCTGTAGAGGGTTAAGCGTGTGTTTGGAGCAGTTTGGGAAGGGGATGTCGCGTTGTTTGGAGGTTTCCTACAACGGTTTCCGGCATTTGTGGCTTGGCAGTGCTTTAACAGGCAACGCGGGTCAATGGTAGGAGCGAGCTTGCTCGCGAAAAACTCAAGGACGCCGCGTTTCTTCTGGCTTACCGCGTCATCGTTGATGATTTTCGCGAACAGGCTCGCTTCTAAAAAGGGTGTTGCTTAGATTTGTGCTTGTTCGGTTTGTAGTTGTACGTGTTGCGCCGCTTCCGGCAAATCACAGCCGTCTTGGACGAGCAGGTACAAGGCGTTGGTGATGTGGGAGATGTCTTTGAGGTCGGAGTGTTCGAAGGTCAGGCAGGAGAAGGTTTCCAGTAAGTCGGTGGCTACGCGGATGCGTTGGTGGGCGGCGGACTGGATGTCTTCGGCTTTGGCTTGGGTGTCGATGAGAAGCGGATGGGTATCAGTGAAATTGGTGCGTAGATGACGATAGCGGTTCATCGTTTCAGGTATTTGCATTTGAAGGTGCTCGGTTTGCTGTTAGGTAACCGACATCACCGTGGCCAAACGGTGGGTGGCGGACTGTGCGCGGGTTGGCCAGCCGGAAACAGCACTCCGACACGTCCGAAGACGTCCCCCACACAGCCGCCATAGCACTGCTATACGAGACGATAGACGTTCGCAGAGCGAGTAATGGCACTTATGTGTGCTGTTTTCCGGGTGACCAAACCCGGCCGCTGATTTGGCAGCGACGGTGCGAACCTTAGAAGTGAGTGTGCGCTCGGGCAATAAACAGATGGTTTAATCGTTCGTGGTTCGATCAGGCGCTGGCAGGCCTGCTGACACACCGCTCAAAAATCGCCTCCAACCCCCGATAATCACACGCCACCGCATCAATATTCGCCGGTATCCATGCCGCGTGTTTGACCAGCCACCAGTTCACTGAAAACCCCGCGTTGACGATGATCTGTTCGAACAAAATCCGCTGCGCCCGGCCGTTGCCCTCGCGGAAGGGGTGGATGACGTTGAGGTCGCCATAGGCTTCGGCAATCCTGCTTATCAACTCGGTTTGGCTGGCACCGACAAACCAGTTTGCTTCTTCCATCTGCCGGATGATCTTCGCGGCTTCCGGGGGGATGCGCTCCGGGGTGCAGAACAGGGTGTCGCCTTTCTGGATGTTCACGCTGCGCAACTCACCTGCCCAGTCGTAGATGTCACCGAACAGCGTGCGGTGGATGTGTTGCAGGCGGTCGAGGTCGTAGGGCGGGGGGAAGAGGGGGAGGCTGCCTACGGCGATTTCGGATAATTCCCGCTCGGCCTGGTGCAGGCGGGCTTCGTCGAGCAAATCGAGGCGGTTGCGCAGGACGCTGCTACCGGGATAGCAGTACGGATCCTGGCCCACCCCGTATTTGTCGAGCATCAGCGTGGGGTGTTGCGGTACTTGGCAAGGACGGCTTCGCGGGTCGGCAGGGGTTTGTCGACGTCGGCCGGTTGGGTGTCGAACCCTTCCAGGCGCAGGCTGGCCAGGTAATTGGAACGGCGGATCTTGTGGTAATGATCCTGTTTTTGCTCAAACGTCAGTTCGCTCATCGCAGCGCACTCCTGGGTAGCAAGGTTTGATTGTAGCGCAATGCTTCAACGGGAAGGCGGGATAAAAACCACGTCACATTCTGTACAAAAAATCCGCCGACACTCGGAATTCAGCGTATGTTTCACCGCAAAATCTTGTAGGGCGATTTCCGCCCGCTACTTAAAGGGAGTTAAGCATGGGTTTGCTTCGTGTTGCTTCGGCGATGTCGTTGTGTGCGGTGGCTTTTTCGGTCCAGGCCGGGCAGTTGCCGATCGAAGTGCTCAGTGCGGTGGTCAAGGACCAGAAAATCGCTGATGCCGAAGTGCTGCTGCAACGCAACGGCGCACAGAATGTGGTGGGCCGCACCAACGCCCAGGGCCAAGTGACGCTGACCAGTGAGGCCGCTGATGATGCGAGCAACCTGCTGATCATCAAGAAACCTGGCTACTCCAACCTGGTGGTGAAGTGCCCATGCGCGGGCATGACCTACGCCATCAGCCCGGTGATGGAAAACCTCGATGGCCTGCGTGTGGTGCTGACCTGGGGCAAGACGCCGAGTGACCTCGACTCCCACATGATTTTCCCCGGCAATAACATCTACTTCGAGAACCAGAAGGGTACTGACGCCGAGTTGGATGTGGATGACACCGACAGCTACGGTCCGGAAACCATCACCCTGCAGAAAAAGCACTACGGCGAAAGCTACGTCTATGCCGTGCACGACTACAGCAATGGCGGCAATCCAGGCTCGCGCCAGTTGTCCGACAGCGAAGCCAAGGTGTTCGTGTACATGGGCCAATCGCTGGTGCGTACCTACTACGTGCCCAAGAACCGCAGCGGCAACCTGTGGACGGTGTTCCGCATGACCGGCAGCGGCGACTTCCAGGACATCAACACTTTCAGTGGCGTGACCGTGAATGCGGCGAATGTGCTGAACGAAGTCAAACCGCTGCTGGATGACAGCGTGGCGGTCACCGCCGTCACCGTCAGCTCTTCCGTACAAACCGATGCGAAGCGTCTGAACCTGCAGGGTGAAGCGGCCTACCAGGCCGGCAAGCTGGACCAGGCCATCGACCTGTTCCGCCAGGCTATCGAGCTGGACAATGGCTTCGGCAAGGCCTACGGCAACCTCGGCCTGGCGTATCAGAAAGCCGGCAACACTGCCGAGTCGATCTGGGCCAATCGCAAGGCTATCGCCCTTGCCACCGGCGCCAATGCTGCCACCGTGCGTGCAGGTGCCTACTACAACATTGCGCGGATCTACGAAGCGGCGGGGCAGTTCCCGGATGCATTGCGTCACTACCAGTTGGCCAAGGAGCAGAAGGCCAACCCGGTGTATGACACGGCGATTGAGCGGGTGCAGAATCGCTGATTCAGCTGTAGCGCAGGTCTGAAATGTGGGAGGGGGGCAATCCCCCTCCCACATTTGGTTTGTGGTGTTCCTACAGCCACAGTCGAACTTGTCAAATTTGGCCCAAGGCCATTGCTGCACCCTGTGTATCATCCTGTCTCTTTTTTCCATGCGACCTTTCTCGATTCGCTGAGCTTGCTGGGCTACGTTTTTAAGCCACCTTCAGCGGTCAATGGAGTGACAGCCTATGCACGACACCCTCCAGCAGGTCTTTGGTTATCCACAGTTTCGTTTGGGCCAGGAAGAAACGGTCAGCGCCGTACTGGCAGGTCGTTCGGCTGCGGCCATTTTTCCTACGGGGTCGGGCAAGTCCCTGTGTTATCAGCTGTCGGCGGTGTTGCTGCCGCACCTGACGCTGGTGGTGTCGCCGTTGTTGGCGTTGATGCAGGACCAGTTGGGCTTCCTGCAACGCCACGGTATTTCGGCGGGCAGTATCGATTCGGCGCAAAGCCGCGAGGACGCCAATGACGTGATGGCCCGCGCGCGTTCCGGCGAGCTGAAAATCCTGATGATTTCCGTGGAGCGCTTGAAGAACGAGCGTTTTCGCCACTTCCTGCAAAGTGTGCAGATCTCGCTGCTGGTGGTGGATGAGGCGCACTGTATTTCCGAGTGGGGCCACAACTTCCGCCCGGATTATTTGAAGCTGCCGGACTACCAGCGCCAGTTCAAGATCCCACAAGCGCTGCTGCTGACGGCTACGGCCACGCCCAAGGTGATTGCCGACATGCAGGCCAAGTTCGCCATTGCGCCGGACGACGTGGTCACCACGGGCTTCTACCGGCCCAACCTCAACCTGTTGGTGGAGCCGGTCGCCGGTGCGGACAAGCATCGTCGCCTGGTGCAGTGGATGAGCGAGCGGGCCAGCCAGCCCAGCATCGTCTACGTCACCTTGCAGAAAACCGCCGAGCAGATTGCCGAGCACCTGAACCGCAACGGTATCCAGGCCGAGGCGTATCACGCCGGCTTGCCCCACGACAGGCGTGAGGGCATCCAGCAGCGCTTCATGGCTGGGCGCTCCAATTGCATCGTCGCTACCATCGCGTTTGGCATGGGCATCGACAAGAGCGATATCCGCAATGTCGTGCATTTTGACCTGCCCAAATCCATCGAGAACTACAGCCAGGAAATCGGCCGTGCGGGGCGTGATGGGCAGCCCTCGGACTGCCTGGTGCTGGCCAACCGCGACAGCCTCAATGTGCTGGAAAACTTCGTGTACGGCGATACGCCCGAGCAGGACGGTATTCGGCGGGTGCTGGAAGAGTTGCAGGCAGCGCGCAGTGAAGGGCAGTGGGAGTTCCTGCTGAGGTCGCTGTCGGACCACAGCAACATCCGCGAACTGCCACTGAAGACACTGCTGGTGCAATTGGAGCTCAGGGGCGTGATCGCGCCGCGCTACGCGTTTTATGCCGAGTACCGCTTCAAGTACCTGGTCGAGCCCGAGGCCCTGCTGGTGCGTTTTTCCGGCGAGCGCCAGCAGTTTGTCGCGGCGATCATCCAGGTGTGCAAGCGCGCGAAAACCTGGGCGACCGTGGATTTCGACGCGCTTTACCAACAACACAATGCCGAACGCAGTCGGGTGGTGAAGGCCCTGGATTACTTCCAGGAACAAGGCCTGATCGAGTTGGAAAGCAAGCAGATGACGGAGGTCTACAGCCTGCTGGATACCGAGTTTGATCCACAGGTGTTGAGCGCCGAGTTATACACAGGCTTCAAGCAGCACGAGGTGACGGAAGTGGCGCGGATTCATGCCATGCTCGATCTGTTCGCCACCGAACATTGCCTGGGGCAGCGCCTGGCGCGTTACTTTGGTGATGAAAATGCACCGCAGCGCTGCGGGCACTGCTCCGTGTGCCACGGCCACGTCGCGCATTTGCCGGCGCCGCCGAGCCTGCCGCCGCTTGTGGATAAAAACTTCATGGGGCTGTGCGGTGATTTTATCCACAGGCATCATGAGCACACCGGCCAACTGCCGGGCGCTGAGCGGCTGACACGGTTCCTGGGGGGTATCAGCGTGCCGTTGTTTACCAAGTTGAAGGCGCGGGGCATTCCCGGTTTCGCAGCGCTGGAAGACTACCCCTACGCCGACGTGCGTGAGTGGGCCCAAGCCCACTTGAGTGACCTGTAACCCTACTTTCATGAGACGTGCCCATGCCTGACTCAATGCCGCAACGCGCCGATTACCGTCACTTCCAGCCGATCATCACACGCTGGCACGACAACGATGTGTACGGCCATGTGAACAATGTCACCTACTACAGCTTCTTCGACACGGCGGTGAATACCTACCTGATCGAACAGGGTGGGTTGGATATTCATGACGGTGAGGTAGTGGGGTTTGTGGTGAGTTCGGCGTGCGATTACTTCGCCTCGATTGCCTTTCCCGACCGCCTGGACATCGGCCTGCGGGTGGGCAAGCTGGGCAACAGCTCAGTGCAGTACGAATTGGCGGTGTTCAAGGCAGGCGAAGAGGAGGCCTGTGCGGCGGGGCGCTTTGTGCATGTGTTCGTGGATCGGGGGACGAACCAGCCGGTGACGATTCCGGGGATGTTGCGCGAGGCGTTGCAGCGGTTGGTGGTCTGACTTCGGCGTTGCAGGCACCACGGAACCCGATGTGGGAGGGGGCCAGCCCCCTCCCACATCGGTTTTTCAGTGTTCTTTAGCGCTTAGCGGTGACGGTAGTGATGCTTGTTCTTGCGATGCCCGTAGGCATGGCCGCGGCCGCGATGGTCGTCGCGGTCATAACGGCGGCTATCACGACTACGACGATCATCGTCATCGCTCTTGTTGCCCATGTAGTTGCCCAGCGCACCGCCCGCGCCACCGCCGGCCGCTGAACCGATCAGTGCCCCGGTGCTGCCGCCGACACTGCGGCCCACCACGTTGCCGCCGGCTGCGCCCAGTGCGCCGCCAATGGCTGCTTCGCCGCGGCTGCGCTTGTCTGCGCCGACCGCACTACCGCCTGCGCCGCCCAGGGCCGCGCCGATGGTCGAACCGGTGTTGCCGCCCAACTGCTGGCCGACAACCGAGCCTAGAACCCCGCCCAATGCGCCGCCCACACCGGCTTCGGTGGTGCCACCGGCCATGGCTGCGCCACTGACCAGGCCAAGGGACAACAAGAGAATCGAGGAGAACTTCATAGAGAGACCTCAAGAGGATGACGGCGCGATCCTGAGGCTGTATTGACATGGTTACAATAGAAATCCGACCAGTAGCACGAGTTGTACACAATTCTCTAACTTACTGTTTTAGCTCGGGAACTTAAGTGGTTTTTGCGAGTCTTTAGCTACTTCGGAACGGCCGCTTTTATGCAAAAGCGGCCTTTTTTGTGTCCGAAATGATCAGTCAGGCCGAACGCGCCGTGATCAGCCCATTGTCACTGGCAGCTTCCAAACGTATCGCCACGAACTTCGACGTCGGTGTATGGCTGCCATCCCCGGTGCTTTCCAGCGGCACCAACGGGTTCACTTCCGGGTAGTAAGCCGCAGCCTGCCCCGCCGGAATATCAAACGCCAGCAAGGTGAAGCCCTTCACCCGACGCTCGCGGCCGTCTTCCCACAACGACACGATGTCGGCTTTCTGCCCCGGCTTGAAGCCCAGGCGGATGATGTCGGCTTCGTTGACGAACAGCACGTCACGCTGGCCTTTGACCCCGCGATAGCGGTCGTCCAGGCCATAAATGGTGGTGTTGTACTGATCGTGGGAGCGCATCGATTGCATGATCAGGTCCGGCACGTGGCCCGTGGCATGGGTGCGCTCGTGGATCAGGTCCTTGGGCAGGATGTTCGGGCGGAAGTTGGCACGGCCCGAAGGCGTGTTCCAGCGTCGGGCACCGGCGGAGTTGCCCAGGTAGAAACCACCGGGGTGTTTCAGGCGTTCGTTGAAGTCCTTGAAGCCTGGGATGGTATCGGCGATCAGGTCGCGAATGCGGCTGTAATCGGCCACCAACCAGTTCCAGTCCACCGGTTTGCTGCCCAGGGTTGCGGCGGCGATGCCGGCGAGGATGGCCGGTTCCGATTTCATCAACTTCGACAGCGGCTGCAGTTGGCCGTTGGAGTCGTGGACCATGCTGAACGAGTCTTCTACCGTCACCGCTTGCGGACCTTCGGCCTGGATGTCGATGTCGGTGCGGCCCAGGCACGGCAGGATCAGCGCGTCCTTGCCGTGCATCAGGTGGCTGCGGTTGAGCTTGGTGCTGATCTGCACGGTCAGGTCGCAATTGCGCAGTGCTTCGAAGGTGCGCGGGCTGTCCGGCGTGGCTTGGGCGAAGTTGCCACCCAGGCCGATAAACACCTTGGAGCGACCTTCAAGCATGGCGTGGATCGCTTCCACCACGTTGTGCCCGTTGGTGCGCGGCACCTGGAACTGGAAGCGTCGCTCCAAGGCGTCGAGGAACGCCACCGGTGGGCGTTCGTTGATGCCCATGGTGCGGTCGCCCTGCACGTTGCTGTGGCCACGCACCGGGCACAGGCCGGCGCCGGGGCGGCCGATGTTGCCGCGCAGCAGCATCAGGTTGGCGATTTCCTGGATGGTCGGCACCGAGTGGCGGTGCTGGGTGATACCCATCGCCCAGCACATGATCACGTTCTTGCCCTTGGCGTACATGCGTGCCGCTTGCTCGATCTCGACCAGGGTCAGGCCGGACTGTTCGACGATTTCATCCCAGGAGGTGTCGTCGATCTGGCCCAGGTAATCCAGCACGTTGGCCGTGTGTTCATTGAGGAAGTCGTGGTCGAACACCGCTTCCTTGCCTTCGGCCTGAGCCTGGCGCTCCCACAGCAGCAGGAACTTGGCCATGCCGCGCAGGATCGCCATGTCGCCACCCAGGGCCGGGCGGAAGTACGCGGTGTTGGTCGGCTTGTCGCCGTTGGTGAGCATTTCCAGCGGATGCTGCGGATGCTGGAAGCGCTCCAGGCCGCGCTCCTTGAGGGGGTTGATGCACACCACCTGGGCACCGCGTTTGACCGCTTCACGCAGCGGTTCGAGCATGCGCGGGTGGTTGGTGCCGGGGTTCTGGCCCCAGACGAATATCGCATCGGCATGTTCGAAGTCATCAAATGTCACGGTGCCTTTGCCGACCCCCACGCTCTGCGCCAGGGCCACGCCGCTGGCCTCGTGGCACATGTTCGAGCAGTCCGGGAAGTTGTTGGTGCCGTAGGCGCGCACAAACAGCTGGTACAGGTACGCCGCTTCGTTACTGGCACGGCCCGAGGTGTAGAACTCGGCCATGTCCGGGCTGGGCAGGGCGTTGAGGTGCTTGCCGACCAGGTCGAAGGCCGCTTCCCAGCTGATGGGCTGGTAGCGATCGGTTTCGGCGTCGTAGCGCATGGGCTCGGTCAGGCGGCCTTGGTACTCGAGCCAATAGTCGCTTTGCTCCAGCAGCGCGGTGACGCTGTGCTTGGCGAAAAACGCTGCGTCAACGCGGCGCTTGGTGGCTTCCCAGTTGACCGCCTTGGCGCCGTTCTCGCAGAACTTGACCATGCCGCTTTCCGGCGAGTCGCCCCAGGCGCAGCCCGGGCAGTCGAAGCCGCCGTTCTGGTTGGTCTTGAGCATCATGCGCAGGTTTTTCAGCGCGTTGTCACTGGTCAACCACGCCTGTGCCACGCTGATCAGCGCGCCCCAGCCGCCAGCCGGGCCCTTGTAAGGCTTGTAGCGCGGGGTTGGGGTTTGGTCGGCTTGATGATGATTGCTCACGGCTGGTTCTCCATCGCAGGGCTGTAGACCCGCGGCGCACTTTTCTGCGGCAGGTGGATGAGATTGAGGTTATGCCGGCGAGCCCATTGCAGGGCCAGGCCGGTGGGCGACGACAGGCTGACCAGGGTCTGTATGCCCGCGCGCAGGACTTTCTGGATCAATTCGAGGCTGCAACGGCTGGTGACAATCGCCAGCCCGCCGTCGGTGGGGATCCGTTGGCGGATCAGCGCACCGACCAACTTGTCGAGGGCGTTGTGCCGGCCGATGTCTTCACGGCCCATCAGCAATTCGCCCTGGTTATTCATGAACACAGCCGCATGCACAGCGCCGCTGCACTGGCCCAAAGGCTGGAACGCGCTGATGCGCTGGCGCAGGCCGTCGAGCCATTCGGCAGGCGGCAAGGGCGCGCCGGGCAGCACTTGAAGGTCCGGCAGGGCTTGTTCAACGGCTTCCACTCCGCACAGGCCGCAGCCGCTGGTACCTGCCAGCTGGCGGCGCTGCTGCTTGAGGTTCCAGAACGCACGGCTGGAGATCTGCACCTGAGCGTATTGGGCCGAACCCGAACCGCTGAGTTTCAGATCATAAATATCGCTGACGTCGGCGATAATGCCGCTGCCGATGCTGAACCCGACAATAAAGTCTTCCAGGTCCGTGGGCGTGACCAGCATGACGGCCTGGCTGATGTCGTTATAGGCAATCGCCAACGCCACTTCTTCCGCCAAGGCGGTGCTGGTGACTTCAGTGTGCTCAAGGTTGCAAAACTGGTAGCTCTGGCTGGCGACGGGCGCGGACGTTTCCGGAGCAGGCGCCGCGCAGACTGGGCGCTTGGCGTTCATGGGGCAGTACCACCGGCGGATTGATCAGTGTTTAGACTAGGCGCGACAAAGCGTCGCGTCTAATTGCCAGTACTGATCTACCGATAGATGACGTCGATCAAGACTCTGTTTGCGATTTCTGAAACAGCGCGAAACACGCCTCTGCCAATGCCGAACGCGGTGCGCTGCGCCGCATGATCAGGCCCAGGCGCGCCAGGGTGTGGGCGTCTTCGATAGGTTGCAGGCGCAAATGTTCGGTGAGGGCGTCCAGACCGCCGTCCAGCGGCATGACGGCGCAGCACAGTCCGCCATGCACAGCTTGTAACAACTGATGGACGGCGTCGGTTTGTAACAGCGGCTGCGGGTGCAGGCCCCGGCTGTGGAAGTTGTGGTCGATGGACTGACGGAAGTGCATGCCACTGGTGAGCATGCCCAGGGGCAGTTCGATCAATGCCTCCCAGCTCAGCGGCTTGTCGCCAAAACTGAAATAGCGCTGGTCGTAGAGCAGGCCCATGCGGGTATCGCCGAGGGCCAGGGAATCGAAGCGCTCGTTGTCCAGGCGGTCGAGGTAGGACACGCCCAGGTCCAGGCGATTGTTCGCCAACTGTTCGAGGATCTGCTCGGAGCTGAGGGCCGAAAGCTCAAAGCGCAGGCTCGGATGCTCCTTGTGCAGTTGTTGCATCAACGCCAGCGGATCAAAGCTCGACAACGGCACCACACCCAGGCGCAACGTACCCACCAGGTTGCCACGGCAGGCGGCGGCTTCGGCCTGCAAGCCGTCATAGGCCGCCAGCACCGTGCGGGCCCAGGCCAGCACGCGCTCGCCGGGGGCGGTGAACCCTTCGAAACGCTGGCCGCGATTGACCAGCGGCAAGTCCAGCTCTTCTTCAAGGTTGCGCAGGCGCATCGACAGGGTTGGCTGGGTGATGTGGCAACGCGCCGCGGCCTGGCCGAAGTGACGGGTCTCGTCGAGGGCGATGAGGAATTTCAGCTGCTTGATGTCCATCTTCGCTCCAGGGCTTATTCCAATGGCGGGGGGATTCTAGCGCGTTTGCGTCTTTGGTCGGGCTGGAACCCAAGTCTGCCGGACTGGTCTAGTCTTGGGCATCTGGAAATCAACTACCAAGGAGAGCGCACTATGAGCATTTTCAGCTTTATCAAAGAAGCCGGCGAAAAGATTGTCGACCTGTTGACGCCGGGTAATGCCAATGCGAGTGAGCAGTTGAAGGAACACGTAGCGAAGGTGGGTCTGGGGAATCCGAATGTGCAGACCACGGTAGAGGGCGACAAGGTGACCGTGACCGGTGAAGTCGCCACCCAGGAAGAGAAAGAGAAGATTCTGCTGGCGCTGGGTAACATCCAAGGCGTGGCCCGTGTGGATGACCAGATCACCGTAACCGGCCCGGCAGTGACCGCCGCCCGTTTCGTCGTGGTGAAAAAGGGTGACACCCTCAGCGCGATTTCCCTGACGGTGTACGGCAACGCCAACCTGTACAACAAGATCTTCGAGGCCAACAAGCCGCTGTTGTCCCATCCAGACAAGATTTACCCAGGGCAGACGCTGCGTATTCCTGAGTAATACACGGGCGAAAAGGTGGGAGGGGGCTTGCTCCCGATAGCTGAGTGTCAGTCGACATCAAGTTGACTGATCCACCGCTATCGGGAGCAAGCCCCCTCCCACATGGTTCAGAGCCCGGCAATGAGATCCCGGTAATCCTCGACCGCCGCAAATTCCCCGGTCTCCTTCGGCCCTTTTTGGCTGTCCGGCTCTTTCACCGCCAGCAAATGCCCCACGCCAAACGCCTGGGCACTGCGCAGGATCGGCAGGGTGTCGTCGATAAACAGGCTGCGAGCCGGATCGAACTGGATGTCAGCCTGCAAGGCATCCCAGAACTGCGGGTTTTCCTTGGCGAAGCCGTAGTCGTGGGAGCTGATCAATCGCTCGAAGTACGGCGCCAGTTCAATGCGCTCCAACTTCAGTGACAGCGAGTCACGGTGGGCATTGGTGATCAGGATCACGCGCTTGCCTGCCCGTTTGATCGCCGCCAGGAAGGTATCGGCATCCGGGCGCAGGGCGATCAGGTGGGCGGTTTCCAGCTTGAGTTCGCGCACCGGGATGTTCAGCTCCGCACTCCAGAAATCCAGGCAATACCATTGCAACTGTCCGGCGTTACGCTCGAACAGAGGCTGCAACTCCATTTCGGCCATGGCCCGGCTCACCCCGTGCAGCTCGGCGTAACGCTGGGGCAGGTGCTCCATCCAGAAGTGGTTGTCGTAATGCAGGTCGAGCAGGGTGCCGTCCATGTCCAGCAGGACGGTGTCGATGGCGTGCCAGGGCAAAGAGGGCATGGTGCGGTCTCATGTAAGTAAAGATATCCGACACAGACAATCGGAAAAGCCACGGTATAGTAACCCGATCACGCCAAGGAGCCGCTTATGCGCCAGAAACCCACCGTCCTCGCCCGCGAAATAGTCGCCAGTAGCCGTTTGTTCCGCGTGGAGGAAGTGCAATTGCGCTTTTCCAATGGCGTTGAACGGACCTACGAGCGCCTGGTGGGCCGCGGTGCCGGCTACGGCGCAGTGATGATCGTGGCGATGATCGACGAAGATCATGCGTTGCTGGTTGAAGAGTACTGCGGCGGTACCGATGAGTATGAGCTGTCCTTGCCCAAGGGCCTGATCGAACCCGGCGAAGACGTGCTGGCGGCAGCAGGCCGTGAACTCAAGGAAGAAGCCGGCTACGGCGCACGGCAGTTGGAACACATTACCGAGCTGTCGTTGTCTCCTGGCTACATGAGCCAGAAAATCCAGGTGGTGCTCGCCACCGAACTCTATGAAGAACGCCTGGAAGGCGATGAGCCCGAGCCGATGCGTGTGGACCGGGTCAACCTGCGCGAGCTGTCGCAGCTTGCGCAAAACGAGCAGTTCAGCGAAGGCCGCGCCCTGGCGGCGTTGTACCTGGTACGAGATTTGTTGATTCAGCGTGGAGCGTTTACCCCATGAGCGAACTGTTTTTAGGCCACCCGTTTATCGCCCCTGTGATCGAGCTGGCCCGCCAGGCGGGTGAAGTGATCCTGCCGTACTGGCGCGCCGATGTGGCGGTGACCTCCAAGGCCGATGATTCGCCGGTCACGGCGGCCGACCTGGCCGCCCACCATCTGATTCTCGCAGGCCTCACCGCACTCGACCCGAGCATCCCGGTGCTGTCCGAAGAAGACGCCGACATCGACCAGAGCGTACGGGCCAGCTGGCAGCGCTGGTGGTTGGTGGACCCGCTGGATGGCACCAAGGAATTTATCGCCGGCAGCGAAGAATTCACCGTCAATATTGCCCTGGTCGAACAGGGTCGCGTGGTGTTCGGCGTGGTGTCCATGCCCACCAGTGGCCGTTGCTACTTCGGTGGAGCCGGCCTGGGGGCGTGGCGCTCCGATGTGAACGAAGCGCCCAGGCAGATCCAGGTGCGCGAGGCCCCAGCAGTGGGTGAGGCGTTTACCGTGGTCGCCAGCCGCCGGCATACCAGCCCCGAGCAAGAGCGTCTGCTGGACGGTTTGAGCGAAGGGTTGGGGGAGTTGAAACTGGCGAATATCGGCAGTTCGTTGAAGTTCTGCCTGTTGGCCGAGGGCAGTGCCGATTGCTACCCGCGGCTGGCGCCGACTTCGCAGTGGGATACGGCGGCGGCGCAGGGTGTATTGGAAGGGGCGGGCGGCGAGGTGCTGGAGTTGAGTGGCGAGCCGTTCAGCTATCCGGCGCGGGCGTCGTTGCTGAATCCGTTTTTCCTGGCGTTGCCGGCGAAGGCGGCGTGGCGTGAGCGGTTGCTGACCTTGGCCCGCTCTTAATACCTCAGCCGATCTAAATGTGGGAGGGGCGGTGCCCCTCCCACATTTGTTTTGTGTATTGGCTTCTAGCGGTGCAGGACGTATTGGCCGGTGAACGTAACGGCCCGCTCTTCACTGCCCTCATTCGCGATCCAGGTGTCCAACGCCAGCCGCGCCCGGCCATAGCGCTTGTAGGTCGCCAAAAAGCGCTTCCACACCTTCTCCTCCGGCGCCGCGCAAATGGCGGTCGCGTCGTGCGTCACCGGCAGCGGATAGCTGATCTGCCCTTCCTGAATCACGATATGCCCGTCTTCAATCCCTTCCTCGCGCAGTTGCAGGTGCATCCAGCCCCAACCCGCCAGCACCGCGCCGCAGTAGAGGCTGCCGCCGAACATGGTGCTCTTGTGGTTGATATTGGCTTGCAAAGGCAGGTGCAGCTGCAGTTGCCCGTCTTGCCAGTCGAGTACCTTGAGGCCCATTTCGCGGGTCAGGGGGATGTCGTGGTGGAGGATGGATTCCAGGTAACGGCTGTCACGGCTCATGGGGGGCCTCTTGATGGGTGGGCAGGGTCATTCGTCGTCAGCACTTTGGTTGGCGAAGTTCAGGCCGTGCTTGCGCAGTTTGTCGTGCAGGGTCTTGCGCGGTACGCCGAGGGCTTCTGCGAGGCTGCGCATGGAGCTGTGGGGGCGGGTCAGTTCGGCGGCGATCAGGCTTTTTTCGAACTGCTCGACCTGTTCGCTCAAGCCGCCCGGCGTGGAAGTCAGCACGCTGCTGGCGGGATTGTCCGGGGTGCTGTCCAGCGCCAGCTCCAGGCCCAACGCAAAGCGCTCGGCGGCGTTCTGCAATTCGCGCACATTGCCCGGCCAGCTATGACGCAACAGCAGGGCACGCTGGCCCGGTTGCAGCTCGTGCAAAGGCAGGCCGTGGCGACTGCTGGCTTCGTCGGCGAAGTGCTGGAACAGCATCAACGCATCTTCACCGCGCTCGCGCAGTGGCGGAATACGCAACGGCGCGACGTTGAGGCGGTAGTACAAGTCGGCGCGGAAGCGGCCCTGGTCGGCGGCCTGGCGCAGGTCTTCCTTGGTGGCGGCGATGATGCGGATATCCAGCGGGATCAGCTGGTTGCCGCCGAGGCGCTCCACCACACGCTCCTGTAACAGGCGCAGCAGCTTGACCTGCACGTCCAGGCTCATGCTTTCGATTTCATCGAGGAACAACGTGCCGCCGTTGGCGAATTCGAATTTGCCGATGCGGCGTTTCTGCGCGCCGGTAAAGGCGCCGGGCTCATGGCCGAACAGCTCGCTTTCGACCACCGACTCGGCGAGGGCACCGGCGTTGATCGCGACGAACGGCCCGCTGCGCCGGCTCGACAGGTCGTGCAGCGCGCGGGCCACCACTTCCTTGCCGGCGCCGGTTTCGCCGAGGATCAGCACATCCGCGCGGGTTGCTGCCAGGGCGCCGATCTGCTCGCGCAGGCGCAGCATCTGTGGCGAGTGCCCCACCAGGCGGGTGCTCAGTTGTTGGCGGTCACTAAGGGCCAGGCGCAGGCTGCGGTTGTCGAGCACCAGCCGGCGCAGGGCCAGGGCGCGGCGCACGCTGTCGAGCAGGGCGTCGCTGGCGAAGGGTTTTTCGAGGAAGTCATAGGCCCCCGCGCGCATGGCCTGCACCGCCAGCGGCACGTCGCCGTGGCCGGTGATCAGCAGCACCGGCAGGTCCGGATCCTGGCCGTGCAGCTCGGCCAGCAGCTCCAGGCCGTCCATGCCGGGCATGCGGATGTCGCTGACCACCACGCCCGGCCAATCCCGCGACAGGCGCGCGGTGAGGCCGGTGGCTTCGCCCAGGGGCAGGACGTTCAGCCCGGCCAGGTCCAGGGTCTGGCACAGGGCCTGACGCAAGTGTGGATCATCGTCGATCAACACCACCTGAATCTGGTTATCGATACTCATACACTGCGGTCCTCGGACGGTTGCAGACTGACGCCCGGCGAGCCGGCGCGCAATTTCAAGGTTAACAGCGCGCCGCCTTCCTTGTGGTTGGCAAACAGCAGTTCGCCGCCAAAGGCACGCATCAGGGTTTCACAGATCGCCAGGCCCAGGCCCAAGCCCTGGGTGCGGGTCTTGGTGGTGTAGAACGGTTCGCTGGCGCGGCCCAGGGCTTCCATGCAAAAGCCTGGGCCATTGTCGCGAATGTACAGGTTGACGCCCTGGGCGGTGGTTTCGGCACTCAGCCACAGTTTGCGCGGCGGGCCTTTTTCGGTAAGGGCGTCGAGGGCGTTGGCCAGCAGGTTGCCCAGCACCTGGCGCAGGCGGGTTTCGCCGGCCTGCACCCACAGGGTCGCTTCCGGCAAATCGCGGATCAGTTCCACTTCCATCGAGCGCCGCCGCTTGGCCAGCAAGGCCAGCGCATCGTCCAGCGCCGGTTGCAGGGCCACGCTCTCCGGGGCATGGCGATCGCGCCGGGCGAAGGCGCGCAGGTGCGCGATGATCGAGGCCATGCGCCCGGTCAGTTCGCTGATCAGCTTGAGATTGCCCCGGGCATCGCTGGTGCGCTCGTGGTCGAGCAGGATCTCGGCGTTTTCCGCATAGCTGCGGATCGCCGCCAGGGGTTGATTGAGTTCGTGGCTGATACTTGCCGACATGGTGCCCAGCGCTGACAGCTTGCCGGCCTGCACCAAGTCATCCTGGGCGCGCACCAGTTCCTGCTGGGCGTGTTCGCGCTCCAGCACCTCCTGTTTGAGGCGACGGTTGAGGCCTTCCAGATCGCTGGTCCGTTCGACCACGCGCATCTCCAGCTCGCGGCGGGCCTTGGCTTCGAAGGCGATGCGTTCCAGGTAGTGGCGACGGCGCTGCATCAACAGGCCCAGCAGCAGCATCAACACCAGCAACGTGGCGCCGCCCACGGCGACCACCGTGCGCACCGGGCGGCTGATCAAGGATTGCGGTGCAAGGATCTCCACATTCCAGCCGGTCTCGGCAATGGCGGTGGATTGGCGCAGCCATGCGCTGTTGCTCAGGCTCAACGGTTGCGGATCGCGCGTGGGGTAGGGCTGGATGGCGATGATGGCCTGGCGTTCTTCGGCGGTCAGCGGCCGGGTGGCCCGGAAGCGCCATTGCGGGCGTGACGTTAGGATCACCACGCCGTTGTGGTCGGTGACCAATAGTTGTTCCGGGGTATTGCCCCACAGGCTTTCGGTGTGGTCCAGGTCGACCTTGACCACCAGTACGCCGATGATCGTGTCGCCATCGCGCACTGCGGCGGCGAAGAAATAGCCGCGCTTGGCCGAGGTGGTGCCCAGCCCGAAAAACCGCCCCAGGCGCCCGGCCATGGCTTCGCTGAAATAGGGCCGGAACGAGAAGTTGCGCCCGACGAAACTGTCCTGCTTGTCCCAATTGGACGCGGCGAGGGTCTTGCCGGTGGTGTCCATCAAATACATCACTTCCACCCCGGCCTGGGCGGCGACGTCCTTGAGCAGCAGGTTGGCGTTGACCAGGTTGGTACTGACCTGCGGTGCGTCCAGTGCCGTGCGCAAGGCCGGCAAGTCGCCGAGGATCTGCGGCAGCACTTCATAGCGATGCAGGGTGCCCAGCAGGTTGGCGACGTACAGGTCGAGGGTCTGGCGGTTTTGCCCGGCCAGTTCGCTGCGATAGTAACGCTCGGCCAAGTGCTCCAGCGGCCACAGCAACGGTGCCAGGCACAGGGCCAACAGGGCAAGGCTGCGCCAGCGGGGTCTTCGCGGAAGGGGTGGAGTCATGGGAATCGTGCGCCTGTGGGTACAGGCGCATTATGCCTAGTGCTGCCCGGCAAGACACTCGCGCAATGCGTCTTGCCACAAGGGCTGGCTGACGTGCCATTGCTGGCGCAGGTGGCTGCAATCCAGACGTGAGTTCAGCGGGCGCCGGGCGGGGGTCGGGTAGGCGCTGGACGGGATCGCCTCCAGTTCGGCACAGGCGCGGCCACTGGCGCGCAGGTGCTCGCCGATCGCCTGGGCAAAGCCGAACCACGAGGTTTCACCCTCGGCGGTCAGGTGGTAGATGCCCCATTCCCCGGCCTTGCCCGCCTGCCAGCGTTCGATCAGGGCGCGCGTACTGGCGGCAATGGTCCCGGCCCACGTCGGCGCGCCGATCTGGTCGGCGACGATGCGCAGGTGGGGTTTTTCTTGCAGCAGGCGCTGCATGGTCAGCAGGAAGTTCTTGCCGTGGTTGGAGTAGACCCAGCTGGTGCGCAGGATCAGGTACTGGCCTCCCACTGCGGCAATCGCCTGTTCACCCGCCAGTTTGCTCTGGCCGTAGACGCCCAGGGGATTGGATGTGTCAGCTTCGGTGTAGGGCGCAGGCTTGCTGCCGTCGAACACGTAGTCGGTGGAATAGTGGATCAACGGGCTGCCCAAGGCCTTGGCTTCCTCGGCGAGAATCCCGGGGGCGGTGGCGTTGATGGCGAAGGCGAGGTCCGCTTCGCTTTCGGCCTGATCCACTGCCGTGTGGGCGGCGGCGTTGATGATCAGGTCGGGGCGATGGACGCGCACCTGCTGGCGGATGTGCTCGGCGTCGGCCAGATCGAGTTGCTCGCGGCCAAGCACAATCAGTTCGCCCAGGCCCTGGAGCTGCTGTTGCAGTGCCTGGGAGACTTGGCCATGTCGGCCGGTGATCAGGATTTTCATGGGAATAGATCGGCGTCTTTCAGGCTTTTGCCGCTCTGGTCCTTGGAAGACAAGGTTGGAGGCCCCGTCAATTGCCAGTCGATATTGAGGTCCGGATCGTCCCAGCGGATGCAGCGCTCTGCAGAGGGTGTGTAGTAATCAGTCGTCTTGTAGAGGAATTCTGCGTAGTCGCTGAGCACCACAAAACCATGGGCGAACCCCGGAGGAATCCACAGTTGGCGACTGTTTTCGGTCGATAGCCGAACGCTGGCCCATTTGCCAAATGCAGGTGAGCTCTGACGTATATCCACTGCGACGTCTAACACCTCACCGGCAGTCACTCGCACCAATTTGCCCTGAGCGTGTTCCACTTGGTAATGCAGGCCGCGCAACACGCCTCTTTGTGAGCGCGAGTGGTTGTCCTGAACAAACTCTTGCTGCAGCCCGGTTGCTTGCGCAAAGTCCCGGGCATTGAAACTCTCATAGAAAAAACCGCGTTCATCGCCAAAAACCTTCGGCTCGATGATCAATACCCCGGGCAACTCAGTGGCGGATACATTCATATGGATTATCCCCTGCGAGGGTGAACAAGTATTGACCGTAGCCGGTCTTGCCAAAATATTTGGCCCGCTCCAGCAAGTATTCACGGTCAATCCAGCGGTTCTGGTAAGCAATTTCTTCCAGGCAGGCTACTTTCAGGCCCTGGCGATGCTCGATGGTCTGCACGTAGAGCGAAGCTTCCAACAGGCTGTCGTGGGTGCCTGTATCGAGCCAAGCGAAGCCGCGCCCAAAACGTTCCACATGCAGGTCGCCGCGCTTGAGATAGGCGTTGTTGACGTCGGTAATCTCAAGCTCGCCACGATGTGAAGGTTTCACGGCTTTGGCGATCTCGATCACGTCGTTGTCGTAGAAGTAAAGGCCGGTTACGGCATAGGGGGACTTTGGCTTCAGTGGTTTCTCTTCAATCGACAGGGCGCGACCATCCTTGTCGAAGTCGATCACGCCAAATCGTTCTGGGTCTTTTACCCAATAACCAAATACCGTCGCGCCGGAAGGACGCCTGGCTGCAGTCCGCAACTGTTCGCCGAAATATTGGCCGTGGAAAATGTTGTCACCCAGGATCAGGCATACCGGGTCATTACCGATAAATTCTTCGCCAATGATAAATGCCTGGGCCAAGCCATCCGGCGACGGCTGCTCGGCATAGGTGAAGCGCACGCCGAACTGGCTGCCATCGCCCAGCAAGTTACGATACTGCGGCAAGTCCACTGGCGTGGAAATCACGAGGATGTCTTTGATTCCCGCCAGCATCAGCACCGAGATCGGGTAATAGATCATCGGCTTGTCATACACTGGCAGCAGCTGCTTGGACACGCCCAGGGTAATGGGGTGCAAGCGAGTGCCTGAGCCTCCTGCCAATACGATTCCCTTCATCATGCAATCAGATCCTTCATGTCGGTGTTGCCCAATCGTTCACCCTGATAACTGCCGTCCTGTACCCGGCGGCACCATTCCAGGTTGTCGAGGTACCACTGTACGGTCTTGCGCAGGCCGGTCTCGAACGTTTCTTCCGGGACCCAGCCCAGTTCGCGTTCGATCTTGCTGGCGTCGATTGCATAGCGCTGATCGTGGCCCGGTCGATCTTTGACGAACGTGATCAGGTCGGCAAATTTTTCCACACCGGCCGGACGTTGCGGTGCCAATTCTTCCAGCAGGCCGCAGATGCCTCGTACCACGTCGATGTTTTTTTGCTCATTGTGGCCGCCGATATTGTAGGTCTCGCCGACCACACCTTCAGTTACCACTTTCAGAAGTGCGCGGGCATGGTCCTCGACGAACAGCCAGTCGCGCACCTGCAAACCATTACCATAGACCGGTAATGGCTTGCCCGCGAGCGCGTTGAGGATGACCAGCGGGATCAACTTCTCGGGGAAGTGGAAAGGGCCGTAGTTGTTCGAACAATTGGTCAGCAATACCGGCAGGCCGTAGGTGCGCTGCCAGGCACGTACCAGGTGGTCGGACGCCGCCTTGCTCGCGGAGTAAGGTGAACTGGGCGCGTAAGGCGTGGTTTCGGTGAAAAGATCGTCAACGCCGTGCAGGTCGCCGTACACCTCATCGGTGGAGATGTGATGGAAACGGAAAGCGCTCTTGGAGGGCTCCGCCAGCGTGTGCCAGTACGCGCGGGTGGCCTCCAGCAGGCTGTAGGTGCCGACGATATTGGTCTGGATAAAATCCGACGGCCCGTCAATCGAACGATCGACATGGGATTCTGCAGCCAAGTGCATGATTGCCTGTGGCTCGAAGCGCGTCAGCACGGCGCTGACGCTGGCCTGGTCAATGATATCGGCCTGTACGAACTCATAGCGGCTGTTGGACGCAATGCTGTTCAGTGATTCCAGATTGCCGGCATAGGTAAGTTTGTCCAGGTTGAGCACTTCGTGTTCGGTGTTTTGGATCAGATGGCGGATCAGGGCGGAGCCGATAAATCCAGCGCCGCCGGTGATGAGAATGCGCATGTCGGAGGGCCTTTTCCTTAGACGGACATTAAGCGGAATGAAGCATAGCTTGAGTTGTGCGGAAGATAGGCGCAAGCGCGGTATGCGTAGGGGGGTTGCCTAACTCACCTGAACAATGGCGATATACACCCCTGAAAAAAACGAGGCCACGCCCATGCTGCTTGCTACGTTGATCCATCGCGCCAATCTACCCTGCCCGCAAGTAGGCCCCGACCAGGCAGCGCAATTGCTCGAGCAGCACTACGGCCTCACGGGCACCCTGCAATCACTGGGCAGCCAGCAAGACCTCAATTACAAAGTCGACAGCACTCGCGGCCGGTTTGTTCTGAAGATCTGCCGGGGCGACTATGCGGCGATTGAGCTGCAGGCCCAGCACGCGGCCCTCGACACCCTGCAGGCCGTGCGGGTGCCCAAGGTCATCAAGGCCCTGAGCGGTGAAGAGCTGTTGAGCGTGACGGTCGATGGCCAGCCCCTGCACCTGCGGCTGCTGGACTATATCGACGGCCAGCCGTTGACCCATCTGCCCCATTTGGGGCGCGACGTGATCGCAGGCTTCGGCGACCTGTGCGGGCGCATGAGCCTGGCGCTGGCGGATTTCTCCCACCCTGGATTGGACCGTACCCTGCAATGGGACCCGCGCCATGCCCGGGAACTGATCACCCATCTGTTGGCCACCCTGGAAAACCTGCCCCACCGCGCCGCGCTGGAACAGGTGGCCGAGCAGGTTGAACAGCGCATTCGCCCCCTGGCCGACCGCCTGCCCTGGCAAGCGGTGCACATGGACATCACCGATGACAACGTGGTGTGGCAGCGCGATGCGCAACGGCACTGGCAACTGCAAGGCGTCATCGATTTCGGCGACCTGGTGCACACCTGGCGGATTGCCGACCTGTCGGTGACCTGCGCGGCCCTGTTGCACCATGCCGAGGGCGACCCGTTTGCCATCCTGCCGGCGGTCCGGGCCTGCCATGCCGTGACCCCACTGCAGCGCGAGGAGTTGCAGGCGTTGTGGCCGCTGATCGTCGCCCGTGCGGCAGTGTTGGTATTAAGCAGCGAACAGCAGCAGCGCCTGGATCCGGACAACACTTACCTGTTGAAAAACGCCGAACACGAGTGGGAAATTTTCCATGTGGCGTCGTCGGTGCCGTTTGAGCTGATGGAGGCTGCGATTCTCGGCAGTGTCGGTGAGACGCTGTCGTCGATTGCCAGCCAGGACTTCGCGCCGTTGCTACCGGGCCTGGTGGGGCGTGAGTTCGCGCTGATCGACCTGGGGGTGCTCAGCCCGCATTTCGAAGCCGGCAATTGGGAACTGCCCGGCATTGATCGGCAGTTGCTGGATCAGGCGGCGGCCGTGCATGGGCTGGCGGCAAGTCGTTATGGCCAATATCGGCTGTCGCGCACCTGCCCGGACAGTGCCACCGAACCGCAGACTTTCCCCCTCCACGTAGAGCTGCATCTGCCCCATGGCACGGTGTTGGAGGCGCCTTTTGCCGGAACGCTGCATCAGGACGCCGATGGCCTTGTGAGCGTGCAAGGGGTGGAGCTGAGCGTGCGGTTGTGGGGCGTGGACACCCGGTTGAAGCACGGTTCATTGCTGGTGGAGGGGCAGGTTCTCGGTGAGGTCCATGGGCCGCTGACCGTGCAACTGTGCCGTGCCGACCTCGAACCGCCGCTGTTTTGTACACCGTCCCGGGCCTTGGCCTGGCAAGCCTTGTGCCCCTCGCCCGCGGCATTACTGGGACTGGCCTGCGATGCCGAACCGGAACTCGACCCCCACGCCCTGCTGGCCCGGCGTGACGCCAGTTTTGCCCGCTCGCAGAAGCACTATTACGTCGACCCTCCACGCATCGAGCGCGGCTGGCGCAACCACCTGATCGATATGCAGGGCCGCTCCTACCTGGACATGCTCAATAACGTTGCCGTACTGGGTCACGGCCACCCGCGCATGGCGGCGGTCGCGGCGCGGCAATGGTCGCTGCTCAATACCAACTCGCGGTTTCACTATGCCGCCATTGCCGAGTTTTCCGAGCGCTTGCTGGCGCTGGCGCCGGCGGGCATGGATCGGGTGTTCCTGGTCAACAGCGGCACCGAGGCCAACGACCTGGCCATCCGCCTGGCCTGGGCCTACAGCGGTGGGCGCGACATGCTCAGTGTGCTGGAGGCCTATCACGGCTGGTCGGTGGCGGCGGATGCGGTGTCCACCTCGATTGCGGACAATCCCCAGGCCTTGAGCAGCCGCCCGGAGTGGGTCCACCCGGTTACCGCGCCGAACACCTATCGTGGTGAATTCCGCGGGCAGGACAGTGCGCCGGACTACGTACGAAGCGTGGAACATAACCTGGCGAAAATCGCTGCGAGCAAGCGCCAACTGGCCGGGTTTATCTGTGAACCGGTGTACGGCAACGCCGGCGGCATCTCCCTGCCGCCGGGTTACTTGCAGCAGGTGTACGGGTTGGTGCGTGCCCAAGGCGGCGTGTGCATCGCCGATGAAGTGCAGGTCGGCTACGGCCGCATGGGGCACTTTTTCTGGGGCTTCGAAGAGCAGGGCGTGGTGCCCGACATCATCACCATGGCCAAGGGCATGGGCAACGGTCAGCCACTTGGCGCGGTGATCACCCGTCGCGAGATCGCCGAGGCATTGGAGGCCGAGGGGTATTTCTTCTCGTCGTCGGGGGGCAGCCCGGTGAGTTGCCGGATCGGCATGGCGGTGCTGGATGTGATGGAAGAAGAAAAGCTGTGGGAAAACGCCCAGGTGGTCGGCGGGCATTTCAAGGCCCGGCTGGAAGCGCTGATCGACCGTCATCCCCTGGTGGGCGCGGTTCACGGTTCCGGTTTCTATCTGGGCCTGGAGTTGGTGCGTGACCGGCAAACCCTGGAGCCCGCCACCGAAGAGACCACCCTGTTGTGTGATCGCTTGCGGGAGTTGGGGATTTTCATGCAGCCGACTGGCGATTATTTGAACATCCTCAAGATCAAGCCGCCGATGGTGACCTCCAAACGTAGCGTGGACTTCTTTGTCGACATGCTGTCGAAGGTGCTGGATGAGCAACTGTAAATAATCGATTGTTATCGGTGATTGGCTGTCATATTTTTCATCCAGGCTGTCTGTTCGCTTTTAAAGCCGATTTTTATCCGTTATAAAGTCGGCCTTTACCCCATTCGGAGTCCTGATCGCCATGACCACCCTGCACAGCACCCCCCGCGCCGATGGCTTCCACATGCCCGCCGAATGGGCGCCACAGACCCAAACCTGGATGGTGTGGCCCGAGCGCCCGGACAACTGGCGCCTGGGCGGCAAGCCCGCGCAGGCCGCTCACGTGGCCGTGGCCAAGGCCATCGCACGTTTTGAGCCGGTGACCGTTGCGGTTTCCGCCGGCCAGTACGAAAACGCCCGCGCCCGCCTGGACGTGCCGAATATCCGTGTGGTGGAAATGTCCAGCGATGACGCCTGGGTGCGCGATACCGGCCCGACGTTCGTGATCAACGACCGTGGCGAAGTGCGCGGCGTGAACTGGGATTTCAACGCCTGGGGCGGTTTTGACGGTGGCCTGTATTCGCCGTGGAACCGCGACTCGCAGGTGGGCGGCAAGATCCTCGAAATCGAGCGCGCGCCGCGTTACCGCACAGAGGGTTTCGTGCTGGAAGGCGGCTCGATCCACGTCGACGGCGAAGGCACCCTGATCACCACCGAAGAGTGCCTGCTCAATCGCAACCGTAATCCGCACCTCGACCGTGCCGAAATCGAAGCGGTGCTCAGCGCCAACCTGGCTGTGGATAAGATCATCTGGCTGCCGGACGGCCTGTTCAACGACGAAACCGACGGTCATGTGGATAACTTCTGCTGCTACGTGCGCCCGGGCGAAGTATTGCTGGCCTGGACCGACGACCCGCAAGACCCGAACTACGGACGTTGCCACGCCGCCATGGCCGTCCTGCAAAGCAGCACCGACGCCCAGGGGCGCTCGTTCACAGTGCATAAAATGCCGATCCCGGGGCCGTTGTATGCCACTGAGGAAGAGTGCGCAGGGGTCGACCCGGTGGACGGCACACAGGAACGCAATCCGACCGTGCGGTTGGCGGGTTCCTACGTCAACTTCCTGATCGTCAACGGCGGCATCATCGCGCCAAGTTTCGACGACCCGTTGGACGCTGAAGCCAAGGCTATCCTGCAGAACCTGTTCCCGCAGCACGAAGTGGTGATGGTGCCGGGCCGTGAACTGTTACTGGGTGGCGGTAATATCCATTGCCTGACCCAACAACAGCCTGCCCCGCATAAAAACTGAGTGCGGTTGTAACAACGCCTTTCCGGCAGCCGGGCGCTCCTCGGTGTCGGCCCCTACAGCAAGCCCGCGGCCCATCACGGTCGTGGGCTTTTTTGTGTCCGCCCACCTATAAACACGCGACATTGGCATAGCTCTTGTATCGGTGTTGCCCCAGTGTCCCAGGGTGATGACCGCACAGTTCTGTCATAAACCTTGAGTAAGTTAGCCGCTCACGCAGCAGGAGAGAGCGCCGAAATGAATGCCAATATCAACCCGATGTACACGCGCACCTTCCACCCTTCGCGGGTTGACGGTGACGCGATCCATGCGCTGGGGCTCTGGTTGAAGGAAAACGGCTCGCGACAAGTCAGGCAGCAGCCGGATTTGCGCAGTGTGATGAGTGAACGCTACCCGGTGGGGTTGTTCAGCGAGGATGAAATGCACGCGTTGTGCGAGTTGATTGAAAACTGAACAATCACCACTGATGTCGTAGATACCGTCTATCCAACACCGCGTAAATCCGTAGCTGCTGCCGAGCACAAGCGAGGCTGCGTCGGCCGCGACTCGAGATTGAATCGGCTGCGCGCCCTACGCAGCCTCGCTTGCGCTCGGCAGCTGCTACGGGGTTTGTGTGGTGTTGCTTGAGACGACCTCTACGGGTTTATCGGGTTAGAAGCTGTAGGTGCCTGTCACCACCAGGTTACGCGGATCGCCCGGCTGAATCTGCGCCACACTGGTCGCCGATTCGTAGTAGGTCTTGTCGGCGATGTTGTTCAGCGCCGCGCGCACATCCCATTCTTTCTGCCGGAACCCGACCAACGCATCCCAACTGCCATAACCCGGCAGCACCACGGTGTTGAGGCTGTCGGCGTAGCGGTCGCCGACCAGGGTCAAACCGGTTTCCGCGTACCAGCCCATCTCCGGTTTCCAGGTGACAAACAGGCTTGCATTGCGCTTGGCCACGTCGCTGACGCGCTTGCCTTCAAAGCCGTTGTTGTCCTTCTCGACCTTGGCATCCTGCAGGCCGACACCACCGCGTACAGACCAGTTGCCGACGATCTTGCCGGTGGCTGTCAGCTCCACGCCGCGCGAGCGCTGCAGGCCGCTGAGCAGGGTAATGGTGCGGTCCAGCGGGTCGCTGGTGCGGCGGTTGTAGAGTTCCAGTTCGTACACCGCCAGGGTGGTGCTCAGGCGATCGTCGAGCCAGTCGCTTTTCACGCCGATCTCTTTTTGCTTGGTCAGCTCGGGGCTCAGGTCGTTGACGCTGCCGGCGGCGTTCGGGGTGATGCCGATCAGGCCGCCACCGGCCGGTGAGAAGGTCTTGCTCCACGAGGCATAGAACGAGTGGTGTTCCAGGGGCGTCCACACCAGGCCAAAGCGCGGGCTGGTGCTGTGGCTTTTGATGTCTTGTTGGGTATTGAGCAGTTTGTTTTTGGTGTCCACTTCGAAACGGTCGTAACGCAGGCCGGCCAGCACTTGCCACTGATCGTTCAGACGCAGTTGGTCTTGCACATACAGGGCGCGGCTTTCGACTTCGGTGTGGTTGTTACTCGATACGCTCATGCGCCCGGTGTGGCTCAGGCGACGGTTGGGCTGGTTGAGGTCCAGGGCTGGCACGGCCTGGCCACCGCGGTTCACAGCAGTGGCGGTGTACGGCTTTGGATCGCGGCGCTGGCTGCCCAGCTCCACGCCGGTGAGCAGGCGGTGTTCCAGGCCGAAGGTGCTGAAGCCTCCTTCCAGCTCGACGTTGTTGAAGACGTTGAGGGTGGTCAGGTCTTGCTGCCAGCGTTGGCGCGTCACCCGATTGGTCGAGGCAACATAGGCGGTCTGGTAGGTGTTGTCGAAATCGCTGTCGAGCTTGAACACGCCGAGGGTCTGGCGCAGTTGCCAGTTGTCGTTGAGTTCGTAGGCCAGCTTGGAGCGCAGGGACTGGGTCTTGTCGTCGATGTAATCGCGGCTGTCGCCGTAGGTGGTGCTGCGACTGACGTCGGCGGGGCGGCCGTTGACGCCGGGGATGCCGCGATCCGGCGTGCGGTTGTAGCGGCTGTATTCGTATTGCACCAGCCAATTGAGATCCGGGGTGAGCTGCCAGCTCATGGACGGCGCGAACAGTTGGCGATTGCCGCTGACGCCGTCGCGGAAGCTGTTGTTGTCCTGGTTGCCCATGTTCAGACGCAGGCTGATGTTGTCGGTGGGGTCGGTGCTCAGGTCGGCATACACACTGCGCAAATCGTTGCTGCCGCCCTGGGCCTCGATGCTCGACTTGCGCCCGGCCGTTGGCAGTTTGCTCACGCGGTTGACGATCCCACCCTGGCCGCCTCGCCCGTAAAGCACGGCTGCCGGGCCTTTGAGCACTTCGATGCGCTCGATGTTGTGCAGGTCGCGCACGTACTGGCTGTCGTCGCGAATGCCATCGAGGTAGAAGTCGTTGCTCGCGTCGAAACCACGGATGCGCAGACTGTCGAAGCGCGTGTCGGCGCCGCTGCTGACGTTGGGGATGCCGCTCAAGGCCTGGCCCAGGTCGTTGGTGCCGTAGGCGCGCAGGCTTTCGGTCTTCACCGAGTCGATGGCCTGGGGCACATACCGTACCGGTGTGGCGGTGCGGGTCGCGGTGCTGGTTTCCTTGACGCGCGGGTCGTCTTCGTCAGCTTCGGCACTGATCGAGGTTTCGGGCAAGGTGGTGGCCGCACAGGCAAAACCGGCAGACAGCAGAACAGAAAGCCCAAGGGTCATGGGCGTCAGGCGAAGGGCAGGCATGGTGGAATGCATCCAAAGGGTTTGGCAGGAAAAAGCACGCCAATGGTAATGCTTTGCATTTGCGCGCGTTATCCATTACCAAACGTATCGGCTTTGAAATATGTTACGAGATGTGTTTCATGGGTCGTTAAAGACAGAATCTGGTCGTTTTCAGAAAGGCAGTAGGCCTTTGCTTAGAATTATTTCGCCTAAATACAGACAATTCACGAAATTGACACATAGTTCAACGCGCGACTAGGATTGCGCCCAACGCCTGTGGCTAACAGCCATGACTCATCCAATAAGAAAAGGCCCGCGGCATGTTCAGTCGTCCGCGGGCCTTCTTTTTTCGGAAAAGTCGACACCAGAAAAGCGACATGGAGCCTGGTGTCATCGCGCGTACTCAACCCGTAATAAGGAATACAAAAAATGTTGAAGCAACGGATGAGTCTGATCGCTCTGGGGATTTTGAGCGCATCGACAGCAATGGCAAACGACCAGGAGCAATCCAAGGGTTTTGTTGAAGACAGCCACCTGAACATCGCGGCCCGTAACGCCTACATCAGCCGCGACTACAAAAACGGCAAGCAAGACAAAGCCGAATGGGGCCAAGGCTTCATCGGCAAGTTCGAGTCCGGCTTCACCCAAGGCACTGTCGGTGTGGGTGTGGACGTGATCGGCCAATATGCTATCCGTCTGGACGGTGGCCAAGGTCGCGCCGGCGCGGGGGGGATCGACTTCTTCAAGCAGGGTAATGGCACCACTAACCCAGATGGCTCGGCAAACCCTGGCTCGGCACCACACGACCTGGCCAAAGGCGGCGCAGCGGTCAAGTTCCGCGTCTCCAACACGGTGCTCAAGTACGGTGATCAGTTCCCTAACGTTCCGGTCCTGGCCTACGACAACTCCCGTCTGCTGTCCGAAACGTTCACGGGTACGTCGATCGTCTCCAAAGAGATCGCCGGCCTGCAACTCGACGCCGGTCACTTCACCAAGGAAGCTCGCAAGAGCGCCGAAGGTACCGACAGCGGCCGTCTGAAAAGCATCGACTACGTCGGTGGCAGCTACAAATTCACCGAAAACCTGTCGGCCGCGCTGTACGCCTCCGACATGCAAGACGTGCTGAAGAAGCAATACGTCAACGTCAACTACGTGCTGGCCCTGCCAGAGAAACAGTCGCTGACCTTTGACTTCAATGGCTACAAGACCAAGCTGGACAAGAGCTTCGCCCTGGAAAACCAAGGCAGCGAAGACGCTCGCGACAACAAGATCTGGAGCCTGGGCGCCACATGGGCTGTCGGCCCGCACAGCTTCACCGTCGCTCACCAGCGCAGCACGGGCGACACCGGCTACCTGTACGGCGGCTACCGCAACGCTGGCGGCATCGGCGACGGCGGCAACACCATCCTGCTGGCCAACTCCTACTGGTCCGACTTCAACGGCAAGGACGAGCGCTCCTGGCAGGCCGGCTACGGCCTGGACTTCAGCACCTTCGGCGTGCCTGGCCTGACCTACAACGTGGCCTACGTGCGCGGTACCAACATTGACGACGGTTCCAACCGTGGCAATGGCACCGAGCGCGAGATCTTCAACCAGTTCAAATACGTCGTGCAGAGCGGCCCGGCCAAAGACCTGAGCCTGCGTGCTCGTGCGTCCTGGTTGCGCGTTTCCAGCAATGCCGACAAGTACAACGTAGGCGGTAACGAAATCCGTCTGTTCGCCGACTACCCGATCAACGTTTTCTAAGTGATCACACGTCGCGCCTGATTCCAGGCGATAAAAAACCCCGACTGGTTCGGGGTTTTTTTATGGGGGTGCATCAGTCCTCGTGGCTCTGCAAAATCTTGCGCGCCAACGCCGCATTCCTGTAGTCGAGCATCAAGGACAACCCCTCATAGGGTTCGATCTTTTTATTGTCGATACACAGCTGTGCCATCAGCAGCAGTACCTGGCGTTTCTTCTTGTTGACCCGCACGCCGGGTACACCGAACGCGGTCTTGCGCGTTACGGGTAACGGCGCCTCGGGCGTCAGTTGGACGGTTACCCAGATGCCCTGGACAAACTGCAACGTGATCTCCTCGATATGTTCGATGGGCAGCGGTTGCGCCAGGTTATTGAACACAAAATGCTCCGGTGTCAGGCGCAACGCGGTCTGCGGCGCGCGCTTGAATCGACGGATGCCCAGCCACAGCAGGCCCAGCCCGATAAGACCCAGGCACGCGCCCGCGCCGACTGCCGACAGCGGCGTACCTTTCAAACGCTCCGGGGCGAGCCAGACTCGACTCAGGATAAACAGGGCCGCCAGCACAAAGGGCAGGCCCGACACCGCCATCAGTACCCCGCGCCATTGGCCGCCTTCATGCAGGCTGCGCTCACCCTCGGCCGAAGCGGCCAAGGTTTCCAGCAGTTGGGTGTGCGCGCTGTTCTCCGACACGGCCATGTCCATCACGTCGCGAGACAGCTGCTCGCGCAGTGCCTGGTGTGCGCTGAAATAGGCATCCATCTGCGCATTCGCCATGTCGCTATCCACCACGCGGGTGGCGCCGCGCAGGGTATCGTCCAGTGGCACGTGCAGCGCCTGCAGGCGTTCGCCATTGGAGGGGTGGGAGTCGGTGGGATGGGGTTGATGAATCTCCAGGGCTTCGGCTGATGGTTGCAGTTCACACTCACGCAAGCTCGCGAACACGGCGTCGGGCAGGTCTGTAGCCGTACCTGCCTCACACAACGCCAACAGTGCATCCTCAACGTGCGGCTGCAACACCGACATCCGCAACAACGCCGAAGCCGCCGCCTCAGGGCCCACCAACTGCGCGCCGGCAGCGTCCGCCAGCAATTCGCGCTCACGGCTCCAGTGGTTAACCGCGTGATCGAAACGCTGCATGAAAAACACCCCGAACAGCAACGACGGGCGCATCAGCCAGCCTTGGATCAAATCGCTGGCCAGCAGGGTTTGCAGCAGCGCCTCCAGGCTGCGATTGACCCCATCGTAGATCGGCAAAAAGCGCAGGCTGTATTCCGTGTCCTGCCCCACAAAGTGCGCCAGCTCATGGCCGATCACCGCGCTGATTTCTTCACGGCTCAGCAGGCCCAGATACAGCAACGGCACATGCAAGGTGCGCCCCTGCAGCAAAGTATTCGCCGGTTGCACAGTGGCCGCGCTGGAGGTCACGTAAAAGCCCTGGGCCAGGCTCACCACGATGTGGTCCGGTGGCAGCGCGCCGAGCCTACCCGCCAGCTCGTCCACATGGCGCCACAACCCTGGAGCCTGCGCGGGCGTCACCACTTGGCCGAACATCTCCAGCGGCTCGGGCTTGAACATCCCCAGCATAGGGCGCAGCTGTCTGAGCAACTGCCAGATCGAATACACACAAAACGCCGCGATCACCCCCAGCACCGCCATCAGCTTGACTTCGCCACTGCCCAGCCGGCCGATATGCCACATCCCCAAGCCTTCGAAACTCAACGCCAACGCGACGGCCGCCGCCACCGCCACCACATGGCCCACCAGCACGTAGGGCAACAGGCGGCTGCCCAGGGAGAACACCTGCAATAACCTCTCCCGTGAGTGCCGTGCCCGCCGCCCGGCCCAGTACGTACCTGCCAACGCAGCCGTACCAATCAACGCCGCCAACAGCCCCAAGCCCATCACCCACGGCGTCAGGACCCGCATCGCACCGTTCACGCGGTGGGCGATGGGCAGTTCGGCTTCGATTTTTGCCAGGCGCGAGAGGGCCATTTGCACGCTGATTTTTTCATCGACCAGATCGACCGTCGCCGTCGGCTCCTTCGCCGCCAGCGCTTGGAGTTGCTGTTTAGCGGTAGTCACCGTGATGTGGTAATCGACCAGCGCCGTGGTGGTTTCGTCAGCACGCTGACGCTCCCAGCCACCGAGGGCGGCCAGCAACAGCGGGAAAACGATGAGGAGGCAGATCAGTTTGAGAGCGTTCATGGGAGTCCGTTCACAACGCAGGGATGTTCAGGTTTATACCGAAAAAAACGCCCCTGGGTATCTACACCACTCTCAAATGCGGGCACACCACTCTGTGGTGAGCGGGCTTGCCCCGCGCCGGGCTGCGCAGCAGCCCCAATAAAGACACTGAGATTTTTCTGTTAAAACTAAGCGCCTGGTTTTGGGGCCGCTTCACAGCCCTACTTACAGCCCGGTATTCCCAGGCGACTCCAACACCTTCACCACATCATCAATCACCGCCTTGCTCATCTCCTGCAAGTAATGCGACGCCCAGGCATGACGGTCCGTCTCCTTCGTCATCGCTGCATCTTCGGCGAGGAGCTTGGCAACGTGGGGCAAGTCGGAAACGTGATGCAAGGCTTCATGCAGGGAAACACCGCTGTTGACGCGGAACAGAGGTTGGTCGGAGTGAAAGGAGAACGGGGTGACGCCGAGGGTGGTTAACGCAGAGGGATTTGGAGCGTTCATTGGTAAAACTCCCATATCGAGTGAGAGCTACCACGTTCGTTCTCAGGCGAATGGGTGGCAGCTGTGCGCAGGCTGAGAAACCGGAGATACAGGAACCCGGCAGACCCGAAGGTCTCCCACGCACAGCCGCCATTGCACGAATTTTCAGGCGAAAAAAAAACGCCTTCAAAATCGGGTGTTGGGGGCGCTTGGTGCGCCTGCATCTTGCCGGGTTCTCAGGCCCGATCGCTGAATTGGCAGCGACGGGGGGAGGTTAGCGTGGTGAGCGGTGAGGAGCAATCGGGAAAATAGATCGATTGATTTTTCAGTTATTCCTTAAAGGTAGCGACCGGGCGTTGATGCCATTAACGAATGGTAAACCTCCTGAATTCGAACGTTGTCGATCATCCCTTCCGTAGAGAATAGGCAGGAATCCGCCAAAAGCTGCCGTGGCAGCAGGCAGCAGGCTGCCGAAAGCAGTCCGCTGTCAACGCCCTCTATCGGACGACGCTGTTGAAATATCGAGTACTAAAGCGGTTTTGTCTGGCAATTGCGCTACGTGCCGATCCGGTCGCCAAGGGGGTGCTTACCAGTTGTAACTCACCGACCCGGTCACATTTCGGCGATACCCGTATTTGCAGCTGTCGCCGGTGTAACCACACTGGGAGACATAGGTTTCATCGGTCAGGTTGGACGCATTGAGCGCCAGCTTCGCCCCTGCATAGGATGAAGACAGCTTGCCCAGGTCGTAGCTCAGGCTGGCGTCAAACAGCGTGTAGTGGGGAATGCCTTCGCTGTTTTGCGAGTCGATATAGCTCTTGCCGACATAGCGTACTCCTCCCCCTATCGCCAAGCCCGATAGCGCGCCGCCCTGAATGGTGTATTGCGACCAGAGCGAGGCCAGTTGTTCAGGGGTATTGCCAGGTTGATTGCCTTTCTCATCGGCCGTATTGCTGCGGGTAATTTCAAGGTGTGAATAGCTGTAGTTGGCCATCAACTCCAGCGCATCGGACACCTGCGCCTTGCTTTCCAGTTCGATACCGCGCGACTGGATTTCTCCGGTCGCCACCGAAAAACGATTGTTGGCAGGATCGGCAGTCAGTACGTTTTGCCGCGTCAGGTCGAACAGCGAGACGGTCACGTAGCTGTCACTGCCCTTGGGTTGGAATTTGATCCCGACTTCGTACTGGCGACCGGTTTCGGGTTCGAAGGCACTGCCGTCACGCGCCACTGCCGTGATGTTAGGGAAAAACGACTCCGAATAGCTCGCGTAGGGCGCCAGGCCGTTGTCTGCCAGGTACATCACACCGGTCCGCCACGTGAAGGCGTGATCGCGCTGCTTGAGGTCTGCCGCCGTATCGGTGGCGTAATGGACCGTTTTCGAGCGTGCCCAGTCTTGGCGACCGCCCAGGTTGAAGACCCAATGTTCGTCGAATTTGAGCTGTTCCGAGAGATACACCCCCGCCTGGTCAAGCTGACGACGCTGGTTGATGTCGTAAAAAGCGTCCAGGTCGCTGTAATCCTGGTGATAGACCGGCGTATACACATCCAGGGGATCAACCACGTTGCCACCCCCCAACTGGTTGGTACTGGCGTGTTGCAAATCGATGCCGACCAGCGTTGTATGTTCGAAACGGCCGGCGTTCCACTGGGCCTGGAAGTGGTTATCGAGCAGCGCATTCTTCACCTTTTCGTGGCCCAGATAACCGAAGCGGCCCACGGTGCGCTGGTCGTCATCCAGGCCGTATTGGTAAATCGTGCGCTGTTCCTGGTAGGAACGGCTGTAACGGGCGTTCTGGCGGAATGTCCAGATATCATTGAGGTGATGTTCAAACTGATACCCCAGTGACCACTGTTCTACATCATATTTGTCGAAGTCAGGGTCGCCGACAAAACGATCTGTAGCGATCCGTCCGTAACGCGAGCTGTCGAGTGTGCCTACCCGGGGCAACGCGTAGTAGCCCAGCACATTGCGGTCTTTTTGAAAGGACGCCAGCACCGTCAGCGAGGTGTCGTCCGAGGGGCGCCAACTGATTGCCGGGGCGATGAATTGACGGTCATCACGGGCGTAGTCGATTTGCGTACCGCTGTCTCGCCACAGCCCGGTGAGGCGATAAGTCAAGACGCCGTCCTCGCTAAGCGGCCCGCCGAAGTCCGCAGCCAATTGCTTGCGATCAAAACTGCCTGCCTGCGCCACCAGTTCATGCAGCGGCTCATCGGTGGGACGCTTGCTGATCACGTTGACCATGCCGCCCGGTGAGCTTTGACCGTAGAGCACCGACGATGGCCCGCGCAGCACTTCCACGCGCTCCAGCCCATAGACTTCACCCACGGCACGGCTCTGGTTGGCAAAGCTGTACTGGCGCAGGCCATCGCGATAGATACCACCGCCAGTCGTCGCGTCAAAGCCACGAATACTAATCGTGTCGCGCCGGGTATCGACACCGTTGGCTTCACCATTGACCCCGGCGGTGTAGCGCAGCACCTGCCCGATGCTTTGTGGCTGCTGGGCATCGATTTGCTTACGGGTGACCACGCTGATCGATTGCGGCGTTTCCATGATCGACGTATCGGTCTTGTTGGCACTCATGGTCCGGCTGGCGACCAGGCCATCGTTGCGGCCTAACGAGGTGTCGTAGGCGGTGCCACTGATGGCGGTCGGCGCTAGCTCCAGCACGTCGCCGTTGCTCGGTACCAGCAGCAGGCTACCGTCGTCCTGGCGCTCATAGGTCAGCCCAGAGCCGAGCAAGAGCTGCGCCAGGCCGGCCTCAGTACTGAAATCGCCTTGCAGCCCCTGGGTTTTCTTGCCGGCCGTCAGCGTTGAGCTGCCCGCCATGGTAATCCCCGCCTGTGCGCCGAAACGTGACAGCGCAGAATCCAGGGGGCCAGCGTCGATGCTGTAATGCTGCGAACTACCCGCGGCAAAGACTGGAGGGCTGCAAAGCGGTTGCACGCTGAGCAACAACAGCCCAAGCGTACGGGCACGCAGGGCGCGGGAAGGTGAAGTCATACGGGGCTCCTAAGGGGTCAAGACCCACCTCTGGCGGGTGGGTGATCCCTATAGGCCAAGCGAGTACGAAAAAACTATCGTGCAGCAGAAAAAATATTTCAGGCGGGCACGATCGAGACCCAATACCGCGTCATGCGCTCGATTCGCACCGGTAGCGTGCGCGCTACCAGGGTCAAGGCTGCATCGGTGTCATCCAGCGAAAAACTGCCTGTGAGGCGTAACCCTGAGACCTGCTCATGACAACGTAAAACACCGGGGCGATAACGTGAGAGTTCCGCCACCAAGGCGTCCAGGCGCAGGCGATCCGCCGGCAGAATCCCGCGCAGCCAGGCTTGGGCGACCAGCAGGTCGGGGCGGCTCGGTACGCCGATACCCAGGCGATCCACCCGTGCCTGCCATCCGGCCTCAAGTGAAGAGGACGTTGGCTGGCCGCGTGAGTGCACCTGCACCTGGCCGCCCATGACGGTGACCTGCGTGCCCTGCCGGTCATGGCGCACTTGCAACTGCGCATCGCGGCTCTGCAGGATCGCGTCCGGCGTGATCAACTGCAGCGGGCGCGATTCTGCTCGCACATTCAAGGCCAGCTCGCCCTCTATCATCTGTATGCGCCGCACCTGGTCATTAAAATCCAGGTTCACCGCACTGGCCGTGTTCAGCCATAGCGAGCTGCCATCAACCAGGGCCCACTGGTGACGCTCGCCTGTTCCTGTGCGGTGGCTCGCCAGCGCGGCGCGCACTGGCGTGGAACCCGCGCCTTGCCAGGCAACGGTGCCAACCGCACCAAGGACCAACAGGCGCTTGAGTAACTGCCGACGTTTCTGCATGTCCGGCCCAGCCGACGCCAGTGCCCTGCGCGCGGTGGCATCGCGCAAAAGATTCGCTCCGGGCTGCTGCAACAGCGGCAAGCTGGCGACACGCTGCCAGGCCTGCTCATGCTCATCGCTCGCCTCGCGCCAACACCGCAATGCTTCCAGATCAGGCGCACTCATAAGCCCGGACTGCGTCCTGACAAGCCAATCAATGGCGATATCGCGCACCTGCGGATTAATCTCGGCCCTCATTCGAAACGGCTCGCATAGCAAACACTGAATGCCTTGCCCATGGCCCGTTGCACTTGAGCCACAGTCAAACCCAACTGCGCAGCGATCTGCGAATACGTCAGGCCGTCGAGCTGAGACATGAAGAAAATCTGCCGTATGCGCTCAGAGAGCCCAATCAACAGCGAGTCGAGTTGCAACAAGGTTTCGATCACCAGATACCGGTCCTCGGGTGACGATTCCCCCCCTTCGGGCCGAGCAGCCAACGCTTCAAGATAAGCCCGCTCGATCTCCTGGCGGCGCCAGCGATTGACCAGCAGTCCATTGGCAATCGCCGCGAGAAACGCCATGGGCTGGCGCAACTCGCACACCTGCTGAGGGGCGCGCAGCACACGGATGAACGTGTCGTGGGCCAGATCCTCGGCATCGGCACTGTGCCCCAACCGCCGGTTCAGCCAGCCCTGCAGCCAGCCGTGATGATTCTCGTACAACTGTTCGACGGACGATGTTGGGCTGGCATCCTGCATGTGAGGCTCGCACTGCGTGAATGATAATGCTTCTCATCGTATTGATCGGGCGCATGGTTGTACAGTGTTTACACCTGTTTGATGGGGTGGAATTCTACGTCCATATCTGAGCAACACGGGAGCAAGTGGGTGCGCTACACCGAAGCCGGTTACTTGCCGATCGACAACAACGCCGCCGAGCGTGCGATCCGGCCCTTCGTGATCGGGCGCAAGAATTGGCTGTTCAGCGACACGCTCAAAGGCGCGACGGGCAGCGCTCAACTTTACAGTTTGGTCGAGACGGCTAAAGCCAACGGCCAAGAGCCCTATGCGTGGCTGCGCCACGCACTTGACGACTTCTTCGGTTGAGGATTACGAAGCTTTACTGTCCTGGAACTGCTCGCCGATGACGCATAGTTAAGCGCGCTATTCATCTTGATGGCTGGTGGGGTTTACGGTGAGTTCAAAGAACACGAGCGGAGCAACGATCATGGAATACGATGATAAACTGATTGAAGAAGCCGTGCTTGCCCTGTTGGCAACCTTCAGTTTTGATAACGGCAATGCTTGGAAAGGGTTCGACTTCGAGACCATGAACCGATTGCATGAACATGGTTTCATCAGTAATCCGGTGAACAAGAACAAATCGATTTGGTTGACGGCTGAAGGGCTGGAGCGAGGCCGGCAGATAGCCGACCGGTTATTTGGGGTAAGAACTCAAGTGGAGCATGAATCCGACTTGGATACCTGACTTCATACCACGGCCATACGATCGGTCGGGTTTATGGATCGCATAGTGCGCCTTATTTTCTTGCAGTTGCCGATATTCATTCAAACGCCAAATAGCACCAAGCCCCGAGTTACGGGGCTTGGTGCTGTGGTGCGCTTCGCGGTCACCTTGCAAACTAGAGGTCGCTCGATACGGATACGCGGTGATAACCAGCTCCCGGCAATCGGGCACTGGAGACGCTTTCCCTGCATGGGGGAAATGCTCCAGCATTTCCAGGCTGTTGAGATGTGGAAGACGGCTGCCTCCCTCAATTCCCAATCAGTGGCGTTGCCGGCATCAGTATCTGCAATGCCCTCCTGCACGGCTTTAAATGCCAGCACTCAGCGGTCACGTAGCGGCTCAAAGCCCGCTGCAGGGGGTATTGACGATCTCGGTCGGTCGCCCGCGCCAGTTGATCCAACTCGCTGACAAGTTCGGGCTTTACTCGGAAAGACAGAACGGGAGAGCTGCCATTAACGTTGTTCCACACGTGTTCTGTATGCGCTGTGTACATGGTATGCGGACGTTATGCTTCGGCTGGTAGTCGGCCACCAATAGCGGTTTGTCGGTTTGGGGAAGGATTTACAGGCGAGCGACTGGGTTGTATCAACCCAGAAACAACAAAGCCCTCACATTTCTGTGAGGGCTTTGTTTTGTATGGTGCGGCACCAGACGAACGGTATGTTTCTGCGGGGCTAGGTTTTTCGGGCGTCTGGAGTTCGCTGGAAAATTCGGCGTACCCCAACTAGTAACTATAAATAAATCAGCTAGTTATGGCGCTCGGTGGAATCGAACTCGGGATTTTTTAGATGTCAGCACGACGTCAGTCTACAAGTAATTCAGAGCCGCATACGGAATGGTAAACCTCCCGAATTCGAACGTTGTTGATCATCCCCTCCGGCGAGAATAGGTAGGAGTCCGCCAAAAGCTGCCGTGGCGACAGGCAGCGGACGACGACCAATAGCGGACGACGACCAATAGCGGACGCTCACGATGGCTTGAGAACCTTAGAGTGCTGCAGCAGAGAAAAGAGTAACGAAATATTTGAAAAGAAGACCTATAGGAAGCCGCTCTCAAGGAGAGCAACGGTTCCAATTCCAATCTCCGCACCCCACACGACTCGTCCGGGAGGAATGGCCTATGTACAGGCCTGTCAAATTTCCCGTATCGACGATTTTTAACTGCAAGGCTCCAAAATAAGCAAGCCGATCGCTTTTATCGTACCATTCTCCGGAGATGTAAGAGTTCTTGATCATGCCAAACATACAGTAAGTTTTGCCTTTAGCGTCAAACTCCGCATAAAGATACTTTCCGAACTGCTTGATATCTGTATAGCTGTGACGATCCTTAATCTCTTTGAAGCTGGGACTATCCGGAGCCTCCCAAACTTGCTGCCATCTACCTGATAATGCAGGGGGACGATCCCGAAAAAAGCCCCTCACAGGAATCCAGTGAAAATACTTAACGAAATAGTGAGATAGACTGAAGTCCAGAAGCGTTTTTACAATTAAAACCGCACAAGGAGCTGCTAGGCCAGTTGCTACGACATTCAAATCAATATTCATATTACGACTCTAGCCCCAGCAACTCTCCAGTTATTTTGGTCGATATCTCAGAAAGATCATTAACCAGCTTCCTAGCTAGCTTATTCTTCATCAGCGATTTGGCATGTTCAATCAACTCTTCACGAACCTCTTGACTAAGAGTGAAGTCCATGTGAGAGAGTTCCAAAATTTTCATGATAACCGTAGAATACTCATAGCTCTTACTCGGCTTGAGGGACTTAATTTCGCCAAGCGTGTCAACTCCATCAATTTCGCAAAGGGCATACGTTATGATGATCTTTTCCAGGTTGTCGACTGACTCAGAGCGCTTCTCCCTGAGTCGACTTATCTGCCTGGAATTGACTAGATCAGCAGTCATCATTGACACAGCAAAATTAGGGAACGCTGCGATAAGAAAATTGAGGAAAGCATCAAATCTTTCGGTCGCCTTCTTTCTGTGCTCTTGGGGTAGCTCTTGGTATTTAGAATGCCTCGCAAGCTTTTCCAACACGATAGGCCGCAGCTTCTCTTGAAACCGTCTAGTATTCAATGCAATAGTCTTTTGATAGAAATCCAAGGCACTAGAAAAGTGCTGATCTGCTATCGAGCGATCTGTCACGTGCTCTGCCGCCCTGAATACTCGGGCATAGAGAGACAGTGAAGATTGAAATAACGTTGCGCCATGGAGGTCGTCCCAAGTAGCACGGGACTCGCCATTCTGAGGACACTCCCTCAAAGGATTTTCACTATCCATCCGATCATCGATTTCGTGCTCTTTAGGAGGCTCTTGGGCAAGAGCTTTATCGATGGACTCCACCTTCAGCTCATCGAGAATATCTGACTGCGCAGCCTCTTGAAGCTCCTGCGCAGCGGACTTCAGATCGGAGATTTTTTCTGACGCAACACAGATTTCCCATGCGTCAGCAGTGAGCTTCTGACAAAACTCAAGTAAAGCTGTATCTTCTTTCGAAATAGCAGATATATACTCAATAACTTTATTGAAACGCAGGAAGTTAATCGAGTTATGCAGCTCTGTGTACGAAGTACTTCTATTGCTGAGATATCTGGCGTAGACGTAATCAAAGAAACAGGCCTGACTGAATCGGTATCTACCTTCAGAAAGTTCAATCACGCCGCTTGCCAATATAGGATTGAGGTAGGAGGCGACCTGAAAGTCCTGAGCAATGTCACCATTGAACTGGACGATAAGGGCATCCACTTCAGACACCTTGAGGGCGAATGTATTTCTACAGACCATTTCATGAGCAATGCTACCAAGCAGACGCAATAGATCCTTATATTGTGGTGCCCGCTCAACAGTAATACAGTGCTTATGCATAATTACTTCGATAAAATTCTCAACAAGATCTGCCTCATGCAGATAGGTAGAGAAATGGCCTTGCTTTCGCTCATAAATCGAAAGCAGCATAGAATACACAAATAAATTATTCGGCATCCCTGCGTTATCAACAGCTTTCAAGATTTCTCTTGCAACAGAGTTCTGTTTGGTAGAACTTGAAAGCCACCTCCCGACCAATCCCTTGAGATGGCTTCGCTTCATCCCGCCGATGTTTACCTCAAAAAACTTCCTAGCCACTTCCGTGCGCAGCTTTGTTGCAATTTCATGAGCTGTAGCGTGCTTACAAGATATAATGAACCTAGGAGCCTTGTATTCTTTCAGGAAGTCAATCAGTTCGTCAATGCAGCGTTGAGAAAGCCCTTCCACCCCGTCAAAAATCAGAAGTGCATTTTCGGTTGTGGTTTTATTGTTTAGAGTGTCAATGTATAAAGCCGAACCGGGGAGAGAATCGTAAATTTCAGTTAAAACTGCCTTGATTCTATTCTTGGACGGCAGCTTCTTTCCTTTGCAATCAAAATAGAATGCAATTTCATCTAACTGCGCCTGCGCTTGGCTCCTGAGCTTATTCATGAGCAAGCTTTTCAATATGGTGCTTTTTCCGGAGTTCTCACCACCGACGAGAAGAAAGTTATCTCGCGACTTCGTCAATTCCTCAAAGCCAATATACTGCTCCTCGCCGTCCTCTTCGATTTCATACCCCTCCACCTTAATAGCAGGGCAAATGAATATCTCAGAAAGTCGTTTACGTTCAGCCTCTGCCACACCAGTGTTGCACATCAGATCGTAGTCAAAGCGATCCAATACTTTACTACAATCCTCAGCAAACGCTTCTCTATTAAAGCCACCCGATAGAGCTGCTTCGTAATCCATTTGCCCTTGAGGACACCTATCTACCCATGGCGCAAACTTCTTAGCAGCCTCGTCATATCGCCGAAATAGAATTCTTCCTGACTTAAGATTGTCAGTATGATTTGCACTGATGATTGAGTAACCGCTTTTCTCTGTTCCTGACAGATCAAACCTACCAGCCTGCATTTTCATCACAAAGTCTTCAGAAAATGAAGATTCCCGAAGAATATTAAATTCATGCATGTGTCCGTAGAAAATGGTTGAAACCTTAAAGTTGGTTATTTTCGCAGACAACAACCTGCGCTCCTCTGGATGTAGCCACTCCATAGGGTGATGCATGATGATGACCTTTTCCTTGAAGCCACTGATACTCTTCATTGCAGCATCTAGCTGCCGCTCCCCGATAAAGAGGTTCTCTCTATCACCCTCTCCAATCGCGGACCAGCCGGTATTAAGGCATGCAATACCAACATTTCCATGTTTGTAAGTCTGATAAAAATCTTTTATCTCCACCACACTCTGAGATCCTTCGTAGAACTTACTAGTAAAGTCCAACCATCCTGCATAAGGTTTTTTTTCACCAGAAAGCAACTCAGCCTGGAGCTCGGCTATACCTCCAGAGTCATGCTCTTTACGAAGGCTTTTTATTGCTAGTTTCGTAGAGAAACTGAAACCACTCCAATCCGTGTCATGGTTCCCTGGTACCAAAAGAATATCTTTATTATCTAGCCTGAGGGCATCACGAATAGGAACGATTATTTCTTTCTGGCAGAGCTCGAACTCTTCCATCTTTCCTGAGTAGGTCAGATCTCCGGAGAAAATGATGGAATCAGCCCCCTCAAGTGACTGTATGTCCGCCAAAAATGCGTCCTTCAACCTCTCAAGAAATTGTCTGGACTGCCCTTTAAGCGGAGTGGTGCTAGCGTGTATATCTGAAACATGTATTATTTTTTTCATAATCCATCATGATTTAGTGGTGGCTAATTGCCCCCATTATCCATTTTGAATTTTATCCAGTCCAGAGCATTGTTTGCGAATGCCTGCGCCATTGGTCGGTGCAAGTGCCCCTAAGCTGAGCTACTATCGGACGAGGTCAGGACGTCCTTACTCTGACGTGACTTTTCTGCAAATACCTCCCCTATTCATTTATAGCTCCTGAGCTTCTTTGACAGGTCAAAGGTCTGCTTTTGGCCGATTGTGTTGAAAAAGTCCGGCTTGGTTCCCATGGCTGAAAAGTACGCGTCTGAGATTGAAATCCTTACCTTCAGCAGAGGCTGCGTGACTCGGATTTCACGTAGCAGCGTGCAAAAAAAGGTGTTTTTACCCATCAATATTCGAACAGTTTGGGGAAACCGACTTTTTCAACAGAATCGGCCGTTTTCTGACCTTCGTTTAGAGGTTGAACTGCCAGGGTTTTCCTAAGCGATGAGTGAGTAATTGCATGGTCAGCAAATAGTAATAGCGCGTCGATTCAGTGTGCTGGTTTAGGTGGTGATTCAAAAACCACGCAAGGTGTTTTCTCTGCCAAGTCCATGGATTGTCGCGTTGCCAGCGCTCAGCGATTGCTGTTTGGATAGCCTTCGCCTGATGCAGGTGGCGTTGCCGCGTGGTATGCGACCCGGTCAGGACGCCCGCCAGGAACAGATCCATATCGAATGCCGTGCTCATGCTCGACCACCAATGTAAGCGGCCACCACGACGATACGGTTGTGCCCCAGCTCATAGCTGATTTGTACTCGGGCATCCTGATCTAGGCGTCGTTCGAGTTGATAGCAATGACCACCGTTGATGGGGGCGGGATGGTGGGTGATTTGCTCATAGCGTTCGCACGCATAGGCTGCCCGCAATTCGTGGAAGCCTTTGAGGTTGTGCTGATGGAGGATGTCCCGTGCGGTGCGGACGATTCCCTGCAAGAAATCGAGGTAGCGTTCGTTCGGTGCAAGCAGGTTGCGGCTGCCGTCGGGCGAGACCTTTTCGGCAAACCTCAGCGCGTCACGAATATGATCATCTACCGTAACCCAACGAGGTGCTGACGCGCCTGAACGGTCACCTTTGGTGCCGTCCTGAATGTTGATTTTGCCGAATTGCTTGGCTTCACGTTTTAGACGGGGAAGGTCGGCCAAAATCGCCTCGCGCAAGCGCATACCGGTGGCTCGCGCTAACTGAGCGATGGCCGCGGCGTGCGGCTGCTGGTTTTCGCAAAGCATGTCGACGATCCGCTTCACCTGTTCGCGATCTTGGCATTGCGGCGCTGAACGACGAACACTGGTGCGCCGCATTCCCAGCGCCTTACTCGGGCTCGGCACTTTCACATACTGATCACCGCGAAGTGCGGCCATGGTCCGATTCACACTGGACAACCGGTTTTGCGCAGTGGCGATGGCCAGCTCACCTTGTTCAACTTGTTGGCGCAGATGTCCGGCGTAGTCCAGCAAGGTCTGCCAATTAATCTGCCGCGCATCGTTAAACCCCGGCCCTTCCTCCGACCGACACCAGCGTACAAACGCCTGCCAGCGATCACTGTGTGCTTTGACCGTGCCGTAATGCCCGCAGCCAAATAGATCGCGCAATGCCTGCGGCCCGGCATAGCTCAGTTGTCGGCCATAGCCAAAATTGCGGCCACCTCGTTTGCCCACCAGTGCCATGATCGAACTCCTCTCGAAGCTAAAACTTTTAAAACTTTCCCCACGTCATCCCGCCAAGAATGTTGAGTGTTATCAGGGATCAAGGCCCCTGCGACCGGTGAGGGTTGTCCGCTAACGCGGGACTGGCGGCTCCTTACGACCGGGAGCTTGGGCATCTCATGATCTGGCCTCCTGAGCACTTCCTCAGAAGTGGGCGGGTGGAGGCTGCACTGGCTGACGAGACCGGTGCCGCGAGATCCTGAGTCGGGTGAAGGCAGTGAGGCGATGACCGGGACATGCCTGACTGTCAGTCAGGTGCAGTCCATTCCCTGGACTGCGGCACCATCATCGGCATCGCTGCTCCTAGTGACTTCGGTGTTTGTCACGCCGATTGTCACGAGGGGGAATGCCGCAAAGCCTTGTACGAGTTGGGCTGCAGCAGCGGTTGGAGCGCCCGTCTCTTTCCGGAAGAAAGAGACGGGCGCAGTCTGGCGCAGTGAAATGGCCAAGCGGATAGATTGCTGCAGGGCAGCTGGGTAGGGGGATGTATTTGCCGCAATGGCAATGATCTGAAGTAGGCATCCATCACTCGGTGAGTGACCGTGCGAGCCGCCGGACGCTAATCGCACTTTGGGAGAACCACCACGGTGTGGCGTAGCCTTAAAGGTTCTGGCTACCTGGGTTGCTGTCAACGACAGCACTTGCCCGATCTTTTCTACGCCTGTGGATAATTTGGGTCAAGGCTCGAATTTTCGGCAATTCTGCGGCTGTGGATGAAATTATCCACCGGTGGAAATCAGTGGTTTTCCACAGACAGTTGCGTGGGCTTTAGATTTTTTAAGTGAGGTCCATCCAAGCAGGGCGGCTTTGCAGCCCCGCTTGGATGGACCCGCGTTGAAGGGCGGACTGCGGTGATCTTATAGGCTTACCCACGTTTGGATGCGCCACGGCTATTTTGTAGGGCGGTAATGTTGTCACCGACCGGGTGAGCGAATTCGTGGGGCGTCACATGCCCATGGCGGTTGGCGTCGATGTAGTTGCTCCACCACGCCATGATCAGCCTGCGCTGTTCGAGGAATTCGGCCTTGTGGATATAGGCGGCGCGCACGCGGTTGCGTTCCTTGTGGCTCATTTGTCTTTCGATGGCAGCGTCGGTCCATAACCCGGACTCCAGCAGAGCGCTACAGGCCATGGTCCTGAAGCCGTGGCCGCACACGTCCTTGCTGGTGTCATAGCCGACGTTGCGGAGCATGGTGTTCACCGTGTTCTCGGACATGGGCTTCCAGTACTTGTGGTCGCCCGGTAGCACTAACTCTGAAAAGCGACTGAGGCTGCGCAGGCGCTCCAGTATTTCAATGACCTGCGGCGATAGAGGAACCATTTGAATGTCGCCGTTCATCTTGGTCCCACGTGTGGAGTTGCGTACCCCTTCAATCGGTGCACGAGTATCGGGGATTTCCCACATGGCGCGTTGAAGGTCGAACTCACTCCATCGAGCGAAGCGCAGTTCGCTGGAGCGGACGAATACATGCAAAGTTAGCAGCACAGCAAGGCGCGTCAGCTCGCGGCCGTTGTAGTTGTCGATACGGTGTAGCAGTTCGGGTAGGCGGTTGAGGGATAGGGCCGGGCGATGGACTGTGCGCGGCGCGTGAATTGAGCCTGCCAGATCCAGTGCAGGATTCATGGTGATCTGACGAGCCCTTTTGGCCCCGCGCATGATGGTGGATAAGTAGTTCTGTACCCTTAACGCCACATCCATGGTGCCGCGTTCCTTGATGCGCTGGGTGATCTCTAGCAGGTCATGGGTATCGAGCTCAGCGATGGGTCGTTGGCCGATCAGCGGGAAGACGTGGGTACGCAGTCGGCTCATCACGGTTTTTGCGTGGCCTTCGGTCCAGCGACGGGACATGTCGGCGTGCCACTCCAGGGCAACGGTTTCGAAAAGCAATGCCGCCCGCTGGGCTACGATCTTGGCCTTCTTCTTTTCTTCCATTGGGTCGAGGTTGTCGAGCAGGAACGCTTTGGCTTCGTCTCGCTTACGTCGTGCGACGGAAAGGGTAACTATGGGGTAATTGCCAATGATGAGCGTACCTTCCTTGCCGCTGGGCTTGGTGTACTTCAAGCGCCAGGTCTTCACGCCATTGGGTTTGACGAAAAGGTACATGCCGCCGCCGTCGAACAGTTTGTAGGCGCGTTCGCGGGTTTTGGCCGTGCGGCATTGCAGGTCGCTGAGGGGGATCGCTAGACGTGGCATAGGGGTACGCGCTCCTGACCGGGAAATCGCAGTACCCCTAACATACCCTCGGGGAAGGGGGATTTTGTTGGATCCCGACGGAGGGTCCTGGAACGAAAAAACCCGCCAAAGGGCGGGTTTTCGGGGCTTCCAGAGCATTCGGTGGAATGCAGTGGAGCCTAATGTGGTGCCGGCACCAGGAGTCGAACCCGGGACCTACTGATTACAAGTCAGTTGCTCTACCAACTGAGCTATACCGGCGTGTTAGGGCGACGATTATAGCGATTGGCAACGTTCTGTAAACCCCTGAATTCTGACTATTTTTGCAGAACCTGAGCTTTTTTCACGAACGCCCCTTTTTCCGGCAAGCGCGGGTAGGATTCTTCCCTCGTCGTCGGGCGGTCTGGCCGGTGCGATGTTGAGTTCATCCCTGCCTAAGGAAGCCCCACGTGAAACGGATTCTCTCCCTGTGCCTCATCCTCCTCACCGCCGCTCTCAGCGCGTGCTCCATTACCAAGCCCGGCAACGACCCCGCGCTGGTCGGTACCTGGAAAGGCCTGCGTTCGGAAACCGGCAACTGTCAGTTCCTGTCGTGGACCAACCACCTCAAGGCCGATGGCCGTTTCACCATTACCTTCTTTCGCGATGCGCAGCAGACGCAGGTGATTCGGACCGAGCAGGGGTCGTGGTCGGCGGCCGACGGTAAGAACGAGTTGCGCACCGATGGGGTGCGTTCGCCGGATGTGTACACCTATAAGCTGGTGGACCCGGACACCGTGCATTACGTGAGTGTGGCAGCGGACCCCACCAGCGATTGCCAGGGTGATTATGAATTCACCGAGCGGCGGGTTCATCAATAAGCCTGAGCAGTTGTCCGCTGGCTGACGATGGTCAACGCGTTCGCGCTCGTGCTGGGTATCCTCTTGGTTCAATGGGTGGGTTCATTGAGGGTCGAGGAAGTGTCCAGCGGCGTGGGTTTTGCTTAGTTGTGTATAGACGTCGCGGGCGACCGCCGGGCGGGTTTTGCCTTGAATCCAGGCGCGGTTTGCGTATTCTGTCGCGCGATATGAATAGTGGGTTTAATCGCAAAATCGTGTAGGCAAATTTTCGAGACAGATTTGAGGCAACGGATTATTTGTTTATGGGTATGTCAGATTTGTGCCGTTTTTGACCATCAGGCCAACAAAAATCACGATAAATCGGTGCAAGTTCATGTTCTTACAACGAATGCATTTTTATCGCTGGATTCGTCATAAAAATGGCGCCACGCCGTTCGTCGGATAATATCGAGCTAAAAGCATCAAAATACTGACACCATCAATGTGATATCACAGAATGCCTCGGCCAACACATAACTATAAAAATACAAGGTCAGCTCTTCGCTGACCTTTTTATCGCCTTTAAAGCGCAAACCAGGTGGGGAGGGGCAGTGAGTGAGTCGAGCAGATGACATTTCAAAACTATTCAACAAGCTGGGTGCCAACCCGAATGGCTACCGCGAAATCGACTTTATCCATGAGTTTATCGAGGACGAAGTAGAGGTCCTGGAAAGCCCGGAGGTTGTTGCTCCCCCGCCTGCAGTGGCAGCTCTCTTGGACGAAGCCCCATCGGCCCCGTTGTTGCGTTTGCTCGAAGAGCTGAACCATGGCGCCGCCGACCACCTGCCACGGTCCGAAGTGGTACCGGGCACGCAAGGCGAGGTGTATTCGGAGCAGTCCACGCCGAAAGTGGTGGTGGTGGTTTCGGTTAAAGGGGGTGTCGGCCGTAGCACCTTGTCTGCTGCGATTGCCAGTGGCTTGCAGCGCCAGGGGCACCCGGCGCTTGCCCTCGACCTGGACCCGCAAAACGCCCTGCGTCACCACCTGTGCCTGGGCCTCGACTTCCCTGGCATCGGCGCTACCAGCTTGCTTAACGAAAGCTGGGAAGCCCTGCCTGAACGCGGCTTTGGCGGTTGCCGCCTGGTGGCGTTCGGTGGCACTGACCACGAGCAGCAGCAGAGCTTGAATCGCTGGTTGGGTCAGGATCCCGAGTGGCTTGGCAAGCGTTTGGCCAGCCTTAAGCTGAACGGCCAGGACACGGTCATCATCGACGTACCGGCGGGCAACACCGTGTACCTCCGCCAAGCCATGTCGGTTGCCGACGCGGTGCTGGTGGTGGTGCAGTCGGATGTGGCGTCGTTCAGCACCCTGGAGCAGATGGACAGCGTGCTGGTGCCATACCTGCAACGCGCAAAACCGCCACAACGCTTTTATGTGATCAACCAGTTGGACGCCGCCCACCGCTTCAGCCTGGACATGGCCGAGGTGTTCAAGACGCGCCTCGGCAGTGCCCTGCTGGGCACGGTACACCGCGACCTGGCGTTCAGCGAAGCCCAGGCCTACGGGCGTGATCCCCTCGACCCTACCGTCAACAGTATCGGCTGCCAGGACGTCCACGCCCTGTGCCGCGCCTTGCTCGAACGCATCGACTCGGACCTTCCATGACCGACAATACGTCCTCCACGCCCTTCGTCGAAGGGCGCGCTGAACAGCGCCTGAATGGCGCCATCGCGCGCTTCAATCGCTGGCCTGCAGCGCTACGTACGGTGCTGGTATTTGCCAGTTGCGTGCTCGGTGCCCTGCTGTTTTTTGGCGTTATCAGTGCGCCGCTGGACCTCTACAGCCAATGCCTGTTTGCCGTTGTGTGCTTCATGGCGGTGCTGGTGCTGCGCAAGATCCCGGGGCGCCTGGCAATCCTCGCGCTGGTGGTATTGTCGCTGGTGGCCTCGCTGCGCTACATGTTCTGGCGACTCACCTCCACCCTGGGCTTTGAAACCTGGCTCGACATGTTCTTCGGCTACGGCCTGGTCGCCGCCGAGTTCTACGCCCTGATCGTGCTGATCTTCGGCTACGTACAAACCGCCTGGCCGCTGCGTCGCACCCCGGTGTGGCTCAAGACCGAGCCGGAAGAATGGCCGACGGTGGATGTGTTCATCCCCACCTATAACGAAGCGCTGAGCATCGTAAAACTGACCATCTTCGCCGCCCAGGCGATGGACTGGCCCAAGGACAAGCTGCGTGTGCACGTGCTCGATGACGGCCGCCGTGATGACTTTCGCGAGTTCTGCCGCAAGGTCGGGGTCAACTACATCCGTCGCGACAACAACTTCCACGCCAAGGCCGGTAATCTCAACGAAGCGTTGAAGGTCACCGACGGCGAATACGTCGCGCTGTTCGACGCCGACCACGTGCCGACGCGCTCCTTCCTGCAAGTCAGCCTTGGCTGGTTCCTCAAGGATCCGAAGCTGGCGATGCTGCAAACGCCGCACTTCTTCTTCTCGCCGGACCCGTTCGAAAAGAACCTCGACACCTTCCGCGCCGTGCCCAACGAGGGCGAGTTGTTCTACGGCCTGGTGCAGGACGGCAACGACCTGTGGAACGCCACCTTCTTCTGCGGCTCGTGTGCGGTGATTCGCCGTGAGCCGCTGCTGGCAATCGGCGGGGTAGCCGTCGAGACCGTGACCGAAGACGCCCACACCGCGCTCAAGCTCAACCGCCTGGGCTACAACACGGCGTACCTGGCGATCCCGCAAGCCGCGGGCCTGGCCACGGAAAGCCTGTCGCGCCACATCAACCAGCGGATTCGCTGGGCGCGGGGCATGGCGCAGATCTTCCGCACCGACAACCCGTTGCTGGGCAAGGGCCTCAAGTGGGGCCAGCGCATCTGCTACGCCAACGCTATGTTGCACTTCTTTTATGGTTTGCCGCGTTTGGTATTCCTCACCGCACCGCTGGCCTATTTGGTCTTTGGCGCGGAGATTTTCCATGCCTCGGCGCTGATGATCGTCGCTTATGTACTGCCGCACCTGGTGCATTCAAGCCTGACCAACTCACGTATCCAGGGCCGCTTCCGGCACTCGTTCTGGAACGAGGTATACGAGACCGTACTGGCCTGGTACATCCTGCCGCCGGTGCTGGTGGCGCTGGTCAACCCCAAGGCCGGTGGCTTCAACGTCACCGACAAGGGCGGCATCATCGACAAGCAGTTCTTCGACTGGAAGCTGGCGCGCCCTTACCTGGTGCTGTTGGCCGTGAACCTGGTCGGCCTGGGCTTTGGTATCCATCAGTTGATCTGGGGCGATGCGTCCACGGCTGTGACGGTGGCGATCAACCTGACCTGGACCCTCTACAACCTGATCATCACCAGCGCCGCCGTCGCCGTGGCCTCGGAGGCGCGCCAGGTGCGTTCCGAGCCGCGCGTCAGCGCCAAGCTACCGGTGAGCATTATCTGTGCCGACGGCCGAGTGCTGGATGGCACTACCCAGGATTTCTCGCAGAACGGCTTCGGCCTGATGCTCACCGATGGTCACTCGATCACCCAGGGCGAGCGCGTGCAACTGGTGCTTTCGCGCAACGGCCAGGACAGCCTGTTCGATGCGCGCGTGGTGTTCAGCAAAGGGGCGCAGATCGGCGCCCAGTTCGAACCCCTCAGCCTGCGCCAGCAAAGCGAATTGGTACGCCTGACCTTCTCCCGCGCCGACACCTGGGCCGCGAGCTGGGGCGCCGGCCAACCGGATACGCCGCTGGCGGCCCTGCGCGAAGTCAGCTCCATCGGCATCGGCGGCCTGTTCACCCTCGGCCGCGCCACCCTACACGAACTGCGTCTGGCCTTGAGCCGCACCCCCAAAAAACCGCTTGATACGCTGATGGACAAGCCATGACCTCGAAGATTTTCGCTCGCCCTCATCCGCGCCGTGCACTCGCGCTGATGATCGCCTCGCTGATGGGTTTCAATACCCTGGCGCAAGCTGCCGAGCAAGCGGTGACCACCGTGCCCGTGCAAAGCACCGACAACGGCTACAGCCTGACCCTCAAGCAATTGGGGCGTCGCGACACCATGAACCTGCAAGGGGTGGAGTCTTCCGACAGCGTCAACTTCGACATTCGTGCCGACGAAGTGGTCAAGGGCGCGCAACTGTTGCTCAAGTACAGCTACTCGCCGGCGTTGCTGGCGGACCTGTCGCAGATCAACGTGCTGGTCAACGGCGAAGTAGCCGCCAGCCTGGCGTTGCCCAAAGAGGGGGCCGGCACTCAGCAGGAACAACTGGTGCAGATCCCGCCGAAGTTGATCACCGAATTCAACCGCTTGAGCCTGCAGTTCATCGGTCACTACACCATGTCCTGCGAAGACCCGTTGCACAGCAGCCTGTGGGCCAAGATCAGCAACAGCAGTGAGCTGAAAGTGCAGGTCGAGCCGATCGTCCTCAAGGACGACCTGGCCGTGCTGCCGCTGCCATTCTTCGATAAGCGTGACGCGCGCCGGGTGAGCCTGCCGTTCGTGTTCGCCACCGCGCCGGACAGTGCCGCCCTGGAAGCGGCCGGTGCGTTGTCGTCTTGGATCGGCGGCCTCGCCAGCTACCGTGGCGCGACCTTCCCGACCACCCTCGGCGAGCTGCCGGCCAAGGGCAATGCCATCGTGCTGGTGCAAACCGCCGAAGCCATGGATGTGCACGGTGTCGCCATCGCCAAGCCGACCGGCCCGACGTTGACCCTGATCGCCAACCCCAGCGACGCCAATGGCAAGCTGCTGATCGTCACCGGCCGTGACGCGCAAGAGCTCAAGCGCGCCGCCACCGCCGTGGTGCTGGGTAGCCCGGTATTGGCCGGCAACAGCGTGGTCATCACCAAGCTCGAAGCCCTCGCGCCGCGCCGTCCCTATGACGCCCCGAACTGGCTGCCGAGCAACCGCCCGGTGCGCCTCGGTGAGTTGGTCGAGCAGCAGAAACTCAGTGTGTCGGGCTACAATCCCGGCGCCATCAGCGTCGACATGCGCCTGCCGCCTGACCTGTTCAACTGGCGTGAAGAAGGCGTGCCGCTGCACCTCAAATACCGTTACACCCCACAGCAGGTGTCGACCAATTCCGCGCTGCTGATCGGTCTGAATGACCAGTTCATGAAGTCCGTGGCGCTGCCGTCGGTGACCAACCTGGGCGGCGGTCAAACCCTGCTCGACCAGTTGAAGAAAGACGAAAGCCTGCCCCGTGAAGTGACGACCCTGTTGCCGATCAGCTCGGCATCGCCCAAGTCCAAGCTGCAGCTGCGCTTTATGTACGACTACATCAAGGAAGGCGAATGCCGCGACATTATCGTCGACAACATGCGCGGTTCCGTCGACCCGGACTCGACCCTCGATGTCACCGGTTACCAGCACTACATCGCCATGCCTAACCTGGGTGTGTTCAACGACTCCGGTTTCCCGTTCACGCGCCTGGCCGACCTGTCGGAATCCGCCGTGGTCATGCCGGACAACTTCGGCACCGATGAAATCACCGCTTACCTGACCGTGCTCGGCCGCTTCGGCGAAGCCACCGGTTACCCGGCGACTGCCGTGAAAGTGGTACAGGCCAAAGATGTGCAAAGCGTCGCCGACAAGGACCTGCTGGTGCTCGCCACCGCCGCCAACCAACCGCTGCTCAAGCAGTGGCAGCAGTACCTGCCGGCGACCAGCGATGGCGCGCAGCATCAGTTCCTGTTGTCGGACCTGCCGCGTTATGTGCGCAGTTGGGTCAGCCCCGATCCGGCGGCCAATATCCACAAGGCCAATACCGGGATCACCTTCAACAGCTTGAGCAGCAGCACCTGGCTGGCCGGTTTCCAATCGCCGCTCAAGTCCGGGCGCAGCGTGGTCCTGATCGCCAGCAACCAGCCGCAAGGCCTGCTGGAAGCTACCTCCGCCCTGATCGGCGGCGACGACTACAAAGATTCGATCCAGGGCAGCCTGGCGGTGGTGCAAGGCACGCAGATCAGCTCGCTGGTGGCGGACGAGCAGTACTACGTCGGCAAGCTCAACTACTTCAAGTTCATGCAGTGGCAACTGTCCCAGCACCTGGGGTGGATGCTGTTGATCACCTTCCTCAGTCTGGCGGTGGTCACGTCGCTGATCTACCTGTCGCTGCGTGCCCGTGCAAAACGGCGGTTGGCATGAGCCCGCTGCGTAGCATGGCCCTGATAGCGCTGGGCTCGCTGATGTGTGCTGGTGTGGCGCAGGCGCAGAGCTGCGACTGGCCGTTGTGGCAGAACTATGCCAAGCGCTTCGTGCAGGACGACGGCCGCGTGCTCAACTCCTCCATGAAGCCTACCGAGAGCAGCTCCGAAGGGCAGTCCTACGCGATGTTCTTCGCCCTGGTCGGCAACGACCGTGGCAGCTTCGACAAGCTGTGGACCTGGACCAAGGCCAACATGTCGGGGGCCGATATCGGCCAGAACCTGCCAGGTTGGTTGTGGGGCAAAAAGCCTGACAACACCTGGGGCGTGATCGACCCCAATTCTGCCAGCGACGCGGATTTGTGGATGGCCTACGCCCTGCTTGAAGCGGCCCGCGTGTGGAATGCACCGCAATACCGCGCCGATGCGCAATTGGTGCTGGCCAATGTGGAACGCAACCTGATCGTGCGTGTGCCGGGCCTGGGCAAGATGCTGTTGCCGGGGCCGGTGGGTTACGCCCATGCCGGTGGTCTGTGGCGGTTCAACCCGAGCTACCAGGTGCTGGCGCAGCTACGTCGCTTCCATAAAGAGCGGCCGAATGCCGGCTGGAACGAAGTGGCCGAAAGCAACGCGCGGATGCTCGCCGACACCGCGAGCAACCCCCATGGCCTGGCGGCCAACTGGGTCGGTTACCGCGCGACCAGTGCCAACACCGGGCTGTTTGTGGTCGACCCGTTCTCCGATGACCTGGGCAGCTACGACGCGATCCGCACCTACATGTGGGCCGGCATGACCGCCAAGGCCGATCCACTCGCGGCGGGCATGCTCAAGTCCCTGGGGGGCATGTCCCGGGCGACGGCTGCGGCGGCCACCGGCTTCCCGCCGGAGAAAATCCACGTCACCACCGGCGAAGTCGAGAAGAACAACGGCTATTCGCCGATCGGCTTCTCGGCGTCGACCATTGCCTTCTTCCAGGCCCGTGGCGAAACCGCCCTGGCACAACTGCAAAAGGCCAAGGTCGACGACGCGCTCAACAAAGCCCTGGCGCCCTCGGCGCCGGACAGCGCGCAGCCGATCTACTACGACTACATGCTCAGCCTGTTCAGCCAAGGCTTTTCCGATCAGAAGTACCGTTTTGAACAAGATGGTACGGTCAAACTTTCCTGGGAGGCAGCATGCGCCGTCACACGCTAGCCATTGCGATTCTCGCCGCCCTGGCCTCGACCGCCAGCTTCGCTGAAACCAGCGACCCGCAGTCCCTGCTGATCGAGCAGGGCTACTACTGGCAGGCGAAGAAAAACCCCGAGCGGGCCCTGGAGACCTGGCAGAAACTGCTTAACCTGAGCCCCGAGCAGCCGGACGCGCTTTATGGCATCGGCCTGATCCAGATGCAGCAGAACCACCCGGCCGAGGCGCAAAAGTACCTGGCCCGACTGCAAGCGCTGAGCCCGGTGCCGCGCCAGGCGTTGCAGCTGGAGCAGGACATCACCGTCAACATGCCGGAAAATGCCAAGCTGCTGGAGCAGGCGCGTGAATTGGGTGAGCCCGAAGACGAGCGCGAAAAGGCTGTGGCCTTGTACCGTCAGATTTTCCAGGGCCGCCAGCCCCAGGGCCTGATTGCCCGTGAGTACTACAACACCCTGGGTTTTACCGCCAAGGGCACCAATGAGGCCATTGCCGGCCTGCAGCGCCTGACCCGTGAGCGGCCCAACGATCCGATCGTTGCGCTGTTCCTGGCCAAGCACCTGGCACGTAACCCGGCAACCCGGCCGGACGGTATCCGTGCGTTGGCCAAGCTGGCCTCGAACAACGATGTGGGCGGCAACGCCGATGAAACCTGGCGCTTTGCGCTGGTCTGGCTCGGCCCACCGAAGCCGGACCAGGTGGCGCTGTTCCAGCAATTTCTCACCGTGCACCCGGATGACACCGAGATCCGCGCGCTCATGGACAAGGGCATCGCCCAAGGCAAGGGCGGCGGTGCCTGGCAGCGTGATCCGCAGATGACCAAGGCATTCAAGGCCCTGGACGACGGCGACTTGAAAACCGCCGAGCCACTGCTCACGGCGCGCCTTGCGCAAAAATCCAATGACGTCGATGCCCTTGGTGGCATGGGCGTGTTGCGTCAACAGCAAGAGCGTTTCAGCGATGCGGAAAACTACCTGGTGCAGGCCACGCGCTTGCCCGGTGGCGCCGCATGGCAGTCGGCCCTGAACGACGTGCGTTACTGGAACCTGATCAGCCAGAGCCGTGATGCCCAGCGCGCCGGCCGCGGTGCCCAGGCCCGTGACCTGGTGGCCCAGGCCGAGCGCCTGAACCCGGGCCAACCGGGGGCGGCAATCGCCTTGGCCGGTTTCCAGGCCCAGGACAACCAGTTCGACGTTGCCGAAGCCGGCTACCGCAAGGTGTTGGCCCGTCACCCTGGCGACCCGGATGCGCTCAGCGGTTTGATCAACGTATTGTCCCAATCCGGCCAGCCGGATGAAGCCCTGAAGCTGATCGACTCGGTGTCTCCGGCCCAGCGCGCCAAGTTTGCGCCGAGCGTGAAAATCAACGCACTGCGCGCTACCCAGGTCGGCAAACTGGCCGAGCAGCGCGGTGACCTGAAGGCTGCGCAAGCCGCCTACCGCCAGGCCCTCGACGCCGACCCGGAAAACCCCTGGACCCGCTTTGCCCTGGCGCGCATGTACCTGCGCGACGGTCAGATCCGCAATGCGCGTGCCCTGATCGACGGCCTGCTCAAGACCCAGCCCAACCAACCGGATGCGCTGTACACCAGTACCCTGTTGTCGGCTGAACTGAGCGAGTGGAAACAAGCCGAGGCCACCCTCGGGCGCATCCCCACCGCCCAGCGCACGGCGGACATGAACGAGCTGGCGATCGATATCGCCCTGCATCAGCAGACGGACATCGCCATCGAAACAGCGCGCCGTGGCCAGCGTCCGGAAGCCCTGGCGCTGCTTGGTCGTTCCGAGTCGCTGACCCGGCAAAAACCTGAGCGCGTGGCGGTGCTGGCTGCTGCTTATGTTGAAGTGGGCGCCCCGCAGTTCGGCCTGGACATGATGCAGAGAGTGGTGGAGAACAACCCCAACCCCACCGTCGACCAGAAACTGCTGTACGCCAACGTACTGCTCAAGGCCAACAAGTACAGCGAGGCGGGCGAGATCCTGCGCGAAGTGCAAGGCCAGCCGTTGACCGAGATCGGTCGCCAGCGCTATGACGATTTGATCTACCTGTACCGGGTCAAGCAGGCCGACGCCCTGCGCGAGAAGAACGACCTGGTGGCGGCCTACGACATGCTTTCCCCGGCCCTGGCCCAGCGCCCGAACGACGCATTGGGTGTCGGTGCCCTGGCGCGCATGTACGCGGCCAGCGGCAATGGCAAGAAGGCCATGGAGCTGTACACGCCGTTGATCCAGCAGAACCCGAACAATGCGCGCCTGCAATTGGGTCTGGCGGACATCGCCCTGAAAGGCAACGACCGCAGCCTGGCGCAATCGGCCAGCGACAAGGCCCTGGCGCTCGAACCGGGCAACCCGGAGATCCTCACTTCGGCGGCACGCATCTATCAGGGCCTGGGCAAGAACAGCGAAGCCGCTGAACTGCTGCGCAAGGCCCTGGCGATTGAAACCGCGATGAAGGCCAGGACCCAGGTGGCCCAGGCCGAACCTCAGGGCAAATCGTATAACCCCTTCGTGGGCTTGCCGGGCCAGCGCCGCCAGGTCACCGACCTGACTGTCGCCGGCGCCGTGCCGCCGCCGATCGATGCACCGACCAAGACCGTCACGTCCAGCGCGTTTGCCAGCGCGACGTCCAACGACCTGAGCGACCCGTTTGTGCCGCCGTCGACCATCGCCTCCATCGACAGCCCCGAGCTGAGCCCGGCACGGCGTGCGCTGGATACCATCCTGCGTGACCGTACCGGGTATGTGGTGCAGGGCTTGAGCGTGCGCAGCAATAACGGCGAGAAAGGCTTGAGCAAGATCACCGATGTGGAAGCGCCGTTCGAAGCGCGCATGCCGGTGGGCGATAACACCATAGCGTTGCGCGTCACGCCGGTGCACTTGAGTGCGGGCAGCGTGGGCAGCGATGCGTTGTCGCGTTTCGGCAAAGGCACCACCACCCCGGCGGGCTCCCAGAGCGACACCGGTGTTGGCTTGGCCGTCGCGTTCGAGAATCCGGATGAAGGCCTCAAGGCCGACGTCGGGGTCAGCCCGTTGGGCTTCCTCTACAACACCCTGGTGGGTGGCGTGAGTGTCTCGCGTCCGTTCGAGGCCAATTCGAACTTCCGCTATGGCGCCAATATTTCCCGGCGTCCGGTCACCGACAGTGTCACTTCCTTCGCGGGTTCCGAAGACGGCGATGGCAACAAATGGGGCGGCGTCACCGCCAACGGCGGCCGTGGTGAGCTGAGCTATGACAACCAGAAGCTGGGCGTCTACGGCTACGCGTCGCTGCATGAATTGCTGGGCAATAACGTCGAAGACAACACCCGCCTGGAACTGGGCAGCGGCATCTACTGGTATCTGCGCAACAACCAGCGGGACACGTTGACCCTGGGTATCAGCGGCTCGGCGATGACCTTCAAGGAAAACCAGGACTTCTACACCTACGGCAACGGTGGTTACTTCAGTCCGCAGCGCTTCTTCTCCCTGGGCGTGCCGATTCGTTGGGCACAAAGCTTTGATCGCTTCAGTTACCAGGTAAAAAGTTCGGTAGGCCTGCAGCATATCGCGCAAGATGGGGCGGATTTCTTCCCGGGCGAAAGCACGCTGCAAGCGTCCAGGGGTAATCCCAAGTACGAGAGCACCAGCAAAACCGGCGTCGGCTACAGCTTCAACGCGGCTGCCGAATACCGTCTCAGCTCGCGGTTCTACCTGGGAGGTGAAATCGGACTCGATAACGCCCAGGATTACCGCCAGTACGCGGGTAATGCCTATCTGCGCTACTTGTTCGAAGACCTGAGCGGACCTATGCCTTTGCCGGTCAGCCCGTACCGTTCCCCTTATTCCAACTGATTAAATCGGAGTCATTCATGCCTGTTTCTGCGATTGCCGGCCTAACCATGCTGGTACTGGGCGAAAGTCATATGAGCTTTCCCGATTCGTTGCTCAACCCGCTGCAAGACAACCTGACCAAGCAAGGCGCGGTGGTTCATTCCATCGGTGCCTGCGGTGCTGGTGCGGCGGATTGGGTCGTACCGAAAAAAGTCGAGTGTGGCGGCGAGCGCCTGCCCACCGGCAAAGCGGTGATCTACGGCAAGAACGCCATGAGCACCACGCCGATCCAGGAACTGATTGCCAAGGACAAACCCGACGTTGTCGTGCTGATCATCGGCGACACCATGGGCTCGTACACCAACCCGGTGTTCCCCAAGGCCTGGGCCTGGAAAAGCGTGACCTCGCTGACCAAGGCGATCACCGACACCGGCACCAAGTGCGTGTGGGTCGGTCCGCCGTGGGGCAAGGTCGGTTCCCAGTACAAGAAGGACGACACCCGCACCAAGCTGATGTCGGCCTTCCTGGCCAGTAACGTGGCGCCGTGCACCTACATCGATTCGCTGGCCTTCTCCAAGCCGGGCGAGTGGATCACCACTGACGGCCAGCACTTCACCATCGACGGCTACCAGAAATGGGCCAAGGCCATTGGTACGGCTCTGGGCGACCTGCCGCCATCGGCCTACGGTAAAGGAAGCAAATAATGAAACGCATGACTCTGGGCCTGGCGACCTTGCTCGCCAGTGTCAGCGCCTACAGCGCCGACATCCCGTTGTACCCCACCGGGCCGGAGCAAGACGCAGCGTTCCTGCGTTTTGCCAATGGCACTCCCGGCGAGTTGAAGCTGGTGGCGGACGGTTCCAAGGCCAGCCTGGTGTTGAGCGGGGATAAAGCCGTGTCGGCCTTCCTGCCGGTGGTGGGGGGTGACAAGCCGATCAAGGGCGTGTTGAGCCGCGACGGCAAAAACGCCGACCTGTCGGTGACCGTGGCCCCCGGCGAATTCGCCACCGTGGTCGCGTTGGTCGACGCCCAGGGCGCCACGCGCCAGTTGGTGGTGCGTGAGCAACCGGACGACTTCAACGCGCTCAAGGCTTCCCTGGCCTTTATCAACGCCGATGCCGCCTGCGCCGACGCCAGCCTGGAAGCCGTGGCCCAAAAGGCCGAGCTGTTCAAGAAGGTGGCCGAAGGTTCGTTGCAACGCCGCATGATCAACCCGCTGGAATTGTCGGTGCAGCTCAAGTGCGCCGGTGCTCCGGTGGGCCAACCGCTGACGTTCACCCTCAAGGCGGGTGAGCGCTATAGCGTGCTGGCCGTCCCTTCGGCTGCAGGTTCGAAGTTGCTGTTCGCTTCCGACGCACTCGCTAACTGATCGGGCCCGACACCACCATGGTCTTTGCCTCACTCGAATTCCTCACGCTGTTCCTGCCGGCCTTCCTGTTGATCTATGCCCTGGCTCGTCCGAGCTGGCGCAACGTCATCCTGTTGATCGGCAGCTGGTTGTTCTACGGCTGGCTGAGCCCGTTGTTCCTGTTCCTGCACATGGTGTTGACCGTGGTGGCATGGGTCGGCGGCCTGCTGGTGGACCGTTCCCGTGAGGACGGCAAAGGCCGGGTGCGCCTGTTGATCGCGTTGATTGTGTTCAACACGGCGGTGCTGTGTTGGTACAAGTACGCCAACATCGTCGCCGGTACCGTGAGCGAGGTGATCACCTGGTACGGCGCCATGCCGCTGGATTGGCAGCGCGTGGCCTTGCCGGCCGGCTTGTCATTTATCGTGCTGCAGGCGATTTCCTACCTGGTGGACGTGCACCGTCATACGGTGCCGGTGGAACGCAGCTTCATCAATTACGCCACGTACATTTCGATGTTCGGCCACTCGATTGCAGGCCCGATCATCCGTTATGACTGGGTTCGCCGGGAACTGAACCAGCGTTATTTCAACTGGCCGAATTTCTCCCTCGGTGCGCGGCGCTTCATGATCGGCATGGGCATGAAAGTGCTGGTGGCGGACACCTTGTCGCCGTTGGTGGACATTGCCTTCCACCTGGAAAACCCCAGCCTGGTGGATGCGTGGATCGGTTGCCTGGCTTATTCGCTGCAACTGTTCTTCGACTTCGCCGGCTACAGCGCCATGGCCATCGGCCTGGGCCTGATGCTGGGTTTTCACTTCCCGGAAAACTTCAACCGCCCGTACCTGGCCAGCAGCATCCAGGACTTTTGGCGTCGTTGGCACTTGTCGTTGTCCAGTTGGTTGCGCGACTACCTGTATATCGCCCTGGGCGGTAACCGCGACGGCGTGTGGCGTACCTATCGCAACCTGTTCCTGACCATGGCAATCGCCGGGTTGTGGCACGGCGGCGACAGTTGGAACTACCTGTTGTGGGGGGCGGCGCATGGTATCGCGCTGTGTGTGGATCGCGCCTGGTCGCGGTCGAGCCTGCCGCGCATTCCGCCGGTGCTGTCGCACATCCTGACGTTGCTGTTTGTGTGCCTGGCCTGGACCTTGTTCCGCGCGCCGGACTTCCATTCGGCACTGACCATGTACGCCGGCCAGTTCGGTATGCATGGCGTGGCCTTGGGTGACGCCATGGCCGTGGCCATGCGCCCGGCCCACGGCATGGCGGCGTTGCTGGGCCTGGTATGCATCATTGCGCCGATCTGGCAGGTGCGTTGCGAGCAGCGTTTCGGTACCCAGCCCTGGTTTGTGGTGGCCGCTTCGTTGTGGCCGGTGGCCGGGTTTGTGTTGTCGTTCGCGCTGATCGCCAGCCGCGACGCCGTACCGTTTCTGTACTTTCAGTTCTAAGGACGCCCGACCATGCCCGCTCCTACCGCGCCGACTCCTCCGAGCGACTTGGCTGTTCGCACCAGCCCCCTGGCGGCCTGGGTGCTGGTGCCCTTCCTGGCGGCGGGGCTGCTGTCCTGCGCCTGGCTGATGGTGAAGGGGCCGATCAGCTTCTTGCCCGCCAAGGTCGACAGCGACATGCTGCTGCACGGTGAGTTGACCCACCGTTTCGCCAAGGAACTGGCCAAGGCGCCGATGGCGATCCAGGCGGCCAACCTGGAACGTGGCGCAAGCTGGCTGGCGTTCGGCGACACCGGCCCACGCGTGCGGCCGGGTTGCCCGGGCTGGCTGTTTATCAGCGATGAACTGCGCATCAACCGCCACGCCCAGGCCAACGCACAGACCAAGGCCCAGGCCGTGATCGACCTGCAGCGGCAACTGGGTGAAAAAGGTATCGAGCTGCAAGTGGTGGTGGTACCGGACAAGAGCCGCATTGCGGTTGCCCAGCTGTGTGGCTTGTACCGACCGGCAGTGCTCAACAGCCGGATTCAGGACTGGACGGCCACTTTGCAGACCGCTGGAGTGTCCGCGCTGGACCTCACCGATTCCTTAAAACCCCTCGGGCCCGAGGCATACCTGCGCACCGACACCCACTGGAGCGAAATCGGCTCCAACGCCGGCGCCCAGGCGCTGGCAAAACGCATCCAGCAACGTGAGATCAAGGCTACGCCCGAGCAAACCTTTGAGATCACCCAGGCACCGCTTGCCGTGCGCCCCGGTGATCTGGTGCGCCTGGCCGGTCTCGACTGGTTACCGCCGAAGTTGCAGCCCCCGGGAGAGTCGGTCGCGGCCAGCTCCGCCCACGAAGCGGGTGGCGCCACCAGCAACACTGATGACCTGTTCGGCGACGCCGGGTTGCCCAATGTGGCACTGATCGGTACTTCGTTCTCGCGCAATTCCAACTTTGTCGGCTTCCTGCAGAAAGCCCTGAACGCTCCCGTGGGCAATTTCAGCAAGGACGGCGGCGAGTTCTCCGGCGCAGCCAAGGCGTACTTCGACAGCCCGGCGTTCAAGCAAACCCCGCCGAAGTTGTTGATTTGGGAAATTCCAGAGCGGGATCTGCAGACCCCATACGATGCGATCAGTATTGGTCGGTAATTTGACGCTTTGCCGTTTATCTAAAAAATAGACGGCTTAGCCATCAAAATAATGACACTTTTGTGCGCTTGAAGCAGACTGCCTGCACAAGGGCGACCATAAGAAGACCTGCGGTAAGCAGTCGTATCAGCTGACCTTTTCACGTCTTTAAGCTTCGCCGTGAGGAGGGTGCGCTATGAGCTTTACCGACGGTCTTCTTGCTCTGCTTGGCAAAGATGTCAGGCGTGACCCCCGTGGCCTGAATTCGCGACTGCACTTTTTTGGCAGCATTCCCGTGGAGGATGGCACCCCCTTTCCCCCTCAAGATTCCACTGTACAGTCCGCACTGATGGAGAAGGCCGAGCGGCGCCCTTGCGTGGTGGCGCTGGTGTCGGTCAACGGAGGCGTGGGGCGCAGCACCCTGGCCACCCTGTTGAGCAGTGGTTTGCAGCGCCTGGGCGAATCGGTGGTGGCGGTGGACCTGGACCCGCAAAACGCCTTGCGCCGTCACTTCGGTGTCGCTCCGACCTCACCGGGCATCGGCCTCGCCAGCCTGCAGAATGCGCATTGGAAACACATCCAGCAGCCCGGTTTTGTCGGCAGCCGCGTCATTACCTTTGGCGACACCGATATCCAGCAGCAGGACACCCTGCAGCGCTGGCTGAAACATGAACCGTACTGGCTGGCGCAGCGGCTGCACGCCTTGGGCCTGGACGCCCGCCACACGGTGATCCTCGATACCCCCGCCGGTAACAGCGTCTATTTCCATCAAGCCGTGAGCGTGGCGGATGTGGTGCTGGTGGTCGCCCAGGCCGACGCGGCGTCCCTGGGAACCCTGGACCAACTCGATGGGCTGCTGGCGCCGCACCTTGAGCGCGACCGAGCGCCGCACGTTCACTACGTGCTTAACCAGCTGGATGAGGACAGTGCCTTCAGCCTGGATATGGTTGAGGCATTCCGGCAGCGACTGGGGACGAAAGAGCCGTTTGAGGTGCATCACGACGTAGGGATCAGCGAAGCCCTGGCGTTCGGCGCCGACCCGCTGGACAGCCAGGCGTTGAGCCTGGCCGGTGACGATATCAATGAGCTTTGCCGTCTGCTGATTGCCCGCAAAAAGCAACTGTAAATGCCGGTTTATGTGCTTGACGCCAGATGCTTATGCACAATTGGTTGTTTGGGCTGTCGCGAAATGATCAGGTTGTGGAGCCATTCTCAACACCCCGCAACTGCCTGTTTTACGTGCGTTTTATTCTGTGAACAAAAAATGAACAACGTGGCTTTTTGCCTGTAGCGCAGGTAGCCACAGGCCTTGTAAAGATTCCATCAACAGAGTTATCCACAGGCTGGGGTGCGACAATCCTGCCCCTTAATCGCGCTCGGCAAGCACCATCAAGTTGCGTGGTGTCAGTGTGGTTTCGCAGAAGCTGCCCACTTCGACCCTGTAGCCACGTTCGCCAAGAAACAGTGCCCGATCCAGTACCAGCCACACTTCAAGTGGGCGCCGAAACAGCCCCCGCAGCAACTCCAGGTTCCTGACCTCGGCCAAACGTTGCCAGCCGTGCGCTTCCAGCGCCGCCCAATCCTGTTCACCTGTGGATAACCCTTTGATACTGGCCAACGCCTGGCAGTAGTCGGCGAAGGGTTTGTCCAGCCAACCGGCGGGCAGGGAAGGGGTAGGCAGGTACTCGTCGCAGTGGCGTAACTGGCGTTGTAACTGATCGAAACCCAGGCGGCGCGCCATGGAGATGTCCCGCTGCAGCCGCACGCGTTTACCGGCCGTGACGGTTTCGCTGAGGGGCAGGCCAAGATCGTCGACCGACAACTGCAAGGCTGAAGCACGGCCCGCTTCGGACAGCGGCTGGTAGGCGTCCGTGTTGATGCGGTTGTAGCAGCACGGCGCCACGGCCAGTTGCTTGCAGCCGGCGGCACTGGCCAATTGCAGCAGGCGCACATGCAGGTCGCCGCAGGCATGCAGGGCGACGGAGGTGTGCTCGGGGTCTAGGCTCACGTTCGCCATGACATCTTGCAGGCGGTGGGTGACGGGCAGGCCGTGGTGGTCGCTCAAGGCCTGGCCTGCCGCGATCAGCGCCGGGTCGCATTCCAGGCAGGTCAGCTGTTGGTTGGTGTGCAGCAGGCGGCGGCCGAGGTGGCCCTTGCCGGCGCACCAGTCCAGCCAATGCCGGGGTGTTTGCGCAAACTGCAGCGCGGCGCCGAAGGCTTCGATTTGCTGCCACTTGCGCCCGGGTACGTCGACATTCAGGCGGCGCGCCGCCGGTTGCAGGGGCTGCGTCGGTAACTTATCCACAGCACTGAGGCGCAAGGCTTCGCGGGCCAGTGAGGGAAAAGGCGCCGGCGCCGGTAGGGTGTGGGGATGGTTATGACTGGTTTCCGCGTCGGACAACGAGCGTTGACGCAGCCATCGGGCCAGTTGCGGATGCTCGGTTTCCCAAGGCAACTGCCGATGAGTAAAGGGCCGTGGTCGCCACAGCCCTTGGTGCTCGATCAGAAACGCATCCAGCGCCTCGAAGCGGGCTTCAACGTCCCTGGCAGGCATCGACGCGCAGCCAGCGTTCCAGCAGCCTGAAGCCGCGTACCAGCAGGAAGGAGATCAGCAGGTAGAACACGCCGGCGGTGAAGAACATCTCCACCGTCAGGTAGTTGCGCGCGATGATCGTCCTGGCCATGCCGGTCAGTTCCAGCAGGGTCACGGTGCTCGCCAGCGAGCTGGCCTTGAGCATCAGGATCACTTCGTTGCTGTAGGCCGGCAATCCGATGCGCGCGGCCCGGGGCAGTACGATGTAGAACAGCGTCTTGGGCCTGGACATGCCCAACGCACGGGCGGCTTCGATTTCCCCAGGCGGAATGGCCTGGATGGCACCCCGCAGGATCTCGGCGATGTACGCGGCGGTGTGTAGCGTCATGGTGGCGGTGGCACACCAGAACGGATCGCGCAGGTACTTCCACATGAAGCTTGAGCGGATGCTGTCGAATTGGGCCAGTCCGTAATAGACCAGGAACAACTGCACCAGCAGCGGCGTGCCGCGAAAGAAAAAGATATAGGCGTAGGGCAGGGCGCGCACAGACAGGTGCTTGGACGAGCGCGCGATACCCAGGGGGATGGCCAGGATCAGGCCGAGGATCACAGCGATGCTCACCAGCTCCAGGGTCAGGATGGCGCCCTGGATAAACTTCGGCAGCCACTTGATGATGACTTCCCATTCCATTACGTCGTCCTCACGAAGCCGCGGGCGGCGCGTTGTTCCAGGAAGTGCATGGCCACCATCGACAGCGACGTCAGGCCCAGGTAGATGAATGCGGCGACCATATAGAAGGTGAAAGGCTGTTTGGTGACGGTTACGGCGATCTGCGCATGGCGCATGATTTCCTCGAGGCCGATGACCGTGACCAGCGCGGTATCTTTCATCAGGATCAGGAACAGATTGCCCAGGCCCGGCAGGGCGATGCGCCACATCTGCGGCATGATCAACCGGGTAAAGATACGAAACTTCGACAGACCCAGCGCCACACCCGCTTCGCGGTGGCCTTTGGGAATGGAGATGATTGCACCCCGCAGCACTTCCGTGGCGTAGGCGCCGAAACACAGGCCCAGGGCGATCACGCCAGCGGCAAAGGCGCTGAGGGACAGGTCGGGAATATCGAGCAGCTCACCCAGTGAGCGCATGGCGTTGATCGTGCCGAAGTAGATCAGCAGCACCCACAGCAGCTCCGGCACACCGCGAACGATTGTCGAGTAAGTACCGCCCAGCCATTGCAACGGCTTGTACGGGGAAGTCTTGGCCAGGGCACCGGCGAGGCCGAGTACCAGCCCCAGGCATAACGCCGTGAGCGCCAGTTTGACGGTCATCAGCGCGCCGGCAGCGAGCGCCGGGCCGAATCCGTAGAGATCGAAATTCATGGTGTCTTCATATCGCGGCAGGCATTGCTGAAAGCCGGCGCGCTCAAGTGAGCGCGCCGGGCAGGCCGTTCAGGTCATTCGATGCTGAACGGGAAGTACTTGTCGTTGATCTTCTTGTAGGTGCCGTCTGCCTTGATCTCTGCCAGGGCTTTGTTCAGGCGCTCGCGCAGCGGGTCGCCCTTGCGTACGGCGATACCGATCTTGTCGCTCTCGACAACCGGGTCGCCCTTGAACTCGTAGGCCAGGCCGTCTTTGCTCTTGAGCCATTCGTACTGCACGTACTTGTCGGCGAGGATCCCGTCGAGGCGGCCGGACGTCAGGTCAAGGTAGGCGTTTTCCTGAGTGTCGTAGAGCTTGGCTTCGGTGTCAGGCAGCTTGTCTTCCAGGTAGGTGCCGGCCAGCGTCGCGCGTTGGGCGCCGATGACCTTGCCCTTCAGGTAGGCGGCGTCGGTCTTGAAGTCTGCGGTGGCTTTGGGCGCGATGAACTGCAGCTTGTTGGAGTAGTACGGGTCGGTGAAGTCGACGGCTTGCTTGCGCTCGTCGGTGATCGACAGCGAGGACACCAGGAAGTCGAACTTCTTGGCATTCAGGGCCGGGATGATGCCGTCCCAGTCGGACACATACACGTCGCACTTTTCGACTTTCATCTTGGCGCACAGGGCGTCGCCGATGTCTTTGTCGAAGCCGACCACTTGGCCGCTGGCGTCTTTATTGTTGAACGGCGGGTAGGCCGCTTCGATCCCCATGGTCAAGGTTTCTGCCATGGCCGTGGCGCTGAACGCCATCGAGACGGCCGCGGCCAGAAGGAATTTTTTATAGTTCTGCATGCATGTTGCTCCGTTAGCGGTTGCTGGACATGAATTGTTTGCAGCGCGCCGAAAGCGGGTTTTCAAACACCTGCTGTGGCGATCCTTGCTCTTCGATCAGGCCCTGGTGGAGGAACACCACTTCACTGGAGACCTGACGGGCGAAGCCCATTTCGTGGGTGACCAGCAGCATGGTGCGGCCTTCTTCGGCCAGCGCGCGGATCACATTAAGTACTTCCTGGACCATTTCCGGGTCAAGGGCTGAAGTGGGTTCGTCGAACAGGATGACCTTGGGCTGCATCGCCAGGGTGCGCGCGATGGCCGCCCGTTGTTGCTGGCCGCCGGACAATTGCGCGGGGTAGGCATGGCGCTTGTCGGCGATGCCGACCTTGTCCAGCAGGGCTTCGGCCACTTCTATTGCCTCGGCCTTGCTCTGGCCGAGCACACGGCGAGGGGCCTCGATGATGTTGTCGAGGATGCTCATGTGCGGCCACAGGTTAAAGTTTTGAAACACAAAACCGATTTCGCTGCGCAGGCGGTTGATCTGCTTGCCGTCTGCGGCCATCAGCTCGCCGTTTTTCGCGGCCTTGAGCTTGAGCTCTTCGCCGGCCACGAGGATCTGGCCCTGGTGCGGGTTTTCCAGCAGGTTGATGCAGCGCAGGAACGTGGACTTGCCGGAACCGGAGGAACCCAGGATCGAGATCACATCGCCGTCGCGAGCGGTCAGCGAGATACCTTTGAGTACCTCCAGCTCACCATAGCGTTTATGCAAGTTGCGGATTTCAAGCGCGGGCGTGGCCTCGGCCATGTGGGGTCCTCATTGTGTTCATTGCGATCTTCGCTGTTGGGCCGCCTTCCTGGCGAGGCGCCAAGCTAGCATAGCGTCCTGATGGCGGCCAACAGCGCGGCGGGCGGTAAACGGGCGGTGTGCGGCAGGGTGTCGCATCGGCACAGCAGGGTGTCGCGCCATCAACAACCGAACAACCGTTTTAACCCGTGAATCCGCAGGCTTCGCGTGAAAAAGGGCGCGATGGTGCCAGCTTTGGCCGGGTGTTGGAAGGGTTAAACGGGCAAACGGTAGCTATCGGCCCTTTTATGGCGCGCCGCGTACTTTTCGTGTGTGTTTTTGGTGCGCTTGTTCGTCTTGAAAGTGAGTCGCACGGTAACGCTATAGCGAAATGCCATTGTTCTCAATGACTTGCGATGACTGGTGAATCATCCTGCAGGCCGCGTCAATCGCGGTTTTGTAACATTTTGGCGCAAATCTTGCGTAAAAAATAAAGAACGCCCTGTTGGTTTCTTTTCACGAGGAAGAGCCCAGGCCGGGCGGACCGTTTTCGCAATTCCTCGCAAAGGTGTGTCAATGAGTAGTACGCAAAGCTCCAATGACCTCGAACAGGGGCTCAAACCGCGTCACGTCACCATGCTGTCGATTGCCGGCGTCATTGGTGCCGGTTTGTTTGTCGGCTCCGGCCACGCGATTGCTGCCGCTGGCCCTGCGGTCCTGCTGGCATATGCCGCAGCGGGTACGCTGGTGGTCTTGGTGATGCGCATGCTGGCCGAAATGGCCGTGGCGTCGCCGGACACCGGTTCGTTCTCCACCTATGCCGACCGTGCGATCGGTCACTGGGCCGGCTTTACCATCGGCTGGCTGTACTGGTGGTTCTGGGTGCTGGTGATTCCATTGGAAGCCAACGCCGCCGCGACCATTCTCAACGCCTGGTTCCCGGATGTGGCCATTTGGGCCTTCACGCTGATCATCACGTTGCTGCTGACGGCCACCAACCTGTTCAGCGTGAAGAACTACGGTGAGTTCGAGTTCTGGTTCGCGTTGATCAAGGTCGTGGCGATCGTGGGCTTTGTGATCCTCGGCCTGGCGGCGATTTTCGGCTTCCTTCCTACCAGCCAGGTCAGCGGCGTTTCCCACCTCTTTGACACCCAAGGCTTTATGCCCAACGGCATGGGCGCGGTATTGGCAGCGATCCTGACCACCATGTTCTCCTTCATGGGCACCGAGATCGTCACCATCGCCGCCGCTGAATCGAAGAACCCGGGCCAGCAAATCACCAAGGCCACCAACTCGGTGATCTGGCGGATTGGTTTGTTCTACCTGTTGTCGATCTTCATCGTCGTGTCCCTGGTGCCTTGGAATGATCCGACCTTGGCGGCGGTAGGTTCCTACCAGACCGTGCTGGAACGCATGGGTATCCCGAACGCCAAGCTGATCGTCGACCTGGTGGTTCTGGTTGCCGTGACCAGCTGCCTGAACTCGGCGCTGTACACCGCTTCGCGCATGCTGTTCTCCCTGGGCCGTCGCGGCGATGCACCGGCCGTGGCCAAGCGCACCAACAAAAGCGGCACGCCTTACTGGGCGGTATTGCTGTCCACCGGCGCGGCGTTCCTGGCGGTATTTGCCAACTACGTGGCGCCGGCAGCGGTGTTCGAATTCCTGCTGGCCAGCTCTGGCGCCATCGCGCTGCTGGTGTACCTGGTGATTGCGGTGTCGCAACTGCGCATGCGCCAGAAGCGCATGGCGGCGGGCGAGAAAATTGTCTTCAAGATGTGGCTGTTCCCAGGCCTGACCTACGCGGTGATGGTATTCATCGTCGGCACATTGACCATCATGCTGTTCCAGGAAGCGCATCGGGTCGAGATCATCGCGACCGGGGTCTTGAGCTTGCTGGTAGTGGCGGCGGGGTTGTTTGTGTCCAGCCGTCGCAAGGCGCAGAGAGTGGGCGCTGCGGTGCTGAATTGATGTGATGGAATGCGGTGCTCGATTGCGCCGCAGTTCAAATGTGGGAGGGGGCAAGCCCCCTCCCACATTTGGTTTTAGTTGGTGAGGGCCTCGGATGCGGCGACGTAATCCGCCTGGAACTGCGGCGATTCGATCCACGCCAGTGCGGCGGCTTCATCGTCGCTGTCGGTGGCCCACTGCCGATACTCGATCAGTGCCGCCAGGATAAAGTCGGTGGCTTCTTCTTCGCCTTCCTGCTCCAGCACCAGCGCGAGCAGCGGGTGGGCCAGGAATACCGCGCAGAGGGCCTGCTGGCTGGTCTCGCCGGCGGTGCGCATCTCCACGAACAGCTCGGTCAAATCCACTGACTCAAGGTCAATCCGGTCGTCATCGCCGGCAAACGCATCCGGTTTGCTCGCGACGGCGCGCTGGGTGCGGTTCTGCTTGGCCTTGGCCTTGGCCCGGTGGGCACGTTTTTGCTGCTTGTTCGGCGAGGCCATGGGCTCACGTCCTTGGGTCAGGATCTGGGTGGGGTATTGAAGCGCAGGTTGAGGGAAATCCCAAGGGTATCCGCCGTTAATTGACCGTGTTGCAGCCAGGCCAGTGCAATCGGCCACAACCGATCCTGATACTCCCTGCGAAAGAACGCGAAATGTCCGACCTGTTTTTCGCCGATGTCTTCCGGGGCGATGCGCAGATGGGTGCGCTCGCTGCCGTCGAAGTTACCCAGCAACCGTTCAATCGCCGCCACGGTGCCGAAGGGGTCATCGGTGATGCTGATCGCCAGCACCTGCGCCTTCACGCGACTGAATGGCAAGTCCGCCAGGGCCCGCCCGCTGGGCCGCGTCTCATACCTGGGCGTTGGCGTGCTCCAGTCGCGCACCACGCCTGCCGGCGTATCCTCCAGCCAACCCAGGCGCTTGCCGGGGAAATATCCGCAGAGTGCCGTGACCATCGGCATGACCACATGCCATTTGGCAAACATCTGCCAGCGCCCGGCGGCGGCGTAATCGCGCCAGTAGGCGAACTGCGCGCCCACGGTCACGATTCGCCGGATCACCGCGCCGGATGCGCCCAGCCCCGCCGCACAGCCACCAAAACTGTGGCCGACCACATCAATCGGCTGGCCTGGAAACTCCCGCTGCGCCCGCAGCAGGATCGCTTCGAAATCCAGCGTGCCCCAATCCGACCACGACGCCTTGAACCCACGCAACGAACCGCTGCGGGACTCGCCGATGCCGCGATAGTCGTAGGTGATCACGTCAAAGCCGTTGGCAAACAGGTAGTCGGCGAAACGTGAGTAGTGGCGGCAACGCACGGAGGTGGCGGCGTTGATGATGACGACCGGGCGTTCTAGGTCGGTGCGCGGGTGGCGCCAGGTGAAGCCGCCGAGGGGGTGGCCGTCTGCGGCGGATTCCTTGAAGGATTCGCTTTGGCTATTTTGGGGTGTAGTTGCAAGTTCTACTGAAGAGGCGTCATTCAAATTCATCGTTTCGAAGCCCCTGCGTGGATTATTATTTTTTAGTAACAGCTAGCCAGTTTGCCAGCACTTGTCTGCCCTTTGATTGGGTCATTAACCTTCGGCGCTCGCAAAGCGTGCAGAGCCCCGGCGAAAGCCATAGATCCGAGAGAAACGACAGCAAACCATGGACAGATTAGACTGGCAGGCACCTATTCCGGAGGTCGCCATGAGCATCCCACGTTCTCCCATCGTTTCAGAGTTTGAAACTGAAGAGCAGGCTGCCAGCTACGACCGTTGGTTTCGTGCCAAGGTACAGGCTTCCATTGATGATCCTCACCCAAGTATTCCACACGATGAGGCAATGGCAGAAGTCGAGAGGATGCTGGAAGAGAGGCGCAAAGCTCGTCGTGCTGCTCGTTAAATAGCGACCTGAGGCTATCGTCGCCTTGACCGAAGTTATTGATTACATCGAGCAGTACAACGCCGCTTCCGCCGCTTCGTTGCACCGTACGATTGTGGCGGCCGCTGAGGGTTTATCGTCAATGCCATACGGATTCAGGCAAGGGCGCTTGTCCGGCACTCGTGAAATGGTTGTTCATCCAAACTATCGGGTCGTCTATCGCGTTATGGAACAGGTCGAGATCCTGACCGTATTGCATACACGCCAAGAATATCCTTCAGAGGCGACCGGTCCGCTGCACTCGACCTCGCGCCAGTAGACGCATAGGCTTGCACCTCTGCGGTCCACCAGAGCGTTTTCATGACCCGCGACACCCTCGAACACCACCAGATCCCCCTCTACTTCGCCGCTGTCCTCCTGGCTGGTGCGTTCGGCCTGCTCGCGCCTTCGTTGGCCCAGGGCCTCGGCGCGCTGGTCACGCCCGCCATCGCGGTGTTGATGTATGCGATGTTCCTGCAAATTCCTTTTCTGGACCTGCGCCAGGGCTTGGGCCATAAGCGCTTTCTGTCGGCGCTGCTGCTGGCCAATTTCATCCTCGTGCCGCTGCTGGTGTGGGGGTTGACCCGTGGCCTGGTGGAGCGCCCGGCGTTGCTGGTGGGCGCATTGCTGGTGTTGCTGACGCCGTGTATCGACTATGTGGTGGTGTTTACCCATATCGGTAAAGGCGACTCGCGCTTGATGCTGGCGGCGACGCCGGTGCTGTTGTTGCTGCAGTTGCTGCTGTTGCCGGTGTACCTGGGGTTGATGCTGGGGGCGCAGTCCGGGGTGGTGGTGCAGGCGGGGCCGTTTATCGAGGCGTTCCTGTTGTTGATCGTGCTGCCCATGGGGCTGGCGGTGATCACCACATTCCTGGCACGGCGCTCGTCGGGCGTCAGTGCTTGGAGCGACGCCTGGGCATGGTTGCCGGTGCCGGCGATGGCGCTGGTGTTGGTGGTGGTGATCGGTTCGCAAATCACTTCGGTGGTGCGTGACATTAACCTGTTGCTGCCGGTGATCCCGGTGTACGTGGCGTTCCTGTTGCTGGCGCCGGTGATCGGGGCGTTGGCTGCGAGGCTGTTCGCGCTGCCGGCGGCGACGGCACGGGCGGTGACGTTCAGCGCATCGACGCGTAACTCATTGGTGGTGTTGCCGCTGGCCCTGGCGTTGCCAGAAGACGTGCGCGGCGTGGCGGCGACGGCGGTGATCCTGCAAACCCTGGTCGAGTTGGTGGGCGAGTTGATCTACGTGCGCCTGATCCCGAGGCTGGTGTGGCCTGCTGGTCGGTGAAACGTGAATGTTCAGGTTTGTTCAGGTGCTATTAGGGATACGTTCGGCACCCTAGGTCGGCGTTCCCTACCTGACAGGCCAACCCATGGATCACTGCAACCGTTTCCGCCTGGAGTCCCTGGGCATTTTCCTGTTCGCGCTGTTGCTGTTCACGCTGGGTATCTGGGACCAGCAACCCCAGGGCTTTGACGGGCGCTGGGCGCTGTTCCTGCAGGAAATGTTTCGCCATGGCGCGAGTCTTTTCCCCACCACCTATGGGCAGCCTTACGCGGACTACCCTGGTACCGCGACCTTCTTCAGTTACGTATTTGCCCGGTTGTTCGGTGCGCCCAACCATTTGGCCAATGTGCTGCCCACTGCCCTTGCATCCGCCGGGGTCGTAGCCTTGATCTATCGCTTGCTGGTCCCGGCGAGTCGCCCGTGGGCGTTGCTCACGGTGCTGCTGACGTTGCTCACCACCCAATTGCTCGAAAAGTCCCGCTCGGTATGCCTGGACCAGATGGTGGCGGTGCTGTGTGTCGGCAGTTTCTACCTGCTGCACAGTGGTGAGCGCCTGGGTTCGCGGCTCAGGCAACTTGCGGTGTTCCCGCTGTTCATCCTGGGTTTCGCGATACGCGGCCCGCTGGGCTTGATCGAAGTCTGCGGCGTGGTGTGCGTGTATTGGGCGCTGGGCAGACCTGGAGCGCGGGTCAGGCAGGTGTTGATCCACGGCATCGTCGGCCTGGTGTTGCTGGCGGCCTGTTGGTGGCTGTTGGTGAAGCTGGCGCGCATCAGCGGCGGCGATGGGTTTGCCGATGAAGTGTTCAATATGCAAGTGGGCGGGCGCCTTGATGAAAGCGGCGAGCCGTTCTATTTCTACTTCCAGCTGAGCCTGTACCGTTACTTCCCCGTGGTGCCGCTGGCGTTGGTCACATTGGTTGCGCTGCGTCATCGTTGGGCGGAGCGGTTTGATGATCCGGTGCAATTGGTGGTGCGGCTCGGTGCCTGTGGGTTGATGATCCTGCTTGGCTTGTCGGTGCCGCATTTCAAGCGTGCCTATTACATTCTGCCCATGGTGCCGATGTTTGCGGCTGTCGCGGCCTATGGGCTGCTTCAGGCGCAAGGCTGGCTCTTGGGCGTGCGCAGGGGCTATGAATGGCTTGTCGCGGCGCTGCCGGCGCTGTGCGTGGTTGCCGTGTTTGTCTGTCGGCATGGGTGGCAGAAGCACGGTTACTGGCCTAACGTTTCGTTGCCGCTACTGATTGCTGTCCTGTTGGTGCTGCAAGTGGCTGCGCTGGGTGTCTGGCGACGGCCGCAGCGACTGGTGTGGCTTAGCCTCGTTGCATTGGCGGCGCAATGGCTGGTGTTGGTGGCTGTCGTGGAGCCGGCCAAGGATTTGCAGTTCGATACCCGGAGATTCGTGGGGCAGGTGGAGGCGCTTCGCGTGAAGCAGCCGGGTACCTTGGTGTTTCTCAACCTGGGGCGTGATACCTGGGCCGTGCGCTACATGATGAACCTGGACCACGACGAGCAGCCCGTGTTTATCGCGGGTAACGAGGTTGGACGGCTGGATGCTTTGCCCCGTCCTGCCTGGGTGATCGTGGCACGCAAGGAAACGACGCTGTTGCCGGGAACGCCCCTGGATCGCCTGCAGCCGAGCCTAGAGGGGCGATTGAACGACAACCCGCTGATGGTGTTTTTGCTGAAGTGACCTGGCACCTTGCTGTATGTTTGCCGATCGAGTGACCGGTCGGTCAAATTGGCTGTGCCGTTTTTTGAACTTGCCGTATTGGAAGCACAGGGATATGACGAAAAAGGACTTTAAGCGGCCCGTCAGTGGCTACGTAATTGAGCGCTCGCGAATCGGAAGGCTGAGCATTGGCTTTGATGGCGGTTGCAGCTATCCGGCGATGATCAATGTGTTGAGGGCGGTCTTCGAGCGTTACGGGCGCCTGGTACGCTTTGGCGAGCAGCTGTCAGCCCAGGGCTGGCTGGATCGGGTGGAAGAGCGCGGCTTTGAGATATCCGATCAGGAGCGGGTGGCAGTGTTCACATTGATGTCGGATCGCAGCTAACTGAAATCCCCTGGGGCGATGCTCGATCGCCCCAGGCGGCATCTATAAATCCCCGACAACAAAAAGCCCGCACTGGGCGGGCTTCTTGTGGGCTTTCGGGTGGTTTTTGCACCACCTGAAACTAATTAGTGGTGCCCAGAGACGGAATCGAACCGCCGACACGGGGATTTTCAATCCCCTGCTCTACCGACTGAGCTATCTGGGCAACGGGGCGCATTAAACGGGTTTTTCAGGGGGTCGTCAAGCAAGTTTTCAAAAAATATTTAATTATTACCGTCGCTTACGTGCCGACCCCGATTTTTGATCAATTATTGAGCAGGCGGCACGTAGCCGTCAGCCTTGGCGTAATCCTCGCCGGAAAAGAACTTGTCCATTTCGCCTGACAGGTATTTACGGTCTTCGGCGTTCATCATGTTCAGGCGTTTTTCATTGATCAGCAGCGTCTGGTGTTTCAGCCAGTCGCCCCATGCCTGGGCGGAGATGTGATCGAAAATGTCCTGGCCCTTCGCACCTGGGTACGGAGGGCGTTCCAGGCCTGGCAATTCTTCGTTGTACTTGCGGCACATTACGGTGCGGGTCATGACGACTCTCCTGCGTTCAATACATCGGCCGCGCGTTTCAGCAGTTTCTTTACCGGGGCGGCAAGGCCCAGGCGCGGCGGGGTGGCGAGGTTATACCAGAGCCAGTCGGCCTCGGCCACGTGATGGGCGGATTCCTCGACCTGCACCAGCCAGGGTTCGATGGCCAGCTGGAAGTGGCTGAAGGTGTGGATCAGCCCCGGCAGTGCCTGGTGCTCGCCCAGCTCGAGAGCGTGCTGGTTGGCCAGGTGTTCGAGGTCTTGCAGGTCGTCCAGTTCGGGCAGGCTCCACAAGCCGCCCCACAGGCCGGTGGAGGGGCGGCGGTAAAGCAGGATGGCGCCTTCGGCATTGGCCAGCATCGGCATCAGCGTGCGCTTCTGCGGGATGCTCTTGCGCGGCTTGGGGATCGGGTAGCGTGTCTCCAGGCCGAGCAGGTGGGCTTCGCAGCCTTTTTCCAGCGGGCACAGCAGGCAGCTGGGCTTGCTGCGGGTGCAGAGGGTGGCGCCCATGTCCATCATCGCCTGGGTGTAGGCGTTGACACGATCATGGGGTGTGAAGCGCTCCGCGGTGGCCCACAGCTGCTTGGCCACCTTGGGTTCGCCGGGGTAGCCCTCTTGTGCGGTGAAGCGCGCCAGCACGCGTTTGACGTTGCCATCGAGGATCGGCGCGCGCAGGCCCATGCTCAGGCTGGCAATCGCGCCGGCGGTGGACAGGCCGATGCCGGGCAACTCGGTGAGTTTTTCCACATCCCTGGGAAACTCGCCGCCGTACTCGGCCACGATGATTTTCGCGGTCTTTTGCAGGTTGCGCGCCCGAGTGTAATAACCCAGGCCGGTCCACAGGTGCAGCACTTCGTCCTCCGGCGCGGCGGCCAGGGCTTCGACCGTTGGCAGGGAGGCCATGAAGCGGTCGAAGTAATTGAGCACCGTGCTGACCTGGGTCTGCTGCAGCATGATCTCCGAAACCCACACCCGGTAAGGCGTGATGCCCTGTTGCCAGGGCAGGTCATGGCGGCCGTGGCGGTCGTACCAGTCCAGCACCGCCGTTGAAAACTGCTCGTTTTTCATCGTTTGAACAGGCCTTTCAAAGCATCTTTGAGCTGCGGATTGACCTTGTCGAGCTTCTCTTCCAGCTTCTCGCTGAGCTTGTTGCCGGCCGCCTTGATCGCGACCTGGCTCAGGCCGTCCTTGTCCAGGCGGCAGGCCTTGGCACCGAGTTCCAGTGGGCCACGGCAGCGCAACGGCACTTCGATGCCCTGGAAGTTGGCGCCGACTTCGCAGGCCGGGTCCGGTACTTCGCGCTGGTCGCCTTCGACGATGATGCCGACGCGGTAATCCATGCCCAGTACGCGCAGGTCGACGTCACCGTTGCCATTGACCGCCAGCCCGGGGATGCGCACTTTCAGGTCGGGGTTGTTGGCGACGCCGTTACGGAAGGTCAGGTTGCCCTTCAACTCCTGGAACGGTGTGTCCTTGCCGCGTTGTTCGCCGCTCAAGGTCTTGCGGTTGAGCAGGGCGATACCGGTGCACAGTTGCTGCTCGAGGTTGGCGTTGAGCAGCACGCCGTTGTTGATCACAAAGCTGGCGGTACCGTTGAGGCTGTCGATCAGGGCTTTCTGGCTGTTGCCGCGGCCGCTGAGGTTGCTGTCGAGGGTGACCTGGCCTTTCACCGGCGGCGTTTGCCCCTGGGCCTGCAGGATGCGTTCGACCGGCACCTGCCTGATCCGGCTTTGCAGGGCCAGCAGCGGAATGTCCTGGCGCACGTCCAGGCTGCCGTTGGCCTGGAAGGTGCCGTTGTAGAGCCCGCCGCTCAGGGTGTCGAGCTTGAGTTGGCCGTCGACGCCGGACGCTTTCAGCACGGCATTCTGGATCGGCAATTTACTCAGGGTCAGTTGGCCGAAGGCGAGGTCGGCATTCACATCCAGCTTGCGCAGATGGGCCAATGGCAGCAGTTTGTCGGTGCTCCAGGCGCCTTTGGTCGGTGCTTCCGGCAGTGGCGTGGTGCCCCCGGCCGCCATGGCGCCGGCTTCGCTGTTCTGCACTTCGGCCTGGCGGGCGGCGGTCGCGCCCTTGGCGGATTCGGACTTGGCCGGCAGGTAGTTGTCGGCGTTGAAGGTATCGCCCTTGAGCTGCACGCGCAGCGCCTGCTTGGCAAAGTCGTCCACGGCGATACGACCGGTAAAGGTGCTGCCATCGAGTTTCAGGTTCAGGTCTTCCAGCGCCAGGCTGGTCGGCGTGCCCTTGAGGCGGCTGACCAGCTCGACCTTGCTCAGGCTGCCCTCGGCCATGGGCGGCAGCGGGTTGCCGACGCTGTCGAGGAACTTGGCCAGGTCAAACTGGGCGATGGACAGCGCGCCGCTGAGTTGCGGGGTCTTGTCCAGGTCGTTGACCTTCAGTTCGCCCAAGGCGCGCAACTGGTTGGCCGAGAGCTTCAGGTTGGTCCATTCGGCGATATTGGCCGCCTGGTCCACCAGTAACTGGCCTTGTGTGGAGAAGGTCACGGTCTTGCCTTGCAGCGGCTCGCCAGTGGCTTCGCCGGTGACTTTCATGTCTTCGAACTGGTAGCGCTTGAGCGCGCGTTCGATACGCAGGTTGCCGTTGAGCTCGGTCTTGACGCGCATCACTGGCTGGTTGCTGCCGAAGAAGGCGGTGAGTTTCACCGGGATGCTCGCACCTTCGTGCACGGCGCCGGTGCTCAGCTGGATACTTTCGGCGCTGAATTGCTTGCCGGTCTGTTCATCGTTGTATTCGACGCGGGCGTTGTTGACCGTCAGGCTGTCGATATCCAGGCGGATCGGCTTGGACGGTTTTTCCGCTTCGGGCTCGGCAGGCGCTTGCGCTGGCGCGGGGGTTCCGGCAGTTGCCACCGGCGCGGTCTTGCCGATGTCTTCCCAGTTGCCATGGCCCTGCTTGTCGCGGTTGAGGCGCAGGTTCAGGCCTTCGACACGCACATCGCTCATTTGCACCTCGCGACGCAGCAGCGGCAGCACGCGTACCGACAGGCCAAGCATTTGCAGGTCGGCGAAGGGTTGGGTCGGCGTGGTCAGGGTCGCCACGCTGGCTTCGTGCAGTTCCAGGCCGAGCCAGGGGAACAGGCTCCAGCCGATATCGCCATTGAGCGTCAGCTCGATGTGGGCCTTGTCGCGGGCAATCTGGCGAATCTCGTCTTTATAGTCGTTGGGATCGAAGAGATGGGTCAGGGCGAAGCCCAGAGCCACAATGATCAGCAACAGCCCGAGAAGTACCAGACCCAGGATTTTGCCGAACGCTTTCATGGGCGAGTCCTTGTATGTCGATTTCAAAATTTAGCCGCAGAGTATAACGCCCGACGGCCTGCGTCAGGTCACCGATCGTTACATTGTATCCATAGGGGCGAAAACGGGTTTTTGACGCCAATAAAACCGAAAAATCGCAAAAAGATGATGTCATTTTGGTTTTTCTGTCACTCGCTAATGCTAATCTTCGGCCGTTCGTTCGCCTTCTGCGACTTATCGTCGCGCCAAAATGGAGCTTCACTCTACAAAAACGGCCACGCTTTGCGTGCAAGGCCGAGGGAGAGAGCGCCTGACGAACGCATACTAATAACTGGGGGATTCATCAATGAGCACTAGCACTGTGGCCGGCACTACTGCCGCCCAGCCTGCGTTCCTGTCCAAGGAGCGCATTATCGCCAAGCCCGGCTTCAACCGCTGGCTGGTTCCACCGGCCGCCCTGGCCATCCACCTGTGCATCGGCATGGCCTACGGCTTTTCGGTGTTCTGGCTGCCGCTGTCCAAGGCGCTGGGTATCACTAAACCGGTTGCCTGTGCGCCGGACATGAGCTTCATCGCCCAAGTCTTCTCGTCCCAATGCGACTGGCCCATCTCCATGCTGGGCTGGATCTACACCCTGTTCTTCATCTTCCTGGGCTGCTCGGCAGCGATCTGGGGTGGCTGGCTGGAACATGCCGGGCCGCGCAAGGCCGGTGTTGTGTCGGCGTTGTGCTGGTGTGGCGGCCTGCTGATCTCGGCGCTGGGTATCTATACCCACCAGATCTGGCTGATGTGGATCGGCTCCGGGGTCATTGGCGGTATCGGCCTGGGCCTGGGCTATATCTCGCCCGTATCGACCCTGATCAAGTGGTTCCCGGACAAGCGCGGCATGGCCACCGGCATGGCGATCATGGGCTTCGGCGGCGGCGCAATGGTGGGCGCCCCGCTGGCTGCTGCGCTGATGGGGCATTTTGCTTCGCCGACTAGCGTGGGCGTATGGCAGAGTTTCCTGGTCATGGCTGCGATCTACTTCGTGTTCATGATCGGCGGCGCGCTGTCCTACCGCGTTCCACCCACTGGCTGGAAGCCTGAGGGCTGGACCGCACCGGCGAAAAAAGCCAGTAACGCGATGATCACCCACCGTCACGTGCACGTGAATGTGGCGTGGAAAACCCCGCAATTCCGTCTGGTATGGCTGGTGCTGTGCCTGAACGTGTCGGCCGGTATCGGCATCCTCGGCATGGCTTCGCCGCTGCTGCAGGAAGTGTTCGGTGGCAAGCTGCTGGGTGTCGATGTGCCGTTTGGCCAACTGGACGCCGGGCAATTGGCGTCGATTGCCGCCATCGCTGCGGGCTTCACCGGCCTGCTGAGCCTGTTCAACATCGGTGGTCGGTTCTTCTGGGCTTCGTTCTCCGACTACCTGGGGCGTAAAAACACCTACTTCGTGTTCTTCGCCCTGGGCTTTGCCCTGTATGCGCTGATCCCGAACCTGGGGCACCTGGGCAACGTGGCGCTGTTCGTGGCGGCGTTCTGCATCATCCTGTCGATGTACGGCGGTGGCTTTGCGACCGTCCCGGCCTACCTGGCCGACCTGTTCGGTACCCAGATGGTCGGCGCGATCCACGGTCGCCTGCTGACCGCCTGGGCAGCGGCGGGCGTGCTGGGCCCGGTGCTGGTGAACTACCTGCGTGAGTATCAACTGAGCATCGGCGTTGAACGCGCTGCGGCCTATGACATCACCTTGTACATCCTCGCCGGCCTGCTGGTGCTGGGCTTTATCTGCAACATGCTGGTCCGCCCGGTGGCCGACAAGTACTTCATGACCGATGCAGAACTTGCCGCAGAGCAAGCGCTGGGCCATGACAAAGGGGCTGATGCCACCACTTCCCTGGAGTGGAAAGCGGCGCCCGGCACCGTGCCATTGGCAATTGCCGCCTGGCTGGTGGTGGGTATTCCGTTGGCGTGGGGTGTGTGGGTGACCCTGCAGAAGACGGCGGTACTGTTCCACTAAGTTGAATACAAGCGGGCGCACCATCCTGGAGCGCCCGCTTGTGTATACATGTCTATCCCCGACATTCCCCGCCTCAACTCGTCAGTCTTATCCCCTTCGATGTTTCTGTTTAGCGCCCGCGCCCCTATAATGGCTGCCTTTTTCGCCCAATGATTTTGCGGAGCTGGTGATGGCCGAACGTAAGGCGTCCGTCGAGCGCGACACTCTGGAAACCCAGATCAAAGCCTCGATCAACCTGGATGGCACCGGAAAGGCCCGATTTGATATCGGTGTACCTTTTCTTGAGCACATGCTGGACCAGATCGCCCGTCACGGGCTGATCGACCTGGATATCGTCAGCAAGGGCGACCTGCATATCGACGACCACCACACGGTGGAAGACGTAGGCATCACCCTCGGCCAGGCGTTTGCCAAGGCCATCGGCGACAAAAAAGGCATCCGTCGCTACGGCCACGCCTATGTCCCGCTGGACGAAGCGCTGTCGCGTGTGGTCATCGACTTCTCCGGCCGCCCAGGCCTGCAGATGCACGTGCCGTACACCCGCGCCACCGTGGGCGGCTTCGACGTCGACCTGTTCCAGGAATTTTTCCAGGGCTTCGTCAACCACGCACTTGTCAGCCTGCACATCGACAACCTGCGTGGCACCAACACCCACCACCAGATCGAAACCGTGTTCAAGGCTTTCGGCCGCGCGCTGCGCATGGCCGTGGAGCTGGATGAGCGCATGGCCGGGCAGATGCCCTCGACCAAGGGCGTCCTGTAATGCAGACGGTCGCGGTTATCGATTACGGCATGGGCAACCTGCACTCGGTGGCCAAGGCCCTCGAACACGTAGGGGCCGGCAAGGTGCTGATCACCAGCGATGCCAGCGTGATTCGCGAAGCCGACCGCGTGGTGTTCCCCGGTGTGGGGGCGATCCGCGATTGCATGGCCGAGATCCGTCGCCTGGGCTTTGACAGCCTGGTGCGCGAAGTCAGCCAGGATCGTCCGTTCCTCGGCATCTGCGTGGGCATGCAAGCCTTGCTCGATCGCAGTGAAGAGAACGACGGCGTCGACTGCATCGGCCTGTTCCCCGGCCAGGTGAAGTTCTTCGGCAAGGACCTGCACGAAGACGGCGCCCACCTGAAAGTCCCGCACATGGGCTGGAACGAAGTCAGCCAGGCGGTGGATCACCCGCTGTGGCACGACATCCCGGACATGGCGCGCTTCTACTTCGTGCACAGCTACTACATCGCCGCCGGTAAACCGCGCCAGGTGGTGGGGGGTGGGCACTACGGCGTCGACTTCGCCGCTGCGTTGGCCGAAGGTTCGCGTTTTGCCGTGCAGTTCCACCCGGAGAAGAGCCATACCCATGGCCTGCAATTGCTGCAGAACTTCGCCGCCTGGGATGGGCGCTGGTAAATGGCCAGGAAGCCGAAGCTGCCGATCTTGAACCTCACGCCAGAGCAGGAAAGTGAGGCTACCCTCAAGATCAAGCGCTTCATGGAAGACCGCTTCGAGCTCAAGCTGGGCTCGTTCGAGGTCGCCGAGATTCTTGAGCTGTTCACCACCGAAGTGGCTCCGCACTATTACAACAGGGCGATTTTCGATACGCAGACGCTCCTTAAAGAAAGGTTCGAAAGCATCGAAAGCGACCTGTGGTCGCTTGAGAAACCCTGATTTCCCAAGCATTGCTGAATATCGAATAAGGTTTGCCAGATGCTGATTATCCCCGCTATCGATCTCAAGGACGGCGCCTGCGTCCGTCTGCGCCAAGGCCGTATGGAAGATTCCACCGTGTTCTCCGATGACCCGGTGAGCATGGCTGCCAAATGGGTGGAAGGGGGCTGCCGGCGTCTGCATCTGGTGGACTTGAACGGCGCCTTCGAAGGCCAGCCGGTCAACGGCGAGGTGGTCACCGCGATCGCCAGGCGCTACCCGAACCTGCCGATCCAGATCGGCGGCGGTATCCGCTCCCTGGAAACCATCGAGCATTACGTCAAGGCCGGCGTGAGCTACGTGATCATCGGCACCAAGGCCGTGAAAGACCCGGCCTTCGTCGCCGAAGCCTGCCGCGCGTTCCCGGGCAAGGTGATCGTGGGCCTGGACGCCAAGGACGGTTTCGTCGCCACCGACGGCTGGGCTGAAATCAGCACCGTGCAAGTCATCGACCTGGCCAGGCAGTTCGAAGCCGACGGCGTGTCCGCCATCGTTTATACCGACATCGCCAAAGACGGCATGATGCAGGGCTGCAACGTGCCGTTCACCGCGGCGCTGGCGGCGGCGACAAAGATTCCGGTGATCGCTTCCGGCGGCATTCACAACCTGGGCGACATCAAGTCGCTGCTGGACGCCAAGGCGCCAGGGATCATCGGCGCCATCACCGGCCGCGCGATCTACGAAGGTACCCTGGACGTCGCCGAAGCCCAGGCTTACTGCGATGCCTACAACGGCTGAGGACTGACCATGGCGCTGGCCAAACGCATCATCCCTTGCCTGGACGTCGACAACGGTCGCGTGGTCAAGGGCGTCAAGTTCGAGAACATCCGTGACGCCGGCGACCCGGTGGAAATCGCCCGTCGCTACGATGAGCAGGGTGCCGACGAGATCACCTTTCTCGACATCACTGCCAGCGTCGATGGTCGCGACACCACGTTGCATACCGTCGAGCGTATGGCCAGCCAGGTGTTTATCCCGCTGACCGTGGGCGGTGGCGTGCGCACTGTGCAGGACATCCGCAACCTGCTCAATGCCGGTGCGGACAAGGTCTCGATCAACACTGCTGCGGTGTTCAACCCGGAGTTCGTCGGCGAAGCCGCGCAGCACTTCGGCTCGCAATGCATCGTGGTCGCCATCGACGCCAAGAAAGTCTCCGGCCCGGGCGAAACCCCGCGCTGGGAGATCTTCACCCATGGCGGTCGCAAGCCGACCGGTCTGGACGCGGTGGAGTGGGCGATGAAGATGGAAGGCCTGGGCGCCGGGGAAATCCTGCTGACCAGCATGGACCAGGACGGCATGAAGAACGGCTTCGACCTGGGCGTGACCCGCGCCATCAGCGATGCGCTGGGTATTCCGGTGATCGCTTCCGGCGGCGTCGGTAACCTGCAACACCTGGCCGACGGCGTCATCGAAGGCCATGCCAGCGCGGTGCTGGCGGCGAGTATTTTTCACTTTGGCGAATACACCGTTCCCGAGGCCAAGGCCTACATGGCGGCGCGCGGTATCGTCGTTCGCTAAACGTTGCTGGACACCATGGCAGGCGCGCGGCACTCTCTGCGCTTGCCATGGATTCCGGTAGCCTTCATGTTCAAGACCCTGCTGCTTGCCCTCGCCAGCACCTCCATCTTCATGGTGAGTGCGGCCCACGCCGAAGAGCCGTCCGACGCCTCCCTGGTGTTGCTGACGGAAAATTTCCCGCCCTACAACATGGCCAAGAACGGCAAGAACTTCGCCAGGGACGAGAACATCGAAGGTATCGCCGTGGACATCGTGCGCGAAACCTTCAAGCGTGCCGGCATTTCCTACAATCTCACCCTGCGTTTTCCCTGGGAGCGAATCTATAAGCTCGCCCTGGAGAAACCCGGCTATGGCGTGTTTGTGATGGCGCGCCTGCCGGATCGTGAAGCGCTGTTCAAGTGGGTCGGCCCCATCGGCCCGGACGACTGGGTGCTGCTGGCCAAGGCCGACAGCAAGATCCAGCTCGACGACCTGGAGCATGCGCGCCGCTACAGGATCGGCGCCTATAAAGGCGATGCCATCGCCGAGACCCTGGAGAAGCAGGGCCTTAACCCGGTGGTGGTGTTGCGTGACCAGGACAACGCGCAAAAGCTCGTGGATGGCCAGATCGACCTGTGGGCCACCGGCGACCCGGCCGGGCGTTACCTGGCGCGCCAGGTCGGTGTGACCGGGCTCAAGACTGTGCTGCGGTTCAACAGTGCCCAGTTGTACCTGGCGCTGAACAAGGATGTGCCGGATGAGACGGTAGCCAGGCTGCAGGCAGCGTTGGATCAGTTGCGCTCTGAAGGGCGGGTGGAACAGATCATGGCGGACTATTTGTAGCGGTAGACGCCGTTCTTGCCGTGCCCCGGCATGGCTTGATTGCTGCGCACACTGATCATCAGCTTGATATCAATCCACTCGATGCCCTGGGCCTGGAGCTTGGGCAATTCGCGCTCGAGCACCGCCAGCGTCTGCGGATAGGGGTGGCCGATCATCACCGCCGAACCCTGTTTATGCGCCAGCTTGATCGCGGTTTGCAGCTGCGTGGCAATCGCCGCTTCGGTGCGCTCATCATCGAGGAATACATCCCGCGAGACATGGGCCAGGCCGATCTTCTGCGCCTCGGCGGCGGCCACGGTCTGTGCGCTGGTGCGGCTGTCGACGAAGAATTTGTTGCGCCGCTGCAGTTCCGCCATCAGCCAGGCCATGGCGGCCGGCTGGGCGGTCATGCGACTGCCCATATGGTTGTTGATGCCGGCGGTGTAGGGCACGGCCTTGAAGGCGGCGTCCAGGCGTTGGCCAAGTTCTTCCATGGAGAGTTCCGGGTGCCAGGCGAACGGGCCGGTGGCGGGGTCCATGGGCATGTGCAGGATCACGATCTTGCCGGCCTTGTGCGCTTCGCGGGCGAATTCGGCGGCGTGGGGCGTGTCGGGCATGATCGCCGTGGTCACCGGCCCAGGCAGGGCCAGCACGCGACGATCCCGGGGCAGGTTTTGCCCCAGGTCGTCGATGATGAGGGTCAGGTAGGCTTTGTGGAATTCGCCGGCAGGGGCCGCTTGGGCGACCCCTGCCAGGCTGCACAGCACAGCGATGATCAGGGCAACACGCATATCAACGGCTGCGCGTAATGCTCAGGCCCTTGAGCAGGCTCAGCGCCTGGGCCAGCTGGTAGTCATCGTCCTGCGGCATCGGCTTGGCTTTCTTGCTGCTGCCGGTTGGCTGGTCGGCACCGCCGTTGCCATTGCCCAGGTGACCTTGCAGGTCTGCTTCCTTGTAGTACTCGCTGTCGATTTCGTTGGTGATCTTGGCCTTGCGCACTTCGATGTCCGGCACGATGCCTTGGGCCTGGATCGAGCGGCCGTTCGGCGTGTAGTACAACGCGGTGGTGATCTTCAGGGCGCGATCGTTGTTCAGCGGCAGCACGGTTTGTACCGAGCCTTTGCCGAAGCTGGTGGTGCCCATCAGCACGCCGCGCTTCTGGTCTTGCAGGGCGCCAGCGACGATTTCCGAGGCCGAGGCGCTGCCGCCGTTGATCAGCACGGCCAATGGCACGTTCTCGCTGAGATCGTTGCCGGTGGCCGAGAAGCGCAGCTCGGAGTTGGCGATACGGCCCTTGGTGTAGACGATCAGGCCCTTGGTGATGAAGTGGTCGACCACTTCCACCGCCGACTGCAGCACGCCGCCCGGGTTGTTGCGCAGGTCGAGCACGATGCCGCTGAGTTTCTTGCCGTTGTCCTTGCGCAGCTTAGCCAGGGCCTTGGCCACTTCGTCGCCGGTCTTGACCTGGAACTGGGTGATGCGGATGTAACCGTAGCCAGACTCCAGCAGCTGGCTCTTCACGCTCTTGACCACGATGGTCGCACGGGTGAGTGTCACGTCAAACGGGTTGCCGCCGTCGCGCACCAGGGTCAGGGTGATTTTCTGGCCGATCTTGCCGCGCATCTTGTCGACGGCTTCGGTCATGGTCTGGCCGCGGGTCGGCTGGCCGTTGATCTTGACGATAAAGTCACCGGCCTGGATGCCGGCCTTGGACGCCGGGGTGTCATCGATGGGCGAGACCACCTTGATATTGCCGTCTTCGGCGCCGACTTCAATGCCCAGGCCGCCGAACTCACCGCTGGTGCTTTCCTGCAGCTCGGCAAAATCTTCCGGACCCAGGTAGGCGGAGTGCGGATCAAGGTTGCTGAGCATGCCCTTGATGGCATTCTCCAGCAAGGTCTTGTCGTCTACAGGTTCGACATAGGCGGCCTTGATCCGGTCCATGACCTCGGCAAAGGTGCGCAGCTCGTCCAGCGGCAATGGCGCCTTGGTGGTCGCGGCCGTGGCGGCGGGTGCAGCCGGGGCGGCCTGGTCGGCAAAAGCCAGAGGCGCGCCGATGACCAGGGCGATCGTCAGGGCCAGCGAAGTGAGGCGGGACAAATGCAGCATGTCGAACGAACTCCTAATGTAGATGCGACCCTATCCTTGGGACCGGCACCATTGTGCGGGATCGCTCGGGCGACCCTGCTGACGAATAGCGAAGTACAGCGCCGGGGTGTCCTGGCCACCACTGTTACCGACAGTGGAGATAGATTCACCGGCTTTTACAACATCACCTGCCGACTTGAGTAACGTCTGATTGTGGCCATAAAGGCTTAAATAGCCATTACCGTGGTCGAGAATCACTAGCAAACCGGCGCCCCGCAGCCAATCGGCAAACACCACGCGCCCGCCATGTACGGCGTGGACCTGGCTGCCGGCAGAGGCGCTGATCATCACCCCGTCCCACTTGGCACGGGTGTCATCGCCCCGGGTTTCCCCAAAGCGTGCCAGCAGTCGACCATCAACCGGCCATGGAAGTTTGCCGCGGGCTGAAGCAAAAGGGCCGCCGAACGACTCGCCGGCACTGGAAACCAGCGGGCCAGGGGCGGCATGTACCGGTTTGCGCGGCGCCGGGGCATCGGTGGTGGCTGCCAGTTCGGCCTCACGCTGGCGCTTTTTTTCCGCTTCCTGCTGGGCGATCAGCGCTTTCTGTCGCGCCTCTTCGGCCTCGCGTGCCTGGCGTGCCAGGGTTTCTTCGATGGTCTTGAGCACTTTGGCCAGGTCGGCCTGGTCCTGCTCGCGGGCCTGCAGCTTGGCGTCGCGGGCCTTCACGTCGTCATTGAGCTTGGCCAGGGCCAGCTGGCGCTCCTTGCGGACCTTGTCCAGCTCGTCGCGCTGGGCGTTGAGGCTGGCTTTCTGGTCCTCCAGCTGCGACTGCTGGTTGGCGATTTCCTGTTCGACGTTGGCCAACTGGCGCAGGGTCTCGTTGAAGCTTTTCAGTTGCTCCAGGCGGGCCTTGCTCAGGTAGTCGTAGTAGGTCAGGGTGCGCGCGAATTTCTCCGGGTTCTGCTGGTTGAGCAGCAACTTGAGGTATTCCTGGCGGCCGCTCTGGTAGGCGGCGCGGGCCTGGATCGCGATCAAGCGTTGCTGTTCAACGCGTGCGCTCTGGAGTTTTTTTTTCTCAGCGTCGAGTCGCTCCAGTTCCGACTCGCTCTTCTTTAGTTCTTTTTGCAGCTCCTGGACCTGCTTCTCCAGCTTGCCCATTTCGGTTTCCGTGCCGCGCAGGTCTTTCTGCACCCCGGATTTTTCTTCCTGGAGCTTGCCGAGCAGTTTTTTCAGCTCGGTAATGTCCTGACGCGTAGCGTCCAACTGTTGTTGAGTTTGTGCGCGCTCGTCGGCAAACGCCGGTTGGAGCAGGCAGACAAGAGCGAGGCTAATCAAGGCGCGAAGCATAGAGGCGGGCGACACCAGGGAAAGGGACGGCCTAGTATGCCCGCCAAGCGCTGCAAAAAAAACGCCCAATTCGGCCTGGAAGGCAAGATAGGTGCCGAGCGGCGGTGGTATGGCAAAAAGACATCTACCAAACACCGCAGATCCCATGTGGGAAGGGACAAGCCCCTCCCACATGTTTGTTGAGATCAGACCAGAATTGAGGTCCCGGTCATCTCTTTGGGCTTCTCCAACCCCATCAGCATCAGCATGGTCGGTGCCACATCCGCCAGCACGCCGCCTTCACGCACTTTGAAGTCGCGCTTGCCGACGTAGATGAACGGCACCGGCTCGGTGGTGTGGGCGGTATGGGCCTGGCCGGTGGTTTCGTCGGACATCTGCTCGCAGTTGCCGTGGTCGGCGGTGATCAGCGCTTCGCCGCCGACTTTTTCCAGGGCCTCGACAATGCGGCCGACGCACAGGTCCAGGCATTCCACGGCCTTGGTCGCAGCTTCCAGATTGCCGCTGTGGCCGACCATGTCACCGTTGGCGTAGTTGACCACGATCACGTCGTAACGCTGGTGGTCAATGGCGTCGACGATCTTGTCGGTGACTTCCGGCGCGCTCATTTCCGGCTGCAGGTCGTAGGTGGCGACTTTCGGCGAAGGGATCAGGATGCGTTCTTCGCCTGGGAACGGTTCTTCACGGCCGCCGGAGAAGAAGAAGGTCACGTGGGCGTATTTTTCGGTTTCAGCGATACGCAGCTGGGTCTTGCCGTTCTTCGCCAGGTAGTCGCCCAGCACGTTGTCCAGGCTGCCGGCAGCAAAGGCAGCGGGGGCCGGGATGCTGGCGGCGTATTGGGTCAGGCCGACGTATTGGACTTTTGGCTGGCGCGCCCGCTCGAATTCCTTGAAACCGTCTTCGACAAACACACGGCTCAGCTCGCGGGCACGGTCGGCGCGGAAGTTCATGAACACCACGGCGTCGCCGTCTTCGACCTTGACCGGCTCGCCGATGGTGGTGGCCTTGACGAATTCATCGCTCTCGCCACGGGCGTAGGCAGCTTCCAGGCCTTCCTGGGCGGTGGCGGCGTGGAATTCGGCCTGGCCGTCGACGATCAGGTTGTAGGCCTGGGACACGCGGTCCCAACGGTTGTCGCGGTCCATGGCGAAGTAGCGGCCCACCAGGCTGGCGATGCGGCCCTTGCCCAGGGCGGCGAAAGTGGCGTCCAGCAGCTCGATGGAGGATTGCGCGCTTTTTGGCGGGGTGTCGCGGCCATCGAGGAAGGCGTGCAGGTAGATCTTGTCGGCGCCGCGCTTGAAGGCCAGCTCGGCCATTGCCACCAGATGGTCCTGGTGACTGTGAACGCCGCCGTCGGACAGCAGGCCCATGAAGTGCACGGCCTTGCCGGCGGCCACTGCTTTATCTACCGCTGCGCAGAGGGTCGGGTTCTCGAAGAACTCGCCATCGCGGATCGATTTGGTCACGCGAGTGAAGTCTTGATAGACCACTCGTCCGGCGCCGAGGTTCATGTGGCCGACTTCCGAGTTGCCCATCTGGCCGTCCGGCAGGCCCACGTCCATGCCCGAGCCGGAGATCAGGCCGTTGGGCACCGTCGCGGTCAGGCGGTCGAGTACGGGCTTCTTGGCCGCGTACACCGCGTTGTCGTGGTGGCTTTCACTGTGTCCGAAGCCATCGAGAATTATCAGGACCAAAGGTTTAGGCGTGGTAGTCATAGATCCTCTCGCGGCGGTAATAAAGGAAGGCAATTGAAAAGGGAGTGGCAGTTTAAAGCGAAGTTCCGACCACGTCACCGCTTTACGGGGGTTGGCCCCCCCTGACGGCTGTGTATACTTACCGCCATTTTAACGCCCTGGAACCTCCTTGATGGTTGATCACCTGATTGCATTTGCCACTGCCCACTATCTGCTCGTGGGTGCCTTCGTCATCCTGCTGGCGCTGCTGATCGCTCACGAATTGAGCCGTGGTGGCCGCAGCCTGAGCACGTCGGAGCTGACCGCGCTGGTCAACAAGGATGAGGCCATTGTGGTGGATATCCGCCCAGTCAAGGATTTCGCCGCCGGCCACATCGTCGGTGCCCTGAACATTCCTCAGGACAAGCTGATCGCGCGCCTGGCCGAGCTGGAAAAGCACAAGGCCAAGACCATCATCCTGGTCGACGCCCAGGGCCAGCACGCCGGTACCCACGCCCGCGAGATGCTCAAGACCGGTTTCACCGCCGCCAAGCTGTCCGGTGGCATCAGCAGCTGGCGCGCCGATAACCTGCCGCTGGTGAAGTGATATGAGCCAGGTCGTCGTATATTCCAGCGATTGGTGCCCTTACTGCATGCGGGCCAAGGCCCTGCTGGAGAAAAAGGGCGTTGCCTTCGAAGAGATCAAGGTCGATGGCAAACCCCAGGTGCGTGCCGAAATGGCCCAGAAGGCGGGGCGCACGTCAGTGCCGCAGATCTGGATCGGCGCCAAACACATCGGTGGTTGCGACGACCTGTTTGCCCTGGAGCGCGCCGGTAAACTCGATGCGCTGCTGCTCGTCTGACTCCTAACCCCTAAAAGACCCCAAGATCAAGAAGGATCTGCGATGACTGACCAACAGAACACCGAAGCAGCAGAAGCCCAAGGCCCACAATTTTCGCTGCAGCGTATCTATGTGCGTGACTTGTCGTTCGAAGCGCCGAAAAGCCCGGCTATCTTCCGCCAGGAATGGACCCCAAGCGTTGCCCTGGACCTGAACACCCGTCAAAAGGCACTGGAAGGCGATTTCCACGAAGTCGTGCTGACCTTGTCGGTCACCGTCAAGAATGGCGAAGAAGTGGCCTTCATCGCTGAAGTGCAACAGGCCGGTATCTTCCTGATCCAGGGCCTGGACGAAGCGTCCATGAGCCACACCCTGGGTGCGTTCTGCCCGAACATCCTGTTCCCGTATGCCCGCGAGACCCTGGACAGCCTGGTCACCCGTGGTTCGTTCCCGGCGTTGATGCTGGCTCCGGTGAACTTCGATGCCCTGTACGCTCAAGAGCTGCAGCGCATGCAACAGGAAGGCGCACCGACGGTTCAGTAATCTCGAACCCAATGTGGGAGGGGGCTTGCTCCCGATAGCGGTGGATCAGTCACGTAGATGTCGACTGACACTCCGCCATCGGGGGCAAGCCCCCTCCCACATTTGTTATGTGTGTTACTTGAAGCCGAGTTGGCGCCAGCCTTCGTAGACGGCAACGGCGACGGTGTTCGACAGGTTCAGGCTGCGGCAGCCTTCGCGCATCGGCAGGCGCAGGCGATGCCCGTCCGGCAGGGCGTCGAGTACGTCGGCCGGCAGGCCACGGCTTTCCGGGCCGAACAGGAAGGCGTCGCCTTCGGCGAAGCTGGCATCATGGAACGGTCGCGAACCCTTGGTGGTGAACGCGAACAGCCGTGGGTGGCCCAGGCTTTCCAGGCAGCTGGCCAGGTCGGCATGGCGCTGCAGGGTGGCATACTCGTGGTAGTCCAGGCCGGCACGGCGCAGGCGCTTGTCGTCCATGTCGAAGCCCAGGGGCTCGATCAAATGCAGGTGGCAGCCACTGTTGGCGCACAGCCTGATAACGTTGCCGGTATTCGGCGGAATTTCTGGTTGAAAAAGGATGACGTGAAACATGCACGGCTCCGAAGGCAAAGATGCGCTGCATTCTACCCCTGAAGAAGACCCAAGACCGAAGCTAATGCCGAGGGTCATGGGCTCATTGGCGATTGTCGGCCTGATGGTGGGCCTGATGATCGGCCGCCTGACCACCCCTGACCCGGTCGAGTTGCAGCAGATAGAGACGGCGGCGGACGGTGTGGTGGTGTGGTTCAACAGCGAACCCAAGCTGCACGGCGAGCACATCGACGGCACCGTGGCGCTGTTGTTCGATGCACAAGGCAAAGCCGCCAGCGGGCAGCTCAAGGTCAACGACAAGGATGTGAACTGGCGCGTGCGCAAGACCGATGCGGGCTTGCTGCTGAACCTGGTGGCGGCTCGGCCGTTGCGCGGGGAGTGGAAGGGCGAGGAGGTCGATGACCGCTGGCGGCTGGAGATCCATCTCCAAGAGCAATAAAAGAGGGAGTTCCCGGCCTGCCTGTACCAGGGCTCCCAAAACGGGGTGAAGCCAGAGGCTTCGGTGTTAAAGAGGGAATCCCCGGCCTGCCTGTACCGAGGTTCCCGAAAGCGGTGTGGAGCGCGACGCGGTTCGCATCAAGCACCCCGTGTGTAAAGAGGGGATTCTCGGCCTGCCTGTACCAAGGTCCCCGAAACTGGGTTGTACTGGGGTTATTGCAGGGCGCGTGCCAGAGTGGCTGAGTTGTGCCAAAAAATTTCTCCAGAAAGCGCAAAGCCCCGGAATACGGGGCTTTGGTGTTTTCGGGGTTCAGCATTTTTTTAACAAGAGGCTTGCCTCGGGCTTGGAACGTGTGCGCGATGCTAGAACAGGGTGCATTGAAGCGGTGCACGGTTCTGAGTCCGTGTGGAGGTCCAAATGTGAGAGGGGGCTTGCTCCCGATGGCGGAGTGTCAGTCGATATCTATCTGACTGATCCACCGCTATCGGGAGCAAGCCCCCTCCCACATTAGACCTCGGTAGATTGGAGATCAGGCGTCGTCGCCCTCATCGTCATCACCACCATCGACCTTCATGCCCAGCTCCTTGATCTTGCGCGTCAGGGTATTGCGACCCCAACCCAGCAACACGGCGGCATCGCGACGGCGGCCGGCGGTGTGCTTGAGGGCGGTTTCGATCATGATCCGCTCGAAGGCCGGTACGGCGCTGTCCAGCAGGTTCGACTGGCCGCGTGCCAGGGCCTGGTCGGCCCATTGGCGCAGCGCCTGTTCCCAGTTGGTCACCGGTGCCGAATCCTGCGGCAGGCTCAACAGCTCCGGCGGCAGGTCGCCGATATGCACTTCGCGGCCGGACGCCATCACGGTGATCCAGCGGCAGGTGTTCTCCAGCTGGCGCACGTTGCCGGGCCATGGCAGGTTCTTCAGGTATTCCTCGGTCTCGCTTTTCAGCAGCTTCGGCTCGACGGCCAGCTCCTGGGCGGCGCGGCTGAGGAAGTGGCGGGCGAGGGTCGGGATATCTTCGCGACGGTCCGACATACGTGGGATGTGGATGCGGATCACGTTGAGACGGTGGAACAAGTCTTCACGGAACTTGCCGGCGTGCACCAGGGTTTCCAGGTTCTGGTGAGTCGCGGCGATGATGCGCACATCGACCTTGACCGGTGTGTGCCCGCCCACGCGGTAGAACTCGCCGTCCGCCAGTACGCGCAGCAGGCGGGTCTGGGTGTCGGCCGGCATGTCGCCGATTTCATCGAGGAACAGCGTGCCGCCGTCCGCCTGTTCGAAGCGGCCGCGACGCAGGTTGGCTGCGCCGGTGAACGCGCCTTTCTCATGGCCGAACAGCTCGGACTCCATCAGATCCTTGGGGATCGCCGCCATGTTCAGCGCGATAAACGGCGAGGCCGCCCGCGGGCTGTGGCGGTGCAGGGCGTGGGCCACCAACTCTTTACCGGTACCCGACTCGCCGTTGATCAGCACGGTGATGTTGGAATGGCTCAAGCGCCCGATGGCGCGAAACACTTCCTGCATCGCCGGCGCTTCACCGATGATTTCCGGGGTGCGGGTCAGGGTCGGCGGGGCTTCCTGGTTCTGCTGTTCCTGGGCGTGCTGGTTGGCGCGCTTGACCAGCGCCACGGCCTCGTCCACATCAAATGGCTTGGGCAGGTACTCGAAGGCGCCGCCCTGATAGGACGCGACAGCGCTGTCCAGGTCGGAGTGCGCAGTCATGATGATCACCGGCAGGCGCGGGTGCTGCTCGCGAATCCGCGCCAGCAGGTCCAGGCCACTGGCGCCGGGCATGCGGATGTCGGAGATGATCACGTCGGGCTGCTGGCGCGCCAGGCGGCTCATCACCCCGTCGGCGCTGTCGAAGCTCTGGGTGGTCATGCCTTCCTGTTGCAAGGCTTTCTCGAGGACCCAGCGGATAGAACGGTCGTCATCGACGATCCACACAGTTTCACTACGGCTCATGTCGATGGGGCTCCTTGTTCCAGAGGCAGAAAGATCGAGAACGTGGTGTGGCCGGGATGGCTTTCACATTCGATCAGACCCTGGTGCTGGCTGATGATGTTCTGGGTAATGGCCAGGCCCAGCCCGGTACCGTCCGGGCGGCCGCTGACCATGGGAAAGAAGATGGTTTCCTGAAGTTCCGCAGGAATGCCTGGGCCGTTGTCGATGATCTCGACCTTGGTCACCAGGCGATGGCGCACGTGGCCGATGGTGAACTGGCGCAGGGCACGGGTGCGCAGGCTGATGCGGCCAAGGCGCAGCTCGTTCTGGCTGCTGATGGCCTGCATGGCGTTGCGCACGATGTTGAGCACCGCCTGGATCATCTGCTCGCGGTCGATCAACACGTCGGGAATGCTCGGGTCGTAGTCGCGCACCAAGGTGATGCAGCCCTGGCTTTCGGCTTCTACCAACTGACAGACGCGCTCAAGTACTTCGTGCACGTTGGTCATCGCCAGCGACGGCAGCTTGTTGGAGCCGAGCATGCGGTCCACCAGGTTACGCAGGCGGTCAGCCTCTTCGATGATGACGTTGGTGTAGTCCTTGAGGTGCTCGTCCGGCAGCTCGCGGGCCAGCAACTGCGCCGCGCCGCGAATGCCGCCCAGCGGGTTCTTGATCTCATGGGCCAGGCCGCGCACCAGCATCTTGCTGGTCTCCTGCTTGGACAGCTGGGCTTCTTCCTTGGTGATGCGCAACAGGCGGTCGCGGGGGTGCACTTCGAGCAGCAGCAGGGTCGCGCCGTTGCTCAAGATCGGGGTGACGGCGTAGTCGACGGTCAGCGTCTGGCCGGTCAGTGCCGTGAGCATCGCTTCACGCTTGGTGAACGGATGTGCCTGCTCCACCGCCTGGCGCAATGAACTCAAGGCTTCGGCCGACTCGGTGAACAATTCGCTGATGAACTGCCCATGGCTGCGCTGGCCGCTGATGGCCAGGAGCATCTCCGCCGCCGGGTTCATGTACTCAAGGCGCAGGTCGTCATTGAGCAGGATGGTCGCGGTAGTCAGATTGTCGAGTAACAAACGGTGCAGTGCATCGCTGATGGTCATCGGGACCTCTTTTGGAGCAAGGCGCGGGCTTGAGGCACGCGCTGATACAAGGAAAATGCAAAAACCAAACCAAGGCTCCGAAAAGAAGCGTTAATCCCCTGAAATAGGGGTTTAAGGCGCGAAACTGTGGCGTTCTGCCAGCTTGGCCGGGAAGTTTCGAACCAAAATGGGGTGAGTCAGTGGGAAGGGTGCAGGTCGTCGCACCAATATAGTGCGGTTTTGTGAGGTTTGTTCAGGAAGTGATGAGAGAGTGCTCTCGGCGGCTGTGCGAGAGCGATCTCAGTGGTGGGGCTTTATCAGTGTGGCTGGGAGAGTGGCATGCCCGCGCTGCCGGCGTAAAAGACCAGCAGTTCCACCGGTGTGCTCCCGGTTCTGCCGCGATGGACTGTGCCTACCATCTCGGCCAGGGTTTGCCCTTGTGTCAGGGTGAGGGCTTGCCCACCTTTACGGGCTTCAACGATCAACTCGCCCGAGAGGATATACGCTGCGTTCGGCATGGGGTGGCTGTGCCAGGGTAACTGCGTATTCGCGGGGATCTTGAGCCGCAACAGCGTGAGTTCCGGCGGGCCGGAGGGATAAGCCTTGTAAGGTGTTCCGTCCCATGAAGCGCTGCTCTGCAGCAGGATTTCCTTTTCGATTTGCACGACGACTTTCGGCTGGCTGCTGCAGCCTAGGGCAGACAAGCAGGCCGCTGTTGCGATCAAGCATTTGAGGGCTTCCATGGTTGGTTTCATCCCGTTCGCTGAGTGGCCGGTAAGGCTACGATCGCTGTTCGGGGAGGGATGCCGGAAGGTGCCTAAAATAATGTGGGTGTCATCCGTTATTGGCCTGTGCGAATACACAGCTCAGCCGTGGCGCGGATCATCGCCAGTTGCCGCAGCGGGTCGTTCAGCGGCTCATGCACCGCTTCGGCCAGCCAGTGAGGGCACTGCGGGTCGGTACGTTGGGGGGTGAAGTCCGCCAGTTGTTGCAGCAGGCGTGTTTGCAATTGATCCAGCTGCGGGCGAATCTGCTTCACCAGGTCCGGGCGCGGATCGTCGGGTGCCTTGCCCTGGAACTGCCAATCGGACAGGTGGGTGTACTGCACCAGCTTGTTTGCCTCGATCTGGGCCGAGAAGAATTGCTCGGCGGCGGCGGGTGCCAGTTTGTAGCTCGGCGCCTGGGCGACAACGCTGGCGATCACTTCTTGTTCGCGCTTCTTATCTTCCACCGGTTTTTTGCTGTCCCATTTGCTCAGCGCCACCTGGTCGGCGATTTCCAGGCGTTCGGCGATGCTGTTGAGTAAAGGCTCAAGCGTAGGTGGCGCAGCCAATGCACTGGCGCTGATAAAGAACAAAGTGAACGCAAGTCGATGTTTCAAAGGAAATCCCCCTGTAGGAGCGAGCTTGCTCGCGAAGGTCGTTAACGATAACGCGTAAATGTTGAAGAAATGCGGTGCCCTGGCGTTTTTCGCGAGCAAGCTCGCTCCTACAGTGGTCGCGTAGGGCTCAAGCCAACCCCAAATCCACCGCCCTCCGTCTTCGATGGTCAGCCATATGCTCGACCGCCGAGCAGCCACCTGACAATCCCCAGGCAAAAAAAGACCTCCCGAAGGAGGTCTTTTCGCATCACGCCACCTTAAGCAGCGCTACCGGATCAGCAGCTGTAGTACAGCTCGTATTCCAGTGGGTGTACGAAGGTGCGTACTTTGATTTCTTCTTCGCTTTTCAGCTCGATGTAGGCATCGATGAAGTCGTCGCTGAATACGCCGCCTTTGGTCAGGAACGCACGGCCCTTGTCCAGCTCTTCCAGGGCTTCTTTCAGGCTGCCGCACACTTGTGGGATCTCTTTGGCCTCTTCAGGCGGCAGGTCGTACAAGTTTTTGTCGGCGGCGTCGCCAGGGTGGATCTTGTTCTGGATACCGTCCAGGCCGGCCATGACCAGGGCAGCGAAGGCCAGGTATGGGTTGGCTGCTGGATCCGGGAAGCGAGCTTCGATACGGCGAGCGCGCGGGCTGGATACGTAAGGAATACGGATCGAGGCGGAACGGTTGCGAGCCGAGTAGGCCAGCATGACCGGCGCTTCGAAACCTGGGACCAGACGCTTGTAGGAGTTGGTCGACGGGTTGGTGAAGCCGTTCAGGGCCTTACCGTGCTTGATGATGCCGCCGATGAAGTACAGGGCGGTGTCGGACAGGCCGGCATAACCTTCGCCAGCGAAGGTGTTCTTGCCTTCTTTGGCGATGGACAGGTGAACGTGCATACCCGAACCGTTATCGCCGTACAGTGGCTTAGGCATGAAGGTAGCGGTACGGCCGTAGGCATCAGCCACGTTGTGTACGCAGTACTTCAGGGTCTGGACTTCGTCAGCCTTGGCGACCAGGGTGTTGAACTTCACACCGATTTCGTTCTGGCCGGCAGTCGCCACTTCGTGGTGGTGAACTTCGATGACCAGGCCCATTTCTTCCATGGCGTTGCACATGGAGGTACGGATTTCGTGGTCGTGGTCGAACGGCGGAACCGGGAAGTAGCCACCTTTGATGCCTGGACGGTGGCCTTTGTTGCCGCCTTCCACGTCTTGGTCGGACATCCACGAACCTTGTTCGGAGAAGATCTTGAACATCGAACCGGAGATGTCGGACTTGAACTTGACCGAATCAAAGATGAAGAATTCCGGCTCCGGGCCTACGAATACGGTGTCGCCGATACCGGTGGACTTCAGGTATTCCTCGGCACGCTTGGCGATCGCACGTGGGTCGCGGTCGTAGCCTTGCATGGTCGAAGGCTCGATCACGTCGCAGACGATGATCAGGGTAGGGTCTTCGGTGAACGGGTCGAGGACGGCAGTGCTGTCGTCCGGCATCAGGATCATGTCGGAGGCTTCGATGCCTTTCCAGCCAGCGATGGAGGAGCCGTCGAACATTTTGCCTTCTTCGAAGAAAGCATCATCCAGCGCGTCGCGAGCCGGCATGGTCACGTGGTGCTGAGTGCCTTTGGTGTCCGTGAAGCGCAGATCAATCCATTTAACGTCATGATCTTTGATGAGTTGAACCGACTTCGACATAGTGTCCTCCGGGTGGCTTCGGGCTGGGGTAGTGGAGTTAGCCCTTAGAATGTGGGTGATGCCGGCGCGGATAGTCCGCCATGGCAACCTGCCTCACAAGAGAGCAAATTGCATGCCAGTGCGCCAACATGGGTTTTTTGCTCCAAAAACGCCCTATAAAGGGTACATAGCGACAAAAGCCTGAAATACGAGCACCGAAATGTGGCGCAAGGCGATGCAAATGCACCTCTTTAGTGCGAGTCGAGTGTTGTGCATATTAACTGGTTAAACCTTGAACGATTTCCGCTATAATCCGCGCCCCCCTTTTTCGGCAGGCCCTGCGCGCGCTGTTTCCATGAAATTAATCGTTAAAGTCTTCCCCGAGATCACCATCAAGAGCCGACCGGTACGGATGCGTTTCATCCGTCAGTTGGCCAAGAACATCCGTGCCGTGCTCCGCGATCTGGACCCGGCTGTGGTGGTGAACGGTGTGTGGGACAACCTCGAGCTGGAAACCCGCCTGACCGACGTCAAAGCCTTGAAGGACATGACCGAGCGCCTGAGCTGCATGCCGGGTATCGCGCATTTCCTGCAGGTGGATGAGTACCCGCTGGGGGACTTCGACGACATCACCGAAAAATGCAAACGGCACTTCGGCGACAGCCTTGAAGGCAAGATTTTTTCGGTGCGGTGCAAGCGTGCCGGCAAGCACCCGTTCAGCTCCATGGACGTCGAGAAATACGTCGGCAGCAAGCTGCGTCGCGAGTGCGGCGCCGCCGGAATTTCCCTCAAGGCGCCGCAAATTGAAGTGCGCATGGAAATTCGCGACCAACGGTTGTTTGTGATTCACAGCCAGCACGACAGCATCGGCGGCTACCCGCTGGGCGCCCTGGAACAGACCCTGGTCCTCATGTCCGGCGGTTTCGATTCCACGGTAGCGGCCTACCAGATCATGCGCCGCGGCCTGATGAGCCACTTCTGCTTCTTTAACCTGGGCGGGCGTGCACACGAATTGGGCGTGATGGAGGTTGCGCACTTTATCTGGAAGAAGTACGGCAGCTCCCAGCGCGTGCTATTTGTGAGCGTACCGTTCGAGGAAGTGCTGGGCGAAATTCTCGGTAAAGTCGATAACAGTCATATGGGCGTAGTTTTGAAGCGTATGATGTTGCGCGCTGCGTCCCGAATCGCCGATCAGTTGCAGATCGACGCGCTGGTGACCGGTGAAGCGATTTCCCAGGTTTCCAGCCAGACGCTGCCGAACCTGTCACTGATCGATTGCGTGACTGAAAAGCTGGTACTGCGTCCGCTGATCGCCAGCCACAAGCAGGACATCATCGACTTGGCAGAAGAAATCGGCACCGCCGACTTTGCCAAGCACATGCCTGAATATTGCGGGGTCATTTCGGTGAACCCCAAGACCCACGCCAAGCGCAACCGCGTGGAGTACGAAGAACAACAGTTTGATATGGCGGTTCTGGAGCGTGCGCTCGAGAACGCCAAGCTGGTCCCGATCGATCGTGTTATCGACGAACTGGGCCAGGATGTGCAGATCGAAGAAGTCAGCGAAGCCCTGGCCGGACAAATCGTCATCGACATCCGTCACCCGGATGCCGCTGAAGATGAGCCGCTGGAAGTCGCCGGCATCGACGTACAAACGCTGCCGTTCTATGCATTGAACGCGCGTTTCAAGGAACTGGATAACAGCCGTCAGTACCTGTTGTATTGCGACAAAGGCGTGATGAGTCGCCTGCATGCCCACCATTTGCTCAGTGAGGGGCATGCCAATGTGCGCGTTTATCGACCGAGCTAAGAGCCCGGGGCTGTTTGCCTGTGGCCTGCGTCACCGGCCCCCCGACTCTGCCGTCAAGCTGTAACGGCAAGGCCTGACTCTACTGTTAATCGCTGCCACGACCTGTCAGCACACCGAATCCTCTGATCGAGATACACAAGTGATCGAAAATCTACGTAACATCGCCATCATTGCCCACGTTGACCATGGTAAAACCACCCTGGTAGACAAACTCCTGCGTCAATCCGGCACCCTGGAGCGCAACGAGCTCAACGACGAGCGCGTGATGGACTCCAACGACCAGGAAAAAGAGCGCGGTATTACCATCCTGGCAAAAAACACCGCTATCAACTGGAACGGCTACCACATCAACATCGTGGATACCCCGGGCCACGCCGACTTCGGCGGCGAAGTAGAACGCGTAATGTCGATGGTTGACTCCGTTCTGCTGCTGGTTGACGCTCAAGACGGCCCTATGCCGCAAACCCGTTTCGTGACCAAGAAGGCTTTCGAAGCCGGCCTGCGTCCGATCGTGTGCATCAACAAGGTTGACCGTCCAGGCGCGCGTCCGGACTGGGTTCTGGACCAGATCTTCGACCTGTTCGACAACCTGGGTGCCACCGAAGAACAGCTGGACTTCAAAGTCGTCTACGCCTCGGCCCTGAACGGCATTGCCGGTCTGGAACACACCGACATGGCTGAAGACATGACCCCGCTGTACCAGTCGATCGTCGACAACGTACCGGCGCCTAAAGTTGACCGTGATGGTCCGTTCCAGATGCAAATCTCGGCACTGGACTACAACAGCTTCCTGGGTGTTATCGGCGTTGGCCGTATCGCTCGTGGTAGCGTCAAGCCGAACACCCCGGTTGTTGCTATCGGCGCCGACGGCAAGAAGCGTAACGGTCGTATCCTGAAGCTGATGGGTCACCACGGTCTGCACCGTATCGACGTTGAAGAAGCTTTCGCTGGCGACATCGTCTGCGTGAGCGGCATGGACTCCCTGTTCATCTCCGACACCCTGTGCCAGCCGGACAACGTTGAGGCGATGAAGCCTCTGACCGTCGACGAGCCAACCGTTTCCATGACCTTCCAGGTAAACGACTCGCCTTTCTGCGGTAAAGAAGGCAAGTTCGTGACTTCCCGTAACATCAAGGAACGTCTGGACAAAGAGCTGCTGTACAACGTTGCACTGCGCGTTGAAGAAGGCGACTCGGCTGACAAGTTCAAGGTTTCCGGCCGTGGTGAGCTGCACCTCTCGGTACTGATCGAAACCATGCGTCGCGAAGGCTTCGAAATGGGCGTTGGTCGTCCAGAAGTGATCATCCGTCAGGTTGACGGCGTGAAGCAGGAACCGTTCGAAAACGTCACCATCGACACCCCGGAAGAATCCCAGGGCAAGGTCATGGAAGAGATGGGTCTGCGTAAAGGCGACCTGACCAACATGGTGCCGGATGGCAAAGGCCGTGTGCGTCTGGAATACAACATTCCTGCTCGTGGTCTGATCGGTTTCCGTAACCAGTTCCTGACCCTGACCAACGGTGCTGGCATCCTGACCTCGATCTTCGATCGCTACGACACCATGAAGTCCGGCGACATGTCCGGCCGTCAGAACGGTGTCCTGGTATCGGTAGAAACCGGCAAGGCACTGACCTACTCCCTGGAAACCCTCCAGGCGCGTGGCAAGCTGTTCGTTGAGCACGGTCAAGAGATCTACAACGGCCAGATCGTTGGCCTGAACAGCCGTGACAACGACATGGGCGTCAACCCAACCAAAGGCAAGAAGCTCGACAACATGCGTGCTTCGGGCAAAGACGAAACCATCGCCCTGGTCCCACCTGTTCGCTTCACCCTGGAACAGGCCCTGGAATTCATCCAGGACGACGAGCTGTGCGAAGTCACGCCTAAGTCGATCCGCCTGCGTAAGAAGATCCTGGACGAAGGCGAGCGTACCCGCGCTGCCAAGAAAGCCAAGAACTGAGTTAACTCAGGCTGAATGAAAAACGCCCCCGGTCGAAAGGCCGGGGGCGTTTTTTTATGCCTGCAATTTGTGTTGTGCGGGCTCTTGTAGTGAGCGGGCTTGCCCCGCGCTGGGTGGCGAAGCCACCCCAAATCCAGGCACCTGAGTTTTATCTGGAAAAATGCAGAGACCGGGTTAGGGCCGCTTCGCAGCCCAGCGCGGGGCAAGCCCGCTCACCACAACAAGCCCGCTAACTACAAGGTTGTGATCAGAACTTGTCGAGGGTCTTGAACTTGGTCTCGCGCACCACTTCCTTCGGCTTGTACGCGCAATACCCCGGGCGCGGCCCGATCTTCGGGTGGTTGCGGCAAGTATCCGGGCGCTTGTCATAAATAGTGCAGAAGCGCGTCTTACGATCCAGGTACAGGCAGTCGTTGTTGCTCATGCGCTGCAGGGTAAAAATCTCGGATTTGTTGTTGTAGCGCTCGACGATGCCTTCCTTCTGCAACCGCTTGGCGATGTTCTTCGGCGGGTCGCCGCGCTCGAATTCATCGACGATGCCAATGCGGATCAGGTCCTTGATCTTCACCTCAACCGGCAGCGTGCAGCAGCTGGACACGCAGCCGCCGCACATATGGGCGGAATATTTCTGCCAAGTCTCGAGACGGTCGAGTTCCGCGGCGGCGATCAGTTGAGGCTTCATCGGGGTTCCAAAAGGTGGGGCTGTATCCGGGCGCGCGATCATACCGGGATTGGTGGTTTTTTGAACAATATTTTGCGTATTTCAGCTCAAAGGCTGGACATGGGCCGATCGGGCACGACCCCTGCATCAAATGCCTGTAAAGGTGAATGAGTTAAAAAACTGCCGAACCAGAGCGTCTACCGTCTGTCAGACCGACTAGGCTCTAGCAACTCTTTCAATCTCGCCCGAGGTCACACCGATGTCTCAGGAACCGCTTGCACGAGAAGCAGAGGTAGCCGCATTCCGCGATGCTGTCTTGACCAAACTCACCTACGCGGTGGGCAAAGACCCGGACCATGCCTTCGACCATGACTGGTTCGAAGCCATTGCCTTGGCCGCCCGCGACCAGATGGTCGACCACTGGATGGATCACACGCGGCGTATCTACCGCAAAGGCCAGAAGCGGGTTTATTACCTCTCCCTGGAATTCCTTATCGGCCGCCTGCTCTACGACAGCCTGAGCAACCTCGGCGTGCTGGAGATCGCTCGCGAAGCCTTGTCCGAGCTGGGTGTGGACCTCGAACGCATTCGCCTGCTGGAGCCCGACGCGGCGCTTGGCAACGGCGGCCTCGGCCGTCTGGCCGCGTGCTTTATGGAAAGCATGTCGACCTTGGGCATCGCCGGCCATGGTTATGGCATTCGTTATGAGCACGGCTTGTTCCGCCAGGCGATTGTCGATGGCTGGCAGCAGGAACAGACCGAACGCTGGCTGGATTTCGGCAACCCGTGGGAATTCGAGCGGGCCGAGGTGATTTACCCGATTGGCTTTGGCGGCAGCGTCGAGACCCTGCCGGATGCCTCCGGCAAGCTGATCCAAGTGTGGACGCCCAACGAAACCGTGCGTGCCGTTGCCTACGACACCCCGGTGGTCGGCTGGCGCGGCGCCAGCGTGAATACCTTGCGCCTGTGGCGTGCCCGTGCGGTGGAAGACCTGCACCTGGAGCGCTTCAACGCCGGTGACCACCTGGGCGCCGTCGCCGAAGTGGCCCGCGCCGAGAGCATCTCCCGAGTGCTTTACCCGGCGGACAGCACCGAAGCGGGGCAGGAACTGCGCCTGCGCCAGGAATACTTCTTCGTCGCCGCCTCCTTGCAAGACCTGTTGCGCCGCCACAAAAACATGCACGGCTCGGTCCTGAGCCTGGGCGAACACGCGGCGATCCAACTCAACGACACCCACCCCTCGATCGCCGTGGCTGAGTTGATGCGCCAGTTGGTCGACCTGCACGACATTCCGTGGGAAGCCGCGTGGGATGTGACCGTCGAAACCCTGTCGTACACCAACCACACCCTGTTGCCCGAAGCCCTGGAAACCTGGCCGGTCGGCCTGATGGAGCGCATGCTGCCCCGGCACATGCAGATCATCTACCTGATCAACGCCCAGCACATCGATGCGCTGCGCGCCAAGGGCATCCATGACTTCGACGTGCTGCGCGCTGTGTCACTGATCGAAGAAGACAACGGCCGCCGTGTGCGCATGGGCAATCTGGCGTTCCTCGGCTCCCACAGCGTCAACGGCGTGTCCGGCCTGCACACCCAACTGATGCGCAGCACGGTGTTCTCCGAACTGCACAAGCTCTACCCGGAGCGCATCAACAACAAGACCAACGGCATTACCTTCCGCCGCTGGCTGTACCAGGCCAACCCCAAGCTCACCGATATGCTGGTGGAAGCCTTGGGCCCGGACATTCTCGACAACATCGAAACCCGCCTGGGCGAGCTGGAAACCTTCGCCGAGAAACAGACCTTCCGCAAAGCCTTTGCCGACCAGCGCCTGCACAGCAAGCGTGCGCTGGCCGAGATCATCCATGAGCGCCTGGGCATTTCGGTGAACCCGGCGGCGATGTTCGACGTGCAGGTCAAGCGTATCCACGAATACAAGCGCCAGTTGCTCAACCTGCTGCACACCGTGGCGCTGTACCAGGCGATCCGTGCCGAGCCGGGCACCGACTGGGTGCCACGGGTGAAGATCTTCGCGGGCAAGGCGGCGGCCAGCTATCACCAGGCCAAGTTGATCATCAAGCTGACCAACGACATCGCGCGCACCGTCAACAACGACCCGACCGTACGTGGGCTGCTCAAGGTGGTGTTCCTGCCCAACTACAACGTCAGCCTGGCGGAAAGCATCATCCCGGCGGCGGACTTGTCGGAGCAGATCTCCACCGCCGGCTTTGAAGCCTCGGGCACCAGCAACATGAAGTTCGGCCTCAACGGCGCGCTGACCATCGGCACCATGGACGGCGCCAACGTGGAGATGCACGAGCGCGTGGGCGCCGATCACATGTTTATCTTCGGTCTCAGCGCACAGCAGGTCGAGGCACGTAAACACGCCGGGGAATTCAACGCCGGGCCCGATATTGCGGCGTCCCATCGTCTGAACGATGTGCTGCAAGCGATTCGGGGCGGGGTGTTCTCGCCGGACGATCCGGGCCGCTATGTGGGCTTGATCGACGGGTTGATCGACTACGACCGCTTCCTGGTCTGCGCCGACTTCGATTCCTACTGGGACGCCCAGGCGCGGGTCGAAGCGCATTGGCATGATTCCAAGGCGTGGTGGCGTTCGGCGGTGCTCAATACCGCACGGATGGGCTGGTTCTCGTCGGACCGGACGATCCGCGAGTACGCTACGGAAATCTGGAAAGCCCTCGACTAGATCTACTGTAGGAGCGAGCTTGCTCGCGAAAAACGCCAACGATAACGCGTGCTTTCTGATTTAACGCGGTATCTTTGCGTTCTTCGCGAGCAAGCTCGCTCCTACAGCACGGTTTGTTTAGGGAATATCGACCATGCAATGGATTTTCATGCTGATTGGCCTGGTGCTCGGCTGGACGCTCGATGAGTCGTTCTATGATGCGGGCATTGGTGCGCTGTTGGGGTTGGGCATTGGCCAGGCGATTCGCCTGTCGAAGCTGGCGGCCCAGGCGCAGCAACAGGCTGTTCAGTTGGAAGCCACGCAGAAGGCGTTGATCGCCCTGGGTGAGCGCCTGCGGCAACTGGAAGTACCCACGCCGACACGCACTGTCATCGTCGAGCCGCCTGTCCCTGAGGCGGCACCTGTCGCCAAGGCGCCTGAACTGGTGTGGGAGCTGCCGGCTGAATTGACGCCTGTCGCCATGGTCGCCGAACCGAGCCAGCCCTTGCCGGATGACGTCTGGACGCCTGCCCCGACGCCACGCCCGCCTCAAGAACCTGCCGCTCCCCGTGGCCCCAACCTGATCGAACGCGCCATCAGCGGCGCACGCAATTGGCTGTTTGGTGGCAACACCGTGCTGCGTGTCGGCGTGGTGCTGCTGTTTCTCGGCCTGGCGTTCCTGCTGCGCTACGCCACCGAAGGTATGGTGGTGCCGATCGAACTGCGTTACGCCGGCGTTGCGGCGGCGGCCCTTGGCCTGTTGGGCCTGGGCTGGTGGCTGCGGCTGCGCAACAGCAACTACGGCTTGATGCTGCAAGGCACCGGGATCGCGGTGCTGTACCTGACGGTGTTTGCCGCGATGCGCCTGCACCCGTTGATCGACCCGAGCGCGGCGCTGGGCCTGCTGGTGGCGGTCACGGTGTTCTCGGCGATCCTGGCGATTACCCAGGATGCGCTGGGACTGGCCTGTGCGGCAGCGCTCGGCGGCTTCGCGGCGCCGATCCTCACGTCCACCGGCGCCGGTAATCATGTCGCGCTGTTCAGTTATTTTGCCCTGCTCAATGCCGGTATCCTCGCCATCGCCTGGTTCAAGGCCTGGCGCCTGCTCAACCTGATCGGCTTTGTCGGCACCTTCGGTATCGGCTTTGCCTGGGGCATGCGTTCCTATACGCCTGAGTTGCTGTGGAGTACCGAGCCGTTCCTGATCCTGTTTTTCCTGATGTACCTGGCTATCGGCCTGTTGTTCGCCCGGCGCAAATTGCGGGAGATGGGCGACGCCCCCGAAGGTCGCGATGCGTTGTTGCGCTGGTCGGCGGCCAAGGGCGATTACGTTGATGGCAGCATGCTGTTCGGCCCGCCGCTGGTGGGGTTTGGCCTGCAGTTCGCGCTGGTGCAGCACCTTGAGTTCGCCGCAGCATTCAGCGCGCTGGGCCTGGGCATCCTCTACATGGGCCTGGCCCGCGTGCTCAATGGCGGGCGCGCCTTGCTGCTGGCGGAAACCTGCCTGGCCCTGGGGGTGATCTTTGCCAGCCTGGCGATTCCCCTGGGCCTCGATGCCCGATGGACCGCAGCCGCCTGGGCGGTGGAAGGTGCCGGGATCTTCTGGCTCGGCTTGCGCCAGCAGCGGCCGTTGGCGCGGGCATTTGGCCTGTTGCTGCAATTGGGCTCGGCGCTGGCGTTTCTCAGTGAGCTGCGCATCGGCGAACACACGCTGCTGGAGGGGGCGCCCCTGGGGGCGTTGCTGCTGGGCGCGGCGTTGCTGTTCAGCTTCGACCAACTGCGCAGGGCCGCGACGGAGCAGGCGGCGGAGTGGGAGCGCAAGGGCCTGCCGGTTCTGGCCAGCCTCGGCCTGGCCTTTGTGTACCTGCTCGCGCCGCTGTTGTTGCTGACTCAAGGCACTGCCATCAGTTGGGCGCTCGCCGGCCTGGCGACCCTGTTCATCGGCTTGCGGATTGGCTCGCGCACCTTCCTGTTCACGGCGTTTGCCGTGCAACTGCTGGCCGGGGCGTTGTTCCTGCTGCGCTTGCAAGGCGGCGACTCGGCAGCGGTATTCAACGCCGGCTGGAGCGGCCTGCTCAGCGCGTCGTTGATCGGCCTGGCGTTGATCGGCGGCATGCTGCTGGCGGCGCGCGATGACATGGTGCGCAGCGATGTACGGCTGTTGCGCGGGCTGTCCGTGGTGCTGCTGGCCGGGTTGGTGCTGATCAACCTTGCCGTGCTGTTTGTACTGCCATGGGAAAGCGCCAGCGGTGTGTGGGCGGCCAGTGGGTTGTTGATCATCTGGTTGAGCCTGTACCTGCAACAGCGCGTCAGTTTCGTGTTCGGGTTACTGCTGCAAGTGATCGGCGGCGCGTCGTTCCTGCTGGCGGTGCCGGAGCTGCTCGGGCCTTTGACCAGCGAGGGCCTGCGTCCCCTGGGGCATAGCGGGTTCTGGACACCGATGGTGTTGGGCCTGGCCGCCTTGATCGGTGCCTGGCGCCTGCAGCGTGAACCCCATGCGCCGGTGTTTGCCGTACTCAAGCTGCAACGCCTGTCGGACCTGCTGCTGGTGTGGGGCGCGGCGTGGTGGGCGTTGGCGCTGATCGCTGAAGTGCTGCGGTTTATACCCGATGAGCTGCGGGGTGCGCTCCTGCTGGGTAGTGCGGCGGTCAGCGTGGCGATCTGGGCGTTGCTCGCGACGCGCCTGCGCTGGGCCTCCCTGGGCATGCTCTGCACCCTGTTGATGCCGGCGGCGGGGATGGTATTGCTGGTGTCTGCGCATAATTATTACCACCCGGCAGCGCACTACGGCTGGCTGGCCTGGCTGGCGGTGTTCGGGGTGCATTTCATCGCGCTGCGGCGTTTGGCGACGCTGTTGCCGGCCACCGTCCTGAGCGTTGCTCACGTGTTGGGTTGCTGGATGCTGATCGGCGTATTGGCGCTGGAGCTGCGCTACGGCCTGTTGTTGCTGTCGAGCGAATACAACGCCTGGCGCTGGCTGGGTTGGGCAATCCTGCCAAGTCTGTACCTGGTGCTGGCTGCTGCACCGCGTCGCTGGCCGTGGCCGGTGTCGGCGTATCCACGGGAATATCGAGTGCTGGCGGCACTCCCATTGGCGGTGCTGATGCTGGGCTGGTTCTGGCTGGCGAATACCTTCAGCGACGGCACGGCCAGGCCGCTGCCCTATGTGCCGTTGCTCAACCCGCTGGACCTCGGCTTGCTGTTTGCGCTGCTGGGCGTGTACCTGTGGTCGCGCAGCGTGGCGCCGCAACGCGGGCCGCGTGCTGAATTGATCGCCCAAGGCATTGCCGGTATTTCGCTGTTCGCGTTCTTTACGGCCCTGGTGATGCGCACCGCACACCACTGGGGCGGCGTGCCGTTCCATCTGGATGGGTTGCTGGAATCGATGTTGGTGCAAGCCGGCCTGTCGATTGTCTGGACCCTGATCGCCCTCGGCCTGATGATCGGCGGTCACCTGCGCCATCGTCGCGAAGTGTGGCTGATCGGCGCGGCGCTGATCGCGGTGGTGGTGGCCAAGCTGTTCTTTGTCGAGCTGAGCAACCGTGGCGGCCTGGCGCGGATCGTGTCGTTTATCGGCGTGGGCGGGTTGTTGCTGGTGGTGGGCTACTTTGCGCCGCTGCCGCCCAAGCGTGCCGAACCTGTGTTGGACACTGAAGGAGCATCCTCTTGATCGGTAAGTTGAGCGTGGTCGTGCTGGGCATGTGTACGACGTTGTCGGTGTGGGCGCAGGAAACGCCGGCCGACTTCAGCCGCCAGGTGCCGCTGAGCGTCAGCGGCAACGGCCCCTGGTATCGCCTTGAGTTGCCCTTGGCCGTGCAACTGAATGCGCGCCAGGCTGACCTCAGCGATGTGCGGGTGTTTAACGCTGCCGGTGAACCCCAGGCCTACGCGCTGTCGCGTCAAGCGTCGCAACGCACCGAAAGTCGTGAAGTCACCGACGTGAAGTGGTTCCCGCTGTACGCCGCCGACACCCAGGCAACCTTGCCCGGTGTGGTGATGAAAACCACGGCCGAAGGCACCCTGGTGGAAATCAAACCGTCCACCGCACCCAAGCCCGGCAAGCAGGTGCTGCGTGGCTGGGTGCTCGATGCCAGTAAAATCAAGGCGCCGTTGCAGCAGTTGAGCCTGGACTGGAGCCGCGAGCAGGAGGGCTTCCAGCGCTTCAGCATTGAAGCCAGTGATGACTTGCAGCACTGGCAATCCTGGGGGGATGGGCAAGTGGCGCGTTTGTCGTTTGCCGACGAGCGGGTCGAGCAGCATGACGTCAGTTTGCCGGGCCAGTCCGCGCGTTACCTGCGCCTGGTGTGGAAGGGGCAGGCGGCACCGTTGCTGACCTCGGCCAGGTTGGCCAGTGCCACCAGCAGCAGCCTGCCGCTGCCGCTGGTATGGTCGCAGCCGCTCTCGGGCACGCGGCTCAAGGCGGGTGAGTACAGCTGGAAGTTACCTGCAGGGCTGAGCGTCGAACGTTTGCGTATCGAGTTGAAGCAGCCCAATACGCTGGCGCCGGTGACCCTGGCGGGGCGACGTGACAGCAATCAAGCCTGGCAGCCGCTGAGCAATGGTCTGCTCTACCGCCTGACCCAGAATGGCCAGGACGTGGTGCAGGACGAGTTGCAACTGCCCGGCCAGACGGTCGCCGAACTCAAGTTGCAGGTCGACGAGCGCGGCGGTGGCCTGGGCGTCGAAGCGCCGGCCCTGCACTTCGCGGTGCGCGCCACGCAGTTGGTGTTCCTGGCGCGGAGCGAGCCGCCGTTCACGCTGGCGCTGGGGAATGCTTCGGTGAAGGCGGCGAACCTGCCGTTGTCGACGCTGATCCCGGATTACACCGCCGAGCGCCTCAACACCTTGGGACAGGCCAAGGTGGCCGGGGCCGTCGCGGTCACTTCGCCAGCGGTCCCTGCGGCTGTCGACAGCGGGCCGAACTGGAAAAAACTCGGACTCTGGGCCGTATTACTGCTCGGCGTGGCGGCGCTGGGAGGCATGGCCTACAGTTTGCTGCGCAAGCCGCCGGAGGCACGTTAAATAAAGTCCATGAACTCTATTGGGTTTAAATCCTCTGATAGGAGGAAATACACCCCCGACTCGCGTTAAACTGCGCGGGTTTTTAGCCCCCCCCTTCATCGGAGCCTTCCATGTCCCGCGTTACCTTGAGTCGCTATTTGATTGAGCAGACCCGCAGCAACAACACGCCTGCCGATCTGCGCTTCCTTATCGAAGTGGTGGCGCGTGCTTGCAAGGAAATCAGCCACGCCGTGTCCAAAGGCGCATTGGGTGGTGTCCTGGGCAGCATGGGCACTGAAAACGTGCAGGGCGAAGTGCAGAAGAAGCTCGACGTGATTTCCAACGAAATCCTGCTCGAAGCCAACGAATGGGGCGGTCACCTGGCCGGCATGGCGTCCGAAGAAATGGACAATGCCTACCAGATCCCGGGCAAATACCCGAAGGGCGCCTACCTGCTGGTGTTCGACCCACTGGACGGTTCGTCCAACATCGACATCAACGCCCCGGTCGGCACCATCTTCTCGGTACTGCGTTGCCCGAACGAATACCTGAGCCAGAACGAAGCCCTGAACGAAAAGGCCTTCCTGCAGCCGGGCACTGAGCAGGTCGCTGCCGGCTACGCGATCTACGGCCCACAGACCATGCTGGTGCTGACCCTGGGCGATGGCGTCAAAGGCTTCACCCTGGACCGTGAAATGGGCAGCTTCGTCCTCACCCATGAAGACATCACCATTCCGGCTTCCACCCAGGAATTCGCGATCAACATGTCCAACCAGCGCCACTGGGAAGAGCCGGTCAAGCGCTATGTGAACGAGTTGATGGAAGGCGAAGAAGGCCCGTTGAAGAAGAACTTCAACATGCGTTGGGTCGCGGCGATGGTGGCCGACGTACACCGTATCCTGACCCGTGGCGGCCTGTTCATGTACCCACGCGACAGCCGCGAGCCGTCCAAACCGGGCAAACTGCGCCTGATGTACGAAGCCAACCCGATGTCCTTCCTGGTAGAACAGGCGGGCGGTGCGTCCACCGACGGCCACCAGCGCATCCTCGATATCCAGCCCGACGGCTTGCACCAGCGTGTGGCGGTGTTCCTGGGTTCCAAGGAAGAAGTTGAGCGTGTGACCGCCTACCACAAGAAGTAAGCTGCGGCGATAAGTGAACGGCGTTGTTGTGAGCCGGTTCACCCTTAAAGAAGCCCCGAAACGTTTCAGCGTTTTCGGGGCTTTTTTGTTTTCGTTCGTCGGGAACCAGACACCTCTTTTCCCTTCTAAGCTTCTGGCAGATACCCAAGCTGCTTCGTCCCTCCAGGAGTTATTCCATGTCGTTACGCCGTCTCGCTTTGCTGGCCTTTTGCGTGCTGTTGGCCGCTTGCAGCAAGGTCAATCAAGAAAACTACGCAAAGTTGTCGGCCGGCATGCCTAAGGCCGAGGTGGAGTCGCTGCTGGGCAAGCCGACCGATTGTTCCGGCGCACTGGGCATGTCCAGCTGCACATGGGGCGATAAAAACAGCTTTATCAGCGTTCAATATGCCGGTGACAAAGTTCTGATGTTTTCCGGGCAAGGCCTGAAGTAAACCGGGGCGAAAGCCTGCGGGAGAAGAAGAATGATGCGTTTTGTTTTGTTCCTTTGCGCCAGCCTGTTTTTGGCGGGCTGCGCCAGCCATTCTGGCGACGATCTGCAACCCAAGACAGCGAGCAACGTCAACCTCAAGCGTTACCAGGGCACCTGGTATGAGTTGGCTCGATTGCCGATGTACTTCCAGCGCAACTGCGCGCAGTCCGAAGCCCGCTACACATTGCTGCCTGATGGCGATATGTCGGTATTCAACCGCTGCCTCACCACCGAGTGGAAGTGGGAAGAAGCCAAGGGCACGGCCACGCCGCAGGTGCCTGGCAAGACCGACAAGCTCTGGGTGGAATTCAACAACTGGTTTACGTCACTGCTGCCAGGCGTCGCCAAGGGCGATTACTGGGTGCTGTATGTCAGCGATGACTACAAGACCGCCATCGTCGGCAGCCCGAGCCGGCGCTATATGTGGATCCTTTCGCGCACGCCGACGGTCAGTGCGGACACCCGTGAAGACCTGTTGAGCAGGGCGCGGCAGCAAGGGTATGACACCACGCGGTTGATCTGGCGCACGTCGGATAAGCAGATGGCGAAGACTTCGCAATAACCCAGGATCACTACAGATCCAATTGTGGGAGGGGGCTTGCTCCCGATAGCGGTGTATCAGCAGATTATTTCTAGCTGACACACCGCAATCGGGAGCAAGCCCCCTCCCACATTTGTTATGTGTTGCCTGTCAGCTCAGCAAATCTCTCAAGACTTCAGTGAACGCCCGGTTGCTTTCTTCCTCGCCGGCATGCCGCCCATCGCGCACCACCCACTTGCCGTTCACCAGCACATCGCGCACCTGCCGATCACCGCCGGCAAACAGCCAGCGATTGAGAATCCCATCCTCGCTGGCAGTCGCCAGGTAGGGATCGTTACCGTCCAGCACAATCCAATCCGCACGCTTGCCCACTTCCAGTCGACCTATCGGCTGCCCCAGCGCTTGTGCGCCGCCGTCCAGCGCCGCATCGAACAACGTACGGCCGACCATCGGCTGGTCGCTGCGATACAAGCGATTGCGCCGTTGATCGCGCAGGCGTTGGCCGTATTCCAGCCAGCGCAGTTCTTCCACCACGCTCAGTGATACATGGCTGTCGGAACCGATGCCCAGGCGTCCGCCCTGGGCGAGGAAATCCACGGCCGGGAAAATCCCGTCGCCCAGGTTGGCTTCGGTGGTCAGGCACAAGCCGGCAATCGCGCGGCTCGTGGCCATGCGCGTCACTTCTTCCGGGTTGGCATGGGTCGCGTGCACCAGGCACCAGCGTTCATCGACCTCGACGTTGTCGTACAGCCATTGCAACGGGCGTTTGCCGCTCCAGGCCAGGCAGTCGTCGACTTCCTTTTGCTGTTCGGCGATATGGATATGCACCGGGCACGTCTTGTCGCTGGCGGCCAATACCTCATTGATCTGCTGTGGCGTAACCGCGCGCAGCGAGTGGAAGCACAGCCCCAGTTGCTGCGCCGGCCGCGCCGCCAGAATCGGTTTGAGGCGCGCCTGCAGATCCAGGTAGTTTTCGGTGCTGTTGATAAACCGTCGCTGGCCCTCATTGGGCGCCTGGCCGCCGAACCCGGAGTGGGTATAGAGCACCGGTACCAGCGTCAGCCCGATACCGCTGCTCGCTGCGGCTTGGCTGATCTGCCGTGACAGTTCCGTGCGGTCGGCGTACGGCTGACCGCTGACGTCATGATGCACGTAGTGGAATTCGGCCACCGAGGTGTAGCCGGCCTTGAGCATCTCGATGTACAGCTGGCGGGCAATCACCTGCAGTTGCTCCGGGCTGATCTTGCCGACCATGCGGTACATCAGGTCGCGCCAGGTCCAGAAACTGTCATTCGGGTTGCCGGCCACTTCGGCCAACCCGGCCATGGCGCGCTGAAAGGCGTGGGAGTGCAGGTTCGGCATGCCCGCCAATACCGGGCCCCTGAGCCGTTCGGCACCGTCTGCGCTGGCGTTGGCCTCAACCTGTGTCAGCAGGCCATCGGCGCTGACTTCAAGACGTACATCGTTGGCCCATCCACTAGGCAGCAGCGCGCGTTCGGCAAAGAAAGCGGACATGATTAGAGCACCCCGGTCGTGTGTTTATTTGTATATACATATACAGACGTTTGCCTGCTCGGTAAACTCCGGCAATCTATGCATCTTTTCCCCTTGCAAGGATTCCCTGTGCCGACTCCGCCCGCCAAGTCTTCACTGGCTGCCCACATGGACGAAAGTCCGGCGCCCTTGTATGCCCGCGTCAAACAGATGATCAGCCAGCAGATCCTCAACGGCAACTGGCCGCCCCATTACCGCGTACCGTCGGAGAGCGAACTGGTCAGCCAGTTGGGCTTCAGCCGCATGACCATCAACCGTGCCCTGCGCGAGCTTACCGCCGAAGGTTTGCTGGTGCGCATGCAAGGTGTCGGTACGTTCGTCGCCGAGCCCAAGAGCCAGTCGGCGCTGTTCGAAGTGCACAACATTGCCGATGAGATCGCCTCCCGCGGTCATCGGCATACCTGCCAGGTCATCACCCTGGGCGAAGAGGCTGCCGGTTCCGAGCGCGCCGTCGCCCTGGAAATGCGCGAAGGCGGGCGGGTGTTCCACTCGTTGATCGTGCATTACGAAAACGATATTCCCGTGCAAATCGAGGACCGTTTCGTCAACGCCCTGGTCGCGCCGGAGTACCTGCAACAGGACTTCACCCTGCAAACCCCCTATGCCTATCTCAACCAGGTGGCGCCGTTGACCGAAGGCGAGCATGTGGTCGAAGCGATTCTCGCCGACGTTGCCGAGTGCAAGTTGCTGCAGATCGAGCCGAGCGAGCCGTGCCTGTTGATTCGCCGGCGTACCTGGTCCGGTCGTCAGCCGGTGACTGCCGCGCGTTTGATCCACCCCGGTTCCCGCCACAGTCTGGAAGGACGGTTCAGTAAATGAGTGCAGTAAAAGTCTGGCGCGCCGCCGATTACGCGCGCATGCCGTGGAAAAACGGCGGCGGCAGTACCGAAGAAATCACCCGCGATGCCGGCGAGGGCCTGGAAGGCTTCGGCTGGCGCCTGTCGATTGCCGATATCGGCGAGTCTGGCGGGTTTTCCACCTTTGCTGGCTACCAGCGCGTGATCACCGTGATCAAAGGCGCAGGCATGGTGCTGACCGTGGATGGCGAGGAGCAGCGCGGGTTGTTACCGCTGCAACCGTTCGCCTTCAAAGGCGACAGCCAGGTTTCATGCCGCTTGATTACCGGGCCGATCCGCGACTTCAACCTGATCTACTCGCCCCAGCGTTACCATGCGCGGTTGCAGTGGGTGGATGGTGTGCAACGGTTTTTCAGCACGGCGCAGACGGTGCTGGTGTTCAGTGTGGCGGATGAAGTGAAGGTGCTGGACGAGGTACTGGGCCATCACGATTGCCTGCAAGTGGACGGTAACAGCGGTCTGCTGGATATTTCCGTCACGGGTCGCTGCTGCATCATCGAACTGACCCCGCGGGGTTAAAAAATGTGGGAGGGGGCTTGCTCCCGATAGCGGTGGATCAGTGGGTATATCCTGGGCTGACACACCGCAATCGGGAGCAAGCCCCCTCCCACATTTGTTTTTGTGTCGCTTATAGAATCTGTTTCCAGTCCCTGCACCAATTTGTTACCGAACGCCCCAGCTCGGTGCAAAACCGCGCTGTCGTGACACACCTCCCTCGCTATAAAACCCCTTCGCAAGAAATTTCATCACGCCTCGAAGCCTTAATTTACAAGGCTCGCACACGCTTTTCGGAAAAATCCTAACACCTCTCTCGGAAAGTTGGCCGCTTGATTGCATATGCTTGTATGTACAAGTAAAGATGTGTGCGTAAGACTCTCCTTCGCACCATCCATGTTCGCGCATCGATCGCCGAGGAGTTCTTGTTGTGACCAAGCCTACAAAATACCGTGACGTCGAAATCCGCGCCGCCCGCGGTAACAAGCTCACCGCCAAAAGCTGGCTGACTGAAGCGCCGCTGCGCATGCTCATGAACAACCTCGATCCGCAAGTGGCCGAGAACCCCAAGGAACTGGTGGTGTACGGCGGTATTGGCCGTGCAGCGCGCAACTGGGAGTGCTACGACCAGATCGTCGAGAGCCTCACCCACCTGAATGACGACGAAACCCTGCTGGTGCAATCCGGCAAGCCGGTCGGCGTGTTCAAGACCCACAGCAATGCCCCGCGTGTGCTGATCGCCAACTCCAATCTGGTACCGCACTGGGCCAGCTGGGAGCACTTCAATGAACTGGATGCCAAGGGCCTGGCCATGTACGGCCAGATGACCGCCGGCAGCTGGATCTACATCGGCAGCCAGGGCATCGTCCAGGGCACCTACGAAACCTTCGTCGAAGCCGGTCGCCAGCATTACGACAGCAACTTGAAGGGTCGTTGGGTCCTCACCGCCGGCCTCGGCGGCATGGGCGGTGCCCAGCCTCTGGCCGCAACCCTCGCTGGCGCGTGCTCGCTGAACATTGAATGCCAGCAGGTCAGCATCGATTTCCGCCTCAACAGCCGCTATGTCGACGAGCAGGCCACCGACCTCGATGACGCCCTGGCCCGCATCGCCAAGTACACAAAGGAAGGCAAGGCCATCTCCATCGCGTTGCTGGGTAACGCCGCTGAAATCCTGCCGGAACTGGTCAAGCGTGGCGTGCGCCCGGACATGGTTACCGACCAGACCAGCGCCCACGACCCGCTCAACGGTTACCTGCCGGCCGGCTGGACCTGGGACGAATACCGCGCCCGCGCCAAGACCGAACCGGCTGCCGTGATCAAGGCCGCCAAGCAGTCGATGGCGGTGCACGTCAAAGCCATGCTGGACTTCCAGAAGCAAGGCATCCCGACCTTCGACTACGGCAACAACATCCGCCAGATGGCCCAGGAAGAGGGCGTGGAAAATGCCTTCGACTTCCCAGGCTTCGTACCGGCGTACATCCGTCCGCTGTTCTGCCGTGGCATCGGCCCGTTCCGCTGGGCTGCGCTGTCGGGCGACCCGCAGGACATCTACAAGACCGACGCCAAGGTCAAAGAGCTGATCCCCGATGACGCACACCTGCACAACTGGTTGGACATGGCGCGCGAGCGCATCAGCTTCCAGGGCCTGCCAGCGCGTATCTGCTGGGTTGGCCTGGGCCAACGCGCCAAGCTCGGCCTGGCGTTCAACGAGATGGTGCGTAGCGGCGAGCTGTCGGCACCGGTGGTGATCGGTCGTGACCACTTGGACTCCGGTTCGGTCGCCAGCCCCAACCGCGAAACCGAATCCATGCAGGACGGTTCCGACGCCGTGTCCGACTGGCCGCTGCTCAACGCCTTGCTCAACACCGCCAGCGGCGCGACCTGGGTTTCGCTGCACCACGGTGGCGGCGTGGGCATGGGCTTCTCCCAGCACTCCGGCATGGTGATCGTCTGTGACGGGACCGACGAAGCGGCCGAGCGCATCGCCCGCGTGCTGCACAACGACCCGGCCACCGGTGTGATGCGTCATGCGGACGCCGGTTACCAGATCGCCATCGACTGCGCCAAAGAGCAGGGCCTCAATCTTCCAATGATCAAGTAACCAATGTGGGAGGGGGCTTGCTCCCGATGGCGGTGTATCAGCCAATAGGTCTGGTGACTGACCCACTGCTATCGGGAGCAAGCCCCCTCCCACAGTTGAGCGGCGGCGACCCCCAAGACAATCCATCAGAGGTTGAACACCCATGGCTGCAAGTGACGCGCGTGCAAGCACCACCCCGTTGATCGAAAGGCGTTCGATCGACTACATCCCGGAAGCGGAAAGACACGGTCGTCTCTTGAGCCAGTTCACCCTGTGGCTGGGTGCCAACCTGCAGATCACGGCGATCGTCACCGGGGCCCTGGCCGTGGTGCTGGGCGGTGATGTGTTCTGGTCGTTGATCGGTCTGTTGATCGGTCAACTGCTGGGCGGCGGCGTCATGGCGTTGCATGCGGCGCAAGGGCCCAGGCTGGGCCTGCCGCAGATGATCTCCAGTCGGGTGCAGTTCGGTGTGTACGGCGCGGCGATTCCGATCGTGCTGGTCTGCCTGATGTACCTTGGTTTCACCGCAACCGGCACCGTGCTTTCCGGCCAGGCCCTGGGCCAGTTGTTTGGTGTCAGCGACAGCGTCGGGATCCTGATCTTCGCCAGTGTCATCGTGCTGGTCACGGTGCTCGGTTACCGGGTGATCCACTTCATCGGCCGCGTTGCCAGCGTCATTGGCGTGATTGCCTTTGTCTACCTGTTCAGCCGTCTGATGAGCCAGGCCGACGTAGGCGCACTCCTGCAAATCCGACACTTCAGCTGGAGCAGCTTCCTGTTGGCGGTGTCGCTCGCGGCCTCCTGGCAAATCGCCTTCGGCCCGTACGTGGCGGACTATTCACGCTACCTGCCGAGCAACACGTCCTCGCTGAAAACCTTTCTTGCCGCAGGCGCAGGTTCGGTGGTGGGTGCACAAGTGGCGATGATCCTCGGCGTGTTTGCCGCGGCCATGTCCAACGGGCAATTTGCCGGTCACGAAGTGGCCTACATCGTCGGCCTGGGCGGTGCCGGAGCCACTGCGGCGCTGCTGTATTTCAGCATCGCGTTCGGCAAGGTCACCATCTCCACGCTGAACTCCTACGGCAGCTTCATGTGCATTGCCACGATCATCAGCGGCTTTCGCGGTCGCCTCGAGGTCACGCGCTTGCAGCGCCTGTTTTTCGTACTGGCCATCGTCGGTACGGCGACCCTGATCGCCTTGCTCGGGCAGCACTCGTTCCTGGGGGCGTTCAAGTCCTTCATCCTGTTCCTGCTGGCGTTTTTTACCCCATGGAGCGCGATCAACCTGGTCGACTACTACTGCATCACCCGCGATCGCTACGACGTGCCGGCGCTGGCCGATCCGAACGGGCGCTATGGCCGTTGGAACCTGCTCGGTATCAGCGTGTATGTCTTCGGTGTGCTGGTGCAATTGCCGTTCATCTCCACCAAGTTCTACACCGGTCCCCTGGTGGCGGCCCTGGGGGATGTGGATATTTCCTGGATCATCGGCCTGGTTCTTCCCGCCGCGCTCTATTACTGGGCGGCGAAAAAGTGGCCTCGCGCAACGCCTGAACACCTGACCCTGCCGACAGAGCAGGGCGCTGCACCGACGACGACAAACGGGCTGGTTGCACAGGCCTGATGGGACGTGGACAGGGCAGGATGCCTACTGACTGCCGTAATCCATTTCAAGATTTGGGAGCGTCACAACAATGAAAATGCATAAGACCCTGTTGGCCACCGTGTTTTCCGCGGGCTTGCTGGCCACTGCTGGCGCCCAGGCGGCCGGTTGGTGTGAATCCGGCAAACCGGTGAAATTCGCCGGCCTGAACTGGGAAAGCGGCATGTTGCTCACCGACATCCTGCAAACCGTGCTGGAAAAAGGCTACGACTGCAAAACCGACAGCTTGCCAGGCAACTCCATCACCATGGAAAACGCCCTGAGCAGCAACGACATCCAAGTGTTTGCCGAAGAATGGGTCGGCCGCAGCGAAGTCTGGAACAAGGCCGAGAAGGCCGGCAAAGTCGTCGGTGTCGGTGCCCCGGTGGTGGGCGCCGTCGAAGGCTGGTACGTACCGCGCTACGTGATCGAAGGCGACGCCAAGCGCAAGCTGGAAGCCAAGGCGCCGGATCTGAAAAACATCGCCGACCTGGCCAAGTACGCCGCGGTGTTCAAGGACCAGGAAGAACCGTCCAAGGGCCGTTTCTACAACTGCCCGGCCGGCTGGACCTGCGAGCTGGACAACAGCGAAATGCTCAAGAGCTACGGCCTGGAAAGCACCTACACCAACTTCCGCCCAGGCACCGGCCCGGCGCTGGATGCGGCGGTGCTGTCGAGCTACAAGCGTGGCGAGCCGATCCTGTTCTACTACTGGTCGCCAACCCCGCTGATGGGCCAGGTCGACCTGGTCAAGCTGGAAGAAAAACCCGGTGTGGATAAGACCGTGAGCATCAAGGTCGGCCTGTCCAAGACCTTCCACGAACAAGCCCCGGAACTGGTGGCCGTGCTGGAAAAAGTCAACTTGCCCATCGACCTGCTGAACCAGAACCTGGGGCGCATGGCCAAGGAGCGCATTGAGTCGCCGAAACTGGCGAAAATTTTTCTCAAGGAACATCCTGAAGTCTGGCACGCCTGGGTGAGCGACGAGGCAGCCAAGAAAATCGACGCGGCCTTGTAGGTCAAGTGTGCACGGCTACCCTCATGGGTAGCCGGGCGCCTGGCCACAACCCACTGGATCGAGAGCACGCTATGTTTCCTGAGAGTTTTACGTTTTCCATCGCCGACTGGGTCAATGGTTGGGTGGATTCACTGGTCACCAACTACGGCGATGTGTTCCGGCACATCTCCGACACCCTGCTGTGGGCCATCGTCAACCTGGAAGGGCTGCTGCGCGCCGCCCCCTGGTGGTTGATGCTGGCCATCGTCGGCGCCGTTGCCTGGCATGCCACCCGCAAGGTGCTGACCACGGCGGTGATCGTTGGTTTGCTGTTCCTGGTGGGCGCGGTCGGCCTGTGGGACAAGCTGATGCAGACCCTGGCGCTGATGATGGTTGCCACGGTGATCTCGGTGTTGATCGGCATCCCGCTGGGCATCCTGTCGGCGCGCAGCAATCGCCTGCGTTCGGTGCTGATGCCGCTGCTCGACATCATGCAGACCATGCCCAGCTTCGTGTACCTGATCCCGGTGCTGATGCTGTTCGGCCTGGGCAAGGTGCCGGCGATTTTCGCCACGGTGATCTATGCCGCACCGCCGCTGATTCGCTTGACCGACCTGGGGATTCGCCAGGTCGACGGCGAAGTCATGGAAGCCATCAACGCCTTTGGTGCCAACCGCTGGCAACAGCTGTTCGGCGTGCAATTGCCGCTGGCGCTGCCGAGCATCATGGCCGGTATCAACCAGACCACCATGATGGCGTTGTCGATGGTAGTGATCGCCTCGATGATCGGCGCCCGTGGCTTGGGTGAAGACGTCCTGGTCGGCATCCAGACCCTCAACGTCGGCCGTGGCCTCGAAGCCGGGCTGGCGATCGTGATTCTCGCCGTGGTCATCGACCGCATTACCCAGGCCTATGGTCGTCCACGGCATGAGGCGAGCAAATGACTACTGTCAGCAAAATCGAAGTTAAAAACGTCTTCAAGATCTTCGGCGCCCGCTCCAAGGAGGCGCTGGCGATGGTTGGCCAGGGCAAGACCAAGGACCAGGTGCTGGCCGAGACCGGCTGCGTGGTCGGCGTGAACGATTTGTCCCTGAGCATCGGCACCGGTGAGATCTTCGTGATCATGGGCCTGTCGGGCTCGGGCAAATCCACGCTGGTGCGCCACTTCAACCGCCTGATCGACCCCACCAGCGGCGCGATCCTGGTGGACGGCGAAGACATCCTGCAACTGGACATGGACGCCCTGCGCCAATTCCGTCGGCACAAGATCAGCATGGTGTTCCAGAGCTTCGGCCTGCTGCCCCACAAGAGCGTGCTCGACAACGTCGCCTACGGCCTCAAGGTGCGTGGCGAAACCAAGCAGGTCTGCGCTGAACGCGCGCTGCACTGGATCGAAACCGTGGGCCTCAAGGGCTACGAAAACAAGTACCCGCACCAGCTCTCCGGCGGCATGCGCCAGCGTGTCGGCCTGGCCCGCGCCCTGGCCGCTGACACCGACATCATCCTGATGGACGAAGCCTTCAGCGCCCTCGACCCGCTGATCCGCGCCGAGATGCAGGACCAGTTGCTCGAGCTGCAAAAGACCCTGCACAAGACCATCGTGTTCATCACCCACGACCTCGACGAGGCCGTGCGTATCGGCAACCGCATCGCGATTCTCAAGGACGGCCGGCTGATCCAGGTCGGCACGCCGCGGGAGATCCTGCATTCGCCGGCGGATGAGTATGTGGATCGGTTTGTCCAGCGGCGTGCGGCGGTGGTCTGACCCAGGTTCTGTGGTGAGGCCGGCAAAGCTGTAGAGAATATGAAGAGGTCAACAATGTCCCAGGCAGCAAAAATCATCATCGCCGACACCCCCCTGCGCTGGCAGGACGTGGTCGCCGTGGCCCGTCACGGTGCGGTGCTCGAACTCTCGGGCCAGGCCTGGGCGCGTATCGACAATGCCCAGGCCATCGTGCAGCGCATCGTTACCAGCGGCGAACGCGCCTACGGCGTGAACACCGGGTTGGGCGCATTGTGCAACGTGTCGCTTAAAGGCGAGCAACTGAGCCAGCTGTCGCGCAATACCCTGTTGAGTCACGCCTGTGGCGTCGGCCCGGTCCTCAGCGACGAGCAGACCCGCGCGATCATCTGCGCGGCGGTCATCAACTACAGCCACGGCAAATCCGGCCTGCATCCGCAGGTGGTGCATTCGCTGCTGGCGCTGCTCAACCACGGCATCACGCCACAAGTACCGTCCCAGGGCTCGGTGGGTTACCTGACCCATATGGCCCATGTCGGCGTGGCGCTGCTGGGTGTCGGAAATGTGAGCTATCGCGGCCGGATCGTCCCGGCGCTACAGGCCCTGGACGAAGAAGGTTTGCAGCCGGTGGTCCTCGGCGCCAAGGACGGCCTGTGCCTGGTCAACGGCACGCCGTGCATGACCGGCCTGAGCTGCCTGGCCCTGGCCGACGCCCATCACTTGCTGCAATGGGCCGACGTGATCGGCGCCATGAGCTTCGAGGCACAACGCGGCCAGATCGACGCCTTTGACGAAGAAATCATCGCCCTCAAGCCGCACCCGGGCATGCAGCATGTCGGCCGCAACCTGCGTGCGTTGCTCGATGGCAGTGAAGTGATTGCGAGCAGCAAAGGCATCCGCACCCAGGACGCCCTGAGCCTGCGCTCGATCCCGCAGATCCACGGCGCGGCGCGCGACCAGGTGGAACACGCCACTCGCCAGATCGAGACCGAACTCAACAGCGCCACCGACAACCCGCTGGTGCTCGGCACGCCGGACCACTACCGCGTGGTGTCCCAGGCCAACCCCCACGGCCAGTCCGTCGCCCTGGCCGCCGACATGCTGGCGATTGCCCTGGCCGAAATCGGCTCGGTGGCCGAACGCCGCCTCGACCGCCTGATCAACCCCCACGTCAGCGGCCTGCCGGCGTTCCTGGTGAGCAACCCAGGGGTCAATTCCGGGATGATGATCGTGCAGTACGTCGCCGCCTCGCTGTGCGGACAGAACCGCCAGTTGGCGCAACCGGCGGTGCTGGACAACTTCGTCACCTCGGGGCTGCAGGAAGACCACCTGAGCATGGGCACCAACGCCGCGCTCAAGCTGCACCAGGTAGTGGCCAACGTCACCCAGATCCTCGCCATCGAGTACCTGCTGGCGGCCCAGGCCTTCGAATTCCTGAAAGGCCAGCGCTTCGGCGCGGGCACCGATCGCGCCTGGCGCCTGTTGCGTGAAGTGGTGCCGGCCTATGAGCAGGACCGTTGGCTGGCGCCGGATATTGCGGCTGCCGCCAAGGTGCTCAAGGACACCGCATTACCGAATCTGCACTGAACACTTATTTCAAAAGAATAATTCACAAGGAGCATGAATGTGACTGCGCTAAACCTGATTCCAGGCCAACTGAGCCTCGCCCAACTGCGGGCCATCTACCAGCAGCCGGTAACCCTCAGTCTGGATGACAGTGCCTCGGCCCAGATCGAAGCCAGTGTGGCCTGCGTGGAACAGATTCTCGCCGAGAACCGCACCGCCTATGGCATCAACACTGGTTTCGGCCTGCTGGCCTCGACCCGCATCGCCAGCGAAGACCTGGAAAACCTCCAGCGTTCCCTGGTGTTGTCCCACGCCGCCGGCGTCGGTGAGCCGATCAGCGATGCGCTGGTGCGGCTGGTCATGGTGCTCAAGGTCAACAGCCTCAGCCGTGGATTCTCCGGGATTCGCCGGCAGGTGATCGACGCGCTGATTGCGCTGATCAATGCCGAGGTGTACCCGCATATTCCTCTGAAAGGCTCCGTTGGTGCTTCCGGTGACCTGGCGCCGTTGGCGCACATGTCCCTGGTGCTGCTGGGCGAAGGCAAGGCGCGCTACAAGGGCGAATGGCTGGAAGCCACCGACGCGCTGAAAGTCGCCGGCCTGACGCCGCTGACCCTCGCCGCCAAGGAAGGCCTGGCGCTGCTCAACGGCACCCAGGTGTCCACCGCCTATGCCCTGCGTGGCCTGTTCGAGGGCGAAGACCTGTTCGCCGGCGCCCTGGCGTGCGGCGGCCTTACCGTGGAAGCGGTGCTGGGTTCGCGCTCGCCGTTCGACGCCCGTATTCATGCGGCTCGCGGTCAACGTGGGCAGATCGATTCGGCGGCGGCCTACCGTGACCTGCTCGGTGAGAGCAGCCAGGTGTCGCAGTCGCACCAGAACTGCGACAAGGTGCAGGACCCGTACTCCCTGCGCTGCCAGCCACAAGTCATGGGCGCCTGCCTGACCCAGTTGCGCCAGGCGGCCGAGGTACTGGTGGTCGAAGCCAACGCCGTGTCCGATAACCCGTTGGTATTTGCCGCTGAGGGTGACGTGATCTCCGGTGGCAACTTCCACGCCGAACCAGTGGCCATGGCCGCTGACAACATGGCCCTGGCCATCGCCGAAATCGGCTCCCTGAGCGAGCGTCGCATCTCGCTGATGATGGACAAGCACATGTCGCAACTGCCGCCGTTCCTGGTGGGCAATGGTGGGGTGAACTCCGGTTTCATGATCGCCCAGGTGACCGCCGCCGCCCTTGCCAGTGAGAACAAGGCATTGGCTCATCCCCATAGCGTCGACAGCATCCCGACGTCCGCCAACCAGGAAGACCACGTGTCGATGGCCCCGGCTGCCGGCAAGCGCCTGTGGGAAATGGCCGAGAACACCCGCGGCATCCTCGCCGTGGAATGGCTGGCCGCGTGCCAGGGCCTGGACCTGCGCGAAGGCCTGAAAACCTCGCCGAAGCTGGAAAAAGCCCGTGGCATCCTGCGCGACAAAGTGACGTTCTACGACAAGGACCGCTTCTTCGCCCCGGACATCATCGCCGCCAGCGAACTGCTCGCCAGCCGCTGCCTGAATGAGCTGGTGCCGGCCACGTTGCTGCCGAGCCTGTAAGCGGTTCAGACAACGGCATGGCTCTCTGTGGTGAGCGAGCTTGCTCGCGCCGGGCTGCGCAGCAGCCCCAAAAAAGGCCGCGAGCGCTTCGCACTCGAGCGCGAGCAAGCTCGCTCACCACAAACAACTTTCTCAGGATAAAAATAATTAGGGACGAGAAATGCACCAGCAAGAAAAGGGTTTGAAACGCGGGCTGAGCGCCCGACATATTCGCTTCATGGCCCTCGGTTCCGCGATCGGCACCGGGCTGTTCTACGGGTCCGCCTCGGCCATCCAGATGGCTGGCCCCGCCGTGCTGCTGGCCTACCTGATCGGCGGCGCCGCAGTGTTCATGGTGATGCGCGCCCTCGGTGAAATGGCCGTGCACAACCCGGTCTCCGGCTCCTTCGGCCAATACGCCAGCACCTACCTGGGCCCGTTGGCCGGTTTTATCCTGGGCTGGACCTACGCCTTTGAAATGATCATCGTCTGTCTCGCCGACGTCACCGCCTTCGGCATCTACATGGGCTTCTGGTTTCCCGAGGTCGCACGCTGGGTCTGGGTGCTCGGCATCGTGTTTTTGATCGGCGGCCTGAACCTGTGCAACGTCAAGGTCTTTGGCGAGATGGAGTTCTGGCTGTCGCTGCTCAAGGTCGGCGCCATCGTGGCGATGATCCTCGGCGGTTTCGGCATCATGCTGTTCGGCATCCACTCGGCCGGCGAAACCCAGGCCAGCGGCCTGAGCAACCTGTGGGCCCACGGCGGCTTCATGCCCAACGGCATTGGTGGGCTGATCGCCTCGTTTGCAGTGGTGATGTTCGCGTTTGGCGGCATCGAGATCATCGGCATCACCGCCGGTGAAGCCAAGGACCCGCAGCGCGTGATCCCCAAGGCGATCAACGCCGTGCCGCTGCGCATCCTGTTGTTCTACGTGCTGACGTTGTTTGTCTTGATGGCCATCTACCCATGGCCGCAGATCGGCAGCCAGGGCAGTCCGTTCGTGCAGATCTTCAGCAACCTCGGGATAGGCTCGGCGGCGACCCTCCTCAATATCGTGGTGATTTCGGCGGCCGTGTCGGCTATCAACAGCGACATCTTCGGTGCCGGCCGCATGATGTACGGCCTGGCGCAGCAAGGGCAGGCGCCCAAGGGCTTTGCCCGGTTGTCCAGGCAAGGCGTACCGTGGATGACGGTGGTGGTGATGGGCGCCGCCTTGCTCGGCGGTGTGCTGCTCAACTACCTGATCCCGGAAAACGTGTTCCTGCTGATCGCGTCGATTGCCACCTTCGCCACCGTATGGGTGTGGCTGATGATCCTGTTCACCCAGGTCGCCATGCGCCGCTCGATGACGAAAGAGCAGGTCGCCGAATTGAAATTCCCGGTGCCGTTCTGGCCCTACGCGCCGGCTGCGGCCATCGTGTTCATGCTGTTTGTGTTTGGCGTGCTCGGTTACTTCCCGGACACCCAGGCGGCCTTGCTGGTCGGTGCGGTGTGGATCGTGTTGCTGGTCGTTGCCTATCTGCTGTGGGTCAAGCCCGCCGCCGGGCAAGCGGCCAAGGTCCATTACGACCCGGCCTTGTCTCATCGATAACTTAGGGAGGCGTTGATGAAAACCCTTTGGCAACACTGCCACGTCGCAACCATGGCCCAGGGCAAATACTCGATCATCGAGGATGCCGCCCTGGTCACCGCCGGTTCGCTCATCGAGTGGATCGGTCCGCGCAGCGAAGTACCGACGGCGGATTACGCCCAGGTGCATGACCTGCAAGGCGCGTGGGTCACCCCCGGGCTGATCGACTGCCACACCCACGCGGTGTTTGGTGGCAATCGCAGCGGCGAATTCGAGCAGCGCCTCGAGGGCGTGAGCTATGCCGACATCGCGGCCAAGGGCGGCGGTATTGCCAGCACCGTGCGCGCCACCCGCGCCGCCACGGAGGATGAACTCTTCGCCAGCGCCCATAAGCGCCTGCGCAGCCTGCTGCGCGATGGCGTGACCACGGTGGAGATCAAGTCCGGCTACGGCCTGGACCTGGCCAACGAGCGCAAGATGTTGCGTGTGGCTCGGCGCCTGGGCGAAGCGCTGCCGGTCAGCGTGCGTGCCACGTGCCTGGCGGCCCATGCATTGCCGCCGGAGTACAAGGACCGCGCCGACGATTACATCGAGCACATCTGCAATGAAATGCTGCCGGCCTTGGCGGCGCAGGGGTTGGTGGACGCGGTGGATGCGTTCTGCGAATACCTGGCGTTTTCCACCGAGCAGGTGGAGCGGGTGTTCAAGGTCGCCCAGCAACTCGGCCTGCCGGTGAAACTGCATGCCGAGCAGCTGTCGTCGCTGCACGGCTCCAGCCTGGCGGCGCGTTACCACGCGCTGTCGGCGGATCACCTGGAATTCATGACCGAAGAAGACGCCATCGCCATGGCCGCTGCCGGCACCGTCGCCGTGTTGCTGCCGGGGGCGTTCTACTTCCTGCGCGAAACCCGGCTGCCGCCGATGGACGCCCTGCGCAGGCACGGCGTGAAGATCGCCATCGCCAGTGACCTCAACCCCGGCACCTCGCCGGCGTTGTCGGTGCGCCTGATGCTGAACATGGCCTGCACCCTGTTCCGTATGACCCCGGAAGAAGCCCTGGCCGGTGTCACACAACATGCGGCCACCGCCCTGGGCATGGGCGACACCCATGGGTCCCTGGAAGTGGGCAAGGTCGCCGACTTTGTCGCCTGGCAGATTGATCGCCCCGCCGACCTCGCCTATTGGCTGGGCGGTGAGCTGGATAAACGCGTCGTGCGCCACGGCGTCGACGTCACTCTATAAGGAGCACTGCTGTGGATAAGGTTCTGAACTTCAAACAAGGCCGTGTGCCGCTGCTGATCAGCATGCCCCACGCCGGCCTGCGCCTGACGCCTGCGGTGGAAGCCGGGTTGATCCCCGAAGCGCAAAGCCTGCCGGACACCGATTGGCACATCCCCACGCTGTATGACTTCGCCGAAGCGCTGGGTGCCAGCACCCTGTCGGCGGAGTACTCGCGGTTTGTCATTGACCTGAACCGGCCCTCGGACGACAAGCCGCTGTACGCCGGTGCCACCACGGGCCTGTACCCGGCGACCCTGTTCGATGGCGTGCCGTTGTTCCGCGAAGGTCTGGAGCCGAGCGAGACAGAGCGCGCCAGTTACCTGCAAAAGATCTGGGGCCCGTATCACCGCGCGCTGCAAGAGGAACTGGCGCGGCTCAAGGCCGAGTTCGGTTATGCGTTGCTGTTCGATGCGCACTCGATCCGCTCGGTGATCCCGCACCTGTTCGACGGCAAACTGCCGGATTTCAACCTGGGCACCTTCAACGGCGCCGCCTGTGATCCGGAACTGGCCAGCCAGCTCGAGGCCATTTGTGCCACCCATCCTCAGTACACCCATGTATTGAACGGGCGCTTCAAGGGCGGCCATATCACCCGCCATTACGGCAATCCGGCGCAGGATATCCATGCGGTGCAGCTGGAATTGTGCCAGAGCACGTATATGGAAGAGTTCGAGCCGTTCCGCTATCGCCCGGATCTGGCCGAGCCGACGCAGGTGGTGTTGAAGCAGCTGCTGGAAGGCTTGCTGGCGTGGGGGCGCAAGCGCTACGAGTGACGAACGGTCGCCCCTGTGCAACTCACAGTCGCCACAGGTCGTGTTGGGAGAGGTCTCGCTCGGTAAGGTTGTGGTTATGGCGCACCAGACGCCACTTCCCATAATAAAAGCTGCCGAGTGAGACCTCTTTCATGAGAAGACTGTTCAACCGTTACCTGTTGACCCTCACCGGCGCCGCACTCCTCAGTGCCCAAGCCATGGCCGCCGAACCGGCCTCCTGCAAATCCATTCGCATGGGCGTGGTCAGTTGGACCGATGTGGTCGCCACCTCGGGCATGGCCGACGTGCTGCTCAGCGGCCTGGGCTATGACAGCAAGCAGACCAGCGCCGTGCAGCAGATCATCTTTGCCGGTATCCGCGATAAACGCCTGGACGTGTTCCTCGGCTATTGGAAGCCGGCGATGGACAACAACATCGCGCCGTTTCTGGCCGCCAGGCAGGTCAAGGTCTTTGATAAACCCAGCCTCGCCGATGCCCAGGCCACCCTGGCCGTGCCGCAATACGTGGCTGATGCCGGGCTGAAGACCTTTGCCGACATCGCCCGTTTCAAGGACAAGCTGGGCGGCAAGATCTACGGCATCGAGCCCGGCAGCGGCGCCAATACCGATATCCAGAAAATGATCGACACCAACCACTTCGGCCTGGGCGGCTTCAAGCTGGTGGCTTCCGGTGAGGCTGGCATGTTGGCGGCGGTGCAGCGCGCGGTGAACCGCAAGGAGTTCGTGGTATTTGTCGGGTGGACCCCGCACCCCATGAACATCAATATGAAAATGGCCTATCTCACTGGCAGCGAAGACGTGTTCGGTCCTGACGAAGGGCGCGCCACGGTCTCCACCGTGACCGCGCCGGACTTCGCCGAACGCTGCCCCAACGCTAACCGATTGCTCGAGAACCTGACCTTCACCGCGGCCCAGGAAAGCCAGCTCATGGTGCCGATCATGGAGCGCCAGTCACCGCAGGACGTGGCCAGGCAATGGCTGCGCGACCACCCCGAGGATTTGCAGCGCTGGTTGGCCGGGGTTACAGCATTTGATGGCAGCGATGGCTTGGCGTCGCTCCAGGCCTACCTCAAACCCTAAGCCAAGTGCAGCCCCCGATAGCCATGGGTATCTTAAGGGTTGACGCATAACGCTGTGGTGAGCGGGCTTGCCCCGCGCTGGGCTGCGAAGCAGCCCCAATAAAGGCGCCGGGATTTTTCTGTTAGTACTCAGCGTGTGGGGTTTTAGGGCTGCTTCGCAGACCAGCGCGGGCGGTGCGACGATTCGACAAGCCCGCTCACCACAAGGGCTTCATTACCTCAGGTTATGCTTTCACCGAAGATGTGTAGATACGACTGCCCCGATAGCGCCATGCCGGGCCACCTATCAAGTGACTGATCCATCGCAATCGGAAACCTCCGACCTTGAACCTGCCGCGCCAGAGATCATTGCGTATGTACCCGATATCCCCGCAACTTGTCGCGTTCGTTGAAAAAACCGAGTCTTTCACCAGCGCCGACTCTTCCCTGGCGAGCCTGCGCCAAAGTTACGAACGCATGTGCCAGGCATTCACCCCGCCGAAACCGGAAGGCTTGCAGCTCACGGACTTCACCCTGGCCGGCGTGGACGTGCGCAGTTATCTGCCCCCCACACCGCCACCCGCCGACGGCTGGCCATGTCTCCTCTATATACACGGCGGTGGCTGGGTGGTCGGCGGCCTGGATTCCCACGACGTCATCTGCTTCGAGCTGGCCAATGCCCTCCGGGTGCTGGTGATCGCCATCGACTACCGCCTGGCGCCCGAGCACCCATTCCCGGCCGCCTACGACGATTGCCGCGCAGTGTGGCAGGCGATCCAGAAAGGGCAGGCGCCACACGCCATCGATCGGCAACGCCTGGCAGTGGTCGGTGACAGTGCGGGCGGCAACCTGGCGGCGGCGTTGTGCCTGGGGTTGCGCGATGATGGCCAGCCTATGCCGCGGGCCCAGGTCCTTATTTACCCCGGACTGGGCGGCCCGGCTGATTTGCCCTCGCGCCGTGACTGCATGGACGCGCCGCTGCTCAGCACTGCCGACACCGACTACTACCTGGCGCTCTACCTGCGTGGTTTGGCTAAACCATCGCCCTATGCTATGCCGCTGCTGGCCGAGGATTTCAGTGGTTTGCCCAAGGCCTTGATCGCAGTAGCCCAATTCGACCCGCTGCGCGACGACGGCATGCTGTACGCCGAGCGCCTGCAACAGGCCGGTGTGCCTGCGCGGTTGTATCCGGGCAAAGGCCTGGTCCACGGCTGTCTACGCGCAAAGGGCCAGGCCCCGGAGGTGGATCGGCTGTACGGCTACCTGTTGGATTACCTGAGGAGCGAACTACTGACGCAGCTCTAAGCGCTCAAGGACATGCTCATTGCACAATTCGGGTTTATAGTGCCAGACGGCAAAATAAAAGACGTCCCCCCAGGGATGAACCCGACCCCCTACGGAGCGCGCAATGCAGACTTGGTACCCGCAGATCAAACCCTACGCCCGGCACGATCTGGCCGTCGATGACACCCACACGCTGTACGTCGATGAAAGTGGCTCCCCCGAAGGCTTGCCTGTCGTATTCATCCACGGTGGCCCTGGCGCCGGTTGCGATGCCCAGAGCCGCTGCTATTTCGATCCCAACCTGTACCGCATCGTCACCTTCGACCAGCGTGGCTGCGGCCGTTCCACCCCGCGCGCCAGCCTGGAAAACAACACCACCTGGGACCTGGTCGCCGACCTCGAGCGCATCCGCGAACATCTTGGCATCGACAAATGGGTGCTGTTCGGCGGCTCCTGGGGCTCGACCCTGGCCCTGGCCTACGCGCAAACCCACCCCGAACGTGTGCATGGCCTGATCGTGCGCGGTATTTTCCTCGCCCGCCCCCAGGACATCGAATGGTTCTACCAGGCTGGTGCCAGCCGCCTGTTCCCGGACTACTGGCAGGACTACATCGCGCCGATTCCCGCCGATGAGCGTCACGACATGATCGCGGCCTACCACAAGCGCCTGACCGGCAACGACCAGATCGCCCAGATGCACGCCGCCAAGGCCTGGTCCGGCTGGGAAGGGCGCATGCTCGGCCTGTGCCCGAGCCCGCAGCACGTGGAGCGTTTTTCCGAGCCTCAGCGCGCGCTGTCCATCGCCCGTATCGAGTGCCACTACTTCACCAACAACTCCTTCCTGGAGCCCAACCAGCTGATTCGCGATATGCACAAGATCGCCCATCTGCCTGGCGTCATCATCCATGGCCGCTACGATATGATCTGCCCGCTGGATAACGCCTGGGAGCTGCATCAGGCCTGGCCGAACAGCGAACTGCAGGTCATTCGTGAAGCGGGTCATGCGGCGTCCGAGCCCGGGATTACCGATGCACTGGTGCGCGCGACCGGCGAACTGGCACGGCGCCTGCTTGATCTGCCGCCAGAAGAAGCATGAAGGCCTTGCTGCAACGGGTGCGTAGCGCCCGGGTCGAAGTGGCGGACGAAATCGTCGGAGCGATTGACCAAGGTTTGCTGGTGCTGGTGGCCGTCGAACCTGCAGATACGCCCGAGAGCGCCGACAAACTGCTGCACAAGCTGCTTAACTACCGGGTGTTCAGCGACGACGAGGGCAAGATGAACCTGTCGTTGAAGGATATCGATGGCGGATTGCTGCTGGTGTCGCAGTTCACCCTGGCGGCGGATACCAAGAGCGGCCTGCGGCCAAGCTTCTCAACCGCTGCACCGCCGGCCCTGGGAGCGGCGCTTTTTGATCACTTGCTGTTACAAGCGCAACAATTGCATGGCAAGGTGGCCTCGGGGCGTTTTGGCGCAGATATGCAGGTGCATCTGGTCAATGATGGCCCTGTGACCTTTCTCTTACAGACATGAATGTATTAAAAACGACTTTAATGCCTAAAAACGTAGGGTTTCGCTACAAATACTTCGTTGTCCCTGATGCGTTGTCTCGCGGGCTACTAGATAATCGCGCGCTACGGGGATCAGCGTTGTTTGGTCCATTTTTGACTTAGGTAGAGACTTGTCCGACGGCCTCAGGGGAATCATTTGGACCCTGGGGAGTCGGAACAATGCTCGCCAACCTGGCATATAGATAGCTGGCCGTTGGTTTTTTGATCTGTTTTCGGCGAGGGTTGCTCGTGATTGTTAGTCCCTGTAATGCACCAAAATTGTCTGCCAAACGGTTACGAAACGCACTGGTGACGGGCTCCGCCCTGTTTTGCCTGTTCGGCGCGGGTCAACTGTGGGCATTCAGTCTGGATGATGTGTCGGCCAAGGCAAAAGAGCTGGCCGGGCAGAAATACGAAGCTCCGCGCAGCAATCTGCCGAACGAGTTCCGCGAAATGAAGTTCGCGGACTACCAGAAGATTCGTTTCCGCAATGAAAAAGCCGAATGGGCCGATCAGAACACCCCGTTCAAGTTGTCCTTCTATCACCAGGGTATGCATTTCGATACACCGGTGAAAATCAACGAAGTGACCGCCGACAGCGTCCAGGAAATCAAATACGACCCGACTCGCTTCGATTTCGGCGACGTGAAGTTTGATCCTAAAGCCACTGAACAGCTGGGTTACGCCGGTTTCCGTGTGCTGTACCCGATCAACAAGGGCGACAAGCAAGACGAAATCATGACCATGCTCGGCGCCAGCTATTTCCGCGTCGTCGGCAAGGACCAGGTCTATGGCCTGTCCGCCCGTGGCATGGCGATCGATACCGCGCTGCCGTCGGGTGAAGAATTCCCGCGTTTCACCGAGTTCTGGATCGAACGTCCAAAACCGGGTGACAAGCACCTGGTGATCTTTGCCCTGCTGGATTCCCCACGTGCGACCGGCGCCTATCGCCTGATCCTGCGTCCGGGCACCGACACGGTTGTCGATGTGAAATCCCAGATGTTCCTGCGTGACAAGGTCAGCAAGCTGGGCGTTGCCCCGTTGACCTCCATGTTCCTGTTCGGCGCCAACCAGCCGTCCAAGGTGCTCAACTACCGTCGCGAGTTGCATGACTCCAGCGGCCTGTCGATCCATGCCGGCAACGGCGAGTGGATCTGGCGCCCCCTGAACAACCCTAAACACCTGTCGGTCAGCAACTTCACCGTGGAGAACCCGCGTGGGTTCGGCCTGCTGCAACGCGGTCGCAACTTCAGCCACTACGAAGACCTCGACGACAACTACGACAAGCGTCCAAGCGCGTGGATCGAGCCTGAAGGCGACTGGGGCAAGGGCTCCGTCGACCTGGTCGAGATCCCGACTGCCGATGAAACCAACGACAACATCGTTGCGTTCTGGAGCCCGGCCGAGTTGCCGGAAGTCGGCAAGCCGCTGGAAGTGGCCTACCGCCTGCACTGGACCCTCGATGATGCCGCGTTCCATTCGCCGGACAGCGCCTGGGTCAAGCAGACCCTGCGCTCCACCGGTGACGTGAAGCAATCCAACCTGATCCGTCAGCCGGATGGCAGCGTGGCTTACCTGGTGGACTTCGAGGGCCCGTCCTTGAAGAAACTGCTGCCGGACGCCCCGGTGCGCAGCCAGGTGAGCGTGAGTGACAACGCGGAGCTGGTAGAAAACAGCGTGCGCTACAACGAACACACCAAAGGCTGGCGCCTGACCCTGCGTATGAAGATCAAGGACGCAGGCAAGCCGACCGAGATGCGTGCAGCCCTGGTCCAGGACATCACGCCGCCTGAGCCTGAGCATGTTTCCACCCAGGTGCTGAAGGCCGACAAGGTCCTGGCCAAGCAGCATGATAAACAGGCCAAGAAAGACGCGAAAGACAAGGAAGCCAAGCAGCCAGAAGCTGCCCCAGCCACACCGGAGCCGATCAAGACCGAGCAAGTCCTGACCGAAACCTGGAGCTATCAGTTGCCTGCCGATGAGTAATTCTCAAGTCCAGCCAGAGACTCTCTCCGAGTACCTGGCGCATCTTCCGATGACCGCTGAGCAGCGCGCCGAGTTGGCGGGCTGCACATCCTTCACCGAGTTGCACGAGCGCTTGTCGTCCAAGGCGTTCGATGCACCCGTCGACGCCGCCCAGGCGTCGGTGGGTCGCCGCTTGACCCTCAGCACGGCCGAAGAGCTGCAAGACGCCGAAATGCTCGGGCTCGACGCCAGTGGGCGCGTGTGCCTCAAGGCCACGCCGCCGATCCGCCGTACCCGCGTGGTGCCTGAACCGTGGCGCACCAATATCCTGGTGCGCGGCTGGCGACGGATCACCGGCCGCAGCAACCCGCCGACCCCGCCGAAGGATGAGCGCGTATTGCCGGCGGCCCGCTGGCGTACCGTGGGTTCGATTCGTCGTTATATCCTGCTGGTGCTGATGCTCGGCCAGACCATCGTGGCCGGCTGGTACATGAAAGGCATCATGCCGTACCAGGGCTGGTCGCTGGTCGACTTCGACGAGATCCGCAACCAGACCCTGCTGCAAACCGCCACCCAGGTGCTGCCTTACGCCCTGCAGACCAGCATCCTGATCATGTTCGGGATCTTGTTCTGCTGGGTCTCGGCCGGTTTCTGGACTGCATTGATGGGCTTCCTCGAACTGCTCACCGGCCACGATAAATACCGGATTTCCGGTAAAAGTGCCGGCGACGAGCCGATCCCGAAAGAGGCGCGCACCGCGCTGGTCATGCCGATCTGCAACGAAGACGTGCCGCGGGTATTCGCCGGTTTGCGCGCGACGTTCGAATCGGTGGCCGCCACCGGTGACCTCGATCGTTTCGACTTCTTCGTGCTCAGCGACAGTAACGAGGCCGACATCTGCATCGCCGAGCAGCAAGCCTGGCTCGACGTCTGCCGTGAGGCGGGTGGCTTCGGCAAGATCTTCTATCGCCGCCGTCGCCGTCGCGTGAAGCGTAAAAGCGGCAACCTCGACGACTTCTGCCGTCGTTGGGGCGGCGACTACAAGTACATGGTGGTTCTCGACGCCGACAGCGTGATGAGCGGCGAATGCCTGACCAGCCTGGTGCGCCTGATGGAAGCCACGCCGGATGCCGGGATTATCCAGACCGCGCCGCGTGCGTCGGGCATGGACACCCTGTATGCGCGCATGCAGCAATTCGCCACCCGGGTGTACGGCCCGCTGTTCACCGCCGGCCTGCACTTCTGGCAGTTGGGTGAATCCCACTACTGGGGTCACAACGCGATCATCCGCATGAAACCGTTTATCGAGCACTGCGCCCTGGCGCCATTGCCGGGTAAAGGTGCGTTCGCAGGTTCCATCCTGTCCCACGACTTCGTTGAAGCGGCGCTGATGCGCCGTGCCGGCTGGGGCGTGTGGATTGCCTACGACCTGCCGGGCAGCTACGAAGAACTGCCGCCGAACCTGCTGGATGAACTCAAGCGTGACCGTCGCTGGTGCCACGGCAACCTGATGAACTTCCGCCTGTTCCTGGTCAAGGGCATGCACCCGGTGCACCGCGCGGTGTTCCTGACCGGCGTGATGTCCTACCTGTCGGCGCCGTTGTGGTTCCTGTTCCTGGTGCTGTCGACGGCCTTGCTGGCGGTCAACACCCTGATGGAGCCGCAGTACTTCATGGCGCCACGCCAGTTGTACCCACTGTGGCCGCAATGGCATCCGGACAAGGCGGTGGCGCTGTTCTCCACCACCATCGTGCTGCTGTTCCTGCCGAAGTTGCTGAGCATCATCCTGATCTGGGCCAAAGGTGCGAAGGAGTTCGGTGGCAAGTTCAAGGTGACGATGTCCATGCTGCTGGAGATGCTGTTCTCCATGCTGCTGGCGCCGGTGCGGATGATTTTCCACACCCGTTTCGTGCTCGCCGCGTTCCTCGGCTGGGCCGCGACCTGGAACTCGCCGCAGCGTGACGACGACTCCACCCCGTGGGGCGAAGCGATCAAGCGTCACGGCACGCAGACCCTGCTGGGCTTCTTCTGGGCCCTGCTGGTGGTGTGGTTGAACCCGAGCTTCCTGTGGTGGCTGGTACCGATCGTCGGTTCGTTGATGCTGTCGATCCCGGTGTCGGTGATCTCCAGCCGGGTCAACCTTGGCCTGAAGTCCCGCGATGAGAGCCTGTTCCTGATCCCTGAGGAATACAATCCGCCGCAAGCGTTGCTGTCCACCGACAAGTACACCCACGAAAACCGTTGGCACGCGCTGAAAGACGGCTTTGTGCGCTCGGTGGTCGACCCGCAGCAGAACGCCCTGGCCTGTGCCCTGGCGACCTCGCGTCACGGTCAGGCCGAGCCGATCGAGTACCTGCGTGCCGAGCGTGTGCGCCACGCGTTGAAAGTCGGCCCTGCCGGCCTCAACAACGGCGAACGCCTGGCGTTGCTCAGCGACCCGGTAGCCCTGGCCCGCTTGCATGAACAGGTCTGGAGCGAAGGGCATGCCGAGTGGCTCGCTGCCTGGCGTAATTCGATCAAGGCCGACCCGCACGCGCCGTTACTGCCGCTGCAACCGCTGTCGTCCCAGGCCCAACCGGCCTGATTCAGGCGCCCCCGAGGGTTCACTTCGGGGGCGTTCGAAGCGCTGGTCCTACAGCGTTTCTCTATCGCTCTAACTCCTTGTTATTTCGAAACAAAAGTCCCTTGTCCGAGGCGTATTTGCGTGCCCGCGAGTGGGGTAGGATCGCCCCCCAAATTTGACTCGGTCACAGGGGGATTCATGATCAAAAGGTATTGTTCGGCATTGCTGATCGGCGTTATTGCATTGATTCACGCTGGTCTGGTGCAGGCCGGTGCCATCGACGATGCGGTTCGGCGTGGTGTGTTGAAAGTGGGTACTACGCCCACCTATGTCCCCTTTGAAATGACCGATAAAGAGGGCCGTATCGTTGGCTTTGAAATCGACCTGCTCAAGGTGATGAGCCAGGCCCTGGGCGTTGAGCTTGAATTGGTCAGCGTGCCCTATACCGAGTTGCTGCCTGGGCTACAGGCGAAAAAGTTCGACCTGATCGGCAGCGGCATTACCGTCACCCAGAAGCGCAACCTGAAGCTGAATTTCAGCGACTCCTTTATCGTGGTGGGGCAAACCGTGTTGCTGCACCCCAGCCTGAAGGACAAGGTCGCCAGTGTCGAAGACCTGGACGACGCCACTTACCGTGTCACCACCGTCCAGGGCACCACTGGCGAGGCGGCGGCGCAACGCTTCCTGGGGGCGGCGCGCTTGAGCAGTTTTGCAACGCCCCGGGAAGCTGTGCGCCAAGTGGTGAACGGTGCCGCCGATGCCTTTATTTACGATGCGCCCTACAACCTGATCGCCCTGAGCTTGCCGGAAAACCGCGAGCTGCTGGCGCTTGAACAGCCGTTCACCTTTGAACCCTTGGCGTTTGGCGTGAAGAAAGGCGATTTTGACAGCCTCAACTGGATCAACCATTTCCTCAATCAAGTCGCCCAGGACGGGACCTACGATCGCTTGCACGACAAGTGGTTCAAGGACATGGACTGGCTGGTAGAGGTCGACTGGAAGTCATAGCTTCTTACACATCAATCCGTTGCCAGCGCTACCAACGCAAGCGTCTATCCCAGCAGCTGGCTGCGTTGTTGTGGGACTTTTCCGACATACGCAGATAACAAATACCCGTGAAACCTTTGTGACAGGCAATGAGTGGGTTAGGATCGCACCCCGAATTGGTGCAGCCCTTTTGCGCGCCGACCGTATAAGAATCGTTCAGGGGACTTGATGATGAAAAAGTATCTTTCGATGCTGCTGCTCGGCGTCGCCGCGCTGGTTGCGGCCAATGCCGCCCAGGCCGGTGCCATCGATGATGCGGTCAAGCGCGGCACGCTGAAAGTCGGCATGGACCCGACCTACATGCCGTTCGAAATGACCGACAAACGCGGCGAAATCATTGGGTTCGAGGTCGATATCCTCAAGGCCATGGCCAAGTCTATGGGTGTCAAGCTGGAGCTGGTGTCCACCGGCTATGACGGCATCATCCCGGCGTTCCTCACCGGCAAGTTCGACATGATCGGCAGCGGCATGACCCTGACTCAGGAACGCAACCTGCGCCTGAACTTCAGCGAACCCTTCATTGTGGTTGGCCAGACCCTGCTGATCCGCAAGGAGCTGGAAGGCACCATCAAGTCCTACAAAGACCTGAACGACGAGAAGTACCGCCTGACCTCCAAGCTCGGCACCACCGGTGAGATGGTCGCCAAGAAGCTGATCTCCAAGGCCAAGTACCACGGCTATGACAACGAGCAGGAAGGTGTGCTGGACGTGGTCAACGGCAAGGCCGATGCCTTTGTGTATGACGCGCCATACAACGTGGTCGCCGAGAAAAAAGTCGGTAACGGCAAGCTGGTGTTCCTCGAAGAACCCTTCACCTTTGAACCCCTGGCGTTCGGCCTGAAGAAGGGTGACTACGACAGCATCAACTTCATCAACAATTTCCTGCACCAGATCAAGAACGACGGCACCTACGATCGCATCCATGACAAGTGGTTCAAGAGCTCCGAGTGGCTCAAGGACATGGAATAAAGCGGGACTGTTTTCTGTTGCGAGAGGGCTTGATGTGGGGAGCGGGCTTGCCACCTCAAGTGTGCGGGCCTCGAATTTTTTGGATGCTGAGTAGATGAAACAGAAAAAAGCCCAATGGCCCTGGCACCTGCTGACCGTCGTCGTGCTGGTCGGCCTGGCTGGCGCCTTGTACTACGCTACCTCGCTGATGTCCTACGAATGGCGCTGGAACCGGGTCCCGCAATACTTCGCCTACCAGGCCGAAGAGTCCCAGCGCGCTGCGGACATCTCCACTGTCGTGGAGCTGGTCCGCAAGGGCGATGTGGCCGAAGTCACCCTGCGCAACGATGCCGGCGTCGAACAACGCGTGAGCGTGGCCGACAACAGCCTGCAAGTGGCGCGCGGCGATGATGTGGCCGAAGGCGATGTCATCGGGGTTAACCGCCATTGGGCGTTGGGCCCCTTGATGTGGGGGCTGTGGACCACGTTGTGGCTGTCGGTGGTATCCGGGATTCTCGGCCTGGCGATCGGTCTTGCAACCGGGTTGTGCCGACTGTCCAATAACCCGACCCTGCGCGATCTGTCGACGATCTACGTCGAGCTGGTGCGTGGTACGCCACTGTTGGTGCAGATCTTCATTTTCTACTTTTTTATCGGCACGGTGCTCAACCTGTCCCGGGAATTCGCCGGGATCGCCGCCCTGTCGTTGTTCACCGGCGCCTATGTGGCGGAAATCGTCCGCGCGGGGGTGCAGTCCATCACCCGTGGCCAGAACGAGGCGGCTCGCTCCCTGGGCCTGAGCGCCAGCCAGTCGATGCGTCATGTGGTGCTGCCGCAGGCCTTCAAGCGCGTGTTGCCGCCGCTGGCCGGGCAATTTATCAGCCTGGTGAAAGACACCTCGCTGGTCTCGGTGATCGCGATTACCGAGCTGCTCAAAAGCGGTCGCGAAGTGATCACCACCTCGTTCTCGCCGTTTGAAATCCTGTTCTGCGTCGCAGGGTTGTACCTGCTGATCAACCTGCCGCTGTCGAAAATGGCCAGCCGGCTTGAGCGGAGGCTCGCCCAAAGTGATTGAAGTCCGCGATCTGGTAAAAGTCTTCGATACCCGCGGGCATGTGGTGCGCGCGGTGGACCATGTGACCACCCAGGTGGCCAAGGGCGAAGTGTTGGTGGTGATCGGCCCGTCCGGCTCCGGCAAGTCCACGTTCCTGCGTTGCCTCAATGGCCTGGAAGAGTTCGATTCCGGCTCGGTGAGCATCGATGGCCTGCAACTGGCCGACCCGAAAACCGATGTGAATGCCTATCGCCGTGAAGTCGGCATGGTGTTCCAGCACTTCAACCTGTTCCCCCACATGACCGTGCTGGAAAACCTGTGCCTGGCGCAAAAAGTCGTGCGCAAGCGCGGTAAGAAAGAGCGCGAAGCCAAGGCCCTGGCGCTGCTGGAAAAGGTCGGCATTGCGCAGAAAGCCAACGAGTTCCCGTCGCGGCTTTCCGGTGGCCAGCAACAGCGCGTGGCGATTGCCCGGGCGTTGGCGATGGAGCCCAAGGTGATGCTGTTCGACGAGCCCACCTCGGCCCTCGACCCGGAAATGGTCGGCGAGGTGCTGGACGTGATGAAGACCCTGGCCCTGGAAGGCATGACCATGGTCTGCGTCACTCACGAAATGGGTTTTGCCCGTGAAGTGGCGGACCGGGTGCTGTTCTTCGATCATGGCAAGTTGCTGGAAGATGCGGCCCCGGCCGAGTTCTTCGCGGCGCCCAAAGACCCGCGTGCCCAGGCGTTCCTGCGCCAGGTGCTATAGGGCGCGGGGCGTTCATACCTTGAACCGCCCCACGCATTGCTGCAAATCCGTTCCCAACCGCGCCAGTTCGATACTGGCCGCTGCCGTCTGTTCACTGGCGGCGGCGGTTTGCTCCGAGGCGTCGCGTACTTTCAATACGCTGCGATTGATCTCTTCGGCCACCGCACTTTGCTCCTCGGCGGCAGCGGCGATCTGCGGGTTCATTTCCTGGATGACCGACACCGTGCGGGCTATCTCCGTCAGGGAGTCCCCGGCGTTGCGGGCCAGGCCGACGCTGTTGTCGGTCAGGGTGCGGCTGTAATCCATGATGTCGGCCACTTGTTGGGTTCCGCTGTGCAGGCCGCCAATCAGCTCTTCGATTTCCTCGGCGGACTGCTGGGTCCGTTGGGCGAGACCGCGCACCTCATCGGCGACCACCGCGAAGCCTTGACCGGCCTCGCCGGCCCGTGCGGCTTCTATCGCAGCGTTGAGCGCCAGCAGGTTGGTCTGCTGTGACACGGACTTGATCACATCCAGCACGCTGCTGATTTTCTGGCTTTCCCGTTGCAGCCCAATCATGGCCTGGCCTGCGCGCGCCATTTCATGGGCAAGGTGCTCGATTTGCGCCACGACATCCGTCACCACCTGATCGCCCAGCTCAGTCTGTTGATTGGCCTGTCCGGCGGCGAGGGACGCCTGCTCGGCGTGGCGCGCAACCTCCTGGGCGGTGGCGAGCATCTGGTTCATGGCGGCGGCGACCTGCTCGGTTTCATCGCGCTGATTATTCACCCCTGCGCGAGTTTGTTCGGTCACGGTGGAGAGCTCCTCGGCGGCGCTGGCAATTTGCCGCGCGTTGTCGCTGATGTTGCCAATCAGCCCCCGCAGGTTCAGCGTCATTTGGCTCATGCTGCGTTGCAGTTGACCCAACTCGTCACGCCGTCGGGATTGCACGTCATGGCTCAGGTCGCCTTGCGCAATGCGATTGGCGGCGGACAGCGCTTTGCGCAGCGGTTTCACGATTTGCCCGGCAATCAGCCAGGCCGCCAGGGCTCCGAGGAGCAAGGCTGCAGCGGTCGTACCAAGGGTTTGGGTGCGGGCTTGTTCGGCTTCGCGTTCGCGTCGTTGAGTCTGGTCCTGGCTCAAGAGATCGCTCTGGGCGAGCAGTTGGTCCAGCTGCTGTTCCAATTGATTTTGCGCGCCTTCGGTTGTGAGTTGCGTGTCCTTGAGGCGTGTGAGGTGGGTGCGGATACTGAGCACGGTATTTTTCAGGGCGCCGCTGTCGACCGGCAATTTTGCTACGCCAGCCTGGGCGAGTTCGAGGTTACGCTCGGCGTCGCTGACGGCCTGGGCGTAGGCATCCAGCGAGCTGGCGGCCCAGGCAGGGGTTTGGGCGCGATCCTCCGCCTGCTCTATGGCCTGGCGCAGGTTTTCGATGGCATCGAGGGCTTTTTCATCCTCCTGGTCGGGTAAGTCGCTGGCCAGTTGTGCCAGCACGTCACCGGTGCGTACGGAGCTCTGCTTCAGTTGTTCACGGGCACTCTCACGTTTCTCGACCAGGGCAGGCACCTCCTTGAGCGTGGTTTTGAACGTTGCGGAGAGGCGGGTCATCTCCTGCAGGTATTGAATGGATTTGGGGACTTTGAGCCGGTTGGAAAGCTCGCTCAGGAATCCGTCGATTTTTTCTATGCTCACGCTCAATTTGTTGAGGCTGTTGGTATCGTCCAGGGTTCGGTAGACGATTCTGTCGGCCCGCAGTTCTTCACCCGTCACGGCCAGTTGCGCGAGCACGGTCAGGGTTTGCGAGCGGTAAAGGGACGCGGCCAGCGCTTGCCAGCCAGTCACGGCAATCACAAGGCTCAATGCCAGGACCAGGGAGAAGCCCAGGGCCAGTTTGAGAGTGACACTGGCGTCACCCAACAGGTAAGTCATTCGACGAAGCATGATCAACCTCCGACAAGTGAACAGTGGGCGTTCTCAACATGCGCAGGCACATTGAGCTGAATTGAACGCTAGTTCTCTCGGCGCAGAGGTGGGGCTGATAAACGCGTAGGAAATTTCACAGATTGCAGGCGGCGACCCAGGGCGGGTCGCCACGCGGGGAAGGGGTCAGACCCGGAAGCGGCCGACCAGCGCCTGGAGATGGGTGCCCAGGCGCGCCAGTTCGGTACTCGATGCGGCAGTCTCTTCACTGGCCGAAGCCGTCTGCTCGGAGATATCACGCACGTTCAACACACTGCGATTGATCTCTTCCGCCACGGCGCTTTGCTGCTCGGCGGCGGTGGCGATCTGGGAGTTCATCGCCTGGATGGTCGAGACCGTGCGTGTGATGTTCTCCAAGGCGCTGCCGGCGCGGCGCGTCAACTCGACACTGCTGTCGGTGAGGCCACGGCTGTTGTCCATGATGTTCGCCACCTGCTGGGTGCCGCTTTGCAGGCCGACGATCAGCTCTTCGATCTCTTCGGTGGACTTCTGGGTGCGCTGGGCCAGGCTGCGTACTTCATCGGCCACCACCGCGAAACCGCGTCCGGCCTCACCGGCCCGTGCCGCTTCAATGGCTGCGTTGAGGGCCAGCAGGTTGGTTTGCTGGGCCACGGACTTGATCACATCGAGCACGCTGCCGATCTTGTCGCTTTCGCGCTTCAGATCGGCCATGGCGACCGTGGAGTTGCCGACTTCAGTGGCGAGGCGTTCGATCTGGGCGATCGCTTCGCCGACCACTTTGTCGCCTTCACGGGCCTGCTGGTCGGCGGCCAGCGCGGCTTCCGAGGCTTCCTCGGCATTGCGCGCCACTTCCTGCACGGTAGCGGCCATTTCATTCATGGCGGTGGCCACCTGGTCGGTCTCGACTTTCTGGCTGTTGACCCCGGCGCTGGTCTGTTCGGTCACGGCCGACAGTTGCTCGGCAGCGCTGGCGATCTGGGTGACCCCTTCACTGATGCCGCCGATCAACTCGCGCAGGCCCATGGTCATGCTTTGCATGGCGCGTTGCAATTGGCCCAGCTCATCCTGGCGCAAGGAGGTGAGGTTGTGGCTCAGGTCGCCCGACGCGACACGCTCGGCGACCTGCAGGGTCTGGTTCAGGGGGAGGATGATCTGGCGGGTGATGGCCCAGGCGGCAACCAGGCCGAAGATCAGCGCCAGCACGGTGGCCATTAGCAGCAAGTATTTGGCTTGCGCGGCATCCGCATCGCGTACCGCGGTCTGGGAAACCGTCAGTTTGTCACTGTGGCCCAGCAGGATATCGCCCTGGGCAGACATGGTCTTGAGTGCCGCTGCGCTGGCCACTTGAGAGTCGCGGTATTGGCTGACGGCGGCGCGGTAGGCTTGCAGTGAGACGCTGGCCTGTTGCAGGTTGGCTGAATACTGATCAGGTATTTGGCTGGTGAGGCTGGTGATTTTTTTCAGCGCGTTGTCGATGGCATCCAGCGCGGGCTGCTCGGCCTCGACCTTGCCGCTGTAGGTGTAGCCCCGTACTTGGAAGCGCGCTTGCTGGATCAGTTTGCTCAGGTCCACCACGCTGTTGAACAGCGTGACACTGTCGCCTTGCAGCAGGGATTTCTCCACTTCGCTGACCTTGAGTACCGCATTATCGGCGGTATCGCCCAGCTTGCTGCGGGCATTTTCGCGGTTGGTGCCTGCCTGCACCATATCGTTGAACGCGCGCTTGTACTGGTCCACGGCGGCCAATTGCTCATCGACCAGGGCGGCATCCGTGGGTTGTTCGATCAGGCTGCGTGCGGTCTTCAGGCCAGTGTCCAGCTTGTTCAGCAGCTCGCTGACGGCGGTCGGGCCTTGTTCGCCACGGCGCATCTCGTAGTCGAGGCGTGCCAGGCGCAGGTCTTTGGTCAAGCCGTTGAGGCTGGAGATGTAACCCAGCTTGTCACCACGGCTGATCACGTCGCCCAGGCCGCTCCAGCCGGTGAAGGTGATCATCAGTGTCAACAGCAATACCAGGCCAAAGCCCACCGCCAGCTTGGTTTTGACGCTGACATTTCCCAGTTTTTCGGCTAACCAACGATACATGCTGCGAACTCCCCTGGAACAAAGCTTGGACTTATTCACGGGTTATCGGCTTGCATACGGAATTCTGTAGCGACGCTGTCCCCTGTGGGGGGGAGCAAGCCCCCTCCCACAGGGTTATGCGGTGTGGTTAGAAAAGGCGGGCGAGCAGGGCGGTGACGGCCGTTTCGACGCGCAGGATGCGGGCGCCCAATTGCACCGGCTGCAAGCCGGCCTTGGCCAGCAGGTCCACCTCATAGGGGATCCAGCCACCTTCCGGGCCTATGGCCAGGGTGACCGGTTCATCCAGCCCACGGGGGCAGGCTGGGTAGTCGCCTGGATGGCCAATCAGGCCAAGGGTGCCTGCGGTCATGGCCGGCAGGCGGTCTTCGACGAAGGGCTTGAAGCGCTTTTCGATAACGATTTGCGGCAGTACCGTGTCCCGCGCCTGTTCCAGGCCGAGGATCAGTTGTTCGCGAATGGCCTCGGGCTCCAGGAAGGGGGTCTGCCAGAAGCTTTTTTCCACCCGGTAGCTGTTGACCAGCACCACTTTCGGCACGCCCATGGCCGCCACGGTTTGCAGGACCCGGCGCAGCATCTTCGGACGTGGCAGGGCCAGCAGCAGGGTCAGGGGCAGTTTGACCGGCGGTGGTTGGTCGAAGCTCACTTGCAGTTCGGCTTCGCGGGCTTCCAGGCGCAGCAATTGCGCGTTGCCCATCAACCCGCCAAGGCGCCCGACCCGCAGGCTGTCGCCTACGACGGCACGGTGGACTTCCTGCATATGCACCAGGCGCCGATCACGCAGGATCACCCGGTCGGCCGCGATAAAGTCGGCATCGAACAGCAGCAGCAGGTTCACGGCTGGGTCGCTGGCGGCTGGTCGTCGTCGGCGGGTTGGTCATCCGGGTGATCGCCACGCTTGCTGATCAGGCCGCTGAACAGTATGCCGATCTCGAACAGCATCCACATCGGCACGGCCAGCAGGGTCTGGGAGAAGATGTCCGGCGGCGTGAGGATCATACCGACCACGAAGCAGCCGATGATCACGTACGGGCGGATCTTCTTCAGGTACTGCACGTTGACCACGCCGATCCACACCAGCAACACCACGGCCACCGGGATTTCGAAGGCGACGCCAAAGGCGAAGAACAGCGTCATGACGAAGTCAAGGTAGCTGGTGATGTCGGTCATCATCTCCACGCCGGCCGGGGTGGCGGCGGCGAAGAACTTGAAGATCAACGGGAACACCAGGAAGTAGGCGAAGGCCATGCCGGTGTAGAACAGCAGGATGCTCGATACCAGCAAGGGCACGGCGATGCGTTTCTCATGCTTGTACAGGCCCGGTGCGATAAAGCCCCAGATCTGGTGCAGGATCACCGGGATCGCCAGGAACAGCGAGACCATCATCGTCAGCTTCAACGGCGTCAGGAAGGGCGATGACACATCGGTGGCAATCATCGTCGCGCCGGCCGGCAGGTACTGGCGCAGTGGCGTGGAGACGAAGGTGTAGATCTGCTGGGTAAAGGCGAACAGCCCGGCAAAGATCACGAAGATCGCGGCCACGCAACGCAGCAGGCGGGTCCGCAGCTCGGTCAGGTGCGAGACCAGCGGCATATGCTGGTCGTTTTCCGGTTTATCAGCGCTCATGGGGCTCGCGGCGGCAATGTAGGGTCATGGGGCGCGGGCGACGCAGCGGGCGTCGGCGCAGGCTCGGTTGGATCGGTCGGGGTCGGGGTGGCGGGCGGGGTATCCACCGCAGGCGCGATGCTGTGCTCGGCCCCAGGCTCCACCGGTTTGGCGGGCTCCTGCACCGGCGACAGGATCTTCCGGGCTTCCTGCTCCAACGACAGAATATGTTCGTTGTGCAGTTGGCGACGGATCTCGTCGGCGCCGATTTCCCGTTCAACTTCCTGTTTGATGGCGTTGAAACTGCGTTTCAGGCGCCCGATCCACAGGCCGGCCGTGCGCGCGGCACCGGGCAGGCGTTCCGGCCCCAGTACCAGCAAGGCAACCAGGCCGACGAGCAGCAGTTCAGAGAAGCTGATACCAAACATTAGTCAGTGCTCACGAGTCTTTGCGGGTCGGCTCTTCGACTTTTTCAGCCTGCACGTCGAAGGTACGACGCTCGGTGATCGGCTGGGTGGCCTGGGGGTGTACAGGCTGGGCCGGTGGCACCGGGTTGGCGGCCGGGTCGGCAGGCTTCTCATCGTCGTTCATGGCTTTACGGAAGCCCTTGATCGACTCGCCCACGTCGGTGCCGAGGTTTTTGAGTTTCTTGGTGCCGAATACCAGTACCACCACTACCAGAATGACGATCCAGTGTTTCCAGTCAAAAATGCCCATGCTGCAAATCCTCTAGTAAAAGTTATTTAAGCGGACGGGCGCGATGCCTTTTCGGCGTGCCCGGACAAGCCGAAGCGACGGTCCAGTTCATCCAGCACGGCCTGTGGATGCTGCCCCAGTTGGGCGAGCATGACCAGGCTATGGAACCACAAGTCGGCGGTCTCATAGATGACATCGCTGCAATCGCCGCTGATTTGCGCGTCCTTGGCCGCGATGATGGTCTCGATGGACTCTTCGCCGAGTTTTTCCAGGATCTTGTTCAGGCCCTTGTGGTACAGGCTGGCGACGTAGGAGCTGTCGGCGTCCGCACCTTTGCGGTCCTCCAGCACCTGGGCCACACGGTTGAGGGTATCGCTCATGGTCAGTGTCCTGCCGAGTAGATGGCGTGCGGGTCTTTGAGCACCGGCTCTACAACCTTCCATTCGCCGTTCTCGAACACGCGATAGAAGCAGCTGTGGCGGCCGGTGTGGCAGGCGATGTCGCCGATCTGCTCGACCTTGAGGATCACCACGTCGGCGTCGCAGTCGATGCGCATCTCGTGCAGGGTCTGCACGTGCCCGGACTCTTCGCCCTTGCGCCACAGTTTGCCACGGGAACGTGACCAGTAAATGGCGCGCTGCTCAGTGGCAGTGAGGCTCAGGGCCTCGCGGTTCATCCAGGCCATCATCAGCACGCGCCCGGTCTTGTAGTCCTGGGCAATGGCCGGCACCAGGCCGTCACTGTCCCACTTGATCTCGTCCAGCCAGTCTTTCATCTTCGGCTCCGGCAATTTGCGACAGTGTATAACCGGATGGGCTATCGACGCACGATCAGATAAACACCCACGGCGACCATGATGCCGGCCGGCCAGTGGCCCAGTTGGTTCAGCGGTCCGCCAATGGCCAGCATTGCCCCGCCCACCAGGTGCGCGGCGCCCAGCAGGCGCAGGAACCAATCGTCCTTGCGCTTGCGCCATGGCGGTTCCGGGTCTTTGGCGTGGGGCTGGGACATGCGCTCCAGTAGGTCGCGGGTCATGTTGGCCAGGTGGGGCAGTTGTTCCATCTGGCTATGCAAGTTGCCCAGCATGGTCTTGGGGCTCATGCGCTCGCGCATCCAGCGTTCCAGGAAAGGCTGCGCGGTGTTCCACAGGTCAAGGTCCGGGTACAGCTGGCGGCCCAGGCCTTCGATATTGAGCAAGGTCTTTTGCAGCAACACCAACTGCGGCTGCACTTCCATATTGAAGCGCCGCGCGGTCTGGAACAGGCGCATCAGCACCTGGCCGAAGGAGATATCTTTCAGTGGCTTTTCAAAGATCGGCTCGCACACGGTGCGGATCGCCGCTTCGAATTCATTGAGCTTGGTTTCCGCCGGCACCCAGCCCGAATCGATGTGCAACTGCGCCACGCGGCGGTAGTCGCGCTTGAAGAAGGCGAACAGGTTGCGCGCCAGGTAGTCCTGGTCTTCCGGGGTCAGGCTGCCGACGATGCCGCAGTCGATCGCAATGTACTGCGGGCTCCATGGATTGACGGTGCTGACGAAGATATTGCCGGGGTGCATGTCGGCGTGGAAGAAACTGTCGCGGAACACTTGGGTGAAGAAAATCTCCACGCCGCGCTCGGCAAGCATCTTCATGTCGGTGCGCTGGTCGGCCAGGGTCGCGAGGTCGGTGACCTGCACGCCGTAGATGCGCTCCATCACCAGCACTTTCGGGCGGCACCAGTCCCAATACACCTGCGGCACGTACAGCAACGGCGAACCTTCGAAGTTGCGCTTGAGCTGGCTGGCGTTGGCCGCTTCGCGCAGCAGGTCGAGTTCGTCGTAGATGGTTTTCTCGTAGTCGGCGACCACGTCCACCGGGTGCAGCAGGCGCGCATCGGCAGAGAAACGTTCGGCGGCGCGGGCCAGGATAAACAGCCACGCCAGGTCCTGGCCGATGATCGGCTTGAGGCCCGGGCGAATCACCTTCACCACCACTTCTTCGCCGCTCTTCAACTGCGCGGCGTGCACTTGCGCCACCGAGGCCGAGGCCAGCGGTTCGACGTCGAAGCGGCTGAACACCTCGCTGATCTTCTTGCCCAGCTGCTCCTCGATCAGCTTCATCGACTGCTGCGAATCGAACGGCGGCACGCGATCCTGCAGCAGCATCAGTTCGTCGGCGATGTCTTCGGGCAGCAGGTCGCGGCGCGTGGAGAGGATCTGCCCGAACTTGATAAAGATCGGCCCCAGGTCCTGCAACGCCAGGCGCAGGCGCGCGCCCCGGCTCAACTCCAGCTGCTTGCGCGGGAACCAGCGCCACGGCAGCACATAGCGCACCGCCAGCAGGAACCACGGCAAAGGCAGGGCGAACAGCAGGTCATCGAGGCGGTAGCGGATTACGACGCGCTGGATACGGAACAAACGGCGGACGGCGAGCAGCTTCATGCGTTATCGCTTGGATCAAGGGAACGGCTCAGGCGCTCGAAGCGGGCCTCGAGGCGTTCCAGGTCGATTTTGGCCTTGTCGAGCTCACGAAAGCGCGCTTGCGCTTCGCGTTCTCCGACCAGGGTGCGCGATTCTTCGCTCAGGTATTCGGCAAGGTTCTGGTTGAGGCTGGCGAACCCCTGCTGGTACCAGCGCGTGCGACTGCGCAGGTGCCCGCTGATCAACTGGGTGGCGACGGGGCCGATCCAGCGGGACAGCTCGTATTCCCAGTCCAGTTCCAGGTCCTGCAGTACGGCGGCCAGGTCCATCAGGACCGCGCTGTCGCCTTCCAGGTGCACTTCGGGGCCGTGGAGGATGGCGGTCTTGTTGCGGCTCAGCGTTAGGTGCAACAGGCTGGAGGCCGGTGCACGCAGGGTGCAGTCGGCTTCGGCAGCCCATTGAGTGGCGAGCAGCAGGCCTTCATCGCTGGGCAGGATAAACAGCTGCAGGGCGGGGCTGGTGCAGTCCACGGCGATGACCTTGCCGTTCAAGTGCGCGAGCCGTGCCAGGGCGGTGCTGTCCAGGCGCAGTACACGGTTGATACCGTGTTCGACGCTGGCGAGAAGGCCTTTGAGCAGCATCAGGGCTTGATGCCACGGTGCAGGGCGACAATGCCCGAAGTCATGTTGTGGTAGGTCACGCGGTCGAAACCGGCTTCTACCATCATCGACTTCAGGGTTTCCTGGTCGGGGTGCATGCGGATCGATTCGGCCAGGTAGCGGTAGCTTTCGGCGTCATTGGTGATCAGCTTGCCCATCAACGGCATGAAGGCGAAGGAGTAGGTGTCGTAGACCTTGGACATCAGCGCGTTGGTCGGCTTGGAGAACTCCAGTACCAACAGGCGACCGCCCGGCTTGAGGACGCGCAGCATCGAGCGGATCGCGTCTTCCTTGTGGGTCACGTTGCGCAGGCCGAAGGCGATAGTCACGCAGTCGAAATGGTTGTCGGGGAACGGCAGCTTTTCAGCGTCGGCCTGGACGAATTCGATATTGCCGGCCACGCCTTTGTCGAGCAGGCGGTCACGGCCGACCTTGAGCATCGAGCCGTTGATGTCCGCCAGCACCACCTGGCCGGTAGGGCCGACGAGCTTGGAAAACTTGGCCGCCAGGTCGCCCGTGCCGCCGGCGATGTCCAGCACGCGGTTGCCGGTGCGTACACCCGACAGCTCGATGGTGAAGCGTTTCCACAGGCGGTGCATGCCGCCGGAGAGCACGTCGTTCATCAGGTCGTACTTGGCCGCCACGGAGTGGAATACCTCAGCGACTTTTTCCGCTTTCTGGCTTTCCGGGACGTTCTTGAAGCCGAAGTGAGTGGTGGGTTCGGCATCGCTGCCTTTGCGCTGATCAGTCATATCGCTGTCACCAAAAGAGAATGCGGGACATGATAATCCCCAAGGCCTGCTTTGTCTTGGCAAGGCTGCAGGTAAGATAGGCAGGCACCGAGACCTTTTGCCGCATTCAAGGTATTCAAATCCCTATAAAGAGGAGTCATTGCAATGGCCCGTATAACCGTTGAGCGTGCGCATTCCCTGGGTAAAGAAGGGGCACGCGCAAAGGCCGAGAAGTTGGCGCATAAACTCCAGGAGCAATATGGCCTGGAGCCCTCGTGGTCCGGCGATACCTTGAACCTCAAGCGTTCGGGGGTTAAAGGCACCGTGTTGGTGGCGGATGATTCGCTGCGCATTGATGTGGAACTGGGCCTGTTGATGTCGGCCATGAGTGGCACCATCAAGTCCGAAATCGAGAAAGCCCTGGATAAAGCCTTGGCCTGATCCGCGAGTACTTAGGGTGCCGATTCTAATTTTCCAGCCTACTTTGTGCCCAGGTCCTCAACTCCTGCGGGCCGTTCCTCCCCCCTTTTCTGCGTGAGGTGCACCATGGCCAAAGTTATCCTGAAGAAAAAAATCGATGCTCAGACCGGCGCGTTGAGTGACGTTAAAACCTATGCCCGCAAGATCTGGTTGGCGGGTCTTGGTGCCTACGCGAAGGTCGGCAGCGAGGGCGGCGACTACTTCAAAGAGCTGGTTAAAACCGGTCAACATGTTGAAAGTAAAGGCAAAAAAGTTGCAGTGGAACAACTTGATGCGGCCAACAGTCAGATTGATCAAGTAAAGAGTAATGTCTCCGCGGTCAAAGGTCTGGTAGAAGTTCAGCTGGATAAAGTTGAAAAAGCTTTTGATACTCGCGTTGCCAGTGCCTTGAATCGAATTGGCATTGCGTCTAAACATGACGTGGAGACACTCTCTGCTAAGCTCGAAGAGCTGACGGCATTGCTCGAACGTGTCGCGCGTAAACACTAAGGAGACATCGGGATGGCTGTTAAAAAGACTACTCAGAAAGAAGGCAGCTCGTGGGTCGGGAAAGTTGAAGAATACTCCCGCAAGATCTGGCTGGCTGGTTTAGGCGTTTACTCGAAGATCGACAGTGACGGCAGCAAACTCTTCGAGACCTTGGTTAAAGACGGCGAGAAAGCCGAGAAGTTGACCAAGAGCGCAGTCGGTAAACAAGTAGGCGCTGCTAAAGCGACTGCCGGTTCGCGCATCAGCGATGCGAAGAAACAGGTATTGGGTACTTGGGGCGAGCTTGAAGGGGCGCTGGACAAGCGCCTCAACAGTGCTATTTCGCGCCTGGGCGTGCCGAGTAAAGCTGAATTGAAGGCATTGCACGGCAAGGTCGATACCCTGACCAAGCAGATCGAAAAACTCACCGGTGCCAAAGTGGCTCCTGTGAAAGCGGCTGCAGCTAAGCCGGCTGCCAAGCCTGCTGCAAAAACGGCCGCTGCCAAACCAGCGGCTAAAACGGCTGCCAAACCTCTGGTGAAAGCTGCCGCCAAGCCAGCTGCAAAACCCGCGGCCAAGGCAGCTGTAAAAGCAGTCGCTAAACCGGCTGCCAAAACCGCAGCGGCCAAACCGGCTGCCAAGACCACAGCTAAACCCGTGGCTGCGAAAGCAACTGCCAAACCTGCGGCCAAGCCAGCAGCCAAGGCCACCGCAAAACCGGCCGCTAAGCCCGCAGCCAAAACCGCAGCCGCCAAACCCGCGGCCAAGCCTGCCGCTGCTAAACCTGCAGCCAAGCTCGCCGCCGCGAAACCGGTGGCCAAGCCAGCCGCCAAACCTGCTGCGGCGAAGAAGCCAGCTGCAGCGAAAAAACCGGCAGCGCCTAAGCCTGCTGTTGCCGCCAAGCCGGCAACCACGGCACCGGCTGCTTCGGCGGCCAACTCGGTGTCGGCACCCACGCCTGCCGCCACCCCGACTGCAACGCCGGTCACCCCGACGCCAACCAGTCAGTCCTGATTTTTCCGGGACGCGCAAAAAATGCCCGGCCTGCAAAGGCTGGGCTTTTTTTTGTGCGCGGTTACCCCATCAATTATAAGTGATGGAAACGGTGACAGTGCTGTCCAGGGTACCTGCGGTAATCGCGGAGCCGGTTTTCCGGTACGACGCATTCATCGGTAACAACGCTCTTGCGCCGCTTGTGGCGATCTGGCGGGTGCGCTGGGCGACAGAACCATTGGCGGGAATGTCAGCGACGTTTCGGTGGGAAAGCGAGAGCGCCGTCCCGGCTGAGGTTCCGGTGTTGGCGAACAATGCGCCGTTGCCGCTGGACGGAGTGCCCGCGAACAGAAAGAACACATTTTGAATGTCCGATTCGCACTCGGCGGTAATGTCGAAATTTGTCGTACCCACTTCTTCGGATGAATCAAAATCCGATACTTTGATCGAGGGCAGGGTGATGGTGCGGGTCACATCACCGGCGGCCAGGTTGCAGGTGCCGGCATTGACCTGGCCGGTAAAGCGCAAGGTGCCCGTGGTTGCGGCCTGGACCGCAGTGGCGGCCAGGCTCGCGGTGATAGCCAGCAGCAGGGGCAGGGCTCGAATCCTCATTACATACTCCTCAGGTTTTTAGTTATAGGTGATGTTGACGGTCGCGGTCGTTTCGAGCCTGCCTTGGCTGACCGTGCCGTTCTTGTGATAGGCCGCACCCAGCGGCAGCACCGCGCGCCCCCCGGAGACCGGCACCGTGCGGGTGTTTTCGGTGCCGTTGGCGAGGATGTTCTGGATACCACCGCCAATGCGCGAATACAGCCACAGGGCGACGCCACCGGCAGTGCCCGTATTGGCGAAGAGCCGATCATTGCCAGGTGCGGGGGTACCGGAAAAGCGGAAGGTCACGTTGGAAGCGTTGGTGCAGTTTGCGGTTAACTCGAAGTTGCGTGGGCCCGCGGTCGTTGCGTTATTGAATGCGCCGACTTGCACCGGGTCGAGCGAGATCGTGCGGTTGACGTCGCCGGTTGCCAGGTCGCAGGTGGCGGCGGGCCTGACAAAGCGCACTGCGTTGCCGAGCCTCAGGGTAAAACTCTCCGGACGGTTATCCAGTCTCTTCACCCAAATGTTACCGGCAGGCACTGTCCCGTCTGTTACAGGCCCGGCTTTATAGAACCTCAACTCCGCGGCCATGAAGCTGGTGATGGGGCCGCTGAATGTGCGTTGTAGGCTCTGCATGGCAAAGAAAGGGTAAAGCGAGCCGGAATGTCGGATGCGCATGTGTACACCCACACCAGGAACTTCGGTCTCGTAGTACTTTACGTGAGACCTTGCGCTGTAGCGCCCGGTGATCGTTCCTAAAGTGTGGCCGCAATTCATGGTGTAATTGGGTGCCGTACCAGTGAATTCCTTAATGACAATTTCAGACTCCACTGGGAGGCTGTCCGGTACGACGATTGTGGACGGAAGGGTGAGTGTGAATGTGTCGTTCTGATACCTGTCACACGCCGCTTGAGCCGCAATCGGCGAGCCAAGGACCAGCACTGTTGACATGAGTTGTATGGCGCGTTTCATCTTCAGTCCCGCAAAAGAAATAGGGCGGTTGCAGGCAAGCAGTGCACTGGGCGTGCTTGCCTGCGCCGGATCAACTGCTTGCATTGCGCTCGCTCGACGGTGGCATGTGCTGTGCTGTATCGAGCCGGCAGGTGCCCGCGTCGAGATTAAGCAACCGTTGGGTGCCGGCAATGTTCGACTGTGCGCCCAAGTCGTAATGCAACTGGCATGCGGCGCCGGCATGGGGGCCCCACTTGATCGTCAATGGTCCCTGTGTACGAGACACTCGAACAAAGGCTTGACCACCCTGCCCGACCACCCCGACGCTCGCGCCGTCCTCATCAAACACATCCGCACCAAACGGCAAGGAGCTGCCATCCTCGCGCAGTGCCGTGATCAACATGGCCTGGCCGCTGACCGTCTCGAACTTAAGCTTCACCACCGAACCGGCACGGGGCGCTACGTTCTGGGCGGCGGTCTTGAGTTCCACATCGACCGAAAGATCCTTCGGGTCCAGCTCCACGACGTTCTGGCGATACGGGGTAAGGTGGGGTACCACGGCGTAGCCGCTGTTACCGACTTGCGCGCTGTGGTTACCGTTGATCCGCGCACCCTGGGCGTCGGGCGCCTGGACGATGCCGATGGTGTCGCCCAGCTCCGGAGCGAAGGTCACGCCGCCGGCGTGGGCAACGATGCCGCCGGTCATCCCCAGCGATACCGAGCGGTAGTCGCTGCTCTGCCCGTAACCGGCAGACAGCACGCCATGACTGGCCTGGTATTTCATATCGGCACTCGCGGCGTTACCACTGCCTCGGGTTCGACTGGCACCAAGGCCATAGCTGAATTCGCTGCGTTCGCCAAGGCTGCCGCCGACGTTCACGCGCTCGCCACTGTTTTGGTCGCCGTGATAGACCGTGGTGGTCAGGGTCGGCGAACGCGCGCCGCTGCCCAGGGGCAGGCTCAAGGTCAGATCCACCTGCTTGTCGACTCGGTCGCTCAACAGGTCACGGGTGCGCTGTGCACTGACGGTATAGTGAAGGCCCTTCCAGGTGCCGCTGTATCCCGCGGTAAAGGTCAGGTTGCCACTTGTGCGGTTCCAATAGTTTTGCGAAGAACCGGTCAGGTAAACCGAGCCGTTGCCCAGGCTCTGGTTGAGGCTTATGTCCATTCTGTCGCGCAGGCGCGAGACGCTGTCGAGGCTGAGTCCGTCGATGGCAAGGTCGCGAATCCGTGCGGCATCGCCTACGCTCAGGAACCCTTCAGTGGAATAGCGGTAGGCCCCCAATGCGAAGTGAGTGCCGGTGTCTGCGAAATTCTTGCTGTAGCGCAGTTGCAGGCTTTGTCCCTCCCGCGAACCGTGCCCAGGTACATGGGCATTGGAGTGGGTCAAGTCAAACGACACCGCACCCAATGGCGTGTTGAGTGCCGTTCCCAATAATTGTGAATTGTAGTCTTGGCCCACCACCGCGCCGGTATAGCCGGTCAGTAGATTGCTGAGGCCATGCTGGTAGGTCGCCTGCATCAGTGTGGGAGGGTGCCGAAGGCCAAGTTCATCGAGCTGGCCGATGCTCAGCGAATAGCGGTGGTGGCCGGGTCGCAGGAGGTTGGCGTTGGCCGCAAAGGGGACGATGAACTCCCGCTGACGGCCATCCGCCTCGGTGATCGTGACGGTCAGGTCGCCGCCATATCCGGTAGGGAATAAATCATTGAGTACAAACGGCCCGGGCGCCACCGACACCTCATCCAGCAGTACCCCGCGCTGGCGCACGGTAACCCGCGCGTTGGTCTCGGCAACGCCGCGCACCACGGGGGCAAAACCGGTCTGGGAATCAGGCAGCATCCGGTCATCACTGAACAGGCTCGCACCCCGCAGGCGGACGCTGTCGAACAGCTCGCCCGGCGTGTAGATTTCGCCGACCATCAATTGAGACTGCAGCGAGCTCATTTCACGCTGAACGTAGGTGCTGCTGCTCTGGTAGCCAGAGCCCACCGATGATTGGCTGTAGCTGCCGTTGTGGCGCCAATGCCAGTCGCCCAGGTTGAGCCCGGTGTTCAGGCCCAGGTAGTTGGAGTTGAGCGACTGATGCCTGGTTTGGGTGGCAAAGGTGTTGGCGTTGTAACGCACGAAGGCTGCGTCGATGCCACTGTCCCAGTGTTTGGGATCGATATAGCCCCGAGCCTTGCGTGCGAGGTAAATCTGCGGGATCTGCAGGTCAAGGCGATTTTCACCAGAATCGAACCGGCTGCTGGCGCCTGGCAGGTAGCTGGCAATATCGGCGCATGCGGAAAATACGGCGTCGGTCGATTGCCTGTCGACCGCCTCCATGTCGATGCCGAACCTGAAGAGCGCGTCACGCTCAAGGCACATCTGCGCAGTGTCTTGTCCGTCCATGGCCTTGAACGATAGCGTCTCTCTGCCTATCCATTGGCCGTTGAGATAAACCTCCGCACGGTAGCTGCCGGGTAGCACGACGTTGCCTTGGTTGAACTTTGAAATGTCGACCTGCAAGCCCGCTGCCCCGCCGGGAAAAAAGGCCGGGTTGAATACAGAATGCGTGGCGTCTTGGGCCGCTGCAGTGTGGGCGCCCCCCAACAGCAATAGACCTTGAGCTACAAGCGTCAACCTGAAAGGCGATATAAACCCGTTTTCGGGTCTGGCCGGTGTTTTCGAACTCATGGATACCGTTCCCGGGGAAAGTTGTGGTCCGAATTGCGACAAAGCGCGGCCCTGTCCTGACGAACAAGTACTGAACGGACGTGTTTGATTTGTGCTGCGGCGGGTCAATCAACCTCGAGAGGCAGGGACTGGACCCTGATGAACTCAGGGTGGGGCGATCATGGCGACACCTTGGCGCTGTGCTGGATCGTGAGCCCGAAGTCGTCGAGCGTCTGGAACTCCACGGTCATCTCGGCCGTACGCAACGACGCAAGCCCTGCAATCTGGAAGTGGTTGCGGCTATCGGGCGCCACCATATTGTCGCCGCTCGATGCGGCGGATTTGCGCGCATGGCGCTGCCCCTTCGCGACCACTTCGATCTTGTCGAAATTCACGTAATAGGGGGTCGGGTTATAGACCTCCAGTGACGGGCCGTGCTCGGTGGTTACGCTGCGCCACTGCAATTTGGCCGGCGCGGCTTCGGCCGCAAAGGGCAGGCTGGGCGGTCGGAGAAACACCTTGATCCTGGAGCGGAAGGCAAGTTGCAACTGGTTACCCTGGTCGGCATCTTGGGCCTGCGAAGGCACTTCGAGTAAGTTGAACCAGTACAGGCTTTCCTGCGCAGACGGCAGCGTTTCGCCGGTGTATGCCAGGCGCACGACGTGTTGCCGGCCTGGCTCGATACGAAAGATCGGCGGCGTGACAACAAAGGGGATTCCGCCGGCGTCCGGGGTAGAGTGCTCGTCACCCTTGTCCAGCCATGCCTGCATCAGGACGGGTACCTGATTCTTGCTTTCCAGCCTTACTGTGACTTCCTTGTCCTGTTGCGGATAGATGATCCGTGTGCTGCTGATCACAACGCTTGCCTGCGCCATGACGGGACAGATCAGTGCAAGCGTCAACAGGCTGAGTCTGGTTAGCCAATGTGAGATCAAAGTCGCGTTCATGCTGCGGGTTATCCTGCGGACGAAAGGGTGACAGCCGCCGTGTGCTGCACGCGGGCGCCAAAATCGCTGACGGAAACGAACTCGACCTGGGGGTTGCCGTTGGGACGAATACGCAACTGGGGCAATGCAAACAGTTTCATGTCTCCGGCCGGCAATAACAGACCGTCATTGGCCGCCTGGCTCGGCGCCTTGTTGAACCGTTTGCCTTCGCTCAGCAACGCGACCGATGCCAGCGAAATATGGTAGGGCGTGGGGTTGGTCGCTTGCAGGGCGAACCCATGGTTATGGGGGACCAGTTTCCACTGCAGTTTGGTTGCCGCGCTGCTGACGGGGTATGGCAATCCTTGTGGGCGCAGGAAGACCCGCAAGCGAGTGCGAAACGACAATTCGATCTGGTTGTTTTGCGCGGCGTCGGCGGAAGTCGGCGGCACTTCGAATATGTTCAACCAGAACAGGCTTTCGCGATCAGTAGGCAACGGGGCGCCGGAATAACGCAGGCGCAATGCCTGTTGTTGGTGCGGTTCGATGCGAAACATCGGCGGTGAGAGGGTGAACGGAGTCCGCGCAGTCGCTGGTGTCGAGTTTCGGTCGCCCGTATCCAGCCAGGTCTGTACCAATGCCGGACGATCGGCTTTATTCTCCAGGCGCACAACGACCTCCTGCTGCTCAGCGGGGTAGATCACGCGTGTGCCATGGACAATGATGCCGGCATGGGCGTTGAGCGCGTGCAGCGACAGCAGTCCGAGGGCACAGGTGGCGAGAGCACGGCGGGCCATTCTTTTAATCATTTGAAGTCTCTTCGAGTCTGGGGGCGGACCCGCAACGCAGTTGCAGGTCCTGGGTTCGAGGTCTGCGTGTGCAGACGTGTTATCCCTTACTCGGCGTATTCGACCAGGAAGCCGACGCGTGTTTTCACCGTGCCTTCGGTTGCGGCGCCGCTGGCGTACATTTGGGCTGCCAGCGGGATAATGGCCTGGTTATCGGCGATCACAACGCCCTCGGATTTTTCGGTGTAGACGTTGATCGGCGAGCCGTCGCGGTTTGTGACTTCGACCTGTACGTTCTTGGCGTTGGTGGTGTCGGAAGGGTCGTCGTAGCCGTCGATGTTCAAGCGGCCGGTAGCGACGTCAATGGCTGGGCTGGTTGGGTCGAAAGCCACCATGGCCGTGCGGCCGTTGGTGCAACTGCCTTCGCCGGGCCCGCCAATGCGAATGGTGAAACCGGTGAGGTTGGCGCGACTGCCAGCGGTTGCCAGGCGTGAAGCAGAGACGCCGCCCAGGTTGACGTCCTTGACCACTGCGCCTGTGCCAGGTGCGGCACCCTCGACGGTGCAGGTCACATCGGTCACCAACCCCGTGAAGTTGATGACCCCGTCGTTGGTGGCGAATGCGGGCCGTGATAACGCAGCCGTCAGGGCAAGAAGTGTTGCAGCGGTGGAGATAGCGGTAAATTTCATGATGATTCCGGTCGTGATTTTAATAAACGAGAGCCGCCACAGGTAAAAAAGCAGCACCTGTAGTTCGTTTCGAACTAGTCTCTAATGGCGGTTATATAATTTGGCGTGCAGTGCCAGATGGCATCTATAGCGAAGTGGCGAGTTTTATCTCGTGATAGTTCGAAAAATAATCGAGTTAACTTAGGAATTGTCTGTAGTACTGGGAATTATCTGTAGGATGTTGCTGAAGGGGTAACGCTTATTGCCCCGCTATGTTGATCCCTTGATGGGGCAGGGTATACCGTGCTCGCAGCAGCGAATAATGTTGCGGTGTTGTATTTACTTATGCGGGTTTATTTATGCCTACTTCAATATCCACCACGTATACCGTCATGCTGCTAGATGACCATGCGATGCTTCGGCAGGGGATCGAGTTGGGGTTGAGCAACGAGGCCGACCTCCATGTGGTCGGCTCTTTCGGGACGGCCAAGGAATTACTGGAAGCCCTTGCGCGGCGTCCGGCGGATGTGGTGGTAATGGACTTCATCCTGGCCCCTTCGGACAACGATGGCCTGAGTCTTATACAAGCGCTGAACCGGCGCTTCAGCCAGTGCCGGCCGTTGATTGTCTGTTCGCATTACACGCCCGCTACCGTATCACTGTCGCTGAAGGCTGGCTGTTGGGGAATCCTGGGTAAAACCCAGAACCTGACGGAGTTGATCACGGCTATTCGAACCGTCGCCCAAGGTCGAATTTATCTGCAGCCTTGCATGGTGCCTGCTTTGCAGGGCATGCAGTCAATGCTGGAAGTCGTGAGTATGAAGTCGAAAATGGACTATGCAACGCCGTTGCGCTTGCACGCCTGTCTTACGCCTAAAGAACAGGAGGTGCTGCGGTGTTTTCTGGATGGAATGTCGGTGAATTCGATTGCCGCAAAGTTCTCACGCAGTGCGAGTACGATCAGTACGCAGAAACAATCGGCTTATAGAAAATTGGGAATCAAGAATGACAGTGAGTTGTTCAAGTTTACCCAGCAATTCGGGGAGTTTGATTGATTCGGCTCAAATGTCCGCCGCAGGTTTTCGGATAATGCTTAAACATGATCGTCCAGATAGCGCAGCGCCAATCGCTCCGTGGCCTGCCGCGCCGCAGGTAGCAGATGCGGCGCCACCAGCATCATGACCTGATACACCACCACCCGCACCTCGCCCTCACGGTCGAGAATGCGTTGGTAGTCCAGGGAGAACAGCAGGGTCATGGTGATCTGCTCCACCAACTGGCCCAGCGCCTGGGTGTCACTGACCAGTTGCCCGTCCGCCTTCAGGCGCGCCAGCAAGGACGCGAGGGTGCGCTTGAGTGCGGTCAGCAGGTTGCGAATGCCCTTGGCCAGTTTCGGCAGGCGCCCCGCCAGGTTCGACAGGTCCTGGAACAAAAACCGGTATTGGGCCATGCGTTCGACGATCAGGTGCAGGAACAGCCAGTAATCCTGGGCCTGCAGTTGCGCGTCCGCCGGCGGGTCGAGCAGCGGCGCCAATTCGCCCTGGAAGCGCTCGAACAGCCCGAGCACCAGTGGCTCCTTGCCATGGAAGTGGTAGTAGAGGTTGCCGGGGCTGATCCCCATTTCATTGGCCACCTCCATGGTCGACACGTTCGGCTCGCCCTTCTGGTTGAACAACTGCAAGGCACATTCAAGGATACGGTCGCGGGTCTTCATCCAGTCTTCTTAATCTGATCGTTGAGCTCAGCGCACTCGCACGTAGGTGCCGGGCGCCGCTTCCATCGGTGGATAGTTCTGGTTGCCCAGGGCGGTGAGGGTTTCGCGCTGTACGCCCGAGCGCTGCTGGATCCACGCCAGCCACTGCGGCCACCAACTGCCTTCGACGTGGTTGGCGTCGTAGTACCAGGCACGCGGGTCGCTGCTCAGCTTGGGGTTTTCGACGTAGTTGGCCTTGGGGTTGCCCGGCGGGTTGAGGATGCTCTGGATATGCCCGCTGTTGGACAGCACGAAGCGCCGCTCGCCACCCAGCAATTGCGTGGAGCGATACACCGCGTCCCACGGCGTGATGTGGTCGTTGATCCCGGCCACGCTGAAGCTGTCCACCGTGACCTTCTGCAGGTCGATGGGCGTGCCGCACACTTCCAGGCCGCCGGGATGGCTCAGCGGGTTGTGCTTGAAGAAATCGAGCAGGTCGCCATGCAGTGCGGCGGGCAGGCGCGTGTTGTCGTTGTTCCAGTACAAAATGTCGAAGGCCGGCGGTTTCTTGCCCAGCAGGTAATTGTTGATCCAGTAGTTCCAGATCAGGTCGTTGGGGCGCATCCAGGCGAACACCTTGGCCATGTCGCGGCCGTCCAGCACTCCTTGCTGGTAGGAACGACGCTTGGCCGCCTCGAGGGTTTGCTCATCGGCGAACAGCATGGCGGGGCTGTCGATCTGGCTGTCCAGCAGGCTCACCAGGTAGCTGGCGCTGGAGATACGACGCAGCTGGCGCTTGGCTTGCAAGTGGCCTTGCAGGGCGGCGATGGTCAGGCCACCGGCGCAGGCGCCCATCAGGTTGACCTCGCGGGCGCCGGTGATGGCCCGACAGACATTGAGCGCTTCCTCCAGCGCCGCCACATAGGTGGACAGGCCCCATTCGCGGTGGCGTACATCAGGGTTGCGCCAGCTGACCATGAAGGTCTGCAGGCCGTTCTTGAGGGCGTACTGCACGAAGCTATTGGCCGGGCTCAGGTCGAAGATGTAGTACTTGTTGATTTGCGGCGGCACGATCAGCAGCGGCCTGGCGTACTGTTTTTCGCTCATGGGCTTGTATTGGATCAACTCCAGCAGCTCATTGCGAAATACCACCGAGCCTGGGGTGGTGGCCACGGTCTTGCCGACTTCAAAGGCCTGTTTGCTCACCTGGCGCGGCAGGCCGTTGTTGTGCAGCAGGTCGTCGAACAGGTTGCTCACGCCGCGCACCACACTGTTGCCGCCGGAGTTGAGCAGCTCCTTGACGGCCAGCGGGTTGAGCAGGGTGTTGGAGGGCGACACGGCGTCGTTGATCAAGGCGAAGGCAAAGTGTGCGCGGGCGCGGTCGTCGGCGCTCAGTGAGCTGTCATCGATCCACTGGCGGGTCTGCTTCTGCCAGCTCAAATAGGCTTGCAGGCTGCGTCGGTAGAACGGGTTGAGCGTCCAGGTCGGGTCGCTGAAGCGGCTGTCCCGTGGGTTGGGCTCGTGCACGGTCTCACCCAGCAGCACACGACCCAGTTGACTGCCCAGGGCCAGGGCATGACGGGCGGTATGCACCGGGTTGCGCCAGCCGTGGGCGGCAACGCTGCGCAAGGTCGACAGCAAATCCCGACCGCGCAGGCCGGTGATCGCGTTTTGTGCGTTGATGAACGCGGCAGGGGTGGGCGCCGGGTTCGTCACGGGTCTTTCTCGCATGAGCCAACACTCCTTCGTCAAGCCATCAACAGGCACGCCAATTCAGAACCATAGTCGGTTCTCGGCAAGTTGCGCGGCGGTGTGCTCCTTACACCGCTGGTCGCGGGTGAATCACGGCCCGCATGCGCTCCTCCTCGAGAAACTTCATGATGATCGGCGCCACGGCTTCAGCCCGGGTGATCAGGAACAGGTGGCCGTCATCGATGATGTGCAACTGTGCGTTGGGAATGCGCCAGGCCAGCATGCGCATGTTGACCAGCGGGATCAGCGGGTCGTCGTCCCCGGCCAGCACCAGGGTGGGCTGGCGGATCTTGTGCAGCCAGTGGATGCTGGTCCAGCCCAACCCCGCGAACAGTTGCCAGTAGTAGCCCAGCTTGCCGGCCGAGCGCACTTTGCTCGCGTGCTCGGCGGCCAGTTTCGAATCGCGGCGGAACGAACCGCCATAAATCATCGGTGCAATGCGCACCACGTGGGACGGCTGGATATAACGCCGGGGGCTCGCCATCAGCCACAGCACCTTCGGCTTGCCCGGCACCATAAAGGCCCCGGCAGCGGTCGCCGCCAGGATCAGCTTCTTGCAGCGCTCCGGGTAGTCATAGGCAAACTGCTGCGCCAACGCGCCACCCCAGGACACGCCCACCGCATTCACCTGGCCATAGTCCAGGTAGTCCAGCATGCGTGCGGTGAGCTTGGCCAGGCCGGGAAATCGATAGGGTCGGTTGGGCGTCGAGGAGCCACCCACGCCCGGCACATCGAAGGCGATCACTTCCAGGTCCGGGTCCAGGGCCTGGACGAACGGAAACACCAGCTCAAGGTTGGCGCCGATGCCGTTGAAGATCAGCAACGGCGTCAAGTGGGGCTTGCCCGGGCGTACCGCCGTGCGGATGGTCTGGCCATCCAGGTCGATGGTACGGAAGATGAACGGTTGCGGCATGGGGGAACCCTTCGATAGGTACTTCAATCCCTTGTAGGAGCGAGCTTGCTCGCGAAGGTCGTCAACGATAACGCGGGATAGCTGATGTCCCGTGTTGATCTTGAGCCTTTCGCGAGCAAGCTCGCTCCTACAGGACTAGCGTTCATGCACATAGGTACCCGGCGCCGCTTCGGCTGCGGCGTACGTCTTGTTGCCTAATACCGTCGGTGCCTTCTTCAGCTTGCCCGCACGTTCCGCTTGCCACACCTGCCAATGCAACCACCACGAATCAGTGTGCTTGGTCGCATTCTCCTGCCACTCCAGTGGCTTGCCCGCCAGGCTGTCGCTGGTCTGGTAGCGCGCCTTGGGGTTACCGGGCGGGTTGAGGATGCTCTGGATATGCCCGCTGCTCGACAGCACGAATTCCACTTTGCCACCAAACAGCTGTGCCGACTTGTAGCACGACTGCCAGGGGGTGATGTGGTCGTTGGTGCCGGCCAGTGAATAGATATCGGCCGTGACCTGCTTGAGGTCGATCGGCGTGCCGCACACTTCCAGGGCATTGGCGCGCACGAGCGGGTTGTTTTTGAACAGTTCGATCAGGTCGCCATGGAACGCCGCCGGTAAGCGCGTGGTGTCGTTGTTCCAGAACAGGATGTCGAACACCGGCGGCTCATTGCCCAGCAGGTAGTTGTTCACCCAGTAGTTCCAGATCAGGTCGTTGGGACGCATCCAGGCAAACACCTTGGCCATGTCGCGGCCTTCCAGCACGCCGGCCTGGTAGGAGTGGCGCTTGGCCGCTTCCAGGGTCTGCTCATCCACGAACAGCGCCACCTGGGTGTCCAGGGTGGTGTCCAGCACACTCACCAGCAGGGTCAGGGCGTTGACCTTCTTCTCACCCAGCGCCGCGTAGTGGCCCAGCAGGGCGGTGCAGGTGATTCCGCCGGAGCAGGCGCCGAGCATGTTGATATCCTTGCTTCCGGTGATTGCCGTGACTACATCGACCGCTTCCTTGAGCGCCTCGATATAGGTCGACAGGCCCCATTCGCGCTGGGCCTTGGTCGGGTTGCGCCAACTGACGATAAAGGTCTGCTGCCCATTGCGCAGGCAGAAGCGCGCCAGGCTCTTTTCCGGGCTCAGGTCGAATACATAGAATTTGTTGATCTGCGGCGGTACCACCAGCAACGGGCGTTCGTGCACCTGTTCGGTGATCGGCTTGTACTGGATCAGCTCCAGCACGTCGTTGCGAAATACCACCGCCCCTTCGGTGATGCCCAGGGTCTTGCCCACTTCGAACGCGCCCATGTTGACCTGGCTCGGCATGCCGCCGTTGTGCACCATGTCCTTGGCCAGGTGCGACAGGCCGTCGAGCAGGCTCTTGCCGCCGGTTTCAAAGAAGCGTTTGACCGCCGCCGGGTTGGCCGCGCTGTTGGTAGGAGCCATGGCTTCGGTCATCAGGTTGATCACGAAGTGGCCGCGGCTGATGTCCTGGTCCGACAGGTTACTGTCGCCGATCCAGTCGTGCAGTTCCTTGCGCCACGCCAGGTAGGTTTGCAGGTAGCGTTTGTAGAGCGGGTTCTGGCTCCAGGCTGGGTCGTGAAAGCGACGGTCATCGCTTTCGGGTTGCAGCTGCGATTTGCCGAACATCACGTTCTTCAATTCAACGCCAAAGTGGGCGACGTGCTTGACGCTGTGCAACGGTTGCTTGATGGCTTGGGTCAGCACCATCTTGGCCGAGGCCAGTAAATCCTTTTTACGTAACGCGATGATCGGGTTGAGCCCCAGGGTGTTTTCCGAGGCCTGGCGTTTCAAGTCATCGTTGTTCTTGTTACTCATCTACGACGCTCCATTGTCCGAAAGACGAGTACCGGGTACCGCTGCGCACCAGGTTTCGATACACAACACAAGCCAGGTACTGCGACTCGGGTGACCGTTGATACCGCATCGTCAAATGCAGGGAACTTGCCAGTTCCATTGGTTACCCGAGTTTAATTTTTTTCGCAAGCGGGCCAATCGTTGGCCACGCGACAGGGCATTCAAGCAGATGAAATTAGAAAATGCCCTCTAAAGAGCAAGAAGCCTGGACTAGAGCATCAGCCGCACGACCGACTCGCTCGGATCGCGGGTTTTGCCGGCTGCCTTGAGCTCGGCAAGATAATCGGCCCACAACGCGTCCTGACGCACGGCCAATTGGTAGAGGTAGTCCCAGGTGAACAGTCCGCTGTCATGGCCATCGTCGAAGGTCAATTTCAGTGCGTACTGGCCGGCCGGTTCGATCTTGGTCAGGCGCACGTTGAGCTTGCCGAATTGCAGGATGGGTTTGCCGTGGCCCTGGACCTCGGCGGAAGGCGAATGCACCCGCAGCAGTTCGGCGGGCAACTGGTAGACCTCGTCGGGCCCATAGGTGAGGCCGAGGGTGTTGGAGGTTTTGTGCAAATTAACAGCGGTGGGGAATTTCGGCATTGGGGACACCTTGGGCTGCAAGCTACAAGCTGCGAGTTGAATGTGCTCAACTTGCGGCTTGTAGCTTACAGCTTGCGGCTTACAGAATGTACCGTGACAAGTCCTCGTTCTGCGCCAATTCACCCAGGTGGCTGTTGACGTAGTCGGCGTCGATCTTGATCGCTACGCCATTCTGCGCCCCGGCCATGTCGCCGGCGCTGAAGGACACTTCCTCAAGCAGGCGCTCAAGCAAGGTGTGCAGGCGGCGCGCACCGATGTTCTCGGTCTTCTCGTTGACCTGCCAGGCAATCTCCGCCAGGCGCTTGATGCCGTCCGGCAGGAACTCGATGCCCAGCCCTTCGGTTTTCAGCAGCTCACGGTACTGCTCGGTGAGCGACGCATGGGGTTCGCTGAGGATGCGCTCGAAGTCGCCGGGGGTCAGCGCCTTGAGCTCTACGCGAATCGGCAGGCGGCCTTGCAGCTCGGGCACCAGGTCGCTTGGCTTGCTCAGGTGGAACGCACCCGAAGCGATAAACAGGATGTGGTCGGTCTTGACCATGCCCAGCTTGGTATTGACGGTGCAGCCTTCGATCAGCGGCAGCAGGTCGCGCTGCACACCTTCGCGGGATACATCGACGCCGCCGGAGTTGCCGCGCTTGGCGACCTTGTCGATCTCGTCGATAAACACGATGCCATGCTGCTCAACGGCTTCCAGGGCCTTGGCCTTGAGCTCTTCGTCGTTGACCAGGCGTCCGGCTTCTTCATCGCGCACCAGCTTCAGCGCGTCCTTGACCTTGAGCTTGCGGCTTTTCTTCTTGCCCTTGCCCATGTTGGCGAACAGGTTCTGCAACTGGCTGGTCATTTCTTCCATGCCAGGCGGTGCGGAAATGTCGACGCCAGAGACTTCAGCGACTTCGATCTCGATTTCCTTGTCATCCAGCTGGCCTTCACGCAGGCGCTTGCGGAACAGCTGGCGGGTGTTGGAATCCGAGGCCGGTGCGGCGTCTTCGTTGAAGCCCATGCGCGCCGGTGGCAGCAGGGCGTCGAGGATGCGTTCTTCGGCGGCGTCTTCGGCGCGGTGGCTGACCTTGGTCATTTCCTGCTCGCGCAGCAGCTTCAGGGCAGCGTCGGCCAGATCACGAATGATCGACTCGACATCGCGGCCCACATAGCCGACTTCGGTGAACTTGGTCGCTTCGACCTTGATGAACGGCGCGTTGGCCAGCTTGGCCAGGCGTCGCGCGATCTCGGTTTTACCGACGCCGGTCGGGCCGATCATCAGGATGTTCTTCGGTGTTACTTCAACGCGCAATTCTTCGGGCAGTTGCATCCGGCGCCAGCGGTTACGCAGCGCGATGGCAACCGCGCGCTTGGCATCGTCCTGGCCGATGATATGGCGATTGAGTTCATGGACGATTTCGCGGGGAGTCATGGACATAGTGTTTGGCGGCCTCAAGCGGGAATAAGCCTACGGCTTACTCGGCGAGGTCCTGCTCCTCAATGGTGAAGTTGTGGTTGGTGAACACGCAGATGTCGCCGGCGATGCCCAGGGCAGTCTCGACGATTTCGCGGGCCGACAGGTCGGTTTTCTTCAACAGTGCGCTGGCTGCGGCTTGTGCATAACCACCGCCGGAGCCCATGGCGATCAGGCCATGTTCAGGCTCAACCACATCGCCGTTACCGGTGATGATCAGGGACGCATCTTTGTTGGCGACGGCCAGCATGGCTTCCAGGCGGCTGAGGGAGCGGTCGGTGCGCCATTCCTTGGCGAGTTCGACCGCGGCGCGTACGAGGTGGCCCTGGTGTTTTTCCAGTTGGCCTTCGAAACGCTCGAAGAGGGTGAAGGCGTCGGCGGTGGCACCGGCAAACCCGGCGAGGACCTGGCCGTGGTACAGGCGACGGACTTTCTTGGCGTTGCCTTTCATCACGGTATTGCCCAGGGAAACCTGGCCGTCGCCGCCCATGACGACTTTGCCGTGGCGACGTACTGAAACGATGGTGGTCAAGGGGAGAGTCTCCACGCAGCGGGGCGAAAATGCCCTGATGGAAACTCATATGGGGGTGGCGGGGGGGATTTCAACCGTGGGGGTTTAAGGCGGACGAGTGGTGTTTATCGGTCTGACACACATTTCAGGGCGCTGCAAAACCAAATGTGGGAGGGGGCTTGCTCCCGATGGCGGTAGATCAGTCAATATTTTCGGTGACTGATACACCGCTATCGGGGGCAAGCCCCCTCCCACATTTTGATCGGTGTTGAGTTTGAATCAGCGGCTCTGGCGCTGTTGTAACAACAGGTTGCTAAACCCGGCGCCGGCCAATTGCTTCTGCGCCACGGTCAGCTGTTCGCGGTTGCTGAACGGCCCCACCAGCACGCGATACCAGGTTGCGTCCTTCACCGTGCCGGACTCCACCGTCACCGTCTGGCCCAGCAGAATGATCTGCGCACGCACACGATCCGCATCCGCCTGCTTCGGGAACGAGCCCGCCTGCAGGAAGAACTTGGTCACCGGCGCGGCCTTGGTTTCGGCAACCGGTGGTGCTGGCGGCGGAGTAATCCCGGCCAACGCCGCCTGGGCCCGCGCCGTGTCGATTTTCGCCGCTTCCGCAGGGGTTACCGGGGTGGTCGGCACTTGCGGCGTCGGCAGGGTTTTCTCCGGCACGGCGTCAGGCGGCACGATGACTTCCGATTCCGGCAGCAGCGTATAGAAATCGTACTTCGGCTTTACCGGTGCCGTCGGGCTCGGCGCAGTCTTGTTGGCTTCAGCCATTTTCGTGGCCTTCTGCTGCTCCTGCTTGACCCGTTTGACGTCATCGCCCTGGCCTGGGTCCAGCTTCATCAGGAACACAATGAACGCGCCGACCGTAAGGCCGATCGCCATCCACAACCAACCCGGGATCGGCTTCTTCGCCGGGGCCTGGTAGCGGCTGGCGCCGCGCTTGGGTGCAGGTTTTTTCTTGGCAGCCAACTTACATACGCTCCAGAGTTTCCAGGCCCAACAGTTCCAGGCCTTGCTTGAGGGTCCGTCCAGCCAGTGCGGCGAGGCGCAGGCGACTTTGCTTCTGGGCTTCGTCGTCGGCGGTGAGGATCGGGCAGTTCTCGTAGAAGCTGGAGAACAACCCGGCGACTTCGTACAGGTAGGTGCACAGGATATGCGGCGTGCCTTTCTCGCCGACGCTGTTCAGCACTTCGCCGAACTGCGCGAGCTTGGCGGCCAGCTCCTGTTCATGGGGCGCGTCCAGCACGATCCGGCCTTCGACTTCGCTGAAGTCCTTGCCCAGCTTTCGGAACACACCGGCCACGCGGGTGTAGGCGTACAGCAGGTACGGCGCGGTGTTGCCCTCGAAGTTGAGCATCAGTTCGAAGTTGAAGCTGTAGTCGCTGGTGCGGTGCTTGGACAGGTCGGCGTATTTCACCGCGCCAATACCCACCACGCGGGCAATATTGCGCAGGTCGGCCTCCGCCAACTCCGGGTTCTTTTCCTTCACCAGGTTGTAGGCGCGGTCCTGGGCTTCGTTGAGCAGGTCGATCAGCTTGACGGTGCCGCCGTCGCGGGTCTTGAACGGGCGGCCATCGGCGCCGTTCATGGTGCCGAAGCCCATGTGCTCCATGTGCATCGGATGGGTGACGAAACCGGCGCGACGTGCCACTTCGAACACCTGTTGGAAGTGCAGGGCCTGGCGCTGGTCGACGAAATACAGCGCACGGTCGGCCTTGAGCACGCCACTACGGTAGCGCACGGCCGCGAGGTCGGTGGTGGCGTAGAGGTAGCCGCCATCGGCCTTGACGATGATCACCGGCAGCGGCTCGCCGTCGGCGGTCTTGAATTCTTCGAGGAACACGCACTGCGCGCCGTTGCTCTCCACCAACAGGCCCTTGGCCTTGAGGTCGTTGACCACGTTGATCAGGTCGTCGTTGTAGGCGCTTTCGCCCATTACATCGGCCATGGTCAGCTTGACGTTGAGCAGCTCGTAGATTTCCTGGCAGTGGGACAGCGAGATCTCGCGGAAGCGGCCCCACAGTTCCAGGCATTCCTTGTCGCCGGCTTGCAGCTTGACCACCAGGCCGCGGGCGCGGTCGGCGAACTCTTCGGATTCGTCGAAACGCTTCTTGGCGGCGCGGTAGAAGTTCTCCAGGTCCGACAGCTCGTTGCTGGTGATCGGGTTTTCCTGCAGGTAGGCCATCAGCATGCCGAACTGGGTGCCCCAGTCGCCCACGTGGTTCTGGCGGATCACGGTGTCGCCGAGAAACTCCAGTACCCGGGCCACGCCGTCGCCGATGATGGTCGAGCGCAGGTGACCGACATGCATCTCCTTGGCCAGGTTGGGTGCCGACAGGTCGATGGCCACGCGCTGAGCCGGGCCGGCCTTGCGTACGCCGATCCTGGCGTCGGCCAGTGCCGCATCCAGGCGTGAAGCCAGGGCCTGGGTGTTCTGGAAGAAGTTGATAAAGCCCGGGCCGGCGATTTCGGCCTTGGTAACGCTCTCGTCGGCAGGCAGCGCGGCGATGATTTTTTCCGCCAGGTCGCGCGGTTTCATGCCGGCCGGCTTGGACAGCATCATCGCGATGTTGCTGGCGAAGTCGCCGTGGGTCTTGTCGCGGGTGTTTTCCACCTGGATCGCCGGCGTCAGGCCTTCAGGCAACACACCTTCGTTGACGAGTTGGGTGAGGGCTTGTTGGATCAGCTGGCGAATGGTGTCTTTCATGGTGTTCTCTTTCGACCGCAAGCGGCGGCGCGCGATGCGCAGGTGGAAAAACTGGGCATTATCCGTGGCGAGGGCGGGCTTGCCAACCTTCGCAGGACCTATGGCCAGGCTTAATACAAATCTACCGGGTCTACATCCACCGACCATCGCACCTGGCGGCCACTGGGCATTTGCTCCAGCGCAAGTAACCAGCTACTTAATAGCCGATGCAGCGGTGCGCGGGACGTGGCCTGCAAGAGTAGCTGGGCACGATAACGCCCGGCACGACGCTCCATGGGCGCGGGTACCGGTCCTAGCAGTTCGATGCCGCTCAGCCCCAGCTCGCCGAGCAAGCGTTCGGCGGCGCTGCAGGCTTCATCCAGAAAACCCTCGGCCTGCCCTGGTTTATGGGCTTCGGCGCGCAACAGCGCCAGGTGCGCAAAGGGCGGCAGGCCGGCGGAGCGACGTTCGCTCAGCGCCTGTTCGGCGAAGGCAAAGTAGCCTTGTTCGGTCAGTTGAATCAGCAGCGGATGGTCGGCCAGGTGGGTCTGGATAATCACCTTGCCCGGCTCTTCGGCACGCCCGGCGCGGCCGGCGACCTGCACGATCAACTGCGCCATGCGCTCGCTGGCGCGGAAGTCGCCGGAGAACAGGCCGCCGTCGGCATCCAGGATCGACACCAGGGTCACCCGTGGGAAGTGGTGCCCTTTGGCGAGCATCTGTGTACCCACGAGGATGCACGGCTGGCCCTTCTGGATGGTGGCGAACAGTTGGTTCATCGCGTCCTTGCGCGAGGTGCTGTCGCGGTCGACCCGCAAAACCGGGTAGTCCGGGAACAGAATCCCCAGGCGCTCCTCGGCGCGCTCGGTGCCTGCACCCACCGGGCGCAGGTCGACCTTGCCGCACTGCGGGCAATGGCGCGGTACACGTTCCACATGGCCGCAATGGTGGCAACGTAGTTCGCCATGGCGCTGGTGCACGGTCATGCGCGCATCGCAACGCTCGCACTCGGACATCCAGCCGCAGTCATGGCACAGCAGCGTCGGTGCAAAGCCTCGGCGGTTGAGAAACACCAAGACCTGCTGGCCGGCCGCCAGGGTCTGGCCGATGGCTTGTTGCATCGGCCCGGAAATGCCGCTGTCCAGCGGCCGGCTTTTTACGTCCAGGCGCAGGAAACGGGGTTGCTTGGCGCCGCCGGCGCGCTCGTTCAGGCGCAGCAGCCCGTAACGACCGGTGTAGGCATTGTGCAGGCTTTCCAGGGAGGGTGTGGCCGAGCCCAGCACAATCGGGATGTCTTCCTGGCGTGCGCGCACCAGCGCCAGGTCGCGGGCGTGGTAGCGCAGGCCTTCCTGTTGCTTATAGGAGCCGTCGTGTTCCTCGTCGATGATGATCAGCCCGGGGTTTTTCATCGGCGTGAACAGCGCCGAGCGGGTGCCGATAATAATGTCGGCTTCGCCATCCCGCGCCGCCAGCCACGACTCCAGGCGCTCACGGTCATTGACCGCCGAATGCACCAGGGCGATGCGCGCATTGAAACGCTGTTCGAAGCGCGCCAGGGTCTGCGGGCCCAGGTTGATCTCGGGGATCAGCACCAGTGCCTGTTTGCCGGCCTGCAGGGTTTCGCGGATCAGCTGCAAATAGACTTCGGTCTTGCCGCTGCCGGTGACGCCCGCCAGCAGGAACGCATGGAAGCTGTCGAAACCTGCGCGAATCGCTTCATAGGCGGCGCGTTGTTCAGGGTTCAGCGGCAGTTCGGGCTGGGCCAGCCAGTGTTCGTGGCGCGGGTCGGGGGCGTGCCTGCGGATTTCCACCTGCACCAAGTCCTTGGCCAGCAACAGGTCGAGGCTGTCCTTGCTCAGCATCAGCTTGCTCAATAGCTGATGGGCGACGCCATGGGGGTGCTGGGCCAGGGTTGCCAGGGCTTCACGCTGGCGCGGGGCGCGGGCGATGCGTGGGTCGTCGAGGCGTGCGCCGGGCACCGTCGACCAGAAGCGTTCCTGGCGCGTTTCGGCCAGTTCACCCTGGCGCAACAGCACCGGCAGTGCCCAGCTCAACGTGTCACCGAGGCTGTGCTGGTAATACTGGGCGGTCCACAGGCACAGCTTGAACAGCGCGGGCGGCAACGGCGGCGTGGCATCGAGCATGGCGATGGCCGGCTTGAGCTTCTCGGCCGGCACTTCACTGTGGTCGGCGACTTCCACCAAGATGCCGATCATCTCTCGACGGCCAAACGGCACGCGCACGCGCATGCCCGGCTGCAACTGCGCACGCAGCACACCGGCCGGGGCTCGGTAGTCGAACAGGCGGCGCAGGGGCGAGGGCAGGGCTAGGCGCAAAATGGCGTCGGGCACGCGAGAGGTCTCATCTATAAAGGCAGGCGGTGGCGCAGGGGCGGGAGCCTAGCAGACCGGGGGAGGCTTGGGGTAGCCGCCAGTTTTCTGATGAAAGGTGCTTTTATGTTGACACGCGATGGGTGTCGCCGCTTGCGCGTTTAAAAAGGTCTGGTAGAATCCGCGGCCTAATTACGTGCGGTATTCGACAATAGTGTCGAGTGGCGGCACGCTAGCCCGAGGAAGTCACCATGAAAGCCGATATCCATCCAGCGTACGAAACCATCGAAGTGACCTGCAGCTGCGGCAACAAGTTCGAAACTCGCTCGAACCTGTGCAAGCCACTGGGTACTGACGTATGCAACGAGTGCCACCCGTTCTACACCGGTAAGCAGAAAACTCTGGACACCGGCGGCCGTGTACAGCGCTTCGCAGATCGCTTTGGTGCTTTCGGCAAGAAGCCTGCTGCTACTCCAGCAGAGTAAGGCTCAAAAGCCTTATGGGCTTTTGCCAGCTGTTGAAAAAGGCGTCCCTTGCGGGCGCCTTTTTTGTGCCTGTAATTTGGGTGACGGCCGTGCAGGCCGAGGTATTCTGCCCGGCGCCGACGGCCCTGGCCCGCGTGGAAGTGCAGCGGGTGGTGGATGGCGACACGGTGCGCCTCAAGGATGGCCGCAGTGTGCGGATGATCGGTATCAATGCCCCGGAAACAGGCAAGAAGGGGCGCGCCGACGAGCCTTTCGCGGTCGCCGCGCGTCAACGCCTGCAGGCATTGGTGGGTGCCAGCGGTGGTCGTGTCGGCCTGGTGCCGGGGCGTGAGCGCAAGGATCATTACGGTCGCACCCTGGCCCACCTCTATGGTGCCGACGGCGGGAACCTGGAGGCGCAACTGTTGGCCGAGGGCCTGGGGTTCCAGGTTGGCGTGGCGCCGAATGTCGATCTCGTCGCCTGTCAGCAGGCGGCTGAAAACAGCGCCCGTAGCGCGCGCCTGGGCCTGTGGCGCCAATCGCCGATACAGTCTGTGGCGCAGCTCAAGCGCTCCGGGTTTGCCGTGGTCAGTGGCCGGGTCAGCCAGGTAAAGCGCAATCGCGGCGGTATCTGGATTGAAATGCAGGGATCATTGGTATTACGTGTCTCGCCTGCTCTGGTCAGTCAATTCGACGCTGTCGGGCTCAATGGTCTGCAAGGCCGCACTGTTGAGGCGCGGGGCTGGGTACAGGATCGCTCGCGACGTGGCGGGCTGAAAAAAGGTCAGGCGCGCTGGCTTCTGCCGTTGACCGATCCAAGCATGCTCAAATCGACGCACTGAGAAAAAATTGTAGACATTTTTTAAGTCGATTGTGAACAGTTGAGCCCTTGTATCCCGTGGCTCTTGGCCGAAAGTCTTAGTGCAGGGCCCTTGACACCTGTGACTGCCCAGTCTTGTAGGGACTTTACGACACGAGTATCCTCGGCGGTCCGTCGACCAACAGTAAAAGCGGAATGCCGATATGTCTGATTTGAAAACTGCCGCTCTCGAATATCATGCCCATCCTCGTCCAGGAAAGCTGAGTGTAGAGCTCACCAAAGCCACCGCCACCGCCCGCGACCTGTCGCTGGCCTACAGCCCTGGCGTGGCCGAGCCCGTACGTGAAATCGCCCGCGACCCCGAACTGGCGTACAAGTACACCGGCAAAGGCAACCTGGTTGCAGTGATTTCCGATGGCACCGCGATTCTCGGCCTGGGTAACCTCGGCCCACTGGCCTCCAAGCCAGTCATGGAAGGTAAGGGCGTGCTGTTCAAGCGCTTCGCCGGCATCGACGTTTTCGATATCGAAGTCGATTCCGAGAGCCCGCAGGCTTTCATCGACACGGTCAAGCGCATCTCCATCACCTTCGGTGGCATCAACCTGGAAGACATCAAGGCACCTGAGTGCTTCGAGATCGAAAAGGCCCTGATCGAGCAGTGCGACATTCCGGTATTCCACGATGACCAGCACGGCACCGCGATCGTCACCGCGGCCGGCATGATCAACGCCCTGGAAATCGCCGGCAAGACCCTGGCTGACGCCAAGATCGTCTGCCTGGGCGCCGGCGCTGCGGCCATCTCCTGCATGAAGCTGATCGTCAGCATGGGCGCCAAGCTGGAAAACATCTATATGGTCGACAGCAAGGGCGTGATCCAGTCCGAGCGTACCGACCTGAACCAGTACAAGGCGATGTTTGCCCACCCGTCCTCCAAGCGTACCCTGGCTGACGCCCTGAACGGTGCCGACGTGTTCGTCGGCCTGTCCGGCCCGAACCTGCTGAGCGCTGAAGGCCTGAAGTCCATGGCGGCCAACCCGATCGTGTTCGCCTGCTCCAACCCTGATCCGGAAATCGCCCCGGAACTGGCCCACGCCACCCGCGACGACGTGATCATGGCCACCGGTCGTTCGGACTACCCGAACCAGGTCAACAACGTATTGGGCTTCCCGTTCATCTTCCGTGGTGCCCTGGACGTTCGCGCCAAGCGCATCAACGAAGAGATGAAAGTGGCTGCCGCCAACGCCCTGCGTGAACTGGCCAAGCTGCCGGTGCCTCAGGATGTGTGCGACGCCTACGGTGGCGCCAAGCTGGAATTCGGTCGTGAGTACATCATCCCGAAACCAATGGATAAGCGCCTGATCACCCTGATCTCCGATGCCGTGGCCAAGGCCGCGATCGAGACCGGTGTGGCCACCCTGCCGTATCCGAAAAACTACCCGCTGCAAAGCGTGGATGATGTGTTCAACGGCTAAGCCGTAGACCCATAAAAAAACCCGGCTCAGAACGCCGGGTTTTTTTATGGGGAAGTTTCAAGCTGCAAGCGGCAAGTTCAAGAGCGGCACATCGCAGTTCTTAACTTGCCGCTTGTAGCTGACAGCTTGCCGCTCTCTAAAAGAGATCGATCGGCGCCGCCTCATCCGCCGGCAGCGGGCTGCCCGGTACGATGCCGTTGCCCAGCTCATTGACCGACGGCGGAGTGTCTTCGCTCTTGAACAGTTCGAAATACGCATTCGGCGTGCTCGGCGAGGCCGCACGGCCACTGATCGGGTCGATCCGCAGGCTGAGGATGCCTTCCGGCTCCGGTTGGGTGTGCAGCGGCTTGTCTTTCAGGGCGGCGCCCATGTAGCTCATCCAGATCGGCAGCGCGACGGTGCCGCCGAACTCGCGGCGGCCAAGGCTTTCCGGCTGGTCGTAGCCGGTCCACACGGTGGTCACGTAGTCGGCGTTATAGCCGGAGAACCAGGCGTCCTTGGATTCGTTGGTGGTACCAGTCTTGCCCGCGATATCTGCGCGGCCCAAGGCCAGGGCGCGACGGCCGGTACCCTTCTTGATTACGTCTTCGAGGATGCTGTTGAGGATATAGGTGGTACGGCCATCCACAATGCGCTCGGCCACGGCGGGTGCCTGCGGTTCGGTTGCAGCGGGGGTGGTGGCTGGCGCGGTTCCTGGAGTCGGCTCGATGGTGATGCCGCCATTGCCTGGCGCCGCCAGGCCATCCGTCGCAGCGATGCCGTTGACCACATCACCCGGCACACGTGGTGGGTTGGCGGTGAACAGGGTGTCGCCGTTGCGGCTTTCGATCTTGTCGATCAGGTACGGCGCGATCTTGTAGCCGCCGTTGGCAAAGGTGCTCCAGCCAGTGGCGATTTCCATCGGCGTGAGGGTCGCGGTACCCAAGGCCAGGGACAGGTTCGGCGGCAGGTCCGACTTGTTGAAGCCAAAGCGCGTGATGTAGTCGATGGTCTTGCCTACACCCATCGCCTGAAGCAAGCGGATCGACACCAGGTTGCGCGACTTGTACAGCGCCTCGCGGATACGGATCGGGCCGAGGAAGGTGTTGGTGTCGTTCTTGGGGCGCCAGACTTTATCCAGGTACTCGTCGACGAACACGATGGGTGCATCGTTGACCAGGCTGGCGGCGGTGTAGCCGTTATCCAGGGCGGCGCTGTAGATGAACGGCTTGAAGCTCGAGCCTGGCTGGCGCTTGGCCTGGGTGGCCCGGTTGTAGTTGCTCTGCTCGAACGCGAAGCCACCCACCAGGGCGCGGATTGCACCGTTCTGCGGGTCCAGCGATACCAGTGCGCCCTGGGCCAGCGGCACTTGGCTGAATTTCAGGCTGTCGTCCTTCTGGCGTTGCACGCGGATCAGGTCACCCACTTGCGCGACATCCGACGGTTGCTTCGGCATCGGGCCCATGCTGTTGGTGTTCAGGAACGGGCGTGCCCATTTCATGCTGTCCCAGGCCACGTGGGCTTCGCCGGTGCGGGTCAGTACCTGCACGCCATCTTTCTTCACCTGGGTGACGATGGCCGGTTCCAGGCCGCTGATCGCACGCTGTTTGCCCAGCTCGGCCGTCCAGGCGCTCAGGGTCTTGCCTGGCAGGCGCGACTCAGGGCCTCGGTAGCCGTGGCGCTGGTCGTAGGTGATCAGGCCGGAATGCACGGAGTCATTGGCGATGTCCTGCAAGTCGCTCGGAACCGTCGTGGTCACGCGGAAGCCTTCGGTGTAGGCCTCGCTGCCGTAACGACCGACCATCTCCGCACGCGCCATTTCAGCGATATACGGGGCATTCACCTCCGGCGTCGGCACGTGGTAGCTGGCGTTCAACGGCTCGGCCACCGCACTTTCATAGGCGGCCTGGTCGATCTTGCCCAGCTTGTACATGCGCCCCAGGATCCAGTCGCGGCGCTCTTTGCTGCGCGCCGGGTTGGCCAGGGGGTTGAAGCGCGAAGGGGCCTTGGGCAGGCCGGCAATCATGGCCATCTGCGCCAGGCTGGCGTCACGAATCGACTTGCCGTAGTAGACCTGCGAGGCCGCTTCGATCCCGTAGGCACGGTTGCCCAGGTAGATCTTGTTGACGTACAGCTCGAGGATCTCGTCCTTGGTCAGCTGACGTTCGATCTGCAATGCCAGCAGGATTTCAGTGGCTTTGCGCGAAAAACTGCGCTCGCTGGTGAGGAAGAAGTTCTTCGCCACCTGCATGGTGATGGTGCTGCCGCCGGATTGAATGTGTCCGCTTTTTACCAGTTGTGTGGCCGCACGCACCAGGCTGCTGGGGTCGACGCCATAGTGGTTGGCAAAATTATCGTCTTCGGCCGACAGCAATGCGCTGATGAAATTAGGTGGAATGTCGGCAAAACGGATCGGTGTGCGGCGCATTTCGCCGAACTCCGCGATCAGCTTTTCATCGCTGCTGTAGACCCGCAAAGGAATCTGCAACTGGATACTTCTGAGGGCCTCTACGGAGGGTAAACCCGGACTAAGGTAGAGGTAGGCCCCGCTGAGTACGAGCAGCAGCCCGCAGACGATCGCGACAATGGAGTACCCGAAAAACTTCAGCAGACGGATCAAGGCTTTTGGATTTCCAGAGAAAAGAATGGGTTACGCGTCGGGGCATGCATGGCAAACGATGGATCGACCCGAGCTGCAGATAAAAAGCGGGGAAAAACGCTGGGCATTAAAGCATTTTTCGCCTTGGGGCGTCATTCGCGTCGGCTCAACAAGTCGACCGAATGCAGGGCTTCCGGCGGCAATCAGGCGTTAAGACAGGCAAAGCTTTGGGGAGTTTTATGGGAAAGGGATTTTTCAGGCGCAAAGTCGACACCGTCCTTGGCGTCGACATCAATGAGGCAGGGATCAAGTTGGTAGAGCTGAGCTGTTCAGCCAACCGTTACACCGTGCAGGGCTACGCCACACAGGCGCTGCCGGCCCAGGCGGTAGTCGACGGCGTCTGGCTGGACCTGGAAGGCATAGGCCATGCGCTGTACATGGCGCTCTCCCGGCTGCGCACGTCAGCCAGGCAGGCGGCAGTCGCCGTTTCCGGTCCTTCGGTCATTACACGGGTCATCGAAATGCAGGCGGGGCTTGGCGACGACGAAATGGCCCGGAGGATCCAGGTGGAGGCAGAGCAATACATTCCCTACCCACTGGACGAGGTGGCGCTGGACTTTCAGGTCCAGGGGCCGTCGACGCAGGATTCCGCGCAGGTCGAGGTGTTGCTGGCGGCGTGTCTGAAGGAGCACGTCGAGGTTCGTGAAGCCGTGTTGGCCCTGGCGGGGCTGGTGCCCAGGGTGGTGGATGTCGAAGGGTTTGCATTGGCGCGCGCTTGCCGTCAGGATTTCGCCAGCTTCACGCCGGGTCATCGAGTCGATGGTGCCCAGTGGATCGTGGATGCCCCTGGGATGGGAGTCGCTTGCGGGTTGGCCCTGAGGAGTTTCGCTGGATGACACGAATCAATCTTTTGCCTTGGCGCCAGGCGCTGGTTGAGCGGCGGCGTAAATATTTCCTGATACTGCTGGTGGCGTTTGCCTGTGTGGCGCTCGCGACGGTGTGGCTGGCGGACCAGGTGATCGACCAGGCGATCGACCGGCAGGTGACGCGAAACGATCATGTGCGCAAGGACGTCGGCGTCCTGGACTCGCGTATCGAGACCATTGATGACCTCCAGGTGCAAAGCCAGCAACTGGCGGAGCGGATGAAAGTCGTGCAGGACCTGCACGATAATCGCTCCGCCGGTGCACAGCTGCTGGATCAGTTGGCCCGTGCGGTGCCCGACGGTGTGCATTTGCATGAGGTCGTGGCGAAAGGCGATACGGTGAGTATCAGCGGCAGTGCTGAATCCAGCCAGGATATTGCCCAACTGATGCGTCGCCTGGAGGCATCCGAAGGCGCCCACGCCACTCGCCTGCAGCATGTACGAACCGAAGGCGCTCGCGGCAACACTGAATTCCAGTTGATGGTGGGCCAGGGAGAGTCTTCCGAGGCCCAGCCATGAGCCGGTCCTGGCTCGAATTTTCCGCGCTGACTCACAATGCTGCCAAATGGCCCTTACCTGGCAGGATCTTGCTGGGCTGCGCGCTGGCCGGCGTAGTGATGCTGTTGGGCGACCTTGTGTACCTCAGCCCGTCGCGGGAGCGCTTGCGCGAGGTCGAGGTGCAGGAAGTGGGCTTGCAGCAGCAACTCGCGGAAAAGGCCGTCCTGGCTGCCGATCTTGAAGAGCGGGCTCGCCAGGTCCAGCTTATGCAGGAGAAGGTCGGCAGGCTTTTGCAGCAAATGCCCGAAGAGTCCGAAATGCCCGGCTTTCTTGAGGACATCGCCAGGATGGCGCTGGCCAACGGTTTGGTGATTGAGAGCGTCACTCCGCTGGATAAGCTGTCTAGGCCGTTCTATCACGAACAGCCCGTTCGCATCGGCGCCACCGGTACCTATCACGACCTGGCGACGTTTGTGAGTGCCCTGGGCGGCCTTTCGCGAATCGCCACGGCGCACGATATTGCCATGCGACGTGACGGCAAACTGCTGCACCTTGATCTGCTGGCCAAGACTTATTGGCATGAGCGACAAGGCATCAAGCGGGACGCGGCTGTCATGCAAAGGCAACCCTTTGTATACGGTGCTTCTGGTATTCGCGATCCGTTCCAGCCCATTGCCCTGCAAGTCGACCGCGCGCCAGGGCGGACGGCCGCTGCGCCGGACCTCGCTCGCCCGCGGGAAGCCTTGGAAGGCCACCCAGTGGATCAGTTCGAGATGGTCGGCACGTTGTCCCGTGGGGCGCAGACCTTCGCCTTGCTGCGCCAGGCCTCAACCGTGCACCGCCTGGCAGTCGGCGACTATCTGGGTCCGGATCATGGTCGAGTTACAGCGATTCATGACGGCCATATCGAACTGGTCGAGTTATTTCCCGATGAACAGGGGGGATGGCTGGAGCGTCCGCGAACCCTCGTGCTAAACGTCAACTCATAACGGAATCAAACAATGAAAAGGACTTTCTCGTCCTTCGGTGTCGCGCTATGGATAGCGTTCACGGCACCGATGGCTGCTGCTGTGCCCAATCGTGTGGACCTGATCCAGCTACCGCCTCCCGGCAGCGCGGGTTCGGGCGCCTATAGCGGTGAAAAGCTGAACCTCAACTTCCAGGACATCGGACTGCGTGCTGCCTTGCAGCAAATCGCCGACGTGGCGGGCCTCAATCTGGTGGTCGGCGATGACGTACAGGGCTCTATCACCCTGCGGCTCAAAGGCGTGCCCTGGGATCAGGCGCTGGACCTGGTGCTGCAAACCAAAGGCTTGGATAAACGGATAAAGGCTGGTGTCCTGCTGGTGGCGCCGGCCGAGGAGTTGGCTGCACGGGAACTGCTGGCGCTGGAATCGCGCAAGCAGATGGCTGACCTGGCGCCGCTGCGCCGTGAGCTACTGCAAGTCAACCACGCCAAGGCGGCAGACCTGGCCAAGCTGTTTCAGTCGGTGAGCGGCTTTGAAGGCACGACCGATGAGCGTGGTTCAGTGGCAGTGGATGACCGCACCAATAACATCATTGCCTTCCAGACCGGCGAGCGCCTGGAAGAGTTGCGGCGGATCGTGGCGCAACTGGATGTGCCGGTGCGCCAGGTGATGATCGAAGCGCGTATTGTCGAGGCCAATGTCGACTACGACAAAAGCCTGGGCGCGCACTGGGGTGGGCGGCTCAATCGCGGGAATTGGGCTGCCGGGGGGATCCAGAAGCCTTTGCCGGACGGTGCCCAGGCGCCGGAAAACGTGCCCGGCTCGCCATTTGTCGACCTGGGTTCACTCACTGGTACCTCGGGCCTGGGCATCGCCTTTATCACCGATAACCTCCTGCTGGACCTGGAACTGACCGCCATGGAGAAAACCGGCAATGGCGAAATCGTCTCGCAGCCCAAGGTGGTCACTTCCGACAAGGAAACCGCGCGCATTCTGAAGGGCACCGAAATTCCCTATCAGGAATCCACCTCTCAAGGTGCTACCTCGGTGTCGTTCAAGGAGGCGTCCCTGTCGTTGGAGGTCACGCCGCAGATCACCCCCGATGACCATGTGATCATGGTGGTCAAGGTCACCAAGGATGAGCCCGACTATCTCAACAAACTCAACGACGTACCGCCGATCAAGAAAAACGAGGTGAATGCCAAGGTGCTGGTCAAGGATGGCGAGACCATCGTCATCGGCGGGGTTTTCTCCAATACCCAAAGCAAAGTGGTAGATAAAGTGCCATTTTTGGGCGATGTGCCGTATCTTGGCCGCCTTTTCCGGCGCGATGTGCTGGCGGAGAAAAAATCCGAGCTGCTGGTATTCCTGACTCCGCGTATTATGAATAACCAGGCGATTGCTGTGAGTCGTTGATTCTGTGCGAAATTTGATTCTTGTAGGACCGATGGGGGCTGGAAAAAGCACCATCGGCCGATTGCTGGCCAAAGAGCTGCGCCTGCCATTCAAAGATTCCGACAAGGAAATTGAATTGCGCACGGGTGCCAATATCCCATGGATCTTCGATAAGGAAGGCGAGCTGGGCTTTCGCGACCGCGAGCAGGCGATGATTGCCGAGCTGTGCGGCTGCGATGGCGTGGTATTGGCCACCGGCGGCGGCGCGGTGATGCGCGATGAAAATCGGCGGGCGCTGCATGCCGGTGGTCGGGTGGTCTATCTGCATGCGTCGGTCGAGCAGCAGGTGGGGCGTACCGCCCGTGATCGCAATCGTCCTTTGCTGCGCACGGCGAACCCGGAAAAAACCTTGCGCGACCTGCTCGCGCTGCGCGATCCGCTGTATCGGGAAATCGCCGATCTGGTGGTGGAAACCGATGAGCGGCCGCCTAGGATGGTGGTTCTCGACATTCTCGAGCGCCTGCAACGGCTGCCACCCCGTTAAAGCCAGGCCCGAAATGCGCTATTCTCGGCGGCGCGCTATCACCCTGCGGGGTGTGGCGTAGCCATCAGGCAACGTCAGATCTCGACGTTACCGGTCGTCAATACATCTTCAACGCGGGGACACATGCAGACACTTAAGGTCGATCTAGGCGAGCGCAGCTACCCGATCCATATTGGCGAAGGTCTGCTGGACCAGCCCGAATTGCTGGCCCCGCACATTGCCGGGCGGCAGGTGGCAATCATCTCCAACGAGACGGTCGCGCCGCTGTATCTTGAGCGTCTGAGCCGCAGCCTGGCGGCGTACTCAGTGATCTCCGTGATTCTGCCCGATGGCGAAGCCCACAAGAACTGGGAAACCCTGCAACTGATCTTTGATGGCCTGCTGACCGCACGCCATGACCGCCGAACCACCGTGATTGCCCTGGGCGGCGGTGTGATCGGCGACATGGCCGGCTTTGCGGCGGCCTGCTACCAGCGCGGCGTGGACTTTATCCAGGTGCCGACCACCCTGTTGTCCCAGGTCGATTCGTCGGTGGGCGGCAAGACCGGTATCAACCACCCCCTGGGCAAAAATATGGTTGGCGCGTTCTACCAACCCCAGGCCGTGCTGATCGACACCGCGACCCTCAACACCTTGCCACCGCGGGAACTGTCGGCGGGCCTGGCGGAAGTCATCAAGTACGGGTTGATCTGCGACGAACCCTTCCTGGCCTGGCTGGAAGAACATGTGGACGCCCTGCGCGCACTCGACCAGGTTGCGCTCACCGAGGCGATTTCCCGCTCCTGCGCCGCCAAGGCGCTGGTGGTGAATGCCGACGAGCGGGAGTCCGGTGTGCGGGCCACCTTGAACCTGGGCCACACCTTCGGCCATGCGATCGAAACGCACATGGGCTATGGTGTGTGGTTGCATGGGGAGGCCGTAGCGGCTGGCACAGTGATGGCATTGGAAATGTCGCAACGTCTGGGCTGGATCAGCGCCCAGGAGCGGGATCGCGGCATCCGCCTGTTCCAGCGTGCCGGTTTGCCGGTTATCCCGCCGGAAGAGATGACTGAGGCGGACTTCCTCGAACATATGGCGATAGACAAGAAAGTGATCGACGGTCGCCTGCGACTGGTGCTGTTGCGCCATATGGGCGAAGCGGTAGTGACCGACGATTATCCGAAAGAGATTTTACAGGCCACGCTGGGAGCGGATTACCGCGCCCTGGCTCAGCTGAAAGGTTAATAAGATCCCGATGACTAGTTTGCATGCCGACGAGGCGTTCCTCGGCCATTACCAGTTAAGCCACGACCCTTTTGCTCCACGGGTGCCTGGTTTCAAATTTTTCCCGGCCCAGCGCAAGCCGGTGCTGGGGCAACTGCACCATCTCGCGCGCTACAGCCAGCTGCTGCTGGTTGTCACGGGCCCGTTGGGCAGCGGCAAGACCTTGCTGCGCCAGGCCCTGGTGGCCAGTACCAACAAACAGTCCGTACAGAGCGTGGTGGTATCTGCCCGTGGCGCCGGTGATGCGGCGGGCGTGCTGCGTCAGGTAGCCCAGGCGCTGGATGTGGCCACTGCCGAGCCGAATGCGATCCTCAAGCAGGTGGTGCAACTGGGTCTGACCGGCCAGGAAGTCTACCTGCTGGTGGATGACGCCGAGCAGCTCGACGAGTCCGCCCTGGAAGCGCTGTTGGCGCTGGCGGCGGGCACGCCGGAAGGTCGCCCCCATGTGTTCCTGTTCGGTGAATCGTCGTTGATCGCCGATCTGGAGCAGATCAGCGGTGATCAGGAGCTGTTCCACGTTATCGAACTGCAACCGTACGAAGAGGACGAAACCCGGGAATACCTGGCTCAACGCCTCGAAGGCGCAGGGCAGGGCATCGAACTTTTCTCCGCTGCGCAGATCTCTGATATTCACGAAAGCTCCGACGGCTGGCCTGGCACCATCAACCAGGTCGCCCGCGATGCCATGATCGAAGCCATGATTGCCAGCCGCTCTGCGGTCAAGCGTCCAAAGATGGGGTTCACTATGCCTAAGAAGCACGTATTGGCAATTTCCGCCGTTGTCGTGGTTGCTGTTGCCGCCGCCTGGTTGATTCCGGGTCGCAGCAAGGCGCCGACCACCGCCGGTGCGCCAACCGAACAGGCGCAGTTGCCACTGGGCAAGCCCACGCCGAATGTCGAGTTCGCCAATTCCGGTCAGCCGACCAACCTGCCGATGGTGGGCCAGCCGGTGATGCGTGGCCCGCTCGCGGAAGAAGCCGGTGGTATCTCCGAAGGCGACGACGGTGTGCCGGTGGAAGGCTCCAGCGCCACACCGCCGACCGTGACCACTACTGCGCCACCTGCGGGCGTTCCCGCAGGTACGCCAGCGACCCCTGTGGCGCCAGCCGCCAAGCCGACCCCGGCACCGACCGTTGCCACTGCCAAGCCCGCGGCGCCAGTGGCGAAGCCGGCTCCGGCGCCAGCCGCCAAACCGGCTGAAAAGCCGGCAGCCACCGTCGCCAAGGCCGGCAGCAGTTGGTACAGCAGCCAGCCCACCGGCAACTTCGTCGTGCAGATCCTCGGCACCAGCTCCGAAGCGAACGCCCAGGCGTTCGTGAAAGAGCAGGGCGGCGAATACCGTTATTTCAAGAAAGTGCTCAACGGCAAGCCTCTCTACGTGATCACCTACGGCAGTTTCCCAAGCCGTGCCGCAGCTGATTCCGCCATCAAAGCCTTGCCAGCGAAGGTTCAGGCTGGTAAACCTTGGGCTCGCACTGTCGCCAGCGTTCAACAAGAACTGGCAGCAACTCGCTGAAGATCCGGCGGCCTTACCCAGGCCGCCCTCCCGGCACCTCAAAAAAGATCGCAAGGCGTGCAGCCCCTCCAGGCCGCGCGCTTTGTGGTGTCTGCGTTACAGTAGCTTTTGAGTCGTAGCGGTCAGAATTAAAAAAGTTTTGACTAGCACAGCATATCGCTTTAAACCTTTCATAAATGCGACATAGATTTGCGACATTTCGTCGCTAAATTTGTGAGCGTCTGTGTCGGTGTGTACAATGACCTCCCTTTTGCCCCCGCTAAGCCGGCGTACGTTCGGCGTGGAAGGTAACCGGTTGAATTGAAAAGAAATTTGCCTCGATATAAGAGGCAGCCTGGTGAGAAAGTGTCTATGAAAGCAGGTCTGTACCAACCCGATGAATTCAAGGATAACTGCGGTTTCGGCCTGATAGCCCATATGCAGGGCGAGCCCAGTCATACCCTTTTGCAAACGGCCATCGAGGCCCTGACCTGCATGACCCACCGCGGTGGGATCAACGCCGACGGCAAGACCGGTGACGGTTGCGGCTTGCTGATTCAAAAGCCCGACCAGTTCCTGCGCGCGGTCGCCAAGGAGCATTTCGCGGTCGACCTGCCCAAGCAGTACGCCGTGGGCATGGTATTTTTCAACCAGGACCCGGTCAAAGCCGAAGCCGCTCGCGAGAACATGAACCGCGAGATCATCGCTGCCGGCCTGCAGCTGGTGGGCTGGCGTAAAGTGCCGATCGACACCAGCGTGCTCGGCCGCCTGGCCCTGGAGCGCCTGCCGCAGATCGAACAAGTGTTCATCGCAGGCGACGGCCTGAGCGACCAGGATATGGCGATCAAGCTGTTCACCTCCCGTCGTCGCTCGTCCGTGGCCAACGCCGCCGATGTCGACCACTACATCTGCAGCTTTTCCCACAAGACCATCATTTATAAAGGCCTGATGATGCCGGCGGACTTGACCGCCTTCTATCCAGACCTGAGCGATGAGCGCCTCCAAACCGCCATTTGCGTGTTCCACCAGCGCTTCTCCACCAACACCCTGCCGAAATGGCCGCTGGCCCAGCCATTCCGCTTCCTCGCCCACAACGGCGAGATCAACACCATCACCGGCAACCGCAACTGGGCCGTGGCCCGTCGCACCAAGTTCGCCAACGATTTGATGGACCTGGAAGAGCTCGGCCCACTGGTCAACCGCGTGGGCTCCGACTCCTCCAGCATGGACAACATGCTCGAGCTGATGGTCACCGGCGGCATCGACCTGTTCCGTGGCGTGCGTATGATCATTCCGCCTGCGTGGCAGAACGTCGAGACCATGGACCCGGATCTGCGTGCATTCTACGAGTACAACTCGATGCACATGGAGCCGTGGGACGGCCCGGCCGGTGTGGTCATGACCGACGGTCGCTACGCGGTGTGCCTGCTCGACCGTAACGGTCTGCGCCCGGCCCGCTGGGTCACGACCACCAACGGTTTCATCACCCTGGCGTCGGAAATCGGCGTGTGGAACTACAAGCCGCAAGACGTTATCGCCAAGGGCCGTGTAGGCCCTGGCCAGATCCTCGCCGTGGACACCGAAACCGGCCAGATCCTCGACACCGATGCCATCGACAACCGCTTGAAGTCCCGTCACCCGTACAAGCAATGGCTGCGCAAGAACGCCCTGCGCATCCAGGCGACCATGGAAGACAACGACCACGGTTCGGCGTTCTACGACATCGACCAGCTCAAGCAGTACATGAAGATGTACCAGGTCACGTTCGAAGAGCGCGACCAGGTCCTGCGCCCGCTCGGCGAGCAGGGCTACGAGGCGGTCGGCTCCATGGGCGATGACACGCCGATGGCCGTGCTGTCCCAGCGCGTGCGCACGCCGTATGACTATTTCCGCCAGCAGTTCGCCCAGGTGACCAACCCACCGATCGACCCGCTGCGCGAAGCCATCGTGATGTCCCTGGAAGTGTGCCTCGGTGCCGAGCGCAACATCTTCCAGGAGTCGCCTGAGCACGCCTCCCGCGTGATCCTCAGCTCGCCGGTCGTTTCCCCGGCCAAGTGGCGTTCGCTGATGACCCTGGAGCGGCCGGGTTTCGACCGCCAGATCATCGACCTGAACTACGACGAGAGCCTCGGCCTTGAAGCCGCTGTGCGCAACGTCGCCGACCAGGCCGAAGAAGCCGTGCGCGCCGGGCGTACCCAGATCGTGCTGACCGACCGTCATATCGCTCCAGGCAAATTGCCGATCCACGCGTCTCTGGCCACCGGCGCGGTGCACCACCGCCTGACCGAAAAAGGCCTGCGCTGCGACTCCAACATCCTCGTGGAAACCGCCACCGCCCGCGACCCGCACCACTTTGCGGTGTTGATCGGCTTCGGCGCCTCGGCGGTGTACCCTTTCCTCGCTTATGAAGTGCTGGGTGACCTGATCCGTACCGGTGAAGTACTGGGCGACCTCTACGAGGTGTTCAAGAACTACCGCAAGGGCATTACCAAGGGCCTGCTGAAGATCCTGTCGAAGATGGGCATCTCCACCGTCACCTCCTACCGTGGCGCGCAGCTGTTCGAAGCCATCGGCCTGTCGGAAGAAGTTTGCGAGCTGAGCTTCCGTGGCGTGCCGAGCCGCATCAAGGGTGCGCGTTTCGTCGACATCGAAGCCGAACAGAAAGCCCTGGCCGCCGAAGCCTGGAGCGCGCGCAAGCCGATCCAGCAAGGTGGCCTGCTCAAGTTCGTGCACGGTGGCGAATACCACGCCTACAACCCGGACGTGGTGAGTACCCTGCAAGCCGCCGTGCAGCAGGGCGACTACGCCAAGTTCAAGGAATACACCGCGCTGGTGGATAACCGCCCGGTGTCGATGATCCGCGACCTGTTCAAGGTGAAGACCCTGGATACGCCGCTGGCCATCAGCGAAATCGAACCGCTGGAATCGATCCTCAAGCGCTTCGACTCTGCCGGTATTTCCCTGGGCGCCTTGTCGCCTGAGGCCCACGAAGCCCTGGCCGAAGCCATGAACCGCCTGGGCGCGCGTTCCAACTCCGGTGAAGGCGGTGAAGACCCGGCGCGCTACGGCACCATCAAGAGCTCGAAAATCAAGCAGGTTGCCACTGGCCGTTTCGGTGTGACCCCGGAATACCTGGTCAACGCCGAAGTGCTGCAGATCAAGGTGGCCCAGGGCGCCAAGCCCGGTGAGGGCGGCCAACTGCCGGGCGGCAAGGTCAATGGCCTGATCGCCAAGCTGCGTTATGCGGTACCGGGCGTGACCCTGATCTCGCCGCCGCCGCACCACGACATCTACTCGATTGAAGACTTGTCGCAGCTGATTTTCGACCTGAAGCAAGTCAACCCGCAGGCCCTGGTCTCGGTGAAACTGGTCGCAGAAGCGGGCGTCGGTACCATCGCCGCCGGCGTGGCCAAGGCCTATGCCGACCTGATCACCATCTCCGGCTACGACGGCGGCACCGGCGCATCGCCGCTGACCTCGATCAAGTACGCCGGCGCGCCGTGGGAACTCGGCCTGGCGGAAACCCACCAGACCCTGCGCGGCAACGACCTGCGCGGCAAAGTGCGGGTGCAGACCGACGGCGGCCTGAAGACCGGCCTCGACGTGATCAAGGCCGCCATCCTCGGCGCCGAGAGCTTCGGTTTCGGTACCGCGCCGATGATCGCCCTGGGCTGCAAATACCTGCGCATCTGCCACCTGAACAACTGCGCCACCGGCGTCGCCACTCAAAACGAAAAGCTGCGCAAGGATCACTACATCGGCACCGTCGACATGGTGGTGAACTTCTTCACCTACGTCGCCGAAGAAACCCGTGAGTGGCTGGCCAAGCTCGGCGTACGTTCCCTGGAAGAGCTGATCGGACGCACCGATCTGCTGGACATCCTCGAAGGCCAGACCGCCAAGCAACAGCACCTGGACCTGACGCCGTTGTTGGGCAGCGATCACATCCCGGCAGACAAGCCACAATTCTGCCAGGTGGATCGCAACCCGCCGTTCGACAAGGGCCTGCTGGCCGAGAAAATGGTCGAGATGGCCGGTTCCTCGATCAGCGATGCCAGCGGTGGCGAATTCGCCCTGGATATCTGCAACTGCGACCGTTCCATCGGCGCACGCATCTCCGGCGAAATCGCACGCAAGCATGGCAACCAGGGCATGGCGAAAGCGCCAATCACCTTCCGCTTCAAGGGCACTGCGGGCCAGAGCTTCGGCGTCTGGAACGCCGGCGGCCTGCACATGTACCTGGAAGGCGACGCCAACGACTACGTAGGCAAGGGCATGACCGGCGGCAAGCTGGTCATCGTTCCGCCCAAAGGTAGCGTCTACAAGACCCAGGACAGTGCCATCATCGGCAACACCTGCCTGTACGGTGCCACCGGTGGCAAGCTGTTCGCCGCCGGTACGGCCGGTGAGCGTTTCGCCGTGCGTAACTCCGGTGCCCACACCGTGGTGGAAGGCACTGGCGATCACTGCTGCGAGTACATGACCGGGGGCTTTGTCGCGGTATTGGGCAAGACCGGTTACAACTTCGGTTCGGGCATGACCGGCGGTTTCGCCTACGTGCTCGACCAGGACAACACCTTCGTCGACAAGGTCAACCACGAGTTGGTCGAGATCCAGCGGATCAGCGGCGAAGCCATGGAATCCTACCGGAACCACTTGCAGCACGTGCTGGACGAGTACGTCGAGGAGACCGGCAGCGAATGGGGGCGTAACCTCGCCGAAAACCTCGATGATTACCTGCGTCGTTTCTGGCTGGTCAAGCCCAAGGCTGCCAACCTGAAATCGTTGCTTTCCAGCATCCGTGCCAACCCGCAGTGATATGCGCCTGAAGAGTTTGATGAGGTTTTAACATGGCTGAACGTCTGAATAACGACTTCCAGTTCATCGATGTCGGGCGCAAAGATCCGAAGAAGAAACTGTTGCGTCAACGCAAGAAAGAGTTCGTGGAAATCTACGAGCCCTTCAAACCCCAGCATTCGGCCGATCAGGCCCACCGCTGCCTGGGTTGCGGTAACCCGTATTGCGAATGGAAGTGCCCGGTGCACAACTTCATTCCCAACTGGCTCAAGCTGGTGGCCGAGGGCAACATCCTCGCCGCCGCCGAGCTGTCCCACCAGACCAACACCCTGCCGGAAGTTTGCGGCCGGGTGTGCCCGCAGGACCGCCTGTGCGAGGGTGCCTGCACCCTGAACGACGGCTTCGGCGCGGTGACCATCGGTTCGGTGGAGAAGTACATCACCGATACCGCGTTCGCCATGGGCTGGCGTCCGGACATGTCCAAGGTAAAGCCGACCGGCAAGCGTGTCGCGATCATCGGTGCGGGCCCGGCGGGCCTGGGCTGTGCCGACGTGCTGGTGCGCGGCGGCGTGACCCCGGTGGTGTTCGACAAGAACCCGGAAATCGGCGGCCTGCTGACCTTCGGCATCCCCGAGTTCAAGCTGGAAAAGACCGTGTTGAGCAATCGCCGCGAAGTCTTCACCGGCATGGGCATCGAGTTCCGCCTGAACACGGAGATCGGCAAAGACGTGACCATGGAGCAACTGCTCGAAGAATACGATGCGGTGTTCATGGGCATGGGCACCTACACCTACATGAAGGGCGGCTTTGCCGGTGAGGACCTGCCGGGCGTTTACGACGCGTTGGACTTCCTGATCGCCAACGTCAACCGCAATCTGGGCTTTGAAAAGTCGCCGGAAGATTTCGTCGACATGAAAGGCAAGAAGGTCGTGGTCCTCGGCGGCGGCGACACCGCGATGGACTGCAACCGTACCTCGATCCGCCAGGGCGCCAAGTCGGTGACCTGTGCGTATCGCCGTGACGAAGCCAACATGCCCGGCTCGCGCAAAGAGGTGAAGAACGCCAAGGAAGAAGGCGTGAAATTCCTCTACAACCGCCAGCCGATCGCCATCGTCGGTGAAGACCGCGTCGAAGGCGTGAAGGTGGTCGAGACCCGTCTCGGCGAACCGGACGCCCGTGGCCGCCGCAGCCCCGAGCCGATCCCGGGCTCCGAAGAGATCATCCCGGCCGACGCCGTGGTCATCGCTTTCGGTTTCCGCCCAAGCCCGGCGCCGTGGTTCGAGCAGTTCGAGATCCAGACCGACAGCCAGGGCCGCGTTGTCGCCCCGGAACAAGGCCAGTACAAGCACCAGACCAGCAACCCGAAAATCTTCGCCGGTGGCGACATGGTGCGCGGCTCTGACTTGGTGGTGACGGCGATCTTCGAAGGCCGCAATGCCGCCGAAGGGATCCTGGACTACCTGCAAGTCTGACCCTGATCCCAGGTTGAAAGGGGATCAAACTGTGGGAGGGGGCTTGCTGTGGTGAGCGGGCTTGTCCCGCGCCGGGCTGCGAAGCAGCCCCTTTGATCTGCGGTGAACCCGACGGGGGGCAAGCCCCCTCACCACAGCTAGCTACCGCGACAAATTGACCCGATAGACAAAAGGCACCGCTCTTGCCGTGCCTTTTGCGTCGCGCTCTGAGAAAATGCCCGCACTTTTTTTGCGGATGCCGACATGACTGCCCTCAAGAACGACCGTTTCCTTCGTGCCCTGCTCAAGCAACCCGTGGACGTCACCCCTGTGTGGATGATGCGCCAGGCCGGTCGCTACCTGCCGGAATACCGCGCCAGTCGCGCCCACGCCGGCGACTTCATGAGCCTGTGCATGAACCCGGAGTTCGCCTGCGAAGTCACGCTGCAGCCACTGGATCGCTACCCGCAACTGGACGCGGCCATCCTCTTCTCCGACATCCTCACCATCCCTGACGCCATGGGCCAAGGCCTGTACTTCGAGACCGGCGAAGGCCCGCGTTTCAAGAAAGTCATCAGCACCCTGGCCGATATCGAAGCCCTGCCGATCCCCGACCCGCACAAAGACCTTGGCTACGTGATGGACGCCGTCAGCACCATCCGCCGCGAGCTGAACGGCCGCGTGCCGCTGATCGGCTTCTCCGGCAGCCCATGGACCCTGGCCACCTATATGGTCGAAGGCGGCTCGTCGAAAGACTTCCGCAAGACCAAGGCCATGCTCTACGACAACCCGCAAGCCATGCACCTGCTGCTGGACAAGCTGGCCCAGTCGGTCACCTCCTACCTCAACGGCCAGATCATGGCCGGTGCGCAAGCCGTGCAGATCTTCGATACCTGGGGCGGCAACCTGTCCGCGGCGGCGTACCAGGAATTCTCCCTGGCCTACATGCGCAAGATCGTCAGCGGCCTGATCCGTGAACACGAAGGCCGCAAAGTGCCGGTCATCCTGTTCACCAAGGGCGGTGGCCTGTGGCTTGAGAGCATCGCCGACGCTGGCGCGGATGCACTGGGCCTGGATTGGACCTGCGATATCGGCGATGCCCGTCGTCGTGTCGGTGACAAGGTCGCGCTGCAAGGCAACATGGACCCGACCGTGCTGTACGCCAAGCCGGAAGCAATCCGCACCGAAGTCGGTCGCATCCTGGCCAGCTACGGCACAGGCAGCGGCCACGTGTTCAACCTCGGCCATGGCATCACTCCGGAAGTGAACCCGGACCATGCGGGTGCGTTCCTGCAGGCCGTGCACGAGCTGTCAGCGCAATACCACCCGTAATATTCCCGCCTGAATCGGATCCCCCTTTGCTTGACGAAGGGGGATTCGTTGCGTTTCAGCGTTCGTTAAGTCCTGCCTTGGTAGTGTGGGTGCTTTGGGATTTCTCCTACAGCCTCCGGTAACTTGCCTCGGTAAAAATCCTACCCGACTCTTCCTCTCGCCAGTGCATGGCGTTTATTGTCAGGTGATATCAGGATGAACACTTCAGCGTATTCAACGAGCCAGAAACTGCTGCATTGGGTTTCGGCTGTCATTATTGTGTGGGCGTTATTGTCGGGTTTTTTCGTGGCTGTATTCAGCGTGCCCGCCTCGGTCAAGGCGTGGGTGGCGTTCTTCAATGTGTCGCTGACCACTGTCTATATTCCGGTGTTTGTCTTGCGGGTCTATTGTTCCTTTGCCCACGGCCTGGACTTTTCCGTCAAGCGAACACTGCAGGAATACCTGGCGTTGCTGGTTCACAAGGCCATGTACCTGGTGCTCGCCGTGGTGTTGGCGACCGGCGTGCTGATGATGGATCGCCCGATCAATATCTTTAACCTGCTCTCCATCGCCCCCCTCGACAACGACCCGGCCCGCATCGCCCTGTATACCCGTGTGCATGTGCTCTCGTGTGTGGGGTTGCTGCTGATACTGGTCCTGCATATCGGCGCCGTGGTCATGCATGAGCGCCGAGGCAAGCGGGTGATGGCGCGGATGTTGTTCAAGGCGCCGGTTGTTCAAGGGGCGGTCAGCGGCGGCAACTTTGCCAACTTCAACGCCACCAGCAACGCACCCATCAATAGCGCCACGATAAACGCGCCGATGCCGTTCCATCCGCCGAAGTGCCAGAAGAATCCGCCCGCTGTCCCGGCGATGCTTGAGCCTACGTAATAGCAAAACAGATACAGCGACGACGCCTGCCCCTTGGCTTTCACCGCGCGGCGCCCGATCCAGCTGCTGGCCACCGAGTGGGCGCCAAAGAAGCCGAAGGTGAAGATCAGCATGCCCGGCACCACCAGCCACAGTGGGGTGAACAGGGTCAGGGCCATGCCGGCGAGCATCAGCACGATGGTGGCCCAGAGCACGCGGCGGCGGCCGAGGCGGTCGGCCAGGGAGCCGATTTTCGCCGAGCTGTAGATGCCCGAGAGGTACACCAGCGACAGCAGGCCCACCACGGCCTGGCTCAGGTCATACGGGTCTGCCAGCAGGCGATAGCCGATGTAGTTGAACATCGTCACGAACGCGCCCATCAGCAGGAAGGCTTCAAGGAACAGCCACGGCAGGCCGGCATCCTTGAAATGCATGACGAAGCCGTCCACCAGGCTGCGTGGCTTGAGGCTGCTGGCGCGGAAGTTGCGCGATTCGGGGAGAATCTTCCAGAACACCGTGGCGGCAATCAACGCCAGGGCGCCGATGATCAGCATTGCGGTGTGCCAACTGACGAAGTCGATCAGTACGCCAATGATCAGGCGCCCGCTCATGCCCCCGATGGCATTGCCGCCGATGTACAGGCCCATGGCCAGGCCGATGTGCTGGGGGTGGATCTCTTCGCTCAGGTACGTCATCGCCACGGCAGCCAGGCCGCTCAAGGACAGGCCCACCAGCGCACGCATCAGCAAAATCCCTTCCCAGGACGGCATCAAGCCGCTGGCGATGGTCGCCAGCGCTGCGCAAAACAACGCGGCGACCATCACCGGCTTGCGGCCCAGGGTGTCGGAAATCGGCCCGGTAATCAGCAAGCCCAGCGCCAGCATCGCCGTCGCCACTGAGAGGATCAGGCTGCTTTGTGCCGCATTGATGGAGAACTCGTGGGACAGCGCCGGCATCATCGGCTGCACGCAATACAGCAGGGCGAACGTGGCGAAGCCGCCGGAGAACAGCGCCAGCACCGTGCGCATGAACATCGGCGTGCCTTTTTCGATGTACGCGTCATTGAGCTGCGCCACCACCTCATCCAGGGCGGTGGGCGGGACTTCTTGGGCGAATGGAGCGACAGCAGATTTCACGGAGACCTCGGGGAGGAAAAGCCTGCCAGGACTGGCAATGCAAAAAAGAATATAGCTGGCTAATGATTCTTTCCAATATATTGTTCGACCCGTTTGATAGCTTTTACGACCTAATGAGGCTGGCATGGAACTACGTCACCTGCGGTACTTCATCGCTGTCGCCGAGGAGCTGCACTTTGGCCGCGCCGCGCAGGTGCTGGGGATTTCGCAACCGCCATTGAGCCAGCAGATCCAGGCGCTGGAGCAGGAGGTGGGCGCGCGCTTGTTTGAGCGTACCAATCGTCGGGTCGAGCTGAGCGAGGCCGGGCGCTTGTTCCTGCACGAGGCGCGGCTGGTGCTGGCCCAGGTCGACAAGGCGGCGGACGTGGCCCGCCGTGCGCAGTTGGGGGAACTGGGCGAATTGAAGATTGGCTTCACCTCGTCGGCGCCGTTCAACTCCACGATTCCGCAGGCGATCTTCGCGTTTCGCCAAGCCTTCCCGGCGGTGCACCTGAACCTGCAGGAAATGAGCAGCACCGAAGTGGCCGAATCGCTGGTGGATGAGTCGATCCAGGTTGGGCTGATGCGTCCGCTGCCGCTGCCGGACTCATTGAGTGTGATTGAGCTGATGCGCGAACCGCTGGTTGCCGTATTAAACGCTGACCACCCCTTAGTGGAGGGCAGTGAGCGTGGCCTGCACCTTGCGCAACTGGCGGAGGAACCCTTTGTATTTTTCCCTCGCACCTACGGCAGTGGCCTGTACGCCCAACTGCTCAACCTGGCCCGCGATGCCGGTTTCAGCCCGCACTTCGCCCAGGAAGCGGGGGAGGCGATGACCATCATCGGGTTGGTGGCGGCGGGCTTGGGCGTGTCGGTGCTGCCGGCGTCGTACCAACGGATACGCATCGATGGCGTGGTCTATCGCACCTTGCTGGATCAGGAGGCGGTGACGGCGGTATGGCTGGTGCAGCGCAAAGGCGCACAAACGCCGATGGCGAAGGCGTTTGTGGAGTTGTTGGTGGTGACCGGGCTAGCCCCAAATCTGACGCTGTGATCTGCCTGAAAAAACGCGGTGATCTTAATGGGGCTGCTACGCAGCCCAACGCTGGCGGTGCGACGATTCGACAAGCCCGCTCGCCACAGAGGTTGTGCCCGGCCTTGGTTTTACTTCGACGTTCCCGTCTGCTCAAACAACTGCGCTGCCGACCCTGCCTCACCACTCACGCCATTGCTGCGCAATCCCGCCATGATGTCGCTGTCCAGGTTGTTCACCCAACGGTTGTAGTTGCGATGGATCTTGCCGTCCTTGTAGCCCAGTTGGCGGCTGTCGCGGTAGGTGATGGCGTAGCTGCTGCGGGTGTAGCGGATGTCGATGGCCGCATAGTACTGGTTGCGCACGGTGATCTCGGCCTGCACCAGCTGCGGGCTCAGGCGTTGCACCGTCCATTCGCGTTTTTGCAGGGCATTGACGATCACCGTTTTCATTTTCTCTTCACTGACCTGAGCGTCGGCCGGCAGGTCGTGCTGGGTGTTGAGGATCGGTTTGCTGGTACAGCCGGCGGTGGTCAGCAGGGCCAGGGTGATCAGCGTAGCGCGTAGCAAGGAAGACATTCCGTATTCTCCAATCGATTAAAAGTCAGGACCAGCGGCGGAAGATCAGCGACGTATTGACGCCGCCAAAGGCAAAGTTGTTGTTCATCACGTAGTCGTGATGCATCTCGCGAAATTCACCCTGCAGGTAATCCAGCTCGCCGCAGTGCGGGTCGACGGAGTCCAGGTTGAAGGTGTGCACGTATTGGTCGCGGTTCATCATCTCGATGCTGAACCACGATTCCAGCGCACCGCAGGCGCCCAAGGTGTGGCCGAGGAAGCTTTTCTGCGAGCTGATGGGCATGCGGCTGCCGAACAGGCTGCTGGTGGCCTGGGTCTCGGCGATGTCGCCCTGGTCGGTGGCGGTGCCGTGGCCGTTGACGTAGCCGATGGCGGCAGGCTCCAGGCCCGCATCTTCCAGGGCCAGCTCCATGGCGCGGCGCATGGTTTTCTGTTCCGGGCGTGTGGTGTGCTGGCCGTCGGCATTGCTGCCGAAGCCGACGATCTCGGCATGGATATGCGCACCCCGCGCCAGTGCGTGTTCCAGTTCTTCGAGCACCAGCATGCCGCCGCCTTCGCCGATCACCAGGCCGTCGCGGCCGCTGTCGTAGGGACGTGGGCTGGTCTGCGGCGCATCGTTCTTCAGGCTGGTGGCATACAGCGCGTCGAACACCATGGCTTCGGTGGGGCACAGCTCCTCGGCGCCGCCGGCGAGCATCAACGGCAGGCGGCCGAACTTGATCGCTTCATAGGCATAGCCGATGCCCTGGCTGCCGCTGGTGCACGCGCTGGACGTGGGGATCAGCCGCCCGGTGAGGCCAAAGAAGATGCTGATATTCGCCGCCGTGGTGTGGGGCATCATGCGCACGTAGGAGTTGGCGTTCAGCCCCTCGGCCACCGAGTTCAGCAACATATTGCCGAAGGCCTTGATCTCATCGGTACTGCCGGTGGACGAGCCACAGGCCACGCCCATGCGCCCGTCCTTGATCGACTCGTCACCGAGCAAGCCCGCGTCCTGCAACGCCTGTTCCGCGGCCCACACCGCCAGGCGCGAGACGCGGCCCATGCTGCGCAGCTGCTTGCGCGTCCAATGGGCGGGCACGACGAAATCATCGACCGGCCCGGCCAGGCGCGTGTTCAATTCGGTAAAACGCTCCCACTCGTCCATGCGTCGGATGCCGCTGCGGTTGGCGCGGAAGTTGGCGGCGATGGTGTCCCAGTCGCTGCCCAGGGAGGTCACGCCGGCCATGCCGGTGACGACGACGCGTTTCATCAGCACAGGCCTCCATTCACGGCCAGGACCTGGCGCGTGATATAGCCGGCTTCGGCCGACATGAGGAAATTCACTGCACCGGCGACTTCTTCCGGGGTGCCCATGCGTTGCGCCGGGATCATCTTCATCAGCTCTTCCACCGGTACGTTTTCATCCAGCATGGCGGTGTCGATCAGGCCGGGGGCGACGCAGTTGACGGTGATCCTGCGCTTGCCCAGTTCGATGGCGAGGGCCTTGGCCGCACCGATCAGGCCGGCCTTGGAGGCGCTGTAGTTGACCTGGCCACGGTTGCCGATCAACCCGGAGACCGAGGTGATGCACACGATACGCCCGGCTGCGCGACGACGAATCATCGGCATCATCACCGGGTGCAGCACGTTGTAGAAACCATCCAGGTTGGTGCGCATCACCACGTCCCAATCGTCTTCGGACAGGGCCGGGAAGGCGCCGTCGCGGGTCAGGCCGGCGTTGAGCACCACGCCGTAATAAGCACCGTGTTGCTCAACATCGGCTTCAAGGATCTGCTTGCACGCGGCGCGGTCCGCCACATCGAATTGCAGCACCCGCGCCTGGCGGCCCAGGGCCTCGATCTCGACCTGTACCGCGCAGGCTTCGGCCCGACCGCTGCGGCAATGCAGCACGATGTCATGCCCGGCCTGGGCCAGGCGCAGGGCAATGGCGCGGCCGATGCCACGGCTGGAGCCGGTGACCAGTACGGGTTCAGTCATGGCGTTTCGTCCTTCGATTCATCTAAATAGTTGGCCGCCTGGGGCGGTCGAAATACATTCAAGCGGGCGCTGGCCTGGATACCGCTACCGGTGAGGTGGCATTCGAACACACCCATGCCGTTGTCGTCTTCCAGGGAACGCAGGCCGTGGATGTTCAACTCGGCGCCGGCCGGGAAGTGTTCCACGTTGCACTCGAACTTGCGTGTGCCGAGCAGGAAGCCCAGTTCCACCGCTTCACCCTTTTGACGGGCACGGCAGCCGGCGTAGGCGGCGACGCTCTGCGCCATCAACTCGACGCCGACCCAGGCCGGCAGGCTGCCGTCAGGGCGGTTGAACAGGCCGCCGGGCTTGACGGTGAGGCGGGTGTGAATCTGCTCTTCATCGAACGACAGCACCTGGTCGATCAGGATCATGTCGCCCGCGTGGGGCAGCAGTTCGGCGAGTGGCCAATCGGTCATGGGGCCTCTCCGATTATCAGGCTGACATTGTTGCCGCCGAAGGCAAACGAGTTGCTCATCAGTCGGGGTTTTTCCAAGGTGTCCCCCGCCTGCGCCCATTGCAGGGCGGGCAGCGCGGGGTCGGCCTGACCATCCCAAACGTGCGGCGGCACCCGGCCGTGGGCCAGGCTCAGCCAGCAGAACGCTGCTTCCAGCGCGCCGGCCGCGCCCAGGGTGTGGCCGCTCATGGGTTTGGTCGACGAGCAGGCCACGCCGTCGGGGAACAGGCTGGCGACGGCGAGGCTCTCCATGGCGTCGTTGTGTTGGGTGGCGGTGCCGTGCAGGTTCAGGTAGCCGATCTGCCCGGGCTGCACTTTTGCGCTGGCCAGTGCCTTGCGCATCGCCTGCAACGCGCCTTTGCCGGTGGGTTCCGGCGCGGAGATATGGTGCGCATCGCAACTCGCACCGCTGCCCAGCAGGGCGATCGCCGCAGGCGCTTTAGTCATCAGGAACAGCACCGCCGCTTCGCCGATATTGATGCCGTTGCGGTTCACCGAAAACGGGTTGCAGCGTTCGTTGGACACCGCTTCCAACGCGCCGAACCCATTGAGGGTCAGCTTGCACAGGCTGTCGACGCCGCCGCAGAGCACCGCGTCGCACACTCCCAGGTCGAGCAGGCGTTGTGCGCTCATCAAGGCCCGGGCGCTGGAGGTGCAGGCGGTGGAAATCACATAGGCCGGGCCGCTCAGTTGTAGCCAGTCGGCGAGAAAATTCGCCGGGGCGCTGAGTTCCTGTTGCTGGTAGTCATAGTCGCTGGGGAAGTGCTGATCGCGCAGGTACTGGGCGATACCGCGGCTGGCTTCGTCGATGCCCGAGGTGCTGGTGCCGAGCACCACCCCGACCCGCGAGGCGCCATAGCGGTGGATCGCCTGGCGAATCTCGCCCTCGATTTGCAACGCCGCCTCCAGCAGCAGTTGGTTATTGCGGCTGCTTTGCTGGCCGAGTTCCACCGGGATGGTCGCCAGCTCGCCGTGCACACTGCCTACCGGCAGCGTGCGCTCCGGCACCCAGCCGCTTTCGGCGCGCATCCCCGAGCAGTCGCCGGCAAACAGGCTGCGACTGACGGCGGCCTGGCCACGGCCAAGGGCGCAAATCACGCCGAGGGCATTGAGGTAGGCGCTCATCGGGCGGCACCGAGCGGCGTGATGCGGTAGCTCAAGGGCTGGCCGCTCATGTTCACACTGAAGACTTCTGACGATTGGTAGACGATCTGCCAATGGCCCGGCAGGGTGCGCGTGAGGTCCATCGCCTGGGCGCCAGGGTAGAGAGCGCGCACGTCATCGGCCGAGGCCAAGGCAAACAACAGTGCGGCAAACAGCTCGCGTGCCTGGGGATTGGGCGGCAGCAGACCGTCGGCCTGCCACTGGCCATCGATCAGTTTTTGCCGGGCCTGGGGAATGCCCAGGGGGTCCATCATCGACCAGCGGAGTGCGCCGCCTTCGCGTTGGATCACCAGCAGCCAGTCCTGGCTCTGGCCGTCTGCCAGGCGCTGCACATGCAGCTGTAGCGGCAAGGCCAAGGCCGGGTTTTTTTCAGGCAGCGGCGGCTGGCTGGCGCAGGCGCTCAGCAGCAACAGGCAACCGATCAATAGGCTGCGCATCATGGTGCGGCGCTCGCCAGGGGTTTGCGCGCCACGCAGTTGACCAGGGTTTCCTCACGCTGGCCCACCGGCGGCGGGTTACGCAGGCCCCAGCGCTCCAGCAGGCCGAAGTCGCGGGAACGGCTCCACCACAGGTAGGGGTACGAAACGTTCTGCGGGTCGAACTCAAAGCCCTGCTCGCGGAGCATCTGCAGGTACTCTTCGGCGCTTTTCTGCACATGCATGGGATGGCGGAACAGCCAGCGAATGACCCAGGTGTCGATATAGGCTTCGGTGGATTCGGCAAACAGCAAGTAACCGCCCGGCTTGAGCACCCGGTAGAACTCCTTGAGTGCGCGATGCTGTTCAACCAAGTGATGGAAGGTCTGGTGGCAGAACAGGATGTCGACGCTGGCGTCCGGCACATCGAGGGTGGCGCAGTCACTGCCGATCAATTCGATGGCCAAGCCCTGGCGCGCGGCTTCGGCCTTGCTCAGTTCCAGGCTGTGGGGGTCGGCATCCAGGCCGATCAGGCGCGCGGGGGCAAACACCTGCTGCAAGTACTGGAATGACTTGCCCTGGCCGCAACCGGCGTCCAGCAGCACCGGCGCCTCGGGCAACGGGTCGGTGAACAGGCTGCGCAGGTCGTTGATTGCCACGCGCAATACATGGTGCTGCCAGGTATGGCTGCGCAGGAACCAGAAGCCGAAGCGGGTTTCTTCGACGTAGTTTTTACTCAGGTATTGAGACGTCATACCGGTTCACTCGCACAAATTTCCGACAACATCCGCAAACGCCGCTTGGGCTCGCTGACAAACGGGTTGCGTTCGTCCCACGCGTAACCTGCGAGGATCGAACTGATCATCCGGCGAATGTCCGGTGAGCTGCCGGGGTGGAAAATCACATCCTGGAAGGTGCCTGCATACCAGCCTTCGACATAGCAGCGGAAGGTGTCGACACCGCGCTTGAGCGGCTCGGCAAACTCGGTTTGCCAGTCCACCGTTTCGCCTTTGAGCTGACGATGCAGCACGCCGGCGGCCATGCTCGCCGAGCGCATGGCGATGGTCACGCCGGAGGAGAACACCGGGTCGAGGAATTCCGCCGCATTGCCCAGCAGCGCAAAGCCGGGGCCGTGCAGGGTTTTGACGTTGGCCGAGTAGCCGCCGATGGTGCGCGCGGGGGTATCCCACACAGCGTGACGCAGTACACCGGACAGGCTTGGGGTTTCATCGATAAAACCCCGCAGGCAAGCGTCGAGATCGCTGTCGCGGCCGTCGAAATGCTCCTTGGCCGCGACCACACCCACCGAGCAGCGACCGTTGCTGAACGGGATGGTCCAGAACCAGATGTCGCGCTTCGTAGGGTGCGTGGTGACCAGGATCTTGGTGCGGTCGAAGCCTGGGTGTTCTATGCGGTCTTCAACGTGGGTGAACACCGCCTGGCGCAGCGGGAAATGCGACGGCGCCTCCAGGTCGAGCAGGCGCGGCAGTACGCGGCCGTAGCCGCTGGCATCAAGCACGAACTTGGCCTTGATGTGGTACTCGCTGCCGTTCTCACGGCGCACATGCAGGTAGCGGCACTCACCGGAGAAATCCACGCCGACGATGGTTTCGCCGTAGCGGATGTCGACGCCTTGCTGGGCGGCCTGATCGGCCAGCAACTTGTCGAACTCGCCGCGCTGCACCTGGAAGGTGGTGGGCTTGCCGTTGCTGAAGGTGTCACCGAAATCGAACGCGCTGTAACGCTCGCCCCAGGCAAACGCGGCACCGGTTTTTACCTGGAATCCCGCCGCCTGCACGGCGTCGAGCATGCCGGCTTCCTCGATAAAATCGATGCAGTGCGACAGCAGGCTTTCGCCAATCGAGAAGCGCGGGAAATGCTGGCGCTCGATGATCAATACATCATGCCCTTTGCGTTTGAGCAGTGCGGCGGCAATCGCGCCGGATGGCCCGGCACCAATCACCACGACCTGGCGACGTTCCATTTCAACTATGGGCACGAGGGCTCCTTGCCGCTTTGGCGATAACTACATTCATGAGGCGTGTTTCCGTTGGCCGGCCCAGGGGGCCAGCATAAAGCTGAATGCCAGGCCCAGGCTGACCGACAGGCCGAAATTACTCACTGCCGGGGTACTGGACACCGCCAGCAGGCCGAACGACAACCAGGTCGTCAGCGCTGCCAGCAGCGTCCCTAAAAGGCTGACCGCGGGGCCGCCGATCTGTTCGCGCATCAAAATCGCATAGTCGACACTGATGGCCGTGACCAGCAGCAACCCGAACAGGCTGAACAGGGTCAACGGCTGGCCCAGCCAACCCAGGCTGGCCAGGCTGCACAGCGCCGCCAGCAACGGCAGGGCGACGATGCGCAAGGCCCCGCCGAAGCCGAACGGCAGGATCAGTAACAGCACGATCAGTACGCACGACATCAACTTCAATTCGGCGGCGCTGATCTGCGTGTCGGCGAATACACGGTTCAAATCCCCGAGACGATCCACCAACTGCACGCCGGGCAGGTCCACGGCCTGCACCCGCAGCAGCGCCGGGTTGTTCAAACCCTGCAGGCTGACCATGGCCGCCACGCCGCCGTCCACCGGGCCGAGCCACAGGGTGCGCCAGGGTTCGGCCAAAGGGCCCACCAGCGCAGCGTCGATGTCTTCGGTAGGCAGCGCTTGCAGTTGCGCGACTTCGGCTTGCAGCGCGCTGGCGGGCACGCCGAGGTCCAGCAGCGGCTGCCAATGCTGTGGGAGTGTGCTCAGGGCATCGCGCAGTTGCTGCTGTTCGGCGGGCAGGCTGACCAGTTGGTTGAGCGCCAGGTAACCCTGGAGCTTGTCCATATTCACCAACTGGTCCAGGCGTTGGCCCAGGGCGGCTTGGCGCTCCAGCAACTGCGGCTGGTTGTCGGCCCGTATCAGGAAAAACTGGCTGGTGGGCTGGAAACCGGTAATGCGCGCCACGGCCTGTGCCTCTTGCAGCAACTGCGGCGGCGCGCCGATCCACTGGCGGATATCGTTTTTGCTGTTCAGCTGCCAAAGGCCGCCGGCGCAGAACAGCAGCACCCACACCAGCAGCACCGGACTGGGCACACGCTTGAGCAAGGCGGCCCGCACCCGCCACAGGCATTCGGCGACGCGCAGCGGCCATTGTGCCGGGCGCAGTTCGACACCCTTGAGCAGTGCCGGCAGCAGGCACACCGCTGACAGGTAGGCGCCGACCAGGCCCGCGGCGGAGAACACCGCGATTTGCGTCAAGGCCGGGAAGGGCGTCCAGGCCAGCGCCAGGTAGCCGATGCAACTGGTGGCCAGGCTCAGGCTCAGCCCTGGCAGCGTCAGGCGCAATGCCGGCCAACTGCGCCAGGGGTTCATGCTCCAGCTTTTCGACAGGTAGTGCAGCGGGTAATCCACCGCGACGCCGATCAGGCTGGAGCCGAGCACCAGGGTCATCACATGCATATGGCCGAACAGCGCCACACAAGCGACGGCACCAAACAGCATGCCCACCAGCACCGGTACAAACGCCAGCAGCACTCGCCCGCGGCGGAACGCCAGCAACAGCAACAGCAGAATGCCGACGGTGGCGCCGCCGCCGACCCAGGTGATTTCCCGCGTGGCCTGCTGCTGGCCATTGGCGGCGTAAAGCAAACCGCTGGCGGCGAGCAATTGCGCGCCGTGTTCGCCGGCCTGCGTGCGGCTGGCCTGGAGCAGATCCGCCACCTGCAGCGGCAGTTTCATGTCGAAGGCATTGCCGGTGGTGCGTGCGCGCAGCAGCACCCAGCTCTTGTCGTCGGCATCGGCGATCAAGGCGCCGCTGCCGATGTCCAGTTGCACCGAGCCGCGTTGCGGCTGGCTGTTCTGGATGCGCCCGGTCAGGCCCAGCCAGTCGTCCTGGCTCGGCACCAGGCTGAAGCCGGTGAAGGGGTCGAACAGCGACTGCACCCGTTGCTGGATGAACGCGTCCGGGTGGTCGATCAGTTGTTCGCGGTCCTTGGCCGAGAGCATCGCCAGGCGTCCGCGCAGCAACTGTTCACGCAGTGCCGGCAGGTCGGCTTGCAGGTTCCATTGCACCTTCTCGAACAAGCCGCTGGCCTGCCAGCGCTCGCCCAATTGCTGGGCCACGGCCACCGCTTGCTGGCGATCGGCGTGCCCCACCAACACCAGCATTTCGCGGTTGAGTGGCTCCTGCATGCGCTGTTCGGCTTGCAGTTCCAGGGCGTCCGGCGTACTGCCCGGCACCAGCTCCATCAGGTTGGCCGACAGCGGTGCGCCGTGGCGCCACTGCCAGCCGGCCAGGGCCAGCACGGCCACCAGCAGGATCAGGAACAGGCGGGGCAGCAGGCGCTCACTGGGCAAAGTCGTGTTGCTCCGCGTCGCTCAATGGCTGGCCGGCGCTGCTGTCCTGCATGCGCAGCACGGTGCTGTCGCCCTGGGTTTCCAGCAGTTCGATCTTCTGCACCAACTCACCACCATCGATATTGATCTGGGTGAATACCTGCTTGAGCAGCAGTGAACGCGGGAGCAGCGTGAGCTTCCATTGCCGGGCTTCGCCTTGCAGTTGCAGCTCGAAGTCGCGCTGCAAGCCGCTGCTGTCGCCCTGGAGCACGGCGAGGAACAGACGGTTCTGTTCGGCACCGGCGCTCTTGTTCGGCAGCAGTTGCCAGCCGTTGGCGTCACGCCGGGCGATACCCTGGGCGCTGATGCGGTAGTCCTGTTGCAGCGGGGTTTTCAGCAGCCACAGCAGGCCGTGGTCCTTGGCCAGGACGAAGGTGCCCTGGCTGACCAATGGCTGCGGCAGCGCACGCAGGTGTTTTTCCTGGGTGAAGCTGCCGTGGATCACTGAGGGTTTGGCCAACTGGTCGCTGAGTTGTTGCAGGTCGAAGGCGTGTGCCGCCCCAGAAAAACCAAACAACACCAACACTGTAGGAGCGAGCTTGCTCGCGAAAAACCCGAGAGCGCCGCGGGGTATCAGGAAACCCGCGTTATCGTTGACGATCTTCGCGAGCAAGCTCGCTCCTACAGAGAACGGGGTCAGCATTTCAGGGCCCTTTCGACGGCGTCGGTGAATACTTTGGGCGAGGCCAGCTGCATCTCGCGGCTGGCGATTTCCACCGCCACCTGCACGGTGCTGGCGCGGGTCAGGCGCTCGCCGCTGGCCAGGTCGGTGATCAGGTAATTGACCTTCAAGCGGTTCTCCCATTCCACCAGGCTGGCGCGCACGTTGATCGTCTGGCCGAACACCGCACCGCGCACATAGCGCAGTTGCATGTCGATCACCGGCCAGGCGTAGCCGGCTTCGAGCATGGCCGTGTAGTTGTGGCCGATCTTGTCCAGCAGCGCGCAGCGTGCGATTTCCAGGTACTTCACGTAATGCCCGTGCCAGACGACGTTCATCGTGTCGACGTCAAAAAACGGCACCAGGATTTCGGTGTCGCTGTGCAGTACGCCAGGGCTACGCATGCAGCCTCCAGTGTTGCTCGGCGATGCGTTGCAGGCACAGGCGCAGTTCGCCTTCGAGGGCACGGTCTTCGATGACCGGCGGGAAGTCCTGGGCCAGCTCTGCATGCATGGCCGCCAGCGCCGGGGGCAACGGGCGTGCGTCGTCGGCCTGGGCGCGCAGCCACACGCCCTGGTTGGCGGCGAGCAGGGTGGCGGCGGCGACCTGTTCGGTCAGCTCCAGCACGCGGATCGCATCGCGGGCGGCGATGGTGCCCATGCTCACCTTGTCCTGGTTGTGGCACTCGGTGGAGCGCGAGAACACGCTGGCCGGCATGGTGTTTTTCAGTGCTTCGGCGGTCCAGGCGCTGGTGCCGATCTGCACCGCCTTGAAGCCGTGGTTGATCATCGCGCGGTCCGCCGGTGCACCGGACAGGTTGCTCGGCAGGCCGTGGTTGTAGCGCACGTCCACCAGCAGGGCGAGCTGGCGGTCGAGCAGGTCGGCGACGTTGGCCACCAGGGTCTTGAGGCTGTCCATGGCAAAGGCGATATGCCCACCGTAGAAATGTCCGCCGTGCAGCACGCGTTCTTCTTCGGCGTCGATGATCGGGTTGTCGTTGGCGCTGTTCAGCTCGATCTCGATAAACGAACGCAGCCAGTTCAGGCTGTCCGCGAGCACGCCGAGGACATGGGGCGCGCAGCGCAGCGAGTAGCGATCCTGCAGGCGATGCAGTGGCGCGGTCGGCGCGTCGATCGCCAGGTCCTTGCGCAGCCAGGCGGCGACTTGCATCTGCCCCGGATGTGGCTTGGCGGCGAACAGACGCTCGTCGAAGTGTTCCGGGTTGCCTTGCAGCGCCACCACGTTCAGCGCCGTAATGCGCGTGGCCAGTTGCAGCAGGTAGTCGGCACGGGCGAAGGCCAGGCAAGCGATGCCGGTCATCACCGCGGTGCCGTTCATCAGCGCCAGGGCCTCTTTGGGGCGCAGGACCAGCGGCTCCCAGCCGAGTTCGCGGTGCACGTCGGCTGCCTGGCGACGTTCGCCACGGAACAGCACTTCGCGCTCGCCGGACAGGGTCGCGGCCACGTAGGACAGCGGCGTCAGGTCACCGCTGGCGCCCACCGAGCCTTCTTCCGGGATCAGTGGCAGCACGTCGTGTTCGAGGAACCCATGCAGGCGCTCCAGCAGTTCCACGCGCACCCCGGAGACACCGTGGCACAGCGACTGCAAGCGCGCCGCCAGCACCGCACGGGTGGCTTGGGCGTCGAGCAACTTGCCCAGGCCGCAACCGTGGAAGGTGTACAGGTGACGGGGCAGGGCCTCGACGTGTTGCAACGGCACCGCGACCACGCAGGAGTCACCGTAGCCGGTGGTTACGCCGTAGATCACGCCTTCCTTGTCCAGCAGCGAGTCGAGGAACTGCGCGCCCTTGGCAATGCGTTGGCGATAGGCGGCATCGCCTTGCAGCTGGGTCGGCACCTGACGGTTGGCCAGGGCCAGCACGTCTTCGATGCGCAGGGGGCATTCGCCAAAGGTTACCGGCTCAAGATGCGTCGTCATCGGTCTTCCAGAAAGGGTAAAAGTTGAACCATTGTTGGGGCGCTTCCAGGCAGAACTGGCCCAGGCGTGCGGCGTAGCGCGCGGTCCACAGGGCGATGACCTGCTCGCGGGTGCTGCGTTTCCATTCGATCAATTGCGCGAAGGGCTCGATGCTCAGGCGATAGCGGCCCTGGTGTTTCAGGCACATCAGCAGGTTGACCGGGCATTTCAGCAGCCCGGCCAATAACCATGGGCCTTGGGGGAAGGCAGCGTCATGGCCGAGGAAGTCCACGCGCACCGTGCGCCCGCCATGCAAGGGCACGCGGTCGCCGGCAATCGCCAGCCACTCGCCGTCGTCCAGGCGCTGGCTGAGCAGCAGCATGGTGGCCGGGTCCAGCTCGCTGACCTGGATCAGGCGCAAGTGGGTGGCACCGGCTTCGCCCAGCAGACGGTTGAAACGTTCGGCGTGCTTGGTGTGCACCAGCACGTTCATGGTGACCTGTTCGCCGATTTCCGCCAGCGCGCGGCACACTTCGAGGTTGCCCAGGTGGGCGCCCACCAGCATCTGCCCGCGCCCACCACGCAGTTGCCCGCGCAGTTTCGCCGGGTCGTTGATCTCGATCTGTTCCAGGCGCAGCTTGCCGTTCCACACGTCGAGTTTGTCGAGCAGGGCATCGGCAAAGGCCATGAACTGGGCGAAGACTCTGCGCTGGCTGGGGCGCAGTTCATCGCGCCCGCTCCAGTCGGCCAGGCGCTGCTGGTATTGCCAGGCGCTCTGGCGCGCGGTGCGGCCGAACAGGAAGAAGTACAACACGATGCCGTACAGCACCGGGCTCAGCAGGCGGCGGCCGAGGACCTTGGCGGCGAGGGCGGTGAATTTCATCAGCCAGTAGCTGCCGCGCTCTTCGCGGTCAGCCCAATGCTTGGTGCTGTCGCTCATGCCTGCCACCGTCGCCACAGGATCAGCGGTGCACGCACCAACATGCCGAAGAACAGGCGGGTGTGCATGGCGCTGATGCGCACGTTGTCGCGGAACAGGCGGAAGTGCGACAGGCCGTCGGCGGGGTAATGCACCTGGGTCGGCAGCCAGCGCATCGGCTGGTTGCGCCAGGCCAGGCGCACCAGGATGTCGGAGTCGAAGTCCATGTGCGTGCCGATATAGGCCGAGTCCATCAGCGCCAGCACCGGTGCCAGCGGGTACACGCGAAAGCCGCACATCGAGTCGCGGATCTGCAGCGACAGGGTGTTGATCCACACCCACACGTGGGTCAGGTAACGCGCATACAAACGGCCCTTGGGCACGCTTTCGTCGTATTCGGGATAGCCGCAGATGATTGCGTTGGGCTGCCTGCGGGACGCGTCGATAAACGTCTCGACTTCGCGCAGGTCGTGCTGGCCGTCGGCGTCGACCTGCAAGGCGTGGCTGAAGCCCAGGCGCGCCGCTTCGCGAAAGCCTGCCATCACTGCGCCGCCCTTGCCCTGATTGGTCGGCAGGGTCAGCAGGGTGACATTGTCCAGCCGCGCCAGTTGCGCCAACACCGCTGCGCAGGCCGGGCTGCTGCCATCGTCCACCAACAGGCACGGCAGGCCACTGTTCAACAGGCTGTGGACCACGGCGGGCACGGCGGCTTCGTGGTTGTAGACCGGGATCAGGGCGCAGGGGTTATGCATGGTGTCCCTCACCGTCTGGTAAATAACCTGTGGCGAGCCGGCTTGTTGTAGTGAGCCGGCTTGTCGTGGTGAGCCGGCTTGTTGTGGTGAGCGGGCTTGTTGTGGTGAGCGGGCTTGCCCCGCGTTGGGCCGCGGAGCGGCCCCAGTAAGGTAACCGAAGCGTGTCAGACAGACCTCCGGCGCAGGTTTTGGGGCCGCTACGCGGCCCAACGCGGGGCAAGCCCGCTCGCCACAGGATGCCCGTTAACCATACCAAGCCCGCTCGCCACAGAAGCTTATGCATGGGCGGCTTCCAATTGGATGCGGCCGCTGGAACAGGCCGCGACGCCGTTGCGGTAGGCGAAATACAACTTGCCGCGTTCCTGGTCGAAGCGCAGGTGCAGTTCGATACGGTCGCCGGGGCGCACCAGTTGCTGGAACTTGAGCACTTCCATGCCGGCAAAGGTCGACGGCAGATCGAGCAGTTGTTGGCCGAGGTTGAACGCCCACTCCACCTGGACCACCCCGGGCAATACCGGAGTGACCGGGAAGTGGCCGCTGAAATAGGCCAGGTCCGGCGGCACGCTCAGTTGCAAGGTCCATTCGCCATCGACTTCGACTTGCTCCAGCACTTCCGGCGCCTTGGGCCGGGGCGCCAGCAGCAGCGCGGCTACATCGGCCTGGGGCAGTTTGCCCTGGGCATTCAGCGGCAGCTGGCGCAGCAGCCGCCAGCGACGTGGCAGCGCCAGGGCTTCGCAATGCTGGCTCAAATGGTGGCGCAGGGTCTGGGTGACAGTCCGTCGGCCCTGGTTGCGCAAGGCGTGCAGGCCGTCGGCACTGAGCACCACCAGCGCGCCGAGTGATGCGCGGTTTTCCTGCACCACCCCCAGGCGCGTTTCGGCGACCCACGGGTGGGCCATCAGCGCCTGCTCGAGCATGGGCAGGGAGATGCGTTTTTCTTCCAGCTTGACGATACGGTCCAGGCGCCCGAGCAGCTCGAAGCGACCATCGGCATGGATGCGCGCCGCGTCAGCGGTTTGTTCTATGTGCCCGACGGGCAAGTACGGCGAGGCGATGCGCAGGGCACCGTCGGCGTCCTGGCTCAGGTGTACATCGGCGAACGGCTGCCAGGGTTGCGCACCCTGGCGCCAGGCGATGCCGCCGGTTTCCGAGCTGCCGAGGATCTCGGTCGGCCATTGCTGCAAGCGCTCGTAAAGACTGCCGGCCGCCTCGATGGGCAGGGCGCCACCCGACGAAAATACCCGCGATACCTGGCTCAGCGCCGGCCAATCGAGGTTGTCGCCCATGCGCTTGAGCAGCGCCGGGCTGGCGACCCAGGCGAATTGCGGGTGTTCGCGGCTGGCGCGTTGCATGTCTTCCGGAAACGCCAGCTGGCGGCGCACAAAGCTGCGACCGGCGCACAGCGGCCACAGCACACGGAACAGCAAACCGTAGATGTGCTGGGTGGCGACACTGCCGATGATGCAGGCGTCTTTCAGGTCGGCGCCCCACAGGGCTTCCAGGGCCTGGACTTCATTGGCGAGCTGGCGCAGGGTCTTGTCGATACGCTTGGGTTCGCCGCTGGAGCCGGAGGTGCACAGGCTCAGTTGGCAGGTGTCTAGGTCGAGGGCGGCCGGGCTCAACGGTGCTTGATACAGCGCGTCCAGGTCTGCCGCTTCAGTCAGCCAGGCGTCGACAACCGCGTCCCAGCGTTGGCGGGTCTGGGGTTGCAGATCGGCGGGCAGCAGCACGCTGGCCCCGGCGCGCCAGGCGCCCAGCAGTGCAATCGCCAGCAGGCCGGCGTCTTCCAGGTGCAGGGCCAGGCGCTGTATGCCACGGGCTTGCAACCCGGCGGCCAGGCTCAGGGAGTGTTCCCACAGCTGGGCGTGATTCATCGCAGGTTCGGTAGTCACCAAACGCTGTTCCAGCGGCTCGAGCAACAGATGCTCAAGATTCAACCCATTCATACGCGGCCTCGAACCCTTTGTCGTACCAGCCATTCCACGGCAAACAACAGCCCCATCAGCCCGTAGGCGATCAAGCCGTTGTACAACGTCCACCAGCTCAACGGCGCCCATAGGGTGAGGGCGGCGGCGAGCAGGCCATTACACAGAAAAAATACGCACCACACCACGGTGACCTGGCGCGTATACACAATCGCGTGAGGCGGCAGCACCGGGTCGGTCATGCGCGCCAGACGCTCCACCATCGGCGGGCCGTATTTCAGGCTCAGGCCGAACAGCGCCAACATGAACGCACTGACCAGGCTCGGGTACCAGCGCAACAGGTGCGGGTTGTCGAACCAGGCCAGGGCCAGGCAAAACACGATCACCGCCAACGCCATCCAGCGGCTGCCGGGGCGCGCCGCACCCGTGACCGCGCGCAGCAGCCACAGGCTGCCCAGCAGCAGGCCGAATTGCCAGGGCGCAAAGTGCTCGGTGCCGTAATACACCGCAAACGGGTACAGCAGCCCCGCCAATAACAGGCCAAGGCCGATCAGCCGGCTCATGCGGCAGGCTGGACCAGACGGTACACCGCCTCAACCACGTCGTTGACGGTGCGCACGGCCTTGAACTCTTCGGCGGCGATCTTCTTGCCGGTCTGGCGCTTGATATGGTCGATCAGGTCCACGGCATCGATGCTGTCGATCTCCAGGTCCTGATACAGGTTGGCGTCGAGGGTGACGCGCTCCGGGGGCAGTTCAAACAGTTCCACCAAGGCATCGCGCAGGGTGTTGAAAATATCGTCACGAGTTTGCATGGTCCGGTCTCAAGCTGCCTGTCTGGCCGTGACGAACGCCGCAAGGCTGGCCACGTTGGTGAAGTGATTGCGGGTGTCCTTGGCGTCGGCATCGATCTTGATGCCGTACGTTTTCTGGATCGCCAGGCCCAATTCCAGGGCGTCTACCGAATCCAGGCCCAGGCCTTCGCCGAACAGGGTTTGGTCGCTGCCGATGTCGTCGGCGCTGATGTCTTCCAGGCCCAGGGCCTCGATGATCAACAGCTTTATGTCGTGCTCAAGGCGGTGTTGGTCGCTCATCTTCGGCGAGCTCCTTAATGAAATAGTGGTGCAGGTAATCGTTGAGCTTGCGTGAGGCCTGGGGCGCGGGCCCCAGTGTTGCGAACGCCTGTGGTTCTATATCGGCCCCCACGCGCAAACTGAAGTGAAAACGGCATTTAGGGATGCGATACCAGGGTTCGGCCTTGGTCAGGGTGGTGGGGCTGACCTTGATCACTACCGGGGTGATGATTGTCGCACCGCGCAGGGCAATGGCGGCGGCCCCGCGATGAAAGGCGGGCGCCACGCCGGGTGTGGTGCGGGTGCCTTCGGGAAAGATGATCAGCGTCTGGCCGTTGCGCAGGGCGTCAGCGGCGGCGTCGAGCATGTCTGCACTGCCGTCGTTGCTTATATAACCCGCGTCGCGCACCGGGCCACGGGTGAACGGGTTTTGAAACAGGCTCTGCTTGATCACGCAATTGGTCTGGCGCATCAGGCCGATCAGGAACACCACGTCGATCAACGACGGATGGTTGGCGATGATCATCTGGCCTGGCTGGCCGAGCCGTTCGGCGCCTTCGACGCTGTAGGTCAGCACGCCGGCGCGCTGCATCAGGCGGATAAAGAACCAGAACAGCTTGCTGATGGTATGGCGGGCGCGGCGCTGGTGCCTTTCTACGTTGCCCGGCAGGCAGCTGAGCAGGGGAAAGACCAGCAAGCGCAGGCACAACCCGCCGACGCCGAACACGAAGAAGCTCGCGGCAGTGGCGAACAGGCGCCAGTAGTAGGCATCCCGTGGCTTATCGTTCACGACTTGCGTTGCCAGTTCCATACACGGTTCTTCCAGGCATGTTGGCAGGCGCCCTGTTCGGTAAGCAGGGTGCGCAGCAGGTTCAGGGCGTGGGGCCACTGGGTTTGAGTGGGTTGGACAGTGCCGGCGCTGAGTTCCAGTTGCCACTCGTCGCCTGGTGTCAGCAGCAGGCCGAGGGCGTAGGGAAACGGCACGTCAACGATCCAACTGGCGTAGGCCTCGGGCGGCTGTTCTTCGGTGATGACCAGCAATACCGCCGGAGCGCCTTCGTTGAGCAGGGCCGCGGCTTCGAGCATGCCGTGCTCCAGGCCATCGCCGGCGGCGGCGAGGGCTGTCATTTCGCTGGTTTCATTGCGCAGGATCGACCACAGGCCAATCACCGCGTTGTGCACCGACAGGCTGAATTGGGTCGGCGACAGCGGCTGGTCGTTGGCCAGGTCGCTGAGGATGTCGAGGGTGCGCGGGGTTTCGCCATGCCGGGAAATAAACACCAGCGGCAAGTCTTGCAGGCCGTCGGCCAGCGGCCAGCCTACGCTGAACGCCATGCGCGCCAGGCGGCTCAGGCGGCGGCGCTGCATGGCCGGCAGGAACGACACGTCGGGCGAGGCAGCGCTGGCAGGCAGCAACACCGGGGCCTGGCACCAGGCGTGCCAGTCGTCCGCGCTTTCCAAGCCGGGGGCCCAGGCGCGCCATTGGGCGATGTTGAAGTTGATCACTGAGAAGTTATCCCGCCCCTGCGGGCTTCCATGTGCGGCTTTTGGCCCCGAATACCGGGACAAGGAGCAATCGCCGAGTGGCGCGCATTATCCCGGTGCTGCGGGGTTCTAGCAAACTTTGGTAAAGAATTGTGCAAGGCCGATTACAAATAAGACGGGAAGGTTTACAGATTGTCCTTCAATGAGGGGTAACTTGGATCGTCGGACACTTCCTTTTCATTTGTACGTGACCTATGACAGACCCGATGCAATGCAGCAATGCATCGATGAACGAGGTAGCTAACAGGCGCTTTTGCCCTCTACACTCGGACATTCATTGATACACGGAGGTTTTTCCATGCGGCGCGTGGTGTTCAATCAAAAAGGCGGTGTTGGCAAGTCGAGCATCGCCTGCAACCTGGCGGCGGTCAGCGCCAGCGAAGGCTATCGAACCCTGTTGGTGGACCTCGATGCACAGGCCAATTCAACCCAATACCTGACCGGGCTGACTGGCGACGACATCCCCATGGGGATAGCGGACTTTTTCAAGCAAACCCTGTCTTCCGGGCCGTTTTCGAAGAAGAACAAGGTCGATATCTACGAAACCCCCTTCGATAATCTGCACGTCATCACCGCCACCGCCGAACTCGCGGACCTGCAGCCCAAGCTTGAGGCCAAGCACAAGATCAACAAGCTGCGAAAGCTGCTCGATGAACTGAGCGAAGATTACGACCGGATCTACCTGGATACCCCGCCAGCACTGAACTTTTATGCGGTTTCGGCGCTGATTGCCGCTGATCGTGTGCTGATCCCCTTCGATTGCGACAGCTTCTCGCGCCAGGCTCTGTACGGGCTACTGGCTGAAATCGAAGAATTGAAGGAAGACCACAACGAAGGCCTGGAAGTGGAAGGCATCGTGGTCAACCAGTTCCAAGCGCGGGCGAGCCTGCCGCAGCAGATGCTCGATGAGTTGATTGCCGAGGGCTTACCGGTGCTGCCGGTGTACCTGGCCAGCTCGGTGCGCATGCGCGAGTCGCACCAGGAGAACAAGCCGCTGATCCACCTGGATCCACGGCACAAGCTCACTCTGCAATTTGTGGAGCTGCATAACCTGCTGGAAAATGCCTGACCTGTGGGAGCGGGCTTGCCCCCTCCCACATTTGAATTGCATTGTCCTCAAGGTCCGGTTACACCCCCTGGCTACGCAACCAGCTCATCAGTTGCGGCAACGGAAACGCCCCACTCTGGCGCGCCACTTCGCGGCCGTTCTTGAACAGAATCAGACTGGGGATCGAACGAATCCCCAACTGCGCCGACAGCTGCTGATTGGCCTCGCTGTCCAGCTTGGCCAGCCTGCACTTGCCTTCCAGCTGCCCGGCCGCCTGTTCAAACACCGGCGCGAACGACTTGCATGGCCCACACCAGTCGGCCCACACGTCCACCAGCAGCGGCAGGTCGCCCTTGATCTGGCTGGCGTAATCGCCTTGCTTCAGCTCGAAAGGCTTGCTCAGTAGAACCGGTTGCTTGCAGCGCCCGCACTTGGGCGTATCTCCCAGCCGCTCTCCGGGGATGCGGTTGAGGCCGTTGCAATGGGGGCAGGGGATAACGAGAGGGTCGGACATGGTGGGCTCCGTGGATGTGGCCAATGCATCCTATCTGGAGTCGGGTATCAGCTTTATCAAGCTCGGGGGCGACGACGCATGTGCTAACAGATTCGCGAATGTCGATTGACGCATGCCTATCTAGGCTGGAAGTGCTTGTTCGAAATAGCACCGCCGGTCCGTTCGACGCCATAGCAAATTGCGATAGTCGGCGTTCGGGTTTAACCTTCATAGCAATATGCGATAGGGATGTTGCATGCGCGTAATCAGTGCGAAACAAATCCGAAATGCCAAGTTGAAGTGGCCTCATTCAGCCAGTGCTTTGGATGAGTGGTATCGGAAAGCCAAAGTCCTCAATCCTGAGGACTTCGCGGCGTTGAAATCGATTTTTCCTACCGTGGATAAAGTGGGGGCGTTACACGTCTTCAACATCGGTGGTAACAAGCTACGACTCATTGCGATTGTGCGCTACCGAATGCAGCGGCTCTATATTCGACATGTGCTGGACCATCGGGAATACGACAAGGGTAAATGGAAGGAGTGACTGAAAATGAGTGTGCTGATTGAGCAGGTGGCCGAGCATTGGCAATTCGTATCACCGCTGCTGCGCAAGCCCAAAACCGAGGCTGACTACGATGTGCTGGTGGAGGCGCTCGACGAATTACTGGATATCGTAGGGGACGACGAAGCCCATCCGTTGATGGGCGTGGTCGATATCATCGGTGACTGGGTCGAGGCTTATGACCTGGAGCATTGGCCAATGCCTGAAGCGAGCGGTGTCGACGTATTGCGATCAATGATGCAGGAGCATGGCCTGACTCAGAGTGATTTGCCGGGTGTGGGTGCTCAATCGGTGGTCTCGGAAATCCTCAGTGGAAAACGCCAGCTGAACGTGCGACAGATTCGTTGGCTGGCGGATTTTTTCAAGGTGCCGGTCGACCTGTTCATCTAATCGCGAGCATGGCGTGTATCACGACGAACAACTGATCTCCAAATGCTTGCCCCAATCCGGCGGTCGCTGCGCGTACTGTTCCATCCCCGCCTGCTCCTCGAACGGCTTGCTCAGTACCTCATGCAACCGCCGCACTTCGCTGTAATCGCCTGATTCGGCGGCAGCGATAGCGTTCTGTGCGAGGTAGTTACGCAGGATGTACAGCGGGTTCACTGCGTGCATCCGCCCACGGCGCTGTTCTTCGGTGTCATCTCCATCCCGCGCAACACGGGCGGTGTACAGCTCGGCCCAGGCATCAAACCCGGCCAGGTCGACAAAATCATCGCGTAGCTTCGCCACCGCCAGCGCCGCCGATTCATCCCCCAGGCGCCGGAAGAACAGCGTGTAATCCACGCCGCTGTTCTGCATCAGCTTCAACAAGCGCTCCACCAGCTTCTGGTCGTCGTCTTCGGCCGTGGTCAGCCCCAAACGGCGACGCATCAAATCCAGGTAGTGAGCCTGGTACAGCGGCAGGTACAGGCCAAGGGCTTCTTTCAAGGCATCGACGCTGATAAACGGCGTGAGCGCCTGGGCCAGCGCGCTGAGATTCCACTGGCCGATGGGCACCTGGTTGCTGAAGGAGTAACGTCCTTCATGGTCCGAATGGTTGCAGATGAAGTGCGCATCAAAGTCATCCAGAAACGCAAACGGCCCGAAGTCGAAGGTAATGCCGAGGATCGACATGTTGTCGGTGTTCATCACCCCGTGGCAGAAGCCATAGGCCTGCCATTTGGCGATCATCTCGGCATTGCGTTCGACGATTTCGCGGAACATAGCGAGGTAAGGTTCAGGCTGTTCCTTGCACTCGGGGTAGTGCAGTGAAAGCACGTGCTCGGCCAGTTCCGCCTGCTGCTCTGGTTTCTTGGTGTAGTAGAAATATTCGAAATGCCCGAAGCGGATATGGCTCGGCGCCAGGCGCAGCACCATCGCCCCACGTTCCTGCTTCTCACGCCAGACCGGGGTGCTGGAGCCGATCACGCATAACGCGCGGCTGCTGGGGATGCCCAGTGCATGCAGCGCTTCGGAGGCCAGGAACTCCCGAATCGACGAGCGCAGCACCGCGCGGCCATCGCCCATGCGCGAGTAGGGCGTCATCCCGGCACCCTTGAGGTGCAGGTCCCAATGTTCGCCGGCCTCGTTGTACACCTCGCCGAGCAGCAACCCGCGGCCATCGCCCAACTGCGGGGTGTAGCCGCCGAACTGGTGCCCGGAGTAGACCATCGCCCGCGGCTCGGCCTCGGCCCACAACTTGTGGCCGCTGAACAGCTCGGCAAACACCGGTGTTTCGGCCACTGTCGGGTCGAGGTCGAGCAGGGCCATGGCGGCATTGCTTGCCACCACCAGGCGCGGTTCGTCGAGGGGCTCGGGCAATATGTGGGTTGAGAACGCGTCGCCCAGGCGTGCGAAGCGGTTGTCGAAGGTCAGTTCGTCGAGGGCTTTCACCGGCCATCTCCAGCAGAATGTCCGAGCATTCTGCTGGGGATAGGGCGTTTAGTCGAGTTTGCTGGGCGGTGGCTCGGGTGCATCCGCCACTTTGCCGTCCGGCGGCTCCGGCACATCTTGCGCGTCGGCCGGTCCGACGATGGTTCTCTTCTCGTCTTCCACCGGCACCAGCTTGTACTCCTGGCCGTGGAGGTTTTTCAGGTACACCTCCATCTGCCGGAACGAGATGTTGATGTGGTGGTTCTTGAACTCGCGGTTGATAAAGCGGTTCACTTCGTCGATCACCGGGTTGCGGTCGCCGAGGTCGCGCACGTGCATGCGCAGTTCGTGGTCGAGGGTGCTTTCGCCGAAGTTGAGGAAGTACACATGGGGTTCCGGTTCCTTCAACACCCTTGGGTTTTCTCGCGCAGCCTTGAGCAACAATTCCTTCACCAGGTCCAGGTCGGAGCCGTAGTCAACGCCCAGCTTGAGGGTCACACGGGTGATGGTGTCGGTCAGCGACCAGTTGATCAGTTGCCCGGTAATGAACGTCTTGTTCGGGACAATGATGTCCTTGCGGTCGAAGTCGGTGATGGTGGTGGCGCGGATGCGGATCTTGCTCACCGTGCCCGACAGGTTGCCGATGGTGATGGTGTCGCCGATGCGCACCGGGCGCTCGAACAGGATCATGATGCCGGAGATAAAGTTGGCGAAGATCTCCTGCATGCCGAAGCCCAACCCCACCGACAGCGCGGCCACCAGCCATTGCAACTTGTCCCAGCTCACGCCGAGGGTGGACAGGGTCGAGACAAAGCCCACGCCGGCAATGATGTAGGACAGCAAGGTGGTCGTGGCGTAGGCACTGCCCTGGGCCAGGTCCAGCTTGGACAGCACCAGCACTTCCAGCAGGCCGGGCAGGTTGCGCGCCAGGGCGAAGGTGATGCCGATGATGATCAGCGCGCCGAGCAGGTCGCCGATGCTGATCGGCACCATGCTGATATTGGCACCGGTGCCGCTGGTGTATTCGTACAGGGTGACGTTGTCCAGGTAGGAAAATACCGAGATCAGGTCCGACCATACCCAGTACAGCGCCGCGATAAAGCCGCCGAGCAGCGCCAGGCGGATGAGGCGCATCGATTGTTCGTTGACCTGTTCGATATCCAGGGTCGGCTCTTCGATCACCGCTTCGCCTTCGCCGGCTTCCTTGGCGGCCTGGCGTTTGGCCAGGGCGCGGGAATAGGCCAGGCGTCGGGCGGCAACGCCCAGGCCGCGGACGAAGGTGGCTTCGATGACCAGCCAGAACATCAGCAGGTACAGGGTGTTGATCAGCCGGTCGCTGAGCTTGAGTGCGGTGTAGTAGTAGCCAAAGCACACGGCAATGAACAGCGCGACAGGCAGGGCGGTAAACAGCAGGCCCACGGCTTTGCGGAACAGCGAGGCTTTTTCGTGGGTCGGGCTGTGCAGCAGCAGGCGTCCCAGCAGCCAGGCCATCAGGGCGTAGCAGGTCAGGACCACACCAATGCCCAGCACGTCGTCGGCCAGCGCCGCCGGTTGATGCTCGGCAATCGCCACCACGGCCACCAGGGCCAGCACCACCAGCCCGAGCTTGCGTACCCAGCCCTGGAGGAATTCGACCTGGGGCTTTTCCCAGCGGAAGTGCAACTCGGCCACGCCGCCCGGCGCCAGGATGCGGTAGGCGGTGTAGAACACCAGCCATGCCTGGGCGATCTGCAACAGCGCTGCACCCAGGTTGGCGTTCTGCCCACGTGCGTCGATCTGCAGCGCGTAGCCGCACAGCGCCAGGCCCAGTGCTACCGGCATCGCCAACAGGATATTTACCAGGATCGCCTGGGGCGTGTGCCATTGGCTGTCGCGTTTGAAGTGGCCGATGTCCAGGTGGACTCTTTTCAGGCGCGCGTACAACGCGTTGCGGCGCCACAACAGGGCACCGATCAACAGCAGCAACGGCAAAAACAGCAGCGGACGCTGGGTCAGGCCGTCGTACAGCTCGCTGACGCTGGAGGCCCATGGCAGGGTGGTGACCTGCTTGCTCAGGTGCGCCGGCACGGTTTCCAGCCACTCGGTGTCCAGCGGCTTGTTGCTGGGGATCCAGAACATCTGTTCATCGAGCGTCGCGCGCAGGGTGGTGGCGGTGCTGAGCAGTTGTTTCTGGTTCAGTTGCAGGGTGATGGATTCGTTGAGCAGCGCGCTCAGCTCGCGGCTCAGGCGCTCCAGCAAGTCGCTGCGGGTGATCGCCAGTTCCAGCAGGGTGCGCCGCAGTTGCGGGGTGACGTCGGCCGGCGGCTGGTTGGCCAGCAGGTTATCCACATAGGTGCTGGGGGAGCTGATCAGCTCGCGCTGTTGGTTGACCTCGAACTGGTACAGGCGAATGTTGGCGATATCGTCCGCCAGGTCGCGGTCCACCGTCAGGCGGGGCAACGCTTGTTTCTGCTTATACAGAATCTTCGAGAGGAGCAGGCTGCCCTTGAGCACATTGATCTGCTCGTCCAGGGCCGAATCGCTCTGGGTCACGGTGTCCAGCTGTTGCTTGGTCTGCAGGTTCTTCTGGGTCAGGTCGTTGAGGCGGTCGGTACTCTTGAGCAGGTAGTCGGACAGCTTCAGGTTGGCCGCGCTTTCTGTGGCCAGCAGGCTGCTGCCGCCGGCCTTTTGCGCTTCGATGGACTGTTGGGTGACGGTCTGCTGGGACTGGGCCAGGCGTTTCTGGTTGATCAGGGTTTGCAGGTCCTGGATCTCTTGTTCCAGGCGCGCGGTTTTTTCCTGGATCAAGTCGTGCTGGCTGTTGCCCAGGTCCTGCAGCTGGCTATTGCCGGCCAGTTCCTGGCGACGCAGGGGGATCAGGGCATTCAGGGAGGCCAGTTCGGCATTCAGTTGGTTGCGCTGGTCGCTGCTGAGGGCTTTGCCATTGTCCTTGCCGGCCTTGAGGGTGGCATTGATCTGCTGGATGCGCGTCTGGCTGCTGCTGATTTCGGTCTGGGCGCGCTCGGGACGGGTCTGGGCGGCGATGGTCAGGCTGTTGGCGTCGGCCAGTTCCTTTTGCAGGTCGCCTTGCTGGGTGCTGCGCTGCACCAGCAATTGCTCAAGCTGCGGCACCGGCAGGGTGGCGTAGCGTTGGGCTACCGGAATGACCTTGGTGGCCTTGAGCCGGGTCAGTTCGCGCTGGTTCTCGCTGGTCTGGCGCGGCGCGTCTTCCAGCTGGCGCTTGAGGTCGACCAGGCGCTGCTCGTAATCCTGCTTGTTGTCCAGGTAGGTCAGGGTCTGTTGCAGGATCGACTGCAGCGCCTTCATGTCGGCGTCGGGCAGTTTGCGATCAGGCAGCTTGTCCAGGGTTTGCTGGATGGCGTCGGCGCTGGGCGGGTCGGCGGCGTAGACGCTGCCGACACAAAGGGTCAGGCCCAGCAGGGCAGTGGCGAGAAAAGTGCGCAGGGTTGGCATAGAGACCGATCGAGCAAGGTGAAGAATCGGGGGCGTGCTGTCGCCCCGCAGTTTAGAGGAAGAGTCCGGGGCCCGGGCGACTTCCTTCGGGGAATCTGACGCCGACTTTGCCAATCTTGTTCCCGTCCATGACCGCGACGGTCCAGATGGTGTTGTTCCACTCCACCTGGTCGCCCACTACCGGCGCGCCGCCGACTTTCTGGGTGATGAAGCGGCTCAGCGGCATGTCCGGGTCGATCCCTTCGAGCTTGAGGCCATACAGCGCTGAAACCGCGCCCAGCTGGGCGTCGCCTTCGAGGACGAAGTCGCCGAAGAAGCGCAAATCGAGGCCGCGTTGCGGTGCCTGGCTGAACAGTTTGCCCAGGGCCGGCAGGTTGTGTTCATGGCCGATCACACAGAGCAGATCGCCGACTTCCAGCACCGTACTACCCGACGGATGGAGCAGTTGCTGGCCACGGAACAGGGCCGCGATGCGCGTGCCTTCGGGCATTTTCAGCTCGCGCAGGGCCGCGCCGATGCACCATTTTTCTGCGCCCAGGCGGTAGACGAACAGCTCCCACTCGCTGGTGACGTGCACTTCCAGGGCTGCGCGGGAGATCGGCGCCGGGTCCGGCGGAACGGTCACTTTGAGCAGCTTGGCCACCCACGGCAGGCTGGTGCCCTGTACCAGCAGCGACACCAGCACGATAAAGAACGCCAGGTTGAAGTACAGCTGCGCATGGGGCAGGCCGGCCATCAACGGGAACACCGCCAGGATGATCGGCACCGCGCCGCGCAGGCCGACCCAGGCGATAAAAGCCTTTTCACGGCCATGGAAGGCTTTGAACGGCAGCAGGCCGACCATCACCGACAGCGGCCGCGCAAACAGGATCATCCACAGCGCCAGGCCCAGGGCCGGCAGGGCAATCGGCAGCAAATCATGGGGCGTGACCAGCAGGCCCAGCACCAGGAACATACCGATCTGCGCGAGCCAGGCCATGCCGTCGAGCATATGCAAAATGCCATGGCGGCTACGCACCGGGCGATTGCCGATCACCAGGCCGCACAGGTACACGGCGAGGAAGCCGCTGCCATGGAAGGCGTTGGTCAGGGCGAACACGAACAGGCCGCCGGCGATCACCAGGATCGGGTACAGGCCGGTGGCCAGGTTGATGCGGTTGACCATTTGCAGCATCAGCCAGCCGCCGCCGAGGCCGACGATGCCACCGATGCCGAACTCGCGCACCAGGTGGGTCAGCAGGCTCCAGTGCAGGCCGGTCTGGCCGCTGGCGAGCATGTCGATCAGGGTGACGGTGAGGAACACCGCCATCGGGTCGTTACTGCCGGATTCGATCTCGAGGCTGGCGGTCACCCGTTCGTTCAGGCCCTTGCCGCCCAGCAGCGAGAACACCGCTGCGGCGTCGGTCGAGCCGACAATCGCACCGATCAGCAGGCCCTGGATAATATTCAGGTCAAACAGCCAGGCCGCCGCCATGCCGGTGAGGCCGGTGGTAATCAACACCCCCACCGTGGCCAGGGACAATGCCGGCCAGAGTGCCACGCGGAAACTCGCCACCCGTGTACGCAAGCCGCCGTCGAGCAGGATCACTGCCAGCGCGAGGTTGCCCACCAGGTAGGCAGTCGGGTAATTGTCGAAAATGATGCCGCCGCCATCGACGCCGGCCACCATGCCCACGGCCAGGATGATCACCAGGATCGGGATACCCAGGCGCGAGGAAAGAGAACTCACCAGAATGCTCGCACTCACCAGCAACGCGCCGATCAAGAACAGGCTGTTGATGGTCGTCGCATTCAAAGGCAGTACTCCATGGGCAAATAAGACGGGACGCAAACTGACCATGCAGTCTGCGTGCCAGGGATTCTAACCTGTTGAATTGCGGTGCTGTCAAAAAGCTTTTTCTGATTCACGCATAACTAAATTTGGGAGGGGCAAGCCCTAATGCCGTTCAGTTAAGCGAAAGTGATTCACTGTAGGAGCGAGCTTGCTCGCGAAGAACTCAGGGCCACCGCGCTTATCGAGAATGAACGCGTTGCCTGGGCGTTTTTCGCGAGCAAGCTCGCTCCTACAAAAAGCCTTAACTGACCGGCATTAGGGCAAGCCCCCTCCCACATTTTAGCCAGTGCAGGGCGTTAGAGGCGGAAGCGGCCTACCATCCCGTTCAGGTCTACCGCCAGGCGTGACAATTCGCTGCTCGCGGCGCTGGTCTGGCTGGCGCCCGTAGCGGATTGCACCGACAGATCACGAATGTTCACCAGGTTGCGGTCCACTTCCCGCGCCACCTGCGCCTGTTCTTCCGCAGCGCTGGCGATCACCAGGTTGCGCTCGTTGATCTCGACAATCGCCGTGTTGATGGTGTCCAGCGACATCCCTGCGCCTTTGGCGATGTTCAGCGTCGACTCCGCCCGCTCGGTGCTGTTGCGCATCGAGTCCACCGCGTGCTCGGTACCGGCCTGGATACTGCCGATCATCCGCTCGATCTCGCTGGTGGACTGCTGGGTACGATGGGCCAGGGCCCGCACTTCATCGGCGACCACCGCGAACCCGCGACCGGCTTCACCGGCGCGCGCGGCTTCAATCGCCGCGTTCAGGGCCAGCAAATTGGTCTGGTCGGCCAGGCCGCGAATCACGTCCAGCACTTTGCCGATATCGCGCGACTCATTGGCCAGTTCGCCGATCAGGGTGGCGGTTGCTTGCACATCGCCGCTCATGCGCTCGATGGCGCTGACGGTTTCCTGCACCAGGTCGCGGCCGTCGCCAGCAGACGTGGTGGCGTTGCGCGAGGCTTCCGAGGTGCTCACCGCATTGCGTGCGACTTCTTCAACGGCGCTGGTCATCTCGTTGACGGCGGTGGCGGCTTGCTCGATTTCGTTGTTTTGCCGGGTCAGGCCACGGGCACTTTCGTCGGTGACGGCGTTCAGTTCCTCGGCGGCGGAAGCCAGTTGGGTGGCGGAGCCGGCGATGCGTTGCAGGGTGTCGCGCAGTTTGTCCTGCATCTTGGCCATGGCGGCGAGCAGGCGCCCGGCCTCATCGTTGCCGTCGACTTTGATCGGCCGTGTCAGGTTGCCTTCGGCGACTTCTTCCGCCGCTTCCAGTGCCTGTGAAATCGGCAGGGTGATGCTGCGGGTCAGCAGCCAGGCAAACAGCAGGGTCAGCAGCGTGGCGATCACCAGCAGGCCCACGACCAGGTTGAAGGCCGTGTTGTATTGGTCTTCGGCCTCCTGATTGGTGGCCAGGGCCATCTTGTTATTGAGGTCCAGCAGGCGCGTCAGCACGGCGTTGACCTGCTCGGAGTTGCTCAGCAATTCGGTGTTAAGCAGGCTGCGCAGCTCATCCATCTGGTTGGCCCGTGACAGGCTCTTCATGCGCTCTTCAATCTGATGGTACTGGCCCAGCAGGCTTACATATTCGTTGTAGGTGCTACGTTCTTCGCTGCTTTCAATCAGTTTCTCGTAGACGCCCTGGGCGGTGCGGATCTGCTGGTTGCGCAGTTCGAAGGCTTCCAGGGTCTTTTGCTGCACATCCGGCTCGCGGTTGGTCAGCAAGCGGTAAGACAGCACGCGCAGGCGCAGGGTCAGTTGGGTGAACTCGTCCAGGGCGCGGATGCTTGGCACGCTGGACAAGGTAATGTCTTCAGTGGCGCCACGGATCTTGCTCATCTGGTTCAGGGCGAACACGCCTAGAAACAACATCAACGCGCCAATAAGCGCGAAGCCGAGGAAGGCCCTCGGAGCGATATTCATATTACGAAGCGACATGCGGAAATCCTGGGAGAGGCGCAATCCGTGCGGTCATGAGACGGGGTGTGCCTCTCTATCGGGCATACGACTAAAGTCTAAAGGGGGCTGTGCGTTTTTGTCGCATCTGACGAGGGGTTGCGCGGATTCAGGAACCAGATGGGGGAAATGCAGTCACTAAGGCTCGAAAGCGTGGCCCGGCCCTTAAAAAACGGGCTGCGCGCCAGGGATAACCCTGGCATCCGAGGTGAATTTTCTTTATCGTCACCGCCCTTTGAAAAAGCCCGAGAAATCAAAATGTTAGAAGCATCCCTCAGCCAACTGGAACAACTGGTCAGCGACCTGGTACAGCAGAATCAGGAGCTACTGGGCAGCAACGAATCCCTCAAGGCCGAACTGGCTCGCGCCAAGGATGAGAACGACAGCCTGCAACTGAACCTGATGGAGCAGGAAGAAAAGCACGGCGCCACCGCAGCACGTATCCAGGCGCTGGTTGAGCGCGTGAGCGCAGGCCCTGTCAGCGCATGAATGAAGGGATAAAGGTCGTTTCGATTCTCGGAGAGGATTACTCGATCAAGGCCCCGGCGGGGGAAGATAAAACCCTGATGCACGCCGTGACCATGCTCAAGGCCTCCCTGGCCACCACCAAGAAAAAGTACCCGACCCTGATCGGTGACAAGCTACTGGTGCTGGCGGCGCTGAACCTGTGCGCCGAGCAGATCGAAATGCAGCAGGCTCACCAGCAGGAACTCGACCGTTACCAAGAGCAAGTCAGCGCCACGGTCGAGGTGATTTCCAAGGCGATCCAGCCCTAGAACCACTCATCCTGCATGCCCAGGCACGTATCATCCCGTGCCTCCAGAATCACCAGTTCATGATGGCAGCCCGGAATCTCCCAAGTCAGGAAGTACCGGGCGGCCTGGAGCTTGCCTTGATAGAAGGCGACATCGGCCACATTGCCCTTGGCCAGCCCTTCTTCGGCGCGAATCGCCTGTTCCAGCCAGCGCCAGCCAATCACCGTATGCCCGAATACCTTCAGGTACAGCGCCGAGTTCGCCAGGCTGCTGTTGACCTTGCCCTGGGCGAGATCCGTCAGCAGGCCGATGGTCACGCTTTGCAGGCGGCTGACCAGGTGCTCCAACGGCTCTCTCAATGCCGTCAGGCCTGGATATTCCTGTGCCCGCGCGCCCGTGTCGGCGATCAGCCGGATCAGTTGCTTCAGGCCCGCGCCGCCGTTCTGCGCCAGCTTGCGCCCCAGCAGGTCCAGGGACTGGATGCCATGGGTGCCCTCGTGGATCGGGTTCAGGCGGTTGTCGCGGTAATACTGCTCCACCGGGTATTCGCGGGTATAACCATGGCCGCCGAGGATCTGGATCGCCAGTTCGTTGGCCTTGAGGCAGAACTCCGAGGGCCAGGATTTGACGATGGGGGTGAGCAGGTCCAGCAGTTCATGGGCCTGTTTGCGTTCGGCCTCGGTCTCCAGTGTGGTGGTGTCATCGAACAGCCGCGCGGCGTACAGGCCCAGGTCAAAGGCACCTTCGACGTAGGCTTTTTGCGTCAGCAGCATGCGCTTGATATCGGCGTGCTGGATGATCGAGACCGGCGCGGTGCCTGGGTCCTTGCTGTCGGGCAAGCGGCCTTGCGGGCGTTCGCGGGCGTATTCCAGCGAATAGAGATAACCGGCGTAACCGAGCATCACCGCGCCCATGCCGACACCGATGCGCGCCTCGTTCATCATCTGGAACATGCAGCTCAGGCCTTGGTGCGGTTTACCCACCAGATAGCCGACGCAGTTGCCGTTATCGCCGAAATTCAGTGCCGTGGACGTGGTGCCACGCCAGCCCATCTTATGAAACAGCCCGGCCAGCAGCACGTCGTTGCGCGCGCCGAGGCTGCCGTCGTCGTTGACCAGGAATTTGGGCACGATAAACAGCGAAATGCCCTTCACCCCGGCGGGCGCGTCCGGCAGCTTGGCCAGCACCATGTGCACGATGTTTTCCGACAGCGGGTGGTCGCCGCCGGAGATGAAGATCTTGTTGCCTTTGAGGCGATAGCTGCCGTCAGCCGCGGGCTCGGCGCGGGTACGAATATCCGACAGCGATGAGCCGGCGTGGGGCTCGGTCAGGGCCATGGTGCCGAAGAAACGGCCTTCGATCATTGGTTGCAGGAAGCGCTGTTTTTGCTCCTCGGTGCCGAAGCTTTCGATCAGGTTGGCGGCGCCCATGGTCAGGAACGGGTAGGACGTCGAGGCCGCGTTGGCGGATTGGAAGTGAGCGAAGCAGGCCTGGGACAGCAGGGTCGGCAACTGCATGCCACCGGCTTCGAAGCTGCGGGCCGCATTGAGGAAACCGGCTTCAAGGAACGCATCCACCGCCGGTTTCACTTCCGGAATCAGAATCGCCTTGCCGTCCTCAAAACGCGGTTCGTTCTCGTCGTTCTTGCGGTTGTGTGGTGCGAAGTACTTCTCGGCAATGTTGCGGGCCGTGCTGATGGCCGCATCGAAGGTTTCGCGGTTGTGCTCGGCAAACCGCTCGCGCTGGGTCAGGCCCTCGGCATCGAGGACTTCGTACAGCTCGAAAGCCAGATTGCGGGAACTGAGCAGCGTCTCGGACATGGCGGATTACCTTTGGGGAATTGGCCTGAGTCTAAGTGCGCGAATAAAGACTGGATAGCAAGATTGATCTGGGTGATGAAGAGGCAGAACGCGGGGAGGGGAATTGAAATGCGATCAAATGTGGGAGAGGGCAAGCCCCCTCCCACATTCAGTTAGCCGATGGTCATCAGGCTGGCATTACCGCCGGCAGCAGCGGTGTTAACGCTCAACGCACGTTCGATCACCAGGCGCTCCAAGGCAATCGTGGTCTCGCCCTGAGACAAACCATGTACCCCGACAATCGCCCCGCCACGCTGCGCCACTTGCTGGCACACCCCACGCAGTTGGTCGGAATCGCCGTGGTGCAGGACGGCGTCAAACACCACCTCGTCCTTGCTCCAGTCGGCCACGCGCTTGATTTTCGCCTGAATCTCCTTCGGCAACCGTGGGAACACGGCCTTGGTCAAGTCGGTTTCCGGCCATACCGCCGAACCGCCGACCGCCAATACCGCCGCCAGTTGAGTCAACAGGTCGCCTTCCACGTCCGCCAGGCACAGTACGTGCTCGCGAGGCAGGATGGCGTAGCTGTTGCGCTCGCCGGTCGGGCCGGCCAATTGACGGGTGATACCGCTTTGGGACTGCGCGGCGAACTGGCTGCACAGCGCACTCAGCTCGCTGAACTTATTGCTGTCGGCCCAGGTTTTCAGGGCGGTCAGCGGTTGGCTCAAGGCGTCGCGCAGGCGTACATCCGGTGCCGCCAGCTTGTCGCCACGTACGAAGGATTGCTCGATCGCATCGGTAGGACGGGTTGACAGCAAGCGGTACAGGTACAGCGGACCACCGGCTTTCGGGCCTGTGCCCGACAGGCCTTCGCCGCCGAACGGCTGCACGCCGACCACGGCACCGACGATGTTGCGGTTCACATAGACGTTACCGGCATTGACGTTGTCGATCACCTTGGCGATGGTCTCGTCGATACGGGTGTGTACGCCCAGGGTCAGGCCATAGCCGGACGCGTTGATCTGGCCGATAAGCTGGTCGATCTCCTTGCGCTTGTAGCGCACCACGTGCAGCACCGGGCCGAAGATCTCCCGTTGCAGTTCGTCGAAGCTTTCCAGCTCGATCAGGGTGGGCATCACGAAGGTGCCGCGCTTGATTTCTTCACCGTCGGCAATCGCCACCTGGTACACATTGCGGCCTTTGTCGCGCATGGCCTGGATGTGTTTCTCGATGCCGGCCTTGGCTTCGGCGTCGATCACCGGGCCGATGTCCACCGACAGGCGTTCCGGGTTGCCCAGGCGGCATTCAGCCATGGCGCCCTTGAGCATTTCGATCACGCGGTCTGCCGAATCTTCCTGCAGGCACAACACGCGCAGGGCCGAGCAACGTTGACCGGCGCTGTCGAAGGCCGAGGACACCACGTCGATGACCACCTGCTCGGTGAGCGCCGAGGAATCGACGATCATCGCGTTCTGGCCGCCGGTCTCGGCGATCAGCGGGATCGGACGGCCCTGGGCATCCAGGCGCCCGGCGACATTGCGTTGCAGCAGGCGCGCGACTTCGGTGGAACCGGTGAACATCACGCCCTTGACGCGATCATCACCCACCAGGCGCGCACCGACGCTTTCACCCTGGCCCGGCAGCAATTGCAGTACGCCTTGGGGAATACCGGCTTCGAGCAGGATGCGCACGGCTTGTGCAGCCACCAGCGGGGTTTGTTCGGCTGGCTTGGCCAAGACCGGGTTACCGGCGGCCAGTGCGGCAGCCACTTGCCCACTGAAAATCGCCAGCGGGAAGTTCCACGGGCTGATGCACACCACTGGGCCCAATGGGCGGTGGGCGTCATTGGTGAAGTCGTTGCGAGCCTGTACCGCGTAGTAGCGCAGGAAGTCCACGGCCTCACGCACTTCGGCGATGGCGTTGGCGAAGGTCTTGCCGGCTTCGCGGGCCAGCAGGCCCATCAGCGGCTGGATCTCGCCTTCCATCAGGTCGGCGGCACGTTCCAGGATCGCGGCGCGTTCGGCGGGCGGGGTGGCCTGCCAGATCGGCCCGGCGCTGATGGCGCACTGGATCGCGTTGTCGACGTCTTCGACGGTGGCTTCTTGCACGTGACCGACCACGTCACGCAGGTCGGACGGATTCAATACCGGTGCCGCCGCTTGATCGCTGGCGGCGCAACCGAGCATCGGCGCGGCCTTCCAGTTGTTGTGGGCAGTGGCCAGCAGGGCGCAGGACAGCGATGCCAGGCGGTGTTCGTTGGCCAGGTCGATACCGGCCGAGTTGGCACGGTCGCTGCCGTACAGGTCACGGGGCAGCGGGATACGCGGGTGCGGCAGGCCGAAGCCGCCTTCCAGCGTCGCCATCTGCTCGATGCTGGCCACTGGATCGGCCACCAGCTCCTGGATCGAGATGGACTGGTCGGCGATGCGGTTGACGAACGAGGTGTTGGCGCCGTTTTCCAGCAGCCGACGCACCAGGTAGGCCAGCAGTGTTTCGTGAGTGCCGACCGGTGCGTACACGCGGCACGGACGGTTCAGCTTGCCTTCGGAAACCTTGCCTACTACCTGCTCGTACAACGGTTCACCCATGCCGTGCAGGCATTGGAACTCGTACTGGCCGGGGTAATAGTTCTGACCGGCGATATGGTAAATCGCCGACAAGGTATGGGCGTTGTGCGTAGCGAACTGCGGGTAGATGACTTCCGGTACCGACAGCAGCTTGCGTGCACAGGCAATGTAGGAAACATCGGTGTACACCTTGCGGGTATACACCGGATAGCCTTCCAGGCCTTCGACCTGGGCGCGTTTGATCTCGCTGTCCCAGTACGCGCCTTTTACCAGGCGGATCATCAGGCGATGGCGGCTGCGGCGTGCCAGGTCGATGACGTAGTCGATCACATACGGGCAACGCTTCTGGTAGGCCTGGATCACGAAGCCAATGCCGTTCCAGCCGGTCAACTGCGGTTCGAAGCACAGGCGCTCGAGCAGATCCAGCGACAGCTCCAGGCGGTCGGCTTCTTCGGCGTCGATGTTCAGGCCGATGTCGTATTGCTTGGCCAGCAGGGTCAGGGACAGCAGGCGCGGGTACAGCTCATCCATCACGCGCTCGTACTGCGCACGGCTGTAACGCGGGTGCAGGGCCGACAGCTTGATGGAGATACCCGGGCCTTCATAAATCCCACGGCCGTGGGAGGCTTTGCCGATGGAGTGAATGGCTTGTTCGTACGAGGCCAGGTATTTCTGCGCGTCGTGTTCGGTGAGAGCGGCTTCACCAAGCATGTCGTAGGAATAGCGGAAACCCTTGGCTTCGAATTTGCTCGCGTTGGCCAGGGCTTCGGCGATGGTTTCGCCGGTCACGAACTGCTCGCCCATCAGGCGCATGGCCATGTCGACGCCCTTGCGGATCATCGGCTCGCCGCTCTTGCCGATGATGCGGCTCAGGGATGAGGTGAGGCCGGCTTCGTTATGGGTGGCGACCAGTTTGCCGGTCAGCAGCAGGCCCCAGGTGGCGGCGTTGACGAACAGCGACGGGCTGTTGCCCAGGTGCGGATGCCAGTTGCCGGTGCTGATCTTGTCGCGGATCAGCGCGTCGCGGGTGCCTTTGTCCGGGATCCGCAGCAGTGCTTCGGCCAGGCACATCAGGGCTACGCCTTCTTGGGACGACAGCGAGAATTCCTGCAGCAGGCCCTGAACAATCCCGGCACGGCCGCCGGCACTCTTCTGATTGCGCAGTTTTTCCGCAATCGAAGCGGCGAGCTTGTTGGTGGCTTCGGCCATTTGCACCGGCAGGCGGGCCTGTTCGATCAGCATCGGCACCACTTCCGGCTCGGGGCGACGGTAAGCGGCGGTGATCGAAGCGCGCAGTACGGATTGCGGCAGGATGCTCTCGGCGAACTCAAGGAAGCACTGGTGGGCGTGGTCGCTCTGGACTTCGCCTGCGTCGTCAGCGTCCTTGCTGCTCAAGCCGTTGAGCTCGGTCAGGGTTGCACCACCCTCGAGTTTCTCCAGGTAATTGAAAATCGCCTGCTTGATCAGCCAGTGCGGCGTGCGATCAATGGAGGTCGCGGCCGCCTTGAGGCGTTCGCGGGTCGGGTCGTCGAGTTTGACCCCAAGGGTGGTCGTAGCCATTTTCTTATCCTCATGGGTGCCACTACCGAGTGGCATCAGCTGGCGGCAAGATTAGCTTTGCTCAGGGAGAGGTGCAACCGGGTGCAACCCATTTTGTTGATGAATTTTTCGACGCATGATCGGAAAAAATCGGCCGTCGACGGAATCTGCTTCGGCTTGGTGCATTTGCTTCTGAGATCGGCTGTTCTTGCTCCGAAAAGGAGCAAAAAACCAGTGTTTTTTGTGTTTTACACCTGGGTGCAACTTATTCCCAAGAAACTGGTTGCACCTTATTTACTTTGTTGAATAGCATTCGCGCCCAAGGTGCAACCGACTTTAGGGTTTGGTTCATCGGCTGGCGGCTTTCCTGGGGAAACGTCAGTCATAAATGCGCGGCACGCAGGTACGTTTACTCACTGACCAGTGGGTGGCCGTCTGACAGACCGCCGCTACATAAAAACAAAGCCAGGGCGTCACTCATATGAGCGTAAGTAATCCAACCCTGATCACATTCGTGATCTACATCGCAGCAATGGTGCTGATCGGCCTGATGGCCTATCGCTCCACCAACAACCTTTCCGATTACATCCTGGGCGGTCGCAGCCTCGGTAGCGTGGTGACAGCCTTGTCCGCCGGTGCTTCCGACATGAGCGGCTGGTTGTTGATGGGTTTGCCGGGCGCGATCTACATGTCCGGCCTGTCGGAAAGCTGGATCGCCATCGGCCTGATCGTCGGTGCCTACCTCAACTGGCTGTTCGTGGCCGGTCGCCTGCGGGTACAGACCGAGCACAACGGTGACGCCCTGACGCTGCCGGATTACTTCTCCAGCCGTTTCGAAGATAAAAGCGGTCTGCTGCGGATCATCTCTGCGGTGGTGATCCTGGTGTTCTTCACCATCTACTGCGCTTCCGGCATCGTGGCCGGTGCCCGTCTGTTCGAAAGCACCTTCGGCATGTCCTACGAGACCGCGCTGTGGGCCGGTGCTGCAGCGACTATTGCCTACACCTTTATCGGTGGTTTCCTGGCCGTGAGCTGGACCGATACCGTGCAAGCCACGCTGATGATCTTCGCGCTGATCCTGACGCCGATCATTGTGCTGCTGGCCACCGGCGGTGTGGACACTACGTTCCTGGCGATTGAAGCCAAGGACCCGACCAGTTTCGACATGCTGAAAAACACCACTTTCATCGGTGTTATCTCGTTGATGGGCTGGGGCCTGGGTTACTTCGGTCAACCGCACATCCTCGCGCGCTTCATGGCGGCGGATTCGGTGAAGTCGATCGCCAAGGCGCGTCGCATCTCCATGACCTGGATGATCCTGTGCCTGGCCGGTACCGTGGCGGTGGGCTTCTTCGGTATCGCTTACTTCTCGGCGCACCCTGAGGTCGCCGGTCCCGTCACCGAAAACCCTGAGCGTGTGTTCATCGAACTGGCAAAAATCCTGTTCAACCCATGGGTTGCCGGTGTCCTGCTGTCGGCCATCCTCGCCGCCGTGATGAGCACCTTGAGCTGCCAACTACTGGTGTGCTCCAGCGCCCTGACCGAAGATTTCTACAAAGCGTTCCTGCGCAAGAACGCCTCCCAGCTTGAGCTGGTGTGGATCGGTCGCGTGATGGTGCTGGTGGTTGCCCTGATCGCCATCGCCATGGCCGCCAACCCGAACAACCGCGTCCTGGGGCTGGTGAGCTACGCCTGGGCCGGTTTCGGCGCTGCGTTCGGCCCTGTGGTGCTGATCTCGGTGATCTGGAAAAACATGACCCGCAACGGCGCACTGGCCGGCATCCTGGTCGGCGCGATCACCGTGATCGTGTGGAAGCACTTCGAACTGCTGGGCCTTTACGAAATCATCCCTGGCTTCATCTTCGCCAGCCTGGCCATCTATTTCGTAAGCAAGCTGGGCGCACCGACAGCCGGTATGGTCGAGCGCTTTGATGCGGCGGAAAAAGACTACAACCTCAATAAGTGATTCGCCGGGCGCTGAGCGCTCGATGAATTAAAAGAAGGCCCGCGTCCTACGGATGGCGGGTCTTTTTTTGCGTGCGATTCGAGCTGGACTGAGTAGGACTCCTACGTACACATGTAGGGTTTTACTGATTTATTTGGGCTGTGCCCGGCAGGGTGAGGCAGTGGTGCAGAATCTCCCGCCTACCCCTCGCAGAGAAACACTGGATGTTCGCTCCTGCCAATCAGAGTGCCTTTACCCTGACCCTCGACGGTGTGTCGACTGAACTCAAGGTGTTTGAGTTCCAGGGCCGCGAAGCCATCAGCCAGCCGTATCGTTTTGATCTTGAACTGATCAGCGAACAGCCCGACCTGGACCTGGAAAGCCTGCTGCATCGTCCGGCATACCTGGGCTTCGACGCTCACGGTCATGGCGTCCACGGCCTGGTTTATCGGGTGGCGCAGGGCGATTCCGGGCGGCGGCTGACGCGTTACCAGATCAGCCTTGTGCCGCAGTTGGCCTATCTCGCGCACAGCAGTCACCAGCGGATCTTCCAGCACAAGACGGTGCCGCAGATCATTGCGCAGGTGCTGGCGGAGCAGCAGCTCCATGCCGACCAATTCGAATTTCACCTCAGTGGCGCCTATCCCGAGCGCGAGTATTGCGTGCAGTTTGGCGAGAGCGACCTGGCCTTCATTCAGCGCCTGTGTGCCGAACAGGGGATTCACTATCACTTCCAGCATTCGCCCGAAGGACACCTGCTGGTGTTTGGCGATGACCAGACCGTTTTCGCCCCGCCCGATCAGCCTACGCCCTACATGCCGGGCTCCGGGATGGTGGCGGATACGCCGGCCATCAAGCGCTTTGCGCTGCGGTTGGAAACCCGCACCACCGCGGTCAACCTGCGTGACTACGACTTTCTCAAGCCGAGCCTGGTGCTGGAGAGTGGCGTGGTCGGCGAACAGCTTCCACGGTTTGAGGCGCAGGCCTACCCCGGTCATTTTTCCGATCGCCCCCACGGCAAATACCTCGCGCAACGTGGCCTGGAGCGGCACCGTAGCGACTATCGAATAGCTCGTGCCAGCGGCGATGACCCTGCATTGAGCAGCGGCCGGTTCCTCAAGTTGACTGGGCATCCGCGGGACGAATGGAATGACGTGTGGCTGGTGACGCAAGTTACCCACGAAGGCAGGCAGCCCCAGGTTCTGGAGGAGGCTGTCACCGAGGTTGGCGGTGGAGATTTTCTTCAGGGGTATCGCAATGAATGTGTGGCGACTCCGTGGGACGTGATCTTCCGCCCGCCCTCACCTGAGCACTCGAGGCCGACTTTGTCGGGTTACCAGAACGCCGTGGTCACCGGCCCCGTCGACAGTGAAATCCATTGCGACGAATACGGCCGGGTCAAGGTGCAACTGGCCTGGGATCGCGTTGGCGAGCATAACGATCATTCCAGTTGCTGGCTGCGGGTGGCCAGCGGTTGGGCCCATGACCGATATGGTTCGGTGCTTATCCCGCGCGTGGGCATGGAAGTGCTGGTGGGGTTCGTCAATGGAGATATGGACATGCCGCTGGTGATGGGCTGCCTGCCCAACGCGGCGACGCCGGTTCCCCTCGACCTGCCGGCAGACAAGACCCGCAGCATCTTCCGTAGCCAAAGCAGCCCCGGTGGCGGTGGCTACAACGAACTGCGCATCGAAGACCGCAAGGGCGCCGAGGAGATCTACCTGCGCGCCCAGCGGGACTGGACCCAACATGTGCTGCACGACCAGCAGGTGCAGATCGACAATCAATGCCGCATCAGGGTGGGCGGTGAGTCGTACCATGAACTGCATGGCGAAGAGCAGCGCATCACCCATGGCAATCGTTTGACCGAACTCAAGCAGGACGATCATCTGGTGGTCGGTGGTTCGCAGCAGATGCGGGCCGGGCGGGCCATCCAGATTGGCGCCGGGCAGAGCGTCGTTATAGAGGCGGGCGCAAGCGTGACAATTCAGGCCGGTGGGCAGTCGATTACGCTGTCGGCAGACGGGATCTTCAGCAGCGCGCCGATTCAGCTGGGAGGCGCGCCTGCTCCGGCGGCTTCGCCATTGATGCCTGGGGTGAAGGCGGCATTGCTGGCGGTTATTCCCGCACCCCTAAGCCGGATACAGGTCGCCAGCCTGAAACGAAACGCGCCGTTTTGCGAAGAGTGCCAACGCTGCAGTGCCGGGCAGTGCGGTGTCTCCCCGCCCATTCAACCTTAAAAGGAATTTATCCTGATGTCTCAACCCTTGACCCCCGATGACTGGCTTGCACAATGCCCTCTACTCCCCAACGAGCGGCTCTATGTGGTGCTGAGCAGTGCCAGTGATGCGAAACCGCTGGCTGCCTGGAAAGTCTCGGCAGCCGGGATGCCGCCTCAAGCGATCTGGGCAGGCACGGCCTATGCCGAGTGGGGTGAGGTGATGCCCTGCGTAGGGATTGTCGAATCCGACAGTGCCTTCCTCGATTGGATTGCAACCACTGAAGCTACGGATTGGGGGTGGCTCGCGGTTTCGTCCAGTCCGTTGGAAGCCGTAGTCGCCCACCTGCAAAGCCTGACCAAGATACTGCTTCCCGATGAGCGGAGTGTGTTCCTGCGCTTCTGGGATGGCGCTCAGTTCCTGCCGATCGTGCAGAAGCTGGGCGATGAAATCGGCGCGGTGTTGCCGGTGTTCCAGCGGTACCTGATCAATGGCCAGTCGCTGGGCGTTGCGACGGCGTCGGTAACGGCGGCCAAAGCCAGTCCCTGGTGGCGAGTGCCTGAATCGTTATTGGAACACCTGGCCGCGCAGTCGCCACAGACCCTGATCGACAACCTGCTGCAGTGGCTTGAAGAGCAGCGCCCCGACCTGTATGCCGCTTTTACGCCGGCGACCTTGCGGCACAAGGTCGCCTACTTCGCGCGCAGTACGGACATCAGCGCTGAAGCGCTGGCGGGCTACCTGGACTCAGAGTTGAGTTGAGGCCAGCGCCTGTTGCAGGTCGTCGACCAGGTCTTCAATTGCTTCGATGCCCACCGACAGGCGAATCATCTCCGGCTTCACGCCGGCCTTGGCCTGTTCCTGCTCGTTCATCTGTCGGTGAGTGGTGGAAGCCGGGTGGCAGGCCAGGGACTTGGCGTCGCCGATGTTGACCAGGCGCTTGAAGATTTGCAGGGCGTCGTAGAAGCGCACACCGGCATCAAAGCCGCCCTTCAAGCCGAAGGACAGGATCGCCGACGGTTTGCCCTGCATGTATTTCTGCGCCAATGCGTGGTGCGGGTGGTCCGGCAGGCCGGCGTAGCTCACCCATTCAACCTCGGCATGGCTTTGCAGGAATTGCGCGATTTTCAGGGCGTTTTCGGTGTGACGCTCCATGCGCAAGGCCAGCGTCTCCAAGCCTTGCAGCAGCAAGAAGGCATTCATCGGTGCCAATGCTGCGCCAGTGTTGCGCAGCGGCACGGTACGGGCACGAGCGATGAAGGCGGCGGGGCCGAATTTTTCGGTATAGACCACGCCGTGATAGGCCGGCTCGGGCTGGTTGAGGCCGGGGAATTTATCCGCGTATTTCGTCCACGGGAACGTGCCACTGTCGACAATTACACCGCCCAGGGAGTTGCCATGGCCGCCGACGTATTTGGTCACCGAGTGCACCACGATGTCGGCGCCGAACTGGATCGGCTTGCACAGGATCGGCGTGGCCACGGTGTTGTCCACCACCAGCGGCACGCCACGGGCATGGGCAACGTCGGCCAGGGCTTCGATGTCGATGATATTGCCCGCGGGGTTGCCGATACTTTCGCAGTAGACCAGCTTGGTGTTGTCATCGATCAGTTCGGCGATGGCTGCAGTGCAATCGTCCCGGGCGAAACGCACCTCCACGCCAAAGCTCGGCAGCAGGTGGGCGAAGAGGGTGTAGGTGCCACCATAAAGCTGCGGAGTGGTGACGATATTGTCACCCGCACGGGTCAAGGTCTGGATTGCGTAGTGGATCGCCGCGCTGCCGGCCGAGACTGCCAGCGCTGCGATACCGCCTTCAAGGGCGGCGATGCGCTGCTCCAGCACATCGTTGGTGGGGTTCATGATGCGCGTGTAGATATTGCCGGGTACGTCCAGGTTGAACAGGTCGGCGCCGTGTTGGGCGTTATCGAATTCGAAGGCGACGTTCTGGTAGATCGGCACGGCGACGGCCTTGGTGGTCGGGTCCGACTTGAAACCGTGGTGCAGCGCGATGGTGGCGTCTTTCATGATTGTTATTGACCTCCCTGGAGTGGTGGAAGGCCACAATAAATCCGCCTTGCCGTCGGCATTTAGATTTTTTTCAACGGGCTGCCTGCGTTTGCGGCATAAGCACCGCCCGGCATGCGGCCCTGCACCTTTGCGCCCTTAGAAGGTAAACTTCGCCCCCTGCGCAGGAGCAACCATGAATTATCGTCACGCCTTTCACGCCGGCAACCACGCCGATGTCTTCAAACACCTGACCTTGACCCGCCTCATCGCCCTGATGTCGCGCAAGGAGCAGCCGTTCGCCTACCTCGACACCCATGCCGGGATTGGTCTGTACGACCTGCAAGGTGATCAGGCCAATCGCACGGGTGAGTACCTGGAAGGTATCGCGCGTTTGTGGGGCGCCGACGATCTACCGCCGTTGACCGCCGACTACATGCGCGTGCTGCACGAGATGAACCCCGATGGCCAGTTGCGCTACTACCCGGGCTCGCCGGAGCTGGCGCGCCGCCTTACGCGCCCCCAGGACCGCGTGCTGCTCAATGAAAAACACCCGGAAGACGGCGTGTTGCTCAAGGACAACATGAAGGGCGATCGTCGGGTCAAGGTTCATTTGGGCGAAGGCTGGCATGTGCCGCGCGCGCTGTTACCGGTGCCGGAAAAACGTGCGCTGATGCTGATTGATCCGCCGTTTGAACAGCTCGACGAAATGCAGCGCTGCGCCGCCGCCCTCAAGGAAGCCGTCAGCCGTATGCGCCAGACTGTCGCGGCGATCTGGTACCCGGTGAAGGACCAGCGCATGCTGCGTCGCTTCTACCAGGACCTGGCCGGCACCGGTGCGCCGAAGTTGCTGCGCGTGGAATTGCTGGTGCATCCGCTGGACACGCCCAACACCCTGACCGGCTCGGGCCTGGCGATTGCCAACCCGCCGTGGGGCCTGGAAGAGGAGTTGCGTGAGCTGCTGCCGTGGCTGTCCAGGAAGCTTGGCCAGACCCAGGGTGGGTGGCAGATGGATTGGCTCATAGCTGAGTAGTTGTAAGTTGCAAGTTGCAAGCTTCAAGCTTCAAGCTGCAAGCTGCAAGCTGCAAGTGAGAGCAGAAAACACCACTTGCAGCTTGAAACTTGCAGCTCCGATCTTCAGATCGGGCAAGTCACGCCGGTACCGCCGATCCCACAGTAGCCCTGCGGGTTCTTCGCCAGGTACTGCTGGTGATACGCCTCGGCGAAGTACACCGTCGGCGCCTCTTCGATTTCGGTGGTGATGGTGCCCAGGCCGGCCTTGGTCAATTCTGCTTGATAGGCATCGGCACTGGCCTTTGCCGCCGCCAGTTGCTCAGGCGTGGTCGCATAGATCACCGAGCGGTACTGGGTGCCGATGTCGTTGCCCTGGCGCATGCCCTGGGTCGGGTTGTGCAGTTCCCAGAACATCTTCAGCAGGTCTTCGTAGTTCACCTTGGCTTGGTCATACACCACCAGCACCACTTCGCTGTGGCCGGTCAGGCCCGAGCAGACTTCTTCATACGTCGGGTTCGGCGTGAAACCACCGGCATAGCCGACCACGGTGCTGACCACGCCATCGCGCTGCCAGAACTTGCGCTCGGCGCCCCAGAAACAACCCAGGCCGAAGATCGCGAAGCCGACGTCGTCGACGAATGGGCCCAGCAGCGGGTTGCCGTTGACGAAGTGCGTCTGCGGCAGGTTCATCGGGGTTTCACGACCAGGCAACGCTTGTTCTTGAGTAGGCAGCACGTTTTTGTTCACCAGAATTTCCGAGCGCAAGACCATGAGCAGTCCTCTCGTCAGGTTGAGTTAGCGGTAAATTTCAGACAGCCAGTGTGCCCGAGTGTTACAGCGCTGTCAGGCGATTGGCCCGCGCGGATAGCGTCTAAGCTTCTCGAGCAGCTCTGCACCGGGGATCGGCCGGTCGAACAGGTAGCCCTGGCCAACGTCGCAACGGTGCCGACGCAGGAACGCCAGTTGCTCGGGGGTCTCGATGCCTTCGGCCACTACCTTGAGCTTGAGGTTGTGGGCCATGGCGATCACGGCCGAGGTGATTTCCATGTCGTCCTGGTTGTCCGGGATTTCGTGGATAAAGCTGCGGTCGATCTTGATGATGTCGATGGGAAATTTTTTCAGGTAGCTCAGCGACGAGTAACCGGTGCCGAAGTCGTCCATGGCCAGGGTCAGGCCGAAGCTCTTGAGCTGGTCCAGTTGCAGGCGCGTGTCTTCGGTCGCTTCCAGCAGCAGGCCTTCGGTCAGCTCCAGTTCCAGCAGGTTGGCCGGCAGCTGTTCTTCCTTGAGGATCGTGGCGATCGAGGCGACCAGGTCCGGGTCGGAAAACTGTTTGGGCGACAGGTTGATTGCTACCTGCAAATTGCCCATGCCAGCGGCGCTCAGTTGCCTGCTCATGCGGCAGGCCTGGCGCGCGATCCATTTGCCGATCGGGATGATCAAACCGGTCTCTTCGGCGACGCTGATGAACTGATCGGGGCGGATCATGCCCTTTTCCGGATGGTTCCAGCGCAGCAGCGCTTCCATGCCCAGCAAGCGGCCGCTGCGCAGGCACAGCTTGGGCTGGTAGAACACGTCCAGTTCGTTCTGGGTCAGGGCACGACGCAGGTTGTTCTCCACGAACAGCTTGTAGCTGGCCTCGGCGTTCAAGGCTTCGGTGAACACCTGTACCTGGTGTTTGCCGTTGGCCTTGGCCTTGTGCAGGGCCAAGCCGGCGTTGCGCATCAGGGTCTGCGGGTCACGGCCATGCAGCGGTGCACAGGCCAGGCCCACGGAGCCGGTGACGCTGATCAGTTGGTTGTCGACGAACATCGGTTTGTCGAGGGTCGCCAGCAGTTGGCTGGCCACCTGTTGGCCGCTTTCCAGGTCAGTGTCGTCCAGCAGCACCGCGAATTCGTTACTGGCAAAACGCGCCAGGCTGCCTCCGGCACTCAGGCTGTTGCGCAGGCGGCGGGCCAGGCTGATCAGCAGCTTGTCGCCGGTCTGGTGGCCGAGGCTGTCGTTGATGCGCTTGAAGTTGTCGATGTCCACCAGCAACAGGCTGATCGGGCTGTCGCTGTCGCGGGCAAAGCGCTCATCAAGGTTGCGGATAAATGCCGGACGGTTGCCCAGGTTGGTCAGGTTATCGGTGTAGGCCAGGCGTTCGATGCGCTGCTGGGCCAGCTTGTTCTGGGTGATGTCTTCGTAGATGCCGATGTAGTGGGTCAGCTCACGGTTGTCGCCATATACCTTGGAAATCGACAGCTGGCCCCAGTAGGGCTCGAGGTTTTTACGTCGGCTCTTGAACTCGCCCTGCCAGCTGTTGCTCTTGGCCAGGCTCGACGGTGCGTCGAACAGCAGTTCGCTGAGGTTTTCCAGGGCCGGCAGCTGGGCCAGGCGGTGGCCGTGGACTTCTTCGGCGCTGTATTGGGTAATCGCGGTAAAGCTTGGGTTGACGTACTCCACCACGCCGTCGCAGTTGACCAGCAAAAAGGCATTGGCACTTTGCTCCACGGCACGCTGGAACAGGTGCAGGGCGCTGGTGGCGGTACGGCGGTTGTGGTTGTTGATCACTTGCGCGAACTGGTCGGCCAGTTCGCCGGCAAAGGCAATCTCATCGGCCTGCCAGGCACGCGGGCTGCCTCCCTGTTCCAGGCACAATACGCCCACCACCTGGCCGTCGACGCGGATACTCGCATCGAGCATGGCGTGGACGTCCCTGGCGCGCAGGTTTTCGACCATTTCCCGGGTGCGCGGGTCGCGCATCGCGTTGGTTGCGTCGATTGCCCGGCTGGTGTGCAGGGCTTCCAGGTAATCCGGAAAGCAACTGGCGTCGATGGGCTCAGGCAGGTGGTGCTGCTGGTCATCGCGGTGGTAGGCCGAGATCGGTACCAGGCGCTGGCCTTCGAGGTTCCAGATGCTTGCGCAGTCGATCTGGTAGATGTCACAGGCGCTGCGGGTGATCAGCTCTGCGGCTTCCTGCAGCGAATTGTTGGCGGTGTAGCGCTGGCGGGCCAGCAACAGGATCAGCTCCTGCTGGGCGCGCACCCGCTCCAGGTGCTGCAGTTGTTCCTGCTGGGCGCGCTGGTTGAGCTCCAGGGCGATCTGCAGGCGGCTGTTCTGGCTTTCCAGGTCCTCCGTCGGGGCGGGCAGGGAGACTTCGTTGAACAGGCCGTCGACCACCATCAGGTAGCCGCGCAGCAGATGGCGATTGTGTTGTTTGTAGGCTTCGCCCATTTCCAGCAGGCTCAGGGGGCCATCGTTGGTGTGCAGGGTGTAGCGCACCAGATAGTGAGGGCTGTCGCTCAGTTGCTGTTGGATGGTGTCGTGCAGTTGATAGCGCGCCTGAGGCTCCATCAGGCTGGCGAAGGGGGTGCCGAGCAGCGCACACAGCTCGACCGCCGACAGGCCGAATTGGCGCTCGCAGTTAGGGTCGAGGTACAGAAGGGCCCAGCTTGCCTCATTAAGCCGCTCGAAACGCAGCATACCGAGGCGCGAAGGCACCGGTAACTGCGTCACTACCTCGGCCGCCATACGGGCGACATCGGGTTGGCTTTTCATGGGGGGGAACTCACTTCAAATAACGCGCACGGCGCCGGGCTCACGCCCTCTTTACTGTTGCCTGCGGCAAGGTTGCATCATGCGGCGCGGGCTGACAAGAGAGGATGAAGGCTAAGTGCTATAAGGGGGTTATCGGCCAGGCGGAGGAATTCTTCAGTCAGGATGACAGAAGGTGTACAACCCTGTTCTGTCTGTAGAGAAAAGCAAAAAAAGCCCCGCCAAATTGACGGGGTTGAGGTACGAGCGTGGCGCTCGGAAATCGTTGCAACCAGGCCTCCCCGATGAAAGGGAGGCCGCTGTGGCTTACAGCAGGATGGTGCGGATGTCGTTCAGCAACTGGCTCAGGCGCTGGGTGAAGCGTGCAGCAGCCGCGCCGTTGATCACACGGTGATCGTAGGACAACGACAGTGGCAGCATCAGCTTCGGCTGGAACGCTTTACCGTCCCAGACTGGCTGGATGGTGGCCTTGGAAACACCCAGGATCGCCACTTCCGGCGCGTTGACGATTGGCGTGAAGCCCGTACCGCCAATGTGACCGAGGCTGGAGATGGTGAAGCACGCGCCTTGCATGTCGTCTGCGGTGAGCTTCTTGTCACGGGCCTTGGCAGCCAGTGCAGCCGCTTCGGCAGCGAGTTGCAGCAGGCTCTTCTGGTCGACGTTCTTGATGACCGGTACCAGCAGGCCATCCGGCGTGTCGACGGCAAAACCAATGTGCACGTACTTCTTGCGAATGATCGCCTTGCCGCTTGGCGCCAGCGAACTGTTGAAGTCCGGCAGCTCCTTGAGCAGGTGCGCACAGGCCTTGAGCAGCAGCGGCAGCACGGTCAGTTTCACGCCGGCCTTCTCGGCCACGGCTTTCTGCGCAACGCGGAAAGCTTCCAGGTCGGTGATGTCGGCCTGGTCGAACTGGGTCACGTGCGGAATGTTCAGCCAGCTGCGATGCAGGCTCGACGCGCCGATTTGCATCAGGCGGGTCATCGGCACTTCTTCGGTCTCGCCGAAGCGGCTGAAGTCCACCACCGGGATCGGTGGAATGCCCGCGCCGCCAGTAGCAGTGCCGGCAGCCGGAGCTTCCTTGGCTTTGTGCATCATGGCTTTGACGTAGACCTGCACGTCTTCCTTCAGCACGCGACCGTGTGGGCCAGTGGCCGACACAGCGTTCAGCTCGACGCCGAACTCACGGGCCAGTTGACGTACCGCCGGGCCAGCGTGAACCTTGGCACCGCTTGGCGCAGGTGCAGCAGCAGGGGCCGGAGCGGCCTCGGCTTTTGCAGCAGGCGCAGGGGCGGCAGCGGCCGGTGCAGCTTCAGCCTTTGCCGCAGCCGGAGCGGCTGGAGCGGCAGCCGGTGCAGCGCCTTGTACTTTCAGCTTGAGGATGAAGTCGCCAGTGCCGACTTCGTCTTCCAGCTTGACCGCGATGCTTTCCACAATGCCGGCAGCCGGCGATGGGATTTCCATGGAGGCCTTGTCGGACTCCAGGGTGATCAGCGACTGGTCGGCTTCGACGGTGTCGCCGACCTTGACCAGCAGCTCGATGATCTTGGCCTTGCCCGACGAACCGATGTCCGGAACATGAATGTCCTGGACAGTCGCTGCGGCTGGAGCAGCAGCCGGGGCTGCAGGAGCCTCGGCAGCAGCGGCAGGTTTTTCCGCGGCAGGCGCCGGTGCAGCAGCGGCAGCAGGTGCCGCCGCAGGGGCCGCATCAGCGGCACCTTCGATTTCCAGTTCCAGCAGTTCGTCGCCTTCTTTCAGGCGGTCGCCCAGCTTCACTTTCAGGCTCTTGACCACGCCGGCCTTGGGAGCAGGGATTTCCATGCTCGCCTTGTCCGATTCCAGGGTCAGGATGCTCTGGTCGGCTTCGACGGTGTCGCCGACCTTCACAAACAGCTCGATTACTTCACCTTCACCGCTGCCGATGTCAGGTACGCGAATGAGTTCGCTCACAAAAAATCTCCTCAGCAGTCCAGTGGGTTGCGTTTTTCCGGGTTGATCCCGAACTTGACGATAGCGTCAGCTACCACCTTGGGTTCGATCTCACCGCGGTCAGCCAAGGCTTCCAGGGCTGCCAACACCACGAAGTGACGGTCGACTTCGAAGAAGTGACGCAGCTTCTTGCGGCTGTCACTGCGACCGAAACCGTCGGTGCCCAGGACTTTGAATTCCTTGGACGGGACCCACTGGCGAATTTGTTCAGCAAACAGTTTCATGTAGTCGGTAGAGGCAATGACTGGACCTTTACGGCCGGCCAGGCACTCTTCGACATAGCTCTGCGCAGGCTTCTGGCCCGGGTGCAGGCGGTTGTTGCGCTCTACGGCCAGGCCGTCGCGACGCAGTTCGTTGAAGCTGGTAACGCTCCAGACGTCGGCGCCGACGTTGAACTCTTCACGCAGGATCTTCGCCGCTTCACGGACTTCACGCAGGATGGTGCCGGAGCCCATCAGCTGCACGTGGTGCGCCGCTTCCTTGGTGTCTTCTTCGAGCAGGTACATGCCCTTGATGATGCCTTCTTCCACGCCGGCCGGCATGGCTGGCTGCTGGTAGGACTCGTTCATCACGGTGATGTAGTAGAAAACGTCCTGCTGCTCTTCGGTCATCTTCTTCATGCCGTCCTGGATGATCACCGCCAGCTCATAGCCGTAGGTTGGATCAAAGGTGCGGCAGTTCGGGATGGTGGCAGCCAGGATGTGGCTGTGACCGTCTTCGTGTTGCAGGCCTTCGCCGTTCAGTGTGGTACGGCCGGCGGTACCGCCGATCAGGAAACCACGGGTACGGCTGTCGCCCGCTGCCCAAGCCAGGTCGCCGATACGCTGGAAGCCGAACATCGAGTAGAAGATGTAGAACGGCAGCATCGGCTGGTTGTGGCTGGAGTACGAAGTGCCGGCAGCGATGAAGGAGCTCATGGCGCCCGCTTCGTTGATGCCTTCTTCGAGGATCTGGCCCTTCTTGTCTTCCTTGTAGAACATCACCTGGTCTTTATCGACTGGCTCGTAGAGCTGGCCGACGGAGGAGTAGATGCCCAACTGGCGGAACATGCCTTCCATACCGAAGGTACGGGCTTCGTCCGGGATGATCGGGACGATACGCGAGCCGATTTCCTTGTCCTTGACCAGCTGCGCGAGGATCCGCACGAAGGCCATGGTGGTGGAGATTTCACGGTCGCCCGAGCCGTCCAGGATTGCCTTGAGGGTATCCAGCGGAGGTGTAGGGATGTTGAAGCTCTTGGCGCGGCGCTGTGGCACGAAACCGCCCAGTGCGGTACGACGCTCGCTCAGGTAGCGGGCTTCGGCGCTGTTCGGCTCCGGCTTGAAGAACGGCAGGTTCTCCAGCTCTTCGTCCTTGACCGGGATGTCGAAGCGGTCGCGGAACAGCTTCAGGCTTTCAACATCAACCTTCTTGGTGTTGTGCGCAGTGTTTTTCGCTTCGCCGGCACCGGTGCCATAACCCTTGATGGTCTTGGCCAGGATGACGGTCGGTTGTTCTTTGTGGTTGACCGCTTCGTGGTACGCCGCATAGACCTTGTACGGGTCGTGGCCGCCACGGTTGAGTTTCCAGATCTCGTCGTCGGACAGGTCGGCAACCATCGCCTTGAGTTCAGGCGTGTTGAAGAAATGTTCACGTACGAACGCGCCGTCTTTGGCCTTGTAGTTCTGGTACTCGCCGTCGATGACTTCGTCCATGCGACGTTGCAGGATACCGTCGACGTCCTTGGCCAGCAGTGGGTCCCAGAAACGGCCCCAGATGACCTTGGTCACGTTCCACTGGGCACCGCGGAACACGCCTTCGAGTTCCTGGATGATCTTGCCGTTGCCGCGAACCGGGCCGTCGAGGCGCTGCAGGTTGCAGTTGATGACGAAGATCAGGTTGTCCAGCTTCTCGCGGCCGGCCAGGGAGATGGCACCCAGGGATTCCGGCTCGTCGCACTCGCCGTCGCCCAGGAAGCACCAGACTTTCTGCTTGCCTTCCGGGATGAAGCCACGGGCTTCCAGGTACTTCATGAAGCGTGCCTGGTAGATCGCCTGGATCGGGCCCAGGCCCATGGATACCGTCGGGAACTGCCAGAAATCAGGCATCAGCCAAGGGTGCGGGTAGGACGACAGGCCCTGGCCGTCGACTTCCTGGCGGAAGTTGTTCATTTGCTCTTCGCTGATGCGACCTTCCATGAACGCACGGGCGTAGACGCCTGGCGAGGTGTGGCCCTGGAAGTAGATCAGGTCGCCGCCATGTTCTTCGGTCGGGGCCTGGAAGAAGTAGTTGAAGCCGATGTCATACAGGGTTGCGCTGGAAGCGAAGCTGGAGATGTGACCGCCCAGGTCAGAATCTTTCAAGTTCGTGCGCATTACCATCGCCATGGCGTTCCAACGTACCAGCGAGCGAATGCGGCGTTCCATGAACAGGTCGCCAGGCATGCGTGCTTCGTGGGTGACGGGGATGGTGTTGCGGTATGGCGTGGTGATGGCGTAGGGCAGTTGCGAGCCGCTGCGGGTCGCGAGTTCGCCCATACGGGTCATCAGGTAGTGAGCACGGTCTTCGCCTTCTTTGTCGAGAACCGATTCCAGGGCGTCCAGCCATTCCTGGGTTTCGACGGGATCGAGGTCTTGCATGGCTTGCTCCAGGGCGGAAAGGCTACCAGAATCGGTTGCCTGAAGTTTGCGACTGGCCTTGTGGGCAGACGACATAAATTCTTGGATGGCCGAAGGTTGCTTCGGCGTCCTGTAGTTTTACTACAAATCGTCGGCCATTTCAGCCTTTCGAATGTATATACGAGTAGTAAAACTACACAAGACCGAGCGGATTGCTCGGTCTGGCTGGTGAGCATAATCGTTATTGTTGATCTTTTGCGAACAAGAAAAGGTAGAAGTTTAATGTTGCCTGCCAAAAATTACATATTTTCAGCTATTTATCACCTTTGTTCGACAGTCCTTCATCGAGCGCGGTGCTTGCCTTCACAGCAGCAAGCCATTTACACGCCGACCAAGGATAGACCATGAGCCTTCCAACGCTGGCCGAACTGCCGGCCATTCTGTTGCCAAAGGCCCAGCGGGCCGAGCAGTCATTTCGTGACGCCGTGGCCGCGCTGGACGACGATCATGGCCTTTCTTCGTGGACGCCGCAACGGTGGGCCGACTTCGCCCGGGTGTGCGCCGCCAGTGATTTCGTCATTGAACAGAGTGTTCGTGACCCTTTGATGTTGCTCGAGCTGGCGGCCTGGGGCGAGCTGGACCGCGGCTTTGCGCCGGGCGAGCTGTGCGGGCAGATTGCCGGTGCCGTGCAACAGGCCGAAACAGAAGATGAGCTGGGCCGCGTACTGCGTCGTCAGCGTACGCGCCAGCAAGTGCGCATCATCTGGCGCGACCTGACCCGTCAGGCCGACTTGGTGCAAACCTGTCGTGACCTCTCCGACATGGCCGACGCCAGCATCGACCAGGCCTACCAATGGCTGTACCAGCGCCACTGCGTGCAGTTCGGCACACCGACCGGGCGGCGCAGCGGCGAGCCGCAGCATATGGTCATCCTCGGCATGGGCAAGCTCGGTGCGGTGGAGCTGAACCTGTCGTCGGATATAGACCTGATCTTCGCCTACCCCGAGGGCGGCGAAACCGTGGGCGTGAAGCGCTCCCTGGATAACCAGGAGTTCTTTATTCGTCTTGGTCAAAAATTGATCAAGGCCCTCGACCCGATGACCGTCGACGGCTTTGTGTTCCGTGTCGACATGCGCCTGCGTCCCTACGGTTCGGCCGGCGCCCTGGTGCTCAGCTTCAACGCGCTGGAGCAGTACTACCAGGACCAGGGTCGCGACTGGGAACGCTATGCCATGATCAAGGCGCGCGTGGTCGCCGGTGACCAAATGGCCGGTGCGCAGCTGCTCGATATGCTGCGGCCGTTCGTGTACCGCCGTTACCTGGACTTTTCCGCCATCGAGGCGCTGCGCACCATGAAGCAGCTGATCCAGCAGGAAGTCCGACGCAAAGGCATGGCCGACAATATCAAGCTGGGCTCGGGCGGCATCCGCGAAGTGGAATTTATCGCCCAGGCGTTCCAGCTGATCCATGGCGGCCGCGACCTCAGCCTGCAGCAGCGGCCGCTGCTCAAGGTGCTCGGCACCCTGGAAGGCCAGGGCTACCTGCCGCCGGCGGTGATCGCCGAGTTGCGTAATGGCTATGAATTCCTGCGTTACACCGAACATGCGATCCAGGCGATTGCCGACCGCCAGACCCAAATGCTTCCGGACAGCCCTGAAGACCAGGCGCGCATTGCCTTTATGCTCGGGTTTGCCGACTGGGCGGCCTTTCATGAGCGCCTGATGCATTGGCGTGGCCGTGTGGACTGGCACTTCCGCCAGGTGATTGCGGATCCTGATGAAGAAGAAGGGGCGGAAAGCGAGTTGGTCGTGGGCGGAGAATGGCTGCCGCTGTGGGAAGAGTCCCAGGATGAAGAGGCCGCCTGCCGTCAATTGGCTGAAGGCGGCTTCACCGACGCCACCAAGGCCCTTAAAGCCTTGGCCAGCCTGCGCAACAGCCCGCAACTGCGGGCCATGCAGCGCCTGGGGCGTGAACGCCTGGATGCCTTTATCCCGCGCTTGCTGGCCCAGGCCGTCGAGCACGCCAACCCGGACCTGGTGCTGGAGCGTGTACTGCCGCTGGTGGAGGCCGTCGCCCGGCGTTCCGCCTATCTGGTGCTGCTGACGGAAAATCCCGACGCCCTGCGCCGCCTGCTGACCCTGTGCGCCGCCAGCCCGTGGATCGCCGAGCAGATCACGCGCTTCCCGCTGCTGCTGGATGAGTTGCTCAACGAAGGCCGCCTGTTCAAGCCACCGCTGGCGCCGGAACTTGCCGCCGAGTTGCGCGAGCGCCTTACGCGCATCCCCGAGGATGATCTTGAACAGCAGATGGAAGCCCTGCGGCACTTCAAGCTGGCCCACCGCCTGCGCGTGGCCGCTTCGGAAATCGCCGGCAGCCTGCCGTTGATGAAAGTCAGCGACTACCTGACCTGGCTCGCCGAAGCCATCCTCGAACAAGTGCTGGCCCTGGCCTGGCGCCAGACGGTGGCCCGCCACGGCTCGCCGCAGCGTTTGGACGGCACCTTGTGCGATCCTGGGTTCATCATTGTCGGTTATGGGAAAGTCGGCGGCATCGAACTGGGGCATGGTTCGGACCTGGACCTGGTGTTTATCCACGATGGCGACCCGCAGGCCGAGACCGACGGCGCCAAGCCGATCGACGGCGCGCAGTTCTTCACGCGCCTGGGCCAGCGGATCATTCATCTGCTGACCACCCAGACCAACTCCGGCCAGTTGTATGAAGTGGACATGCGCCTGCGCCCATCCGGCGCATCCGGGTTGCTGGTCAGTTCCCTCGGGGCGTTTGACCGCTATCAACAAAATGAAGCATGGACCTGGGAACATCAGGCCCTGATCCGCGCGCGGGTGCTGGTGGGCAGCCAGGATGTGGGCCAGGCATTCGAGCGGGTACGGGCTAAGGTGCTGGGGCGTGAGCGCGACTTGGCGAAGTTGCGCCAGGAGGTCAGCGAGATGCGCGCCAAGATGCGTGACAACCTGGGTACCAAGGCCACGGCGGCCGGCACCGGCGCCAATGCCTTCGACGCCACGGTGCTGTTCGACCTCAAGCAGGACGCCGGAGGTATCGTCGATATTGAATTTATGGTGCAATACGCGGCTTTGGCGTGGTCTGCGCAACATCCGTCGTTGCTGCGCTATACCGACAATATCCGCATTCTGGAAGGCCTGGAGCAGGTGGGTTTGATGCCCGCCGCCGATGCCCATCTGCTGCGCGAGGTGTATAAGGCCTACCGTTCCGCCGCGCATCGCCAGGCCTTGCAGAACGAGGCCGGTACGGTACCCGGTGATCAGTTCGCTGACGAACGGCGCCAGGTGATGCGAATCTGGCAGGCGCTGGGGTTGGGTTGAAACACTATTAGGGCGGGGAGGCATAAGCCTCCCCGCATCGTTTGTGGAAACTACATGAATATTCTGATCGTTGGGCCCAGTTGGGTCGGTGACATGGTGATGGCGCAGACTCTGTTCCAGAGCCTGCGTATGCGCTACCCGGACTGCCAGATCGACGTGCTTGCCCCCGAGTGGAGCCGGCCGATCCTTGAGCGCATGCCCGAAGTGCGCAAGGCCTTGAGCTTTCCGCTCGGCCACGGTGCCCTGGAACTGGCGACCCGCCGCCGCATCGGCAAATCCCTGGCGGGCCAGTACGACCAGGCGATCCTGCTGCCCAACTCGCTGAAGTCGGCGCTGGTGCCGTATTTTGCCGGTATCCCCAAGCGCACCGGCTGGCGCGGCGAGTTTCGTTATGTGCTGCTTAATGATGTACGCACGCTGGACAAGGCGCGTTACCCGCTGATGATCGAACGCTTCATGGCCCTGGCCTATGCGCCGGGCGCCGAGCTGCCCAAGCCATACCCGCGCCCCAGCCTGCAGATCGACCCGGTGACCCGCGATGCGGCACTCGCCAAGTTCGGCCTGGCCCTGGATCGTCCGGTATTGGCCCTGTGCCCCGGTGCGGAGTTTGGCGAGTCCAAGCGCTGGCCGTCGGACCACTACGCCAAAGTCGCCGAGATGAAGATTCGCGAAGGCTGGCAGGTGTGGCTGTTCGGTTCGAAAAACGATCACTCGGTGGGTGAAGACATTCGCCAGCGCCTGATCCCGGGCCTGCGCGAAGAAGCGGTGAACCTCAGTGGCGACACGTCCCTGGCCGAGGCCATCGACTTGCTCTCCTGTGCGGACGCCGTGGTGTCCAACGACTCCGGCCTGATGCATGTGGCCGCTGCGCTGAACCGCCCGTTGGTGGCGGTGTACGGCTCCACCTCGCCGGGCTTTACCCCGCCGCTGGCCGACCAGGTCGAAGTGGTGCGCCTGGGGCTGGAGTGCAGCCCGTGCTTTGATCGCACCTGCCGCTTCGGCCATTACAACTGCCTGCGCCAATTGCTGCCGCAGCCGGTAACCGATGCCTTGCAGCGATTGCAGGGCGACGTGGTCGAGGTTCACTGAGTTGCGGGTACTGGTAATCAAGACCTCATCCCTGGGCGACGTGATCCATGCCTTGCCGGCACTGACTGACGCGGCACGGGCGATCCCCGGCATTCGCTTCGACTGGGTGGTGGAAGAAGGCTTTGCTGAAATCCCCACCTGGCACCCGGCGCTGGACAAGGTCATCCCGGTGGCGATCCGCCGCTGGCGCAAGAACCTCTGGCAAACCTTCAAGAGCGGCGAGTGGCGGCGCTTCAAGCAGCAAGTCCAGTCGACCAAGTACGATCTGGTGATCGATGCCCAGGGCCTGTTCAAAAGCGCCTGGCTGACCCGCTACGTGCGGGCTCCGGTGGCCGGATTCGACAAACACTCGGCCCGTGAGCCGATTGCGGCGCGCTTCTACTCGCGGCGCCTGGCCGTGGCCCGTGGGCAGCATGCGGTGGAGCGTTTGCGCCAACTGTTCGCCGTGGCCCTCGGCTATGACTTGCCCAAAGGCCTGGGCGACTACGGCCTCAGCACCGAAAAACTGCTCGGCCTGCCGCCGAAAAAGCCCTTCGTCCTGCTGCTGCACGGTACTACCTGGGACACCAAGCATTGGCCCGAGGCCTACTGGCGCGAGTTGGCTGAACGTATGGGCCGCCTGGGCGTGGACGTGAAGTTGCCCTGGGGCAACGCCGCCGAAAAGGCCCGTGCGGAGCGCCTGGCCCAAGGCCTGAACAACGCCGAAGTGCTGCCCAAGCTGAACCTGGCCGGCGTGGCCCGGGTATTGGCCGGCGCCCGCGCCTGTGTGGCGGTGGACACTGGGCTGGGGCATTTGGCGGCGGCGCTGGATGTGCCGACCATTTCCCTGTTCGGCCCCACCAACCCCGGCCTGACCGGCGCCTACGGCAAGGGCCAGATTCACCTGGCCAGCGACTTTGCCTGTGCGCCGTGCCTGCAAAAACAATGTACCTATCAACCGACGGCCGACGACCTGCGTCGGTTCGACATCAAGCGCGAGTCGCCCCTGTGTTTCACGCGCTTGAACCCTGAGCGTGTGGCAACCCGGCTGAGCACGTTGTTACTGGCTGAGGAGCTGCACTGATGCAACTGGCTTTTGTTCTGTACAAATATTTCCCCTTCGGCGGCCTGCAGCGCGACTTCATGCGCATCGCCCTGGAGTGCCAGCGGCGCGGCCATCAGATTCGTGTCTACACGCTGATCTGGGAGGGCGACATTCCGCCCGGCTTCGAAGTGCTGGTGGCGCCGGTCAAGGCGTTCTTCAACCATCGGCGCAACGAGAAGCTCAGCGCCTGGATGGAGGCCGACCTGGCCAAGCGCCCGGTGGACCGCCTGATCGGCTTCAACAAGATGCCCGGCCTGGACGTGTACTACGCCGCCGACGGCTGCTTCGAAGACAAGGCACAAAACCTGCGCCATTCGCTGTACCGCAGTTTTGGCCGCTATCGCCACTTTGCCGAGTACGAGCGCGCGGTGTTTGCCAAGGACGCCAAGACCGAAGTCTTGATGATTTCCGAAGTGCAGCAGCCGCTGTTCATCAAGCATTACGACACGCCGCTGGAGCGCTTCCACCTGCTGCCACCGGGTATTGCCCAGGACCGCCGAGCGCCGCCGAATGCGGCCGAGATTCGTGAGGGGTTCCGCAAGGAGTTCAACCTGGGTGATGACGACCTGCTGCTGGTGCAAATCGGTTCCGGCTTCAAGACCAAGGGCGTCGACCGCAGCCTTAAGGCCGTCGCCGCGTTGCCGGCCGAGCTGAAAAAACGCACGCGCCTGTTTGTAATTGGCCAGGACGACCCCAAGGTATTCCAACTGCAAAGCGCCACCCTCGGGCTGGGCGATAACGTGCAGTTCCTCAAGGGGCGCAGCGATATTCCGCGCTTCCTGCTGGGCGCCGACCTGTTGATCCACCCGGCGTACAACGAAAACACCGGCACCGTGTTGCTCGAAGCCCTGGTGGCCGGGTTGCCGGTGCTGGTCTCGGCCGTGTGTGGTTATGCCCATTACATCGCCGAAGCCGACAGCGGCCTGGTGCTGGACGAGCCGTTTGAACAGGCTCAGTTGAACCAGTACCTGGCGCAGATGTTGACCGATTCTGCACAGCGCGCGGCCTGGGGCCGCAATGGGTTGGCCTTCGCCGAGACGGCCGACCTCTACAGCATGCCGCAGCACGCTGCGGATGTGATTCTGGCGGAGCCAAAACGATGAAGTTGATTCTTGCCGAACCGTTCAAGACGTTATGGGCCGGGCGTGATGCCTTCGCCGAAGTCGAGAAACTGCAAGGCCAGGTATTCCGTGAACTGGCGGCGCGTCGCACGCTGCGCACCGAGGTGGATGGCCGCCCGTATTTCGTCAAAATCCACCGCGGCATCGGCTGGGCGGAAATCTTCAAGAACCTGATCACCGCCAAGCTGCCGGTGCTCGGCGCAGGCCTGGAATGGGATGCCATTCACCGCTTGCAGGCGATCGGCGTACCGACCATGACCGGCGTGGCCTTCGGCGAAAAGGGCAGCAACCCGGCGGACCAGCACTCGTTCATCATCACCGAAGAGCTGGCGCCGACCATCAGCCTTGAAGACCTGACCGTCAACTGGGTCGCCGAACCGCCCACACCTGCACTGCGCCATGCGCTCACGGCCGAACTGGCGCGCATGGTCGGCGACATGCACCGGGGCGGCGTGAATCACCGCGACTGCTACCTGTGCCACTTCCTGCTGGACACGTCCAAGCCGATCGATCCACGCAACATCAAGCTCTCGGTGATCGACCTGCACCGGGCGCAAATGCGCGCCCATCTGCCGCTGCGCTGGCGCGACAAGGACCTCTCCGCGCTGTATTACTCGGCGTTGGACATCGGCCTGACCCGGCGCGATAAACTGCGCTTCCTCAAGGGCTACTTCCGCCAGCCGTTGCGCCAGGTCCTGGCCGAGCAGTCGGCGTCCCTGGGCCTGATGCAGCGCAAGGCCGACAAGCTCTACGCGCGCAAGCAACGTTATGGGGATGCGATCTGATGGCGGGTTGGAACCTGGAGCCTGCCTACGCCGCCCTGGCGGATGATTTTGGAAGCCTCGAAGCGGTATTTGCCCTGCAAGGCGAGCGGCTGACCCGCGACCCGCTGTCGGAAGTGATCCGGGTGGAGCGTGGCGGGGTCAATTACTACGTCAAGCGCTATACCGGTGCCGGCAAGGGCCTGCGGCGCTACCTGGGCAAGCCGCGGGTCAAGTCCGAATGGCAGAACCTCAAGCGCTTCGCCAAGTGGGGCATTCCCACCGCCGATGTGGTCGCCTGGGGCCTGGAGCGCAGCGGCCTGGCCTATGATCGTGGCGCAATGATCACCCGCGAGTTGCCGAGGACCGAAGACCTCTCGGTCCTGGCCGAACGTAAGGATGCGCGCCTGCGCGACCCCAAGTGGGTCAGCGCGGTCAGTCGCCAGCTCGCCGAATACACGCGCACCATGCACGATCATCGCTTTACCCATAACGACTTGAAGTGGCGCAACCTGCTGATCGACGACCAGGCCACCCTGTACCTGATCGATTGCCCCAACGGTGATTTCTGGCGCGGTTTCTGGCTCAAGTACCGCATCACCAAGGACCTGGCCTGCCTGGACAAAGTGGCCAAGTATCACTTGTCGGCCACTCAGCGCCTGCGCTTCTACATGCAGTACCGTGGGTGTCGGCACCTGAGTGAGTCGGACAAACGGCGGATTCGCCACGTAGTGAAGTTTTTCGAGGGACGTGAATGAGTGATTTCCTGGCGGCTGAAGATCGCGCCCTGCTGGAGCGCCACGGCCTCGCGACATTCGACGCCCTGTGGGCCCGGCAACTGGACGCGGTGGACGAGCCGAACACCAGCCGTGGCGGCTGGAGCAGCGTGTTTCGCCTGGAGCTCGACGGCCACGGCTATTACCTCAAGCGCCAGAGCAACTACCTCACGCGCAGCTTGCACCGGCCTTTGGGCGAGCCCAGTTTCTCCCGCGAGTTCCGCAATATCAGCCGTTACCGCAAGCTCGGGATCCCGGCGCTGCAGGCGGCGTTCTACGGCGAGCGCAAAGTCGCCGGTGAACACCGCGCGATGCTGCTGACCCGTGCCCTGGACGGCTGGAATGACCTGGATTCATTGCTGGAGCAATGGGCGCAACTCAGCGATGCCCAGCACTGCGCGATCCTGCTGGCCTGCGGTCAACTGGCGCGCCGCCTGCACAGCGTCGGCCAGGTGCATGGCTGTTTCTACCCCAAGCATATTTTCCTGCAGGCCACCGGTGACGGCTACGCCGCGCAGTTGATCGACCTGGAGAAAACCCGCCCGCTGTTGTTCGGCTGGCGTGACCGGGTCAAGGACCTGGAGCCGTTGTTGCGCCGTGCGCCACAGTGGTCCGACGCCCAGGTGCGTCAACTGCTGGCGGCTTACCTCGATCAGCCCGAAGGCAGCGCACTCGTCACCACCTGGCTGCAACGCCTGACGAAGCGGCGTAGCCACAAGGAGAACCGCTGATGCGCCTGTCCGAGTTGAAAAGCGCCGGTCGCAGGCCGAGCCTGCCCCTCACCATCGACCTGGCGGATGCCGCCGGCCCGGGCCAACTGCAACTGCTGAGCCTGTTGCGGGTATTGCCGGGTGAGCGTTACGTGGGCGCGGCGGTATGGCGCGGGCGTCCGGTGCTGGCCAAATTATTAGTGGGCAGCAAGGCCGCACGGCATTTCCAGCGTGAACTCAGCGGCGTACGCCTGCTGGCCGAGCAAGGCCTGACCACCCCGCTGTTGCTCGCCGATGGCTTGCAGGACGGCGAGGGCGGCTGGCTGCTGTTCGAGTTTATCGAAGGTGCCGAGAGCCTGGCCGATGCCTGGCACGCCGTTGAAGCGCTACCGCCACTGGCCGAGGAGCAAACCGCCGTGCTGGCCGAGGCCCTGGGTGCGATCGGCCAGATGCATGCCAAGGGCCTGTGGCAGGAAGACCTGCACCTGGACAACCTGCTGCGCCAGGACGGCAAGCTGTACTTGATCGATGGCGCCGGCATTCGTGTGGAGGAGGCGGGCAAGCCACTGTCGCGCAACCGCGTGCTGGAAAACCTCGGGGTGTTTTTCGCCCAGTTGCCGAAAAACCTCGAGCCGTTTACCGAAGAACTGCTGGTGTACTACCTGCTGAGCAACGGCGAGCACGCCTTGCCCCTGCAAGCCCTGGAAAAACAGGTGCGCAAGGTCAGCGCCTGGCGCCTGAAGGACTTGTTGAACAAGGTGGGCCGCGACTGCACGCTGTTCAGTGTGGTGCGTGGCGCCTTTGCCTTGCGTGCGATCCGTCGCGAGGAAGAACCGGCGATGCTGCCGGTGCTGGAGCAGGCGGATGCGTTGCTCGACCAGGGCCACCTGTACAAGACCGGTGGTGCGGCCAGCGTGGCCAAGGTCGACGTAGCCGGCCGGCCCTTGGTGATCAAGCGCTACAACATCAAGGGCGTTGCCCATTGGCTCAAGCGCTTCTGGCGCCCGAGCCGCGCCTGGCATTCCTGGCGCGAAGGCAATCGCCTGGCCTTCCTCGGCATCGCCACGCCCAAGCCGCTGGCCGTCCTGGAAAAGCGTTTTTTCTGGCTGCGCAGCCGCGCTTACCTGGTCACCGAATACCTGCCGGGCCCGGACATCATCGAGCGGTTCGCGCCCTATATCGAACACGGTGACGCGCCGGAAAACGAACTGTTGGCGCTGGACCAGTTGTTCGCCGAGCTGATTCGCGAGCGCATCAGCCATGGCGACTTCAAGGGCCATAACCTGTTCTGGGATAAGGATCGCTGGTCGCTGATCGACCTCGACGCGATGTGCCAACACAGCTCTGCCGCCAGCTTCGCCCCGGCGTATGCCAGGGACCGTGCGCGGTTTATGCGGAACTGGCCTGAGAGTAGTGCGTTGTATCAGCTGATTGATCAGCGTTTGCCGAAGCAACCGACCTGACCGTTCCCGCGCAGGGTGACCGATCAAGAGCTGTTGCCTGAGCAACAGTTATCAGACAGTTGTTGGCCCAGAACGACAGCCCGCCTTAACCCGCAAACGTTATCCCCTTGATTTGATGTAATAAAAAACCTGGCACGGGCTCTGCAATGCCTCTTGGTGAACCCTTTCACCCGTCGCAGCGGAGCCCTGTATGCCTTCCAGCCTTTCCTCGCTTTCCCGTTTGATCTGCCTTGGCGCCGCGCTGTTGCTGGGCCATGTCGTCGGTGTCCAGGCCGCCGAGGGCGATGAGGCTGTGCCGTCCCTGGCCGGCAAGCGCATTGCCGTGAGCATGACCGGCACCAGTCACTATTTCGATATCAAGGCGTTCCAGGCCCAGGTCGATGAGATCAAGCGCCTGGGCGGCACGCCGATCACCCTCGATGCCGGGCGTAACGACAAGAACCTGGTGACCCAGCTGCAAACCGTGGTCACCCAGAAGCCCGACGCCGTGATCCAGACCCTCGGCACCCTCAGCGTGATCGATCCCTGGCTCAAGCGCATCAGCAAGGCTGGCATCCCGCTGTTCACCATCGATGCACCGTCCCAGTACAGCCTCAACAACACCACCTCCGACAACGTCGCCACCGGCAAGGCGTTGGCCGAACAATTGATCAAGGACGCCGGCGGCAAAGGCAAGATCCTGGTGTTCAACGGTTTCTACGGCGTGCCGGTGTGTGCGATCCGTTATGACCAGTTGAAGCTGGCGCTCAAGGATTACCCCCAGCTGGAAATCATCCAGCCGGAGCTTCGCGACGTGATCCCCAACACCGTGCAGGATGCTTATTCCCAAGTCTCGGCGCTGCTCAACAAGTACCCGGCGGGCAGCGTCTCGGCGATCTGGTCGGCGTGGGACATTCCGCAGTTGGGCGCGAGCAAGGCGCTGATCGATGCCAGGCGCACCGAGATCAAGACTTACGGCGTCGACGGTACGCCGGAAGTGCTGGCGCTGCTCGGCCAGGCAAATTCGCCGGTGGGGGCGGTGGTGGCGCAGCAGCCGGCGTTGATCGGCAAGACCGCTGTGCAGAACGTGGCGCGCTACCTTGCCGGGCAACGAGACCTGCCCAAGGAAACCCATGTGGCCACGCTGCTGACCACCGCGGCCAACCTGGACCAGGTTCAGCAACTGCGGGGTGACTGATGCCGGCATTGGTCCTGCAACACTTGCATAAACGCTTTGGCGCCACCCTGGCGCTGGATGACGCAAGCCTTAAAGTCGAACGCGGCAGCATCCACGGCCTGGTGGGGGAGAACGGTGCGGGCAAGTCGACCTTGATCAAGATCCTGGCCGGCATCCACAAGGCGGACGCGGGGCAGGTGAGTATCGATGGCCAGTCGTACGCCGCCTTGTCACCGCGTCAGGTGGATGCGCTGGGCGTGCAGTTCATCCATCAGGAGCGTCTGTTGCCCGCCAGTTTTACCGTGGGCGAGGCGCTGTTTTTCGGGCATGAATTGCGGCGCGGGCCCTTTGTGGATCGACGTCGGCAGCAACGTGAAGCCGAGCGCTTGCTGGCGGAATATTTTGATCTGCAATTGCCCGCCGGTGCGCTGGTGAGCGAGCTGAACAGCGCCGAACGCCAGGTGCTGCAAATCACCCGGGCGTTGATTCGCCAGCCGAAGATCCTGGTGTTCGACGAGCCCAGCGTGGCGTTGGTCAAGCGCGAGGTCGACCAGTTGCTGCGCATCGTCAAGCGCCTGCGCGACCAGGGTTTATCCATCCTGTACATCTCCCATTACCTGCAGGAAATCGACAGTCTGTGCGATGAAGTCACGGTGCTGCGCAATGGTCGGGACGTGGCGGTGGTGCAGCCCCGGCATACGTCCAGCGCCGAGATTGCGCGGCTGATGGTCAATCGCGAGGTGCAGGAGATGTACCCCAAGGCCAAGGTTGCACTGGGAGCGCCGCTGTTGCAGGTACGCGGGTTGAGCCTGGCGCGGCGCTATCGGCAGATCGATCTGGACGTGCGGCGCGGAGAAATCGTCGGCCTGACCGGGCTGGTCGGCTCGGGAGCCAAGGAGTTGTTCAAGACACTCTTCGGTGTCGAGCGCGCCGACAGCGGCAGTGTGCATCTGGACGGGCGTTTGCTGCGCCTGCGTTCGCCGGCCCAGGCGATTGCCGAGGGCATTGCGCTGGTGCCGGAAGAGCGGCGCAGCCAGGGGATTTCGCCAGTGCTTTCGGTGCTGGAAAACCTGACGCTGGCGGGGCTCGGGCGGTTCAGCCGCTGGGGCTTGTTGAGCCGCCGCAAGGAGCAGGCGGAAAGCCTGCGGCTGATCGACGAATTGGCGATCAAGGCGCCTGGGCCCCAAGTGGCGGTCAGCCAGCTCAGTGGTGGCAACCAGCAGAAGGTCGCCCTGGGGAAATGGCTGAGCCGCCGCTCGGCGGTGTACCTGTTGGATGAGCCCTGTGTGGGCGTGGATGTGGGTGCCAAAGTAGAGATATATCGCTTGATCGGACGCTTGGTGGAAGAGGGCGCGGCGGTGCTGGTGTTGTCGTCGGATTTGCCGGAGTTGTTGGGGATCAGTGACCGAATCCTGGTGCTGCATCGGGGTGAGATCGCCGGTGAATTCCGTGCCGGGGAGGCGGACAGCGATCAGTTGCTGGCCTGTGCGACGGGGGCCGTGGCTGCTGCGGCTTTAAGCGCTCGAGAGGTGGAACATGCTTGAAGCGGCGACGCCTGGGTTATCGCAGCGATTGTGGGTGCTGGTGCTGCGCCGTGGGTCGGTGGGGGTTTTTGTGGCGATCCTGATGGGGTTTGCCGTGGCTGCGCCGAATTTTCTGTCGGTGGGTAATCTGGCCAATGTGTTCAGCCAGTCGGCGATCCTCGGCGTGCTGGCCTTCGGGCTCACCTGCGTGATTATCGGCGGCGGTTCGAACGTGGTGGCTGGAGGGCTGGACCTGTCGCTGGCGGCCAACCTGGGCTTGTGCGCGGCGGTATTCAGCCGCCTCAATAATGCCGGCCTGGATCTCGGGTTGACGTTGCTGCTGACCCTGGGCTGCGGTTTGGCGGTCGGCTTGCTGAATGGGCTGGCCGTGGTGGTGCTGCGTTTGCCGCCGTTGCTGGCGACCCTGGCGAGCATGAATGTACTGGCCGGGCTGGAGTTGGTGCTGACGGAGAACACGGTGGTCTCCACGGACTCGCCGCTGTTGGACCTGCTCAGTGGCGGCGCCTGGTTGGGCGTACCGGCCCTGGCCTGGGTACTGCTGGTGACGGCGGGCGTGCTGACGCTGCTGATTCAGCACTCGGCCTATGGGCTGCGCCTGCATGCGGTGGGCGAATACCCCCAGGCGGCCGAAGCGGCGGGCATTGGTGTGCCCGTCTACGTGTTGTCGAGCTATCTGCTGTCCGGTCTGTGCGCCGCCGTGGCTGCGCTGTGTTCGGCTGCGTTCTTCAGCGGCAGCACCACCGGCTCCGGCGACATGCTGCTGTCGGTGGTGGCGATCGCCTTTCTCGGCGTGGTGTTTTCCCGCCGGTTGGTGGCGAGCATTCCGGGGACGTTGCTGGCGGCGCTGTTGATTGGTTTTCTGATCAATGGCTTTCAACTGCTTAACCTCTCCAGCTTCTGGGTCAATGGTGTGCAGGGCATGTTGATCTTGCTGGTCGTCGCGGCGTCCAGTGCATTGAACCGAGGGGCGACGGCATGAGCGCACGCGCAGTATTGCCGCTGACATTGCCACTGGTGTTCACCCTGATTGTCGTGGTGTTTGCGCTGCAAGCGCCGGGCTTCCTCAGCGCAGGCAACCTGCAAAGCCTGGTGCTGAACAACTTCGTGCTGCTGGCGATTGTCGCCATCGGCATGACCTACGCGGTGGCGGCCGGTGGCATCGACCTGTCGGTGGGCACGGCGCTGGACTTTGCCAGTTTCAGCTTTGTGGTGCTGCTCAATGGCGGCCATGGCTGGGCGGTGGCGGCCACGGGCGCGCTGGCGGCGGCGCTGCTGGTGGGGCTGGTCAATGCCGGCCTGATTGCCGGGCTGCGCATCAGTCCGTTCCTGGCCACCCTTGGCACGTTGTTTATCGGCACCAGCGCCCAGCAACTGCTCTCGGACGGCGGCCAGCCGATCTATATCAGCCAAGGCTTGAAGCCTCAACTCATGGGGCTGACACCGCTGCTGGTGGTAGTGGGGCTGGCGCTGTTCTACGGCCTGGCCCTGGCGCGCGGACGCCTGGGCCGTGAGTTGCTGGCCCAGGGCACCCAGCCGCTGCTGGCGTATTACTCGGGGTTATCGGTGCGGCGCATCGTCACCATCGTGGCCCTGGCAACCTCCCTGGCCTGTGGGGTGGCCGGCGTGTTGCTCAGCTCGACAGTCAGCGCCTATGTGCCGCTGTCCGGTAACGCGTTTTTGCTCAATGCGATTGGCGCGGTGTTTATCGGCACCACCTTGAGTCGACAGGGACGGGCGAATGTTCCGGGGACCCTGCTGGGCGTGTTGTTTATCAACGTGATCGCCAACGGGCTGCTGCTGATCGGCTGGAATTTCTACTGGCAGCAGGTGGCGACCGGGGTGCTGATCTTTATCGTGCTGAGCTTCAGTTTCGCCAGTCGGCGGATGCTGGAGCGCGTCTAGTGTTGCACCCCAAAGCTGGACTCCATCCGACGCTTGGGGGCATGAGCAAACTCCCCTTAGGGCATAAACAATTTCAGGCGCCCGCATTCCGGTGGTGAGCGGGCTTGCCACAGGGGTTCCGGTTTGCTGCGCGACAGCGCGGGGCCTCCCACATTGAAGGTGTGGTGCGTTCAGAATTGATACTCGGCACCCGCCCCGGCATACCAGGAGCGCCCAGGCGCCGCTTCGTAGTAGCGGCCATTGCCGTCGCCGACGATCACCGAACCGACGTACTGGCGGTCCAGCAGGTTATCCAGGCGCAGGGTCTGGTGGAAGGTCCAGTGTTCGACCTTCTGCTCGAACCGTGCGCGCCAGTTGAACACGCTGTAGCCCGGCGCGGCGTGTTGGCTGTTGGTGTCTTCGACGTAGACCTTGCTGCGGTACAGGCCTTCGACTGCGGTACTGACCCAGTCCCGGGGTTTCCAGTTCAGCTCGGCGAACAGCGTGGTTTGCGGCACTCCGGGGAGGTAGTTGCCTTTGTCGACGGCAGTTGTGCCGCTGGTGAAGTCGCTGTCATAGGTGGCTTGCAGGCGCGTGTAGGCGAGGTTGGTGCTCCAGTGTTCGGCGAGTTGGTTTTCGATGCCCAGTTCGAAGCCGCGACGCAGGGTGCGGCCGGCGTTTTGGTAAGTGGTGCGCCCTCCGCTGGATTGCTGCACTACCAGTTCGTCCTCGGTGGTGATCTGAAAGAGGGCCGCATTCACGCGGGTGTCCTGGCCAATGCGAGCTTTCAGGCCAACTTCATACTGTTGGCTGACCGATGGCTTGAGCGCAAAGTTGAAGCCGTTCGCCGTGCTGGAATACGCGGACTCGGCCTGGGTTGGGGTTTCGAAACCTTTGCCCGCGCTTACATAACCGTGCAAGTCAGGTGTGAAGGCGTACATGACGCTGATCGACGGCGTGTTCTTCTGGTAGGTCTTGCTGCCGCTGTCGTTGCCGTCGCTGAGGAAGTGATCGTCTACGTCCATTTCCATGGTGCTGTGGCGCAGGCCGGCTTGCAGGGTCCAGTCACCCAGCAGCCAGTTGGCTTGCACGAACGGGTCGAGGCTGGTGGCGGTATCGATTTCATCGCGGCCCAAGGCCCCTTTGACACCATGCACCCCATTGACGGTGTTGGAATAACCTTGGCGATCATCCTGGCTGCGGTCGTAGTCGAGGCCGGTGATCAGGGTCAGCTCGCCGGGTGCGCTGGTGATAGGTTGCAACCAATGGAGGGAGCCGCCATAGAACTTGCGGTCGAAAGCTACCACACCGCCGCGAGCGTTAGCCGGATTGGCGGCGCCACTGCCGAACCTGTCCGGGATCGACAGATACTGAACCACACTCCGCCGCCCGGTATACCCGTTCACCTGCAGCGTCGCATCGCCGAAGTACCGTTCATAATTCATGCCCAATTGCTGATGATCGATACTTTTGCGTGTGTTGTACGTCAGCGCATTGCTGCTCACCGAACGCGGGTCGGCCTTGTAGGCGTCCCAGGTTTGCCCCAGTGGGTCCTGGGTACCGTTCTGCTCCAGGCTGCTGTAGATCAGCGCCAGCCTGCTGTCGTCATCCGGTTGGACATTGAGCTTGGCGAAGGTCTGGTCGCGACGGGCGCTGCTGTGGTCGCGGTAGCCGTTGGTATCCATGCGCGAGGCGTCGAGTACAAAGCCTGCGCCGTTTGCCGCGCCTTCGGCGCTCAGGTGGTTCTTGTTCAGGCCGTCGCTGCCCACCAGGGTTTCGGCGCCGATGCGTGGCGGGCCTTCGCCATCGCGGGAAAACATCTGGATCACGCCGCCGGCATTGCTGCCATACAGGGTGGCGGCCGGGCCGCGCAGCACTTCGATACGCTCGGCGGTGTCGAGGTTGAACGTGGCGGCCTGGCCCTGGCCGTCCGGGGTGCTGGCGGGGATGCCGTCGGCGATCAGCTTGATGCCGCGCACACCGAAGGCCGAGCGGGCGCCGAAGCCACGGGAGGAAATCTGCAGGTCCTGGGCATAGTTCTGGCGGTTCTGCACCACCAGGCCGGGCACGCGGGCCAGGGCTTCGGAGGCGTTGATGCCCAATTGGCCGTCGCTGATCTGCTCGCGACTGATGCCGTCCACCGAGTAGGGCAGGTCGAAGGTCGGGCTGGCGCTGCGCGAGCCGGTGACGACGCTGGGGTCGAGGATCAGCGCGGGGTCATCAGCCTGGGCGACGCCGCACAGGGCGAGCAGGCCGGGCAGCAACAGGTTGAAGCGAGCGAGAGGGGTCATGAGTCAGCCGGAATCCGTGGCGCTTAGGGTGTAAACGCGCAAAAGGGCGCGAGTTTAGTGACTGGGAAGATTTTTATCATTCTGGAATTCGGCTACGCGACCCATCAGCGCGCTCGCACTGCACACACGGCGATGGTGCAGGCGACTCTTGCCGCTAACAGCTTCCCACTGCTTTTGAGCTATAATCCCGCCCTTTAGCTGTTTCCTGCCCAGGCGGGAAGCACACTTTTTTCAGGCGCAACCCGCCTGCATGCAGACTAAAAGAGGCTAGACCCCTGTGGCATTGACGATTCTTGGCCTGTCCGGCGCCCTTAGCCATGATCCTTCCGCAGCCTTGTATATCGACGGCAAGCTGATCGCGGCCGCCGAAGAAGAGCGCTTCGTACGCGACAAACATGCAAAGAACCGCATGCCCTACGAGTCGGCGAAGTTCTGCCTGGAACAGGCCGGCATCAAGCCTTCCGACGTTGATGTGGTGGCGATCCCGTTCGCCCCGATCAGCCTGTTCGGCGAGGCGCGCTGGCACTACGCCAAGCGTTACTGGTACGCCCCGGACCGCGCACTTGACGCGATCCTGATGGGCAACCGTCGCTACAAGCGCTATCGCAACAAGATCGTCTGGTGCCTGGAGCAACTGGGCTTCGACCCGAAGAAAATCAAGATCGAACCGGTTGAACACCACCTGGCCCACGCGTCCAGCGCCTACCACTGCTCCGGCTTCCAGGAGAAGACCGCGATCCTCGGCATCGACGGCAAGGGTGAGTACGCCACCACGTTCTTCGGCTACGGCGAAAACGGCAAGATCCACAAGATCAAGGAATTCTACGATCCGGACTCCCTCGGCGGCCTGTACGGCGCGATCACCGAGTTCCTCGGTTTCGAGATGCTCGACGGCGAGTTCAAGGTCATGGGCATGGCGCCGTACGGCGATGCCAGCAAGTACGACTTCTCGCGCCTGGCCTCGTTTGAAAACGGCGAGCTGGTGATCAACACCGACTACGCCAACGTCATTGGCCTGCGCCGTTATAAAGAGAAGGGCAAGGGCTTCTACTTCTCGCCGAAACTGATCGAGTGGCTGGGCCCCAAGCGCGAAGGCGACATCGCCGACGAGCCGTACATTCACTACGCCGCCAGCATGCAGGCGCTGTTTGAAAAGCTGGCCTTGCAGATGATCGACCATTACCTGGGCGATATCCTCAAGGACACCGGCAAGCTGGCCTTCGCCGGCGGCTGCGCGCTGAACGTCAAGCTGAACCAGAAGATCATTGCCCGTGACGACGTGAAAGAGCTGTTCGTGCAGCCGGCGTCCGGCGATGCCGGCACCGCCGTCGGTGCCGCCGCCTACGTGTCCCACGCTCGTGGTGTACCGGTGGAGAAGATGGAACACGTCTACCTCGGCCCGTCCTACAGCAACGAAGACGTGATCGCCGCCTGCGCCAAGCACGAGAGCAAGCCGAACTGGCGCAGGATCGAGAACATGCCCAAGCGCATTGCCAAGATCATGGTCGACGGCAACCCGGTGGCCTGGTTCCAGGGCCGCATGGAGTTTGGCCCGCGTGCCTTGGGCGGTCGTTCGATCATCGGTTGCCCAAGTGCGACCGGCGTGGCCGACCGTATCAACCACCAGATCAAGTTCCGCGAGCGCTGGAGGCCTTTCTGCCCGTCGATGCTCGACACCGTGGCCCCGCAGATGATCAAGGTCGATCACCCGGCGCCGTTCATGACCTTCACCTTTGAAGTGTCGGAAGAGTGGAAGACCCGCGTGCCGGAAGTGGTGCATGAAGACGGCACCTCCCGCGCCCAGGTGCTCAAGCGCGAATACAACCCGCGCTACTACGACATGATGAAAGAGCTGGAAGTACTGACCGGCAACGGCGTGTCCCTGAACACCTCGCTCAACCGTCGTGGCGAAGCGATGATCTGCTCGCCGACCGACGCGCTGAACATGTTCTTCGGCTCCGACCTGCAGTACCTGATCATGGAAGACATCCTGGTCGTCAAGGACGGCGTGGACCCTTATGACGCGCTCGGCTGAACGCCACGTCCTGCAGTTCTGCCATGGCTATGACGGGCCATTCCTGGACTGCGCGCGGCAGTACGCCAGTTTGTTCGCAGGCTCCGGCTACAAGGTGACCACGGTGTTTCTCACCGGGGTCGCCGACCCGCACGTGGCCGCCGGTTGTGCGTCCGATGAAGTGTTGTTCATGGAATTCAGCTCCAAGGCCATTCGTGGCCTGAAGCTGGGTGCCATTCGTGAACTGCGCAAGATCGCCGCGTCGCGCAACTTCAGTTTTTGTATCGCGCACCGTTTCAAGCCGATCTACATCGCCTTGCTCGGCACACGGCTGCCGGTGATTGGCGTGCATCACGCCTTTGGTGACTATCAGCGTCGCAGTCGCAGGCTGTTTGCCGGGATCTTCCGCAAGCGTCTGAGCCTGCTGGGGGTTTCCGACGCGGTGCGTGACGATCTGCGCCGTTGCCTGCCGACCTGGCCGGCGGCACGCATCCAGACGTTGTACAACCGCATCGACGTCGACGCCTTGCAGGCCACACAGGTGCCTGCACATGAGGCGCGCGACGCGTTGGGGTTGTCGCCGGACGAATGGGTGGTCGGCAATGTCGGCCGCCTGCACCCGGACAAGGACCAGGCCACACTGCTCAAGGGCTTTGCCCAGGCGCTGGCGCACTTGCCGGCCGAAAGCCGCCTGGCGATCCTCGGCAGCGGGCGCTTGGAGCAGGACCTCAAGGCCCTCGCACGGGAGCTGGGCATTGCCGACAAGGTGCTGTTCCTCGGCCAGGTGCCGGATGCGCGTCGGTACTTCCGGGCATTCGATGTGTTTGCCCTGAGCTCCGACCATGAACCCTTTGGCATGGTGCTGCTGGAAGCCATGGCGGCCGGCGTCCCGTTGCTGGCCACGGCCTGTGGCGGTGCGAAGGAGGTGGTCGAGGGCGTGGGTATCCTGTTTCCCTTCGGCGATGCCGAACACCTTGCCCAGGGGCTGCGGCATCTGGCAGCAATGGATCAACACCAGCAACGGCAGTGCGCCGAAATGATGCTGGAGCGCCTGCGCGAGCGTTTCTCGGATCAGGCGGTACGCGATACCTTCTGGCAATTGCCACACGTTATTGAACTGACCGCGGGGGCTTGATGCTCAATCGATTCCAAGGCTGGCGCGAGCGTGGCTGGTCCGTCGTCGATGCGCCGGTCTACAGCGATGCCTGGCAGCGTTTTGGCGGCAGTGTCGCGACCCACCCACAAGTGATCGAACGTCTGGCCGGGCTGGCCGACATCCCGGTGCGTTACCTGGCCTGGGAGCAGGGCGGCGAGCTTCAAGCCTGCATCGCGACCTGGGGGCGCGACCTGGCCTTGTCCAAGGATGTGCTCAAGCAGCGCGGCAAAAAAGGCCTGTTCGACCTGGGCAACGCCGAGTTGATCCTGCCCGCCGCGCCTGCAGCCCAGGCGCCCTTGCGGCACCGTGCACGCTATTTGTCGGCCCTGAATGAAGGCCGTTTCAGCGGCCTCAAGCCCCAGGCCGAACAGTTGGCCATGGCCCGCACCCCGGAAGAACTGTCGAAGAAGTTTCGCTACAACCAGCGTCGCGAACTGCGCTTGCTCGAAGAGGCCGGTGGGGTGGTGCGACCGGTGAGCGAGTTTTCCAGCGAGGAGCTGGCGGCGATCTACTGCGACCTGTTCCTGCGTCGCTGGGGCTTTGTCGCCACCGGCGCCGAACGCATGGCCGAGGTGATCGAGCTGCTGCGCGAATGGCTGATCGGTTCGGTGATCTTCCTCAATGATGCGCCCATCGCGGTCCAGTTGGTGTACCGGGTCGAGTCGCCGGAGTGGATCAGCGTGGAGTACGTCAACGGTGGCGTCGACCCTGAAACCCGGGCGTTCAGCCCGGGGAGTGTCCTGAGCTTCCTCAATACCCAGGGCGCCTGGGAACAGGCACGTGAAGTCGGCAAGCCGCTGCGTTTCTCCTTCGGGCGTGCCGACCGCGAGTACAAGGACCGTTGGTGCAACCCTGTGCCGGTGCTGACCGTATGAGCCGCAAACAGCAATTGCTCAAGCGCCATCGGCGCAACAAACGGGTCGGCTTGCTGATCGGCTTGCTGCTGCTGGTGGTGATTGGTATCTGGGTGGCGTGGTGGCTGCCGTTGGCGCTCGGTGTGCTGGCCTGGATCGCCCACGAGGCATGGTTTGCCGACCATCTGTTTTATGCGCCCAACGAAGACTACCGATACCGGTTTTCGACGGATGCCGAGGTGGCCGGGGTTCGCTTCGACGGTGACCGGCTGCGGGTGGATTCGCCGCTGCAAGCCGAGGCGACCCTGGTATTGGCTATCAAGGTCAAGAGTGGTTGGTTGGGACGCTTCCTGGATCCGGCCATTGAGATTCTGGGCGGAGAGAGCACTGACCGACAGGCCTTCGAGCGCGGGGTGAATGGCGTTCGCTACCTGAACCTCAGTGGCTGGGCGCCGGCCCTGATGTCCGGTGAGTTGCGTTTACGCGGGCGCTTTTGCAGCCTGCAGGGCGCTCCTCGGCTGTGGGCCTGGGGTACGCCGGATTATTCGGCGCAGCGGGTCATGGTTATCGCGCCTCATGCCGACGATGCCGAATTGGCTGCCTTCGGCCTTTACAGCCAGGCCGAAAAGCCGTGGATCGTGACCCTTACCGCCGGTGAAATCGAAGCCGAGCACTATCAGCGCATGGGCCTGGATCTGGTCGATGCCGCGCGGACCAAAGGGCGCCTGCGTGCCTGGGACAGCATTGCCGTGCCGCTTTGGGCCGGCGTACCACAGGCACACTGTGTGCAGCTGGGTTACTTCTGCCTGCAACTGCCGGCGATGCGCGCTGCGCCTGATCAGCCGATCGCTTCGCGCGAGGCCGACCTGTCGGATACCCGCCTGTTCCGCCAATTCAACCCTTTCCCGTTGCCGGCGGATGCCGATGGCCTGCCGACCTGGCAAAACCTGCTCGCCGATCTGCGTCAGTTGCTGCTGACCGCACGCCCTGAAGTGATCGTCTTGCCCCATCCGGTCCTGGATCCTCATCCGGACCACATCTGTGCGCAGCAAGCGGTGATCGAAGCCTTGCAAGGTTTGGAGTGGCAGCCGACCACCGTGCTCGGCTACGCCAACCACCTGCATGACAACGACCGCTGGCCCATGGGCGACGCGGGCACCGGTATTGCCTTGCCGCCGCTGTTCGATGACGCGCTGGAACTGTGGCCGTGCAGCCTGTCGCTGTCGCCGGCCCGGCAGCGCGACAAGGCCATGGCGCTGGGCATGATGCATGACCTGCAACCCGCCCCGCCGTTCAAGCGTCGTGTGCGGCGCTGGCTGCAACGGGTCTTGGCGGGACGGGCGCGGTCGCCTTATGGTGAGAACGAGTTTTTCCGCAAGGCCGTACGACGGCATGAGTTGTTCTGGCGTTTGTGACGGCAGTTGTGAAAGGGAAGGTCATGAAAGTTTTGTTTCTGGTACAGAAAGAACAGCGCGCGATTCTCGATCGCCTGTACGAAGGCATTGCCGAGCACTGCGAGTGTGATACCCGCTGGCTGAGCAGTGCTGAGCAGCGCAACCTGCGCGGTTACTTCAAGCGTGAAGTCGACGTGAGCCGTTATGACCGCATCGTGTTCTTCCTGCGGTTCAAGCAGGAGATTCGCCAGGCCGGCTTTATCCGTACGATCCCGAACCTGGTGATCCTCGAACACGATGCCTACCAGAACTACATTCCCTGCAAGTACACGGGCAAGTTCAGTGCCCATTACCGTCGCTTGCCGTGGGTGCGGGTCATCAGTTCGGGGCATATGGTGACCGAGCGCCTGCGCGCCGAAGGCTTCGATGCGGTGTTCGTGCCCAAGGGCTACGATCAGGCGCTGTTGCAGGCCCAGGGATTGGAGCGCGACATTGAGCTGGCATTTGTCGGCAGCACCAACAGCGTGGCCTACAGTGGTCGCAAGGCATTGCTCGATGAGTTGGCCCGCGTTGAACCTTTGGTGGTTACGCGCACCAAATCCGGTGAGGAATACTGCGCAACCCTCAACCGGATTCGTTTTTTCGTCAGTGCCGACGTGGGCATGGGCGAGTATATGATCAAGAACTTCGAAGCCATGGCCTGTGGTTGTGTGCTGCTGGCGTTTGACCAGGGTGCCGGGGAAAACCAGGCCCTTGGCTTCAAGGACATGGTCAATGTGGTGTTCTATAAAGACATTCCCCAGTTGCAGGAAAAACTCGCTGCATTGCGATCCAATCCTCAACTGGCGGCCGAGATTGCGCGCAACGGGCAGGACCTCGCGGTCAGCCAGTTCAGCTTTGCGCGCATCGGCCAGCGCATTGTCGAGGCGCTGAAGCCGCCGCTGCGGCCCCGGGCACCGTTGAGTTTGCTGGAAACGCTGCGCTTGAAACTAGGCGTTTGATATCTGCCAGGTGGCCGCGCTTGGTGGCCTTATGATATTATCGAGGCTTGAATGCAATTCTCCGCTCAAAGCGATATAACGCTCGTCGTGACCAGTTGTGGTCGCTTCGATTTGCTGAAGCGCACGCTCGCGAGCTTCGATCTGTTCAATACAGCGGCCATCCGCGAAGTCTTCATTACCGAAGACTCTGGCGATGACGCGGTACGCCTGGCGATTCCCGAGCATTGGCTCGGCCATTGCACGTTCCTGATCAACCGCCCGAAGCTGGGGCAATTGGCATCCATCGACTTGGCCTACGGGTCGGTCAAGACCCCGTACATATTCCATTGCGAAGATGACTGGGCGTTTTATCGACCCGGTTTTGTCGAGGATTCGAAGACAGTGCTGGAGCAGCGTCCCGATATTCTCCAAGTCTGGTTGCGCAATTACGTTTACGACTTGCAGGTGCACAGCCCCTATATTCATCTGGGGCCGCGCGAGGTGATTGGCGGGGTACCTTGTTATTCCTTGCTGTCCGACAAGCCTGAGTGGCAAGGGTTCTCGCTGAACCCGGGGCTGCGACGTATCAAGGAATACCGGTTATGTGCGCCCTATGCCGGGTTCGAGGGTGAGAAAGGGCTTTCCAGGCGTTACGCGCAGCTGAACCTGGGCGCCGTCACCCTGGAGGGCGATGCGGTCTTGCACACCGGTTTCGGTTTGCATGTGGCGACGGCGGAAGAGCGCTTGACCAAGGCGCGGCGCAAGCGGCGAGAGCGGGTCAAGCTGGTGCTCATGCTGATCCTGGGGGTCGGCATCGGTTGGTTGATCCGCCAGTAAATACGACGAGCCACACCAACGCCGCATAAGGTTTTTTCGATGAGTATTCTCAACATCATGTGGGCTGGTGGCTCTGCATTCGCTTCGGTGCAGAAGGTTCATCAGCAAATACTGGCCCAGGCCGACAGCGATGTACCGGTGCACACCTGGTTGCTTCAGGGCAGCGCCGCTGGCAGCGATGGCCTGGTCGAACAGGCCGTCGAGTGGAACCTCTCATCCGCCAGGCTCAAGGGGCGGCACCTGTGGAAGTGGCTGATGCCCTGGATGCGTGCGCGCTTCCAGAAGGCCCTGCCTGAGGATGTGCAGGTTGTACTGCTAGATGGCATCGGTGTCGCGCGAGTGCTTTTACCGGTGCTCAAGCACCTGCCGCAGGTGCGGGCCGTGGTGATTTTTCATGGCGTCACGCGCTTGCGCAAAGCTGATCGCAAGCTCTTCGAGCAACTCCCTGCGTCGCAACTGACGCTGGCGGCCGTGTCGCAAACCCTCGCCGGCTCCCTTGAGCGTTACCTGCAACGGCCCGTGGCGGTGCTGCGCAGTGCCTTCGATCCTGCTGTGTTTCGTGCCGCCGCGCTTGCCCGTGAGCCGGCTCGATCCCGCCTGGGGCTGCCGTTGGATGGCTCGCCGGCAGTGGGGGCGGTAGGTCGACTGGTCGACGGCAAGGGGTTTGGCTGTTTGCTGGAGGCCTTTGCCAGTGCGACGGCCGATCGGCCGGATGCGCGCCTGGTGATCATCGGCGAGGGGCCGGCGAGGCCCAGGCTTGAGGCGCGTATCGAGGCGCTTGGCTTGCGCGACAAGGTGTACCTGCCGGGGCATCTTCCTGAGGCGGCGACCCTTTATCGGGCGTTTGACTGGGTCGCCATTCCGTCGACGGAAGAGGGCCTGGGGTTGATCCTGCAAGAGGCGGTGATGGCCGGCGTGCCTGTACTGACCAGCGAGCTGGCAGTGTTCCGCGAACAACTGGGTGATGCCGGCTGGTACGCGCCCGTAGACAGCGCCACGTCCTGGGGGCAACTCCTGGCACGCGCGTTCGTGAGTTCAGGCGTGCAGGTTGTCGAGGCTCAATCGCGGGCGTTGGCGCCGGAGCAGGCCTGGAACGATTTCACTGAAACCACCCGGCGGCTGTTCTCATGCCGCTAGCAGCGCTTGCTCCAGTGCTTGCATTGGAAAGTGTTCGTTCAGCTTCTCGCGCGCAATATAGCGGGCGAAGTGTTGCAGGTTGCGCCTTGCCAGTTCCGGGTTCAGGGGCGCGCGCAGGAAACGCATGTCGGCCACGTCGATCAGGCCCATTTCATTGTCCGGTGTCACGACAATATTGCCCAGGTGCAACGAACGGAAGTAGATGCCCGCGCCATGCAGGCGGCGAATAAGGGCCACCAGCGGGTCGAGGTTGGTGTGCCAGTCAAAGCCTTCACGGTTGGAAATCTGGCGCAGCGTTTCGCCCGGCAAGGGGCGGTAGAGTACGGCGGTCATGCCGGGCGCCGTCAGTTGAAAGAACGCGAGCACGGTCAGGGTCGGGATGCCCCGTTGTTGCAACTGCGCCACGTTGTCGATGAAACGCTTGGAGTACGGGCGGAACAGCGCGGACGACAGCAGGCGCTTGCGGCGAAACAGCTTGAGGATGTTCCCGTCGGTCAGCAGGTAGACTTTGGGCCCGTAGCTGTCCTGTTCCAGGATTCTGGCACCTTCAATCATCGCGGTTAAATCGGCTTGGGAAAGCCTTGAACATTGCATCGTCGGAAAGCCTTGTGGGAGTCGCGGGCACAGTGATCGGTAATAATGCCGAAAGTTTTGGGTTTTAACCATGCCGGGTTGGCGGGTTGAACGTATTCAGGAGCGGGTGATGCAAGCAAGTCGTTGGGCGCAGGTATGGATGATTTTCGGGTTACTTTGGTTTTTGCTGGCGATTGCTTTTGCCCCGACCAATAAGATTTATCAACAGGGTTTGACGCTGTTCCTGTGGTTGCCGGCGATGGTGTTTGCCTGGTCGGCCCGTGAGCGTCTCATGGAGGTCTGGCGCGAACAGCGCTGGCTCTGCGTGATGGTCGGGTTGCTGGCAGCTTGGGGGGCGATCAGCCTGACGTGGACCAATGCCGAGGACCCTTCGCGCGAAGCCAAGCGTCTGCTGTACATCGGCGTGTTCCTGCTGTTTTTCCCGGTACTCGCCTGTGGCCGGACCGAGCAGGTGATCCGCGTGATGCAATGGGGTGGTTTCGGCCTGGCCCTGTCGTCGCTCCTGGCGATCATCAAATTTTATGGCTTTGAGCATAACGACTGGTATGCGCGCCTCGAAGGCCTGGGCCAGTTGAGCCATCCGATCCTGGGTGCCTATGTGATCGGCCTGGCCGCCGTGTGGTTGCTGCACTGGCTGCCGCGCGGTCGCTGGATGCAGGTGGCATGGGCAGTGTCCATCGCGTTGCTTGGGTTGTTCGTGGTGCTGAGTCAAAGCCGCGGCGCCGCACTGGCGTTGTTGCTGACTGTCGTGGCAATGCCGGCCTGGTGCCGTGACCGCCGTAGCACGGTGATTGCCATTGGTGCGGTCATCGCGGCGCTGGCGGTGTTCTTCGCCATGCAGTCCCTGGTGCTGGCCCGGGGTGTGTCTTACCGACCGCAGATCTTCATGGCCGCTGTGCAGATGATCAGTGAGCGCCCGTGGACCGGCCTGGGGCTGGGCGGGGACTACAAGGTATTTGCCGATAACCTCTTTTTCGATCACTCCCACAACCTGTTCACCCACGTGAGCATCGAGTTGGGCCTGCCCGGCCTGCTGCTGTGGTGCGGCCTGTGGTTCGGTGTGCTGTGGCAGGCCTGGAAGGCCCGCGACACGCTCTATGGCAAGGGCATCATCGGCATGTGGGTGTTTTCGTTCCTGGCCATGCAATTCGATGCCGCCAGCCTGACCGGCACGCCGCGGGCCGAGTGGTTTATCTCCTGGCTGCCGATTGCCCTGGCCAGTGTTTTGGTCTGGGCTCGGGCCAAACCCGACGCGTGTGATAAAGTTCGCGTCCTACCCAATCAGTGAGCTCGACACATGAGTGACGCACCGCCCAAAGCGGACCAGGAATCCAGCCTGAAAATCTATTTCCGGCTGCTGGGCTATGTGAAACCGTACCTCGGCATGTTCCTGCTGAGTATCGTGGGCTTCGTGATCTTCGCTTCGACCCAGCCAATGCTCGCCGGGATTCTCAAGTACTTCGTCGATGGCTTGAGCAACCCCGATGTGGTGTTCCTGCCCAATATCCCGTTGTTCAAGGACCTGAAGTTGCTGATGGCCGTGCCGCTGCTGATCATCCTGATCGCCGCGTGGCAGGGGCTGGGGTCGTTCCTGGGCAACTACTACCTGGCCAAGGTTTCCCTGGGGCTGGTGCATGACCTGCGGGTCCAGTTGTTCAACAAGCTGCTGGTGTTGCCTAACCGCTATTTCGATACCCACAACTCCGGGCACCTGATTTCCCGTATCACCTTCAACGTGACCATGGTCACCGGTGCGGCCACCGATGCAATCAAGGTGGTGATCCGCGAAGGCCTGACGGTGGTGTTCCTGTTCGGCTACCTGCTGTGGATGAACTGGAAGCTGACCCTCGTGATGCTGGCGATCCTGCCGCTGATCGCGATCATGGTCGGCAGCACCAGCAAGAAATTCCGCAAGCAGAGCAAGAAGATCCAGGTGGCAATGGGCGATGTGACGCACGTCGCTTCGGAAACCATCCAGGGTTACCGCGTGGTGCGCAGCTTCGGTGGCGAAAGCTACGAGGAGCGTCGCTTTGCCGCCGCCAGCCAGGGCAATACCGACAAGCAGCTGCGCATGAACAAGACCGGTGCGGTCTATACGCCGATGCTGCAACTGGTGATCTACACGGCCATGGCCGCGTTGATGTTCCTGGTGCTGCTGTTGCGCGGTGAAGCCACGGCGGGTGACCTGGTGGCCTACATTACTGCGGCGGGCCTGCTGCCCAAGCCGATTCGCCAGCTGTCGGAAGTCAGCTCGACGATCCAGAAAGGCGTGGCCGGTGCCGAGAGCATCTTCGAACAACTGGATGAAGAACCCGAAGTCGACAGCGGCACTGTGGAGCGTGATCGCGTCAGCGGTCGCCTGGACGTGCGCAACCTGAGTTTCACCTACCCGGGTACGGAGCGTGAGGTGCTCAAGAACATCAGCTTCAGCGCAGCCCCTGGGCAGATGATCGCCCTGGTCGGCCGCTCGGGCAGCGGCAAGTCGACCCTGGCTAGCCTGATCCCGCGTTTCTACCATCATGAAACCGGGGAAATCCTGCTGGACGAGGTCGAGATCGAAGACTACCGCCTGCGTAACCTGCGTCGTCACGTGGCCCAGGTGACCCAGCATGTGACCTTGTTCAACGACACCGTGGCCAACAACATCGCCTACGGCGACCTGGCCGATGCACCCCGTGCCGACATCGAGAAAGCCGCCGCCGACGCCTACGCCATGGACTTCATCTCCGAGCTGCCAAAAGGCCTGGACACCGAAGTCGGTGAAAATGGCGTGCTGCTTTCCGGTGGTCAACGTCAGCGCCTGGCGATCGCCCGGGCCCTGCTGAAAAATGCCCCGCTGCTGATCCTCGATGAGGCCACTTCGGCCCTGGATACCGAGTCCGAGCGGCATATCCAGGCTGCACTGGACAAGGTCATGAAAGGTCGCACCACCCTGGTGATTGCGCACCGTTTGTCCACCATCGAGAAAGCCGACCTGATTCTGGTGATGGACCACGGCGAAATTGTCGAGCGCGGGACACATCTCGAACTGCTGGCCATGGGCGGCTATTACTCGCGCCTGCACGCCATGGGGCTGGACGAGCCGGCCACGGCAAACATCACCTGACCAGCCGGGGCGCGCAATGCGCCCCGGTGTTTGTATCAGGCCCGTTACAGGGCTTGACCAAAGCCAAATAATCCAGCGCTTGTCGTTTGTTATGTTGGCCTTCTCGATTCGAATGACGAACGAGAGGGCTAACCTTCTTGCGTGGGTATTGGAATGTTGCAACGTCTACTGTGGAAGCTGCTTCCCAAACACCAGAGGGTGTTTCTGCTGGGGCGTTTGTCGGTGGTGGATCGCCAGGCGGTGAACAAATCCCTGTCTGGGGTAGCAACGCTTAACCCGGCTTTCGAACGACACCAGTGCGTGTTTATCCATGTGCCCAAATGCGCCGGCAGCAGCGTGTGCTCGGCACTTCTCGAGGGGCGCTGGCCGGGGCATCTGCCGTATTACTGGTATGAGCAGCAATTTCCCCAACACTGCGAGCGCAGCTTCAAATTCGCTTTCGTACGCGACCCGCTGGAGCGCGCTTACTCGGCCTATACCTACTTGCGCGGCAACCCTATGGGCGCTCGCGACCTGCAAGCCCAGTCGCTCGTTTCCAGCTACCGCGACTTCGACCATTTCATTGCCGGCTGGCTGCACCCGGATAACCTGCGACGTCAATTGCACTTTGCTCCCCAGACCGACTTCCTGGTCGATCACATGGGCCAGATGGCCATGGACTTCCTCGGGCGCCAGGAGTCTTTGCAGCAAGACTTCCTGCACCTGTGCGAACGCCTCGGCGTGGACTCATCCCTGCCACATCTGAATGTTTCCCTGGGGCGTCGCCACGAGGCGGTCAGGGACTTTTGCTCCTCGCGCACGCGCCGATTGGTCAGGCGTGCCTATCAACGTGACTACGAGGTGTTGGGTTATGAATAGCCAGTTGCTGACCGGCGGTGGCGCTGCCATCCGTCCCTTTTCCCTATCGCTGTCCGTGGCCGCACGGGCGGCGCTCAAGCATCAGCAGCCCTGCTGCGTATGGCTGACGGGGCTGTCCGGGTCCGGCAAGTCGACCCTGGCCAATGCCCTGGAGGTGCAACTCAACGAGCAGGGGCGGCACACCTTCGTGCTTGATGGCGATAACTTGCGCGCGGGGCTGTGCAATGACCTGGGCATGAGCGACGCGGCGCGCAAGGAAAATATCCGGCGTATCGGCGAAGTGGCGCGCCTGATGGTGGACGCCGGCTTGATTGTCATTGTGTCGGCGATCTCGCCGTTCAGCGTCGATCGGGCGCGCGCCAGGGCGCTGTTCGGGCCGGAGCAGTTCTTTGAGATTTATGTCTGCACGCCCTTTGACGTATGTGCCCGGCGCGATCCCAAGGGCTTGTACCGCGCCGCACTGGAGGGGCGCATCAAGGCCTTCACCGGGTTGGACAGCCCCTATGAGGCACCGCTTACGGCCGACTGCGAAATCAATACCGATGAGGTTGAGTTGGCCGAAGCCGTGGAGCAGATCCTGGCGGCACTGTTTAAAAAGTGATCAGTTTCAGTGCCTGATGCATCGCGGATAAAGCTCTCGAACTAGGCGGCGCTCACCCTGTGCTAATATCGCGCCCCTGTTCATTTTGTATGTGGGTTGCTCCATGAAGTTGTCCATGCCGCGATTCGATCAAGCCCCTGTCTTGGTGGTCGGCGATGTCATGCTCGACCGTTACTGGCATGGCGGTACCTCACGGATTTCCCCTGAGGCGCCGGTACCGGTAGTCAAGGTCGAGCAAATCGAAGACCGTCCAGGTGGCGCTGCCAACGTTGCCCTCAATATTGCCGCCCTCGGCGCCCCGGCCTCCCTGGTCGGTGTGACCGGCGACGACGAAGCCGCCGACAGCCTGGCCAACAGCCTGCGCGGCGCCGGCGTGCGCGCGCTGTTCCAGCGCATTGCCCATCAGCCGACCATCGTCAAGCTGAGGGTGATGAGCCGTCACCAGCAATTGCTGCGTATCGATTTCGAAGAACCCTTCGCCACCGACGCCCTGGCTCTCAGTGGCCAGGTCGACGCGTTGCTCGAAGGTATCAAGGTGCTGGTGTTGTCCGACTACGGCAAAGGCGCCCTGAAGAACCACCAGGAACTGATCCAGGCCGCCAAGGCGCGGAACATTCCGGTACTGGCCGATCCCAAGGGCAAGGACTTCTCGATTTATCGAGGTGCCAGCCTGATCACACCGAACCTCAGCGAGTTCGAAGCCATCGTCGGCGGTTGCGCCGATGAGCACGACCTGGTGAGCAAAGGCGCGGCACTTATGGCCGACCTTGACCTCGGCGCCTTGCTGGTGACCCGTGGCGAGCACGGCATGACCCTGCTGCGTCCCGGTCACCCGGCGATGCACCTGCCGGCGCGTGCCCGTGAAGTGTTTGACGTCACCGGTGCCGGTGACACCGTGATTTCCACCCTGGCGGCCTCCATTGCGGCCGGCGAAGAGTTGCCCCACGCCGTGGCCCTGGCCAACCTGGCGGCGGGCATTGTGGTCGGCAAGCTGGGTACTGCCGCGATCAGCGCGCCTGAACTGCGCCGTGCGATCCAGCGCTCCGAAGGTTCGGAACGTGGTGTGCTGAGCATCGAGCAATTGCTGCTGGCGATTGACGATGCCCGTGCCCACAACGAAAGCATTGTGTTCACCAATGGCTGTTTCGACATCCTGCACGCCGGCCATGTGACCTACCTGGAGCAGGCTCGCGCCCAAGGTGATCGGCTGATCGTCGCGGTCAACGATGACGCGTCGGTCAGCCGCCTGAAAGGCCCTGGCCGTCCGATCAACAGCGTCGACCGACGCATGGCGGTATTGGCCGGGTTGGGCGCGGTGGATTGGGTGATCAGCTTCCCTGAAGCCACCCCGGAAAACCTGCTGGCCCAGGTCAAGCCGGACGTGCTGGTCAAGGGCGGCGACTACTCCGTCGACCAGGTGGTCGGTGCCGACATCGTCAGTGCCTACGGCGGCAAGGTAAAAGTGCTGGGCCTGGTTGAGAACAGCTCGACCACCGCCATTGTCGAGAAGATCCGCAACAATGAGTAAGGCTGATCCGTTGGTCCTGATCACCGGTGGCGCGGGCTTTATTGGCTCGCACCTGGTCGACGCGCTGCTTGCCAAGGGCTACGCAGTGCGAGTGCTGGATAACTTGTCCACGGGCAAACGCAGCAACCTGCCGCTGGACAACCCGCGCGTCGAGCTGCTCGAGGGGGATGTCGCCGATGCCGGGCTGGTGGCGCGTGCCGCTGTCGGCGCGACGGCGGTGGTGCACCTGGCGGCGGTAGCTTCGGTGCAGGCTTCGGTGGATGACCCGGTCAGCACGCACCAGAGCAATTTCGTCGGTACCCTGAATGTCTGCGAAGCCATGCGCAAAGCCGGTGTGAAGCGGGTGGTATTCGCTTCCAGCGCGGCGGTGTATGGCAACAACGGCGAAGGCGCTTCCATTGACGAAGAGACCACCAAGGCGCCGTTGACGCCCTATGCCTCGGACAAGTTGGCCGGCGAGCATTACTTCGACTTCTACCGGCGCCAGCATGGCCTGGAGCCGGTGATTTTCCGCTTCTTCAATATCTTCGGCCCGCGCCAGGATCCGTCATCGCCGTACTCCGGCGTGATCAGCATCTTCAGCGAACGGGCTCAGCAAGGCCTGCCGATTGCCGTGTTCGGCGATGGCGAGCAGACCCGCGACTTCATGTACGTGGAAGACCTGGTGGACGTGCTGGTGCAGGCCATCGAAGCCCCGGACGCGCCGTTGGGGGCGATCAACGTCGGCTGGAACCGCACGACTACCCTCAAGCAGGTGCTGCAGGCACTGGAAAAGGCCATTGGTACGTTGCCTGCCGTGACTTACGGCCCGGCACGCTCGGGAGACATTCGGCATTCGCGGGCGAATAACCAGCGTTTGCTGGCCAGCTTCAAGCTACCTGAGCCGACCCCGCTGACGGTTGGCCTGGCGCGGTTGCTCAGAGGCTGACTGTTCACCTGTAGGAGCGAGCTTGCTCGCGAAGCTCGTCAACGATAACGCGGGTATCCTGATTAAAAGCGGCGCCCTTGAGTTTTTCGCGAGCAAGCTCGCTCCTACAGTTATCGAAGCCAGCCCTCAGCGGCTGGTTTTTTTATTTGGCACGATCTTGCGCAGCATCTGGCGTGCCTTGCCGGTCAGGCGCTTCAATTTCGATTCTTTCTCAGGCTCTGCCAGGCCTTGCTGGCGAAGCCAATCCTTCCAGCGAATGCGCTCGTCGCGCACCAGCCAACCTTCCTGCTGGGCGAAGCTTTCCGCCAGGTATAGACCGCGGGTGCTGGCGGGGTAGAGCTGGTCTTTCTTGACGGTGTAGAGCTCGGCGAGCGGTTGGCCGTCTTTCAGTGGCATCAGGTACAGGTCCGGGCGCTGGCGGTCCAGGCGTGCCACCAGTTGGTCGCCTTCAAGCCGCTCATCTACATGGAACAGGCTCAGGGATTTGGCTTCCTTCGGCACTTCCAGGCGCAAGTCATAAATCAGTTGCAGCGACGCGGTCGGCACATGCACATAGGCCCGCGGGCGCTCGATCAGTTGGGTGGTTGCGCAACGTACCGGGCGTGCGGCCCCTGACAAAGGGCTCAAGCGAAACGGCAAGGCTTCACGGTAATGCAGCGCGGCGGAGTAGGGGGCAGGCAACCAGGTGTCGTTGAAGCGCCCGCCGAGCCAGCCTTCCGGGGTCTCCAACAGGCATTCCTCGGCAATCTCCTGGATGGCGGTGTGCAGCGGCAGGTTCAGTTCATGGGCGGGCACGTAGCCGGAGATCAGCTTGAGCACCACATCGCCACGGTCCTGGCGACGCTGGCGCACCAACACCCAGTAATCCTTGTTTTGCCAGTGCAGGGTCAGGCGCACCGATACGCCGAGGTTGGCCAGTTCCAGGGCGAAGCGTTCGGCATCCGGCACCTCTACCGGCTTGCGCCGTTGCAGGGTCTGGGCGAAGTTGAGCGGCATACCCACGCCCTGGTAGATCAGGCCTTCGGGGGTGGCTTCGACGTGCAGGGGCAGTGTCTTGAAGTTGCTGGGGTTTTTTCTTATGAGCGTTCGCGGCATGTCGGCTCCTTCTTGCGACGGGGTCGGCCGCGTCGGCGGCATCAGAGTTGACGAATGACCTTGGCAGCGGTCGCCACGTTATGGGCCAGGTGCAGCGGATTGATGGTCCCGACAATAGCACTGGCGACGCCCGTTTGCGCAAACAACAGCATGAAACTGGCGTGTATTGGATCCATTCCCGGTTCCAGGCAGACGTGGCCGCTGGCCAGCGCCTTTTTGACCAGGATGCCCTTGCCATGGGCCGCCGCATACTCAATGACGGCTTTTTCCGCCTGTTCGTTCAGATTGTAGGTGACCATCGCGCAATCACCTTCTTCCAGAGCCTTCACGCCACCTTCGACGGTTTTGCCGGAGAAACCGAAACCGCGAATCTTGCCCTCTTGTTTCAGCTGCGCGAGGGTCTGGTACACCTCACAGTCGTTGAGGATGTGCAGGTCGTTGCCATCGGAGTGCACCAGCACCAGATCGATAAAATCCGTTTCAAGTCGTTTCAAGCTGCGTTCGATCGACATCCGTGTATGGGCAGCGCTGAAATCATGGCGGGACAGGCCTTCTTCGAACTCTTCGCCGACCTTGCTGACAATCACCCAGTCCTGGCGCTGGCCGCGCAGCAGTGGCCCCAGGCGTTCTTCGCTACGCCCGTAGGCGGGTGCGGTATCGATCAGGTTGATGCCCAGCTGGCGGGCCTGGCGCAGCAACATCCGTGCTTCGTCGTCATCGGGAATGGTGAAGCCGCTGGGGTACTTCACACCCTGGTCGCGGCCCAGCTTGACGGTGCCGAGGCCGAGCGGCGACACCAGCAGGCCGGTGCTGCCCAAGGGGCGGTGCAGGTCGTGCAGGGTCGGCAGGCTCATGGCAACAGTTGCTCCCAGGCTGGTACGCCGATGGCGGGTTTTGGCAGGTCGGGCAAAGGCTCCGATGCGCTTGGGCGGATGCCGTCGCGTTCGAGGCTGTTGATCACGCGATCGGCGAAATCCGGCGCCAGCGCCAGCTTGGTCGGCCAGCCCACCAGCAGGCGGCCCTCTTCGGCGACGAAGGCGTTGTCAGGCCGGCTCAGGCCCGATTGCAGGGGTTCTGCGCGATCGACCCGTAGCGTGGCCCAGTGGGTCTGGCTCATATCGATCCAGGGCAGCAGGTGCGCCAACTCTTTCCGGGCGGTGGCGATCTGTTCTTCGGGTGTGCGTGCCACGCCGTCGGCCTCGGCAATGTCGCCGCCCATGTACCACACCCAATTGCCATCGGCAGCCGGGTGCGTGGTGACAGTGATGCGCGGCTTGGTACCGCCGCCCAGGCAGTGGGCGTACAGCGGCTTCAGGCCTGGGCCCTTGGCGATGATCATATGCAACGGGCGTTTCTGCATGGCCGGCTGGCTCAGGCCCAGGGCGGCGAGCAGTTCGGCGGTACCGCCACCGGCGCTCAGGACGATGCGCTGGGCGCGGATTTCGCGGCCATCGACGTTCAAGCCCACCAAGGTGTCGCCTTCGTAAAGGGGGGCGATATGCTGCCCGGCGAGCAAGCCGTCACCGGCCAGTTGCGCCAGGCGTTCGATCACGCTGGGTACGTCCACCACCAGTTCGGCCAGGCGATAGACCTTGCCCTTGAAGCCACGGTCTTGCAGGGCTGGCGGCAGGTCGTCGCCCTTGACCTGATCGACGCGGCCGCGCACGGCCTTGCTGGCAAAAAAGCTGGTGAGGTTGCCGGCGATCGTGCCTGGGGACCACAGGTAATGGGCTTGCGAGAGCACGCGCACGCCGGACAGGTCCAGCTCGCCGTCACCGGCCAGGGCTTCACGCCAGCGACGCGGCATATCGGCAATCGCTTCGGAGGCGCCGGTGAGGGCGCCGTGCAGGGCGTATTTGGCACCGCCGTGGATAATCCCCTGGGATTTCACGCTTTGCCCGCCACCTAATGTGGCGTTTTCCACCAGCACCGTGGAAAACCCCTGGCGGCGTAGGCGCGCATTCAGCCAGAGGCCGGCAACTCCGGCGCCGACAATCAGGACGTCGGTGGAAATAGGCATGCGCGCGAGACCTCGTGGATAGAAAAGGGCGTGCAGTATAGCGCGCAGCGACAAGTTATCGGCTGCAAGCGGCAAGTTAGAAGCGATTCGCGGCGCTCTTTCTTGCCGCTTGTCGCTCGCAACTTACTGCTGCTTTTAATGCCCTGCAGTTTTCGAGAACAGCTGGATGACCACCACGCCCAGCACAATCAGGCCCATCCCCAGCATCGCCGGCACATCGAGCTTCTGCCCATAGATAAACAGCGCGGCAATGCTCACCATCACGATGCCCATCCCGGCCCATACCGCATAGGCCACGCCGACGGGCACGGTACGCACCACCAGGGTCAGCATCCAGAACGCCACGCCGTAGCCGACGATCACCAGCAACAGCGGGATGGGAGTACTCCAGCCCTTGATGGCTTTCATGGAAACGGTAGCGATCACTTCCGAGCAGATGGCAATAGCCAGGTAGCAGTAGGCGGCGTTCATGGGTGAGTCCTCGGTGTAAAGCAATCTGATAAGGCCGGCATTCTAGAGTTTTATCAGATGGGGTAAAGTCATTACCTATCCGAAATTCAGATGGGTTGTGGGATGAGCATGCAATGGAACCTGGAACAGATGCGTTTGTTTGTCAGCGTCGCCGAGCAGCGTTCGTTTTCAGCGGTGGCGCGCGGGCAGCGCAAGGCGCAATCGGCAGTCAGCAACGCGATTGCGATGCTGGAGACCGACCTTGGCGTGAGCCTGTTCGAGCGTAGCAGCGGCCGCCAGCCCAGCCTCACCGAAGCCGGCAGTGTGTTGCTGGAGGAGGCCCGCGAAGTGCTGCGCCAATGTGAGCGCCTCAATGGCCGGGCACTGTCACTGACCCGCGGTGAAGAAGCCTGCCTGCGCCTGGCCCAGGATGAAGCGATGTTGTTCCAGCCGGTACTCGACAGCCTTGAGGCATTGGCGGGGCGATACCCGTTGCTGGAAGTACAACTGTCCAGCGCCGCCCAGGGCGATGTGGCGCGCAAGTTGGTGGAGCGCCAGGCCGACCTGGGCCTGCTGTTCTATCACGACCAGATCCCCGAAGCCTTGGAGCGGCGGGTGGTAGGCAGCGTGGAGATGGTCACGGTGTGCGGCGTGAACCACCCGTTGGCCAAGGAGCCCTACGTGACGTGCCAGCACTTGGCCCAGTTTCGCCAGTTGTTGATGTCGACCCAGACCAGTGTCTACCCCGGCAGCGAAGCGGCCAGCCCGCTGGTGTGGCGTGCCGACAGTTTCTACGTACTGGCCGAATGGCTGATGAGCGGCCTGGGCTGGGCGTGGCTGCCACGGCATATCGTGCAATACCCGACCTATCAGCAGCAGATGGTGGAATTGGACAGCGAATGGACGCCACCGGCCCTGGTGGTGGAGCTGGTCTGGCGGCGCGACGAGCACCTGGGCCCCGCCGCGCGCTTTCTCGCCAAACGTTTTGCCGAGTGCTTGCAGGCGATCGACTGAAAAAGCCGATAAACTCCGCCGCCATGAATAGAACTCTCTACAGCTGTCTGTTTTACTTGGCGCTGCCGTTGGTGGCCTTACGTCTCTGGTTGCGTGCACGCAAGGCGCCGGCCTATGCCCGGCGCGTCGGCGAGCGGTTTTCCTATGGCTTGCCGGCGATGCAGCCGGGCGGGATCTGGGTGCATGCGGTGTCGGTGGGCGAAAGCATTGCCGCGGCGCCGATGATCCGCGGCTTGTTGGCGCGTTATCCACAGCTGCCGGTCACCGTCACCTGCATGACGCCCACCGGTTCCGAGCGCATCCAGGCGTTGTTCGCCAACGAGCCGCGCATCCAGCATTGCTACCTGCCTTACGATTTGCCCTGTGCAGCCAAGCGTTTTCTCGATCGTGTACAGCCCCGGCTGGCGGTGATCATGGAGACCGAGTTGTGGCCCAACCATATCCACGCCTGCGCCCGGCGCGGTATTCCGGTGGCCTTGGCCAATGCGCGGCTGTCGGCGCGTTCGGCCAAGGGCTATGCGCGTTTTGCCAGGCTGACGGCGCCGATGCTATCGGAAATGAGCCTGTTCGCGGTACAGACCGAGACTGAGGCCCAGCGTTTCCTGAGCCTGGGCGCACGCCCGGAAACCGTCGAAGTCACCGGCTCGATCAAGTTCGACCTGACCATCGACCCCGAGCTGCCGCTGCGTGCCGCCGTCCTGCGCGAGCAATGGGGCGCCGCTGAGCGCCCGGTGTGGATCGCTGCCAGTACCCACGAAGGCGAAGATGACGTGGTGCTGGCGGCCCACCGGCAACTGCTCGAGAGCTATCCCAACGCGCTGCTGATCCTGGTGCCGCGTCATCAGGAGCGCTTCGGCCCGATGTTCGAGTTGTGCGCGCAACAAGGGTTTGCCACGGTGCGTCGCTCCAGCGGCGAGCCGGTGACCGCGCAAACCTCGGTACTGCTCGGCGATACCATGGGCGAGCTGTTGTTTCTCTATGCCCTGGCCGACAGCGCCTTTGTCGGTGGCAGCCTGGTCGCGACCGGCGGGCACAACCCGCTGGAACCGGCGGCGCTGGCCAAGCCGGTGATCATGGGCCCCCATGTGTTCAACTTCCTCGAAATCACCGCGATGATGCGCGAAGCGGGGGCGTTGCGAGAGGTGGAGGACGCAGAAGGGCTGGCCGAGGCCGTACGCCAGCTGTTCGAACTGCCGCAGGATGCACGCCGCATGGCGCAGGCGGGGCTCAAGGTGATGCAGGCTAATCAGGGGGCGCTTAAGCGCTTGCTGGATGGTTTGGATAGACTGATAGCTCACTGACTTAACACCGTTACCAATGTGGGAGGGTGTAGAACCCTCCCACATTGGTTTTGTGGTGTGCTCAGTAGCCCGGGCGGGCCTTGAGCTGCTCGGCGGCGGCCTTGGCCAGGTCCGGCGGCAGGAAGTCGCGATCCGGGTTGTAGTCGGCCTTGAGGTAGCGCGTCAGGTCCTGCAGGTCCCCTGGGTTCAAGGTGCCCGCCGCCTGTTTCAAGCGCAGGTTGTCGAGGATGTAGTCGTAGCGGCTGTTGTTGTAGTTGCGCACCGACGCGTAGAGCTGGCGCTGTGAGTCCAGCACATCGACGATATTGCGCGTACCCACCTGGTAACCGATTTCCGTGGCTTCCACTGCGCTCTGGTTGGAGATGATCGACTGGCGGCGCGCCTGGACCTGTTCCACATCGGTGTTTACCGCGCGGTGCAGGTTGCGCGTGTTTTCCACCACCTGGCGACGCAGGCCTTCGCGTTGCTGCTCGGTCTGGCCCAGGCGCGAATACGACTCCCGCACCTGCGAGCTGGTCAGGCCGCCGCTGTAGATCGGGATGTTCAGGCGCAGGCCGATGGTGCGCTGCTCCACATCGCCACGGTACGGCGTGCCGAAGGCATTCGGGTTGCTGAAGCCAAGGGCGTCGTTGTCACCTTTTTCATACTGTGCGACGGCGTCCAGGGTCGGCGCGTGGCCGGCCTTGCGCTGCTTGAGGGTTTCTTCGGCGGCCGTGACGGCGTAGTTGCTGGCCAGCAGGTTCAGGTTCTGGCGACCGGCGGTCTCGACCCAGGCCTTGGCGTCGTTGGGCAGCGGTGGCAACACCGGCAGCGTGTGGACAATGCCCTGGATCGAGTTGTACTGGCGGTTGGTCAGGGTAATCAGCGCTTCAAAGGCATCGTCCACCTGGCGCTGGGCCAGGATCCGGTTGGCCCGTGCAGTGTCATAGCTGGCCTGGGATTGCAGCACATCGGTCTTGTCCGACAGGCCCACGTCGAAGCGCTCGTTGGATTGATCCAGCTGGCGCTTGAAGGCATTTTCCTCGGCTTTGGTCGAGGCCAGGTTGTCCTGGGCGCGCAGCACGGCGAAGTAGCTCTCGGCGCTTTGCAGGATCAGGTTCTGTTCGGTGGCCGAGAGTTGCAGCGCCGCCTGTTCGTTGGTGGCTTCGGCGGCTTGCAGTTGGAACCAGCGATCGGCGCGGAACAGCGGCTGGCTCAGGGTCGCGCGCCAGGAGTGGGCGTCGCGGTTGGCCGTGGCGGCGGGTGTGTCGATCTGGGTGCGCACGTTATTGATGTCGGCACCGCCCGACAGGTTCGGCAGCAACCCCGCGCGGGCCTGGGGCACGACTTCTTTCTGCGCGCCATATTGGGCGCGGGCGGCAGCGAGGTCGGCGTTGTTATCCACCGCTTCCTGATAGACGCTGACCAGGTCAGTTTTGGCGGACAAGGGCGCTTCAGCTGCCCAGACCATTCCGTTGGTCGCACAAGACACGGCGAGAGCCAGTGAGAGTTTGCGCAGCATGAGGCGATCCCTAGTGTGAATATTACGGTGATAATTTAACGCCCAAGGCTAAGACGGGCCATTCCTGGCGTCAAGCATTGTGGCGGCAATCGAGTGTAGTGGCGCTGACTCGGCGCAACAATCCCGCAATCACGCCATTCATCACGCTGAATGCACCGCTATTGGCAATTTGCCCACGGCATGGTCTAGACTGGCCGAGTTCTTGTCGGGGTGCCTTGTTGGAAGGCTGAGATCGGTAAATACCGGATCCCGTTGAACCTGATCAGGTTAACGCCTGCGTAGGGAACAAGATTTCTCGTCCCCCGGCGAGTCCTCTTGTGCTTCGTCCGGGATGTTGTTCGACCTTCGAACAACCCTCGTGCACCAAGCACAGCACTGGTTTCAGTGCATCCGTCCGTCACAGGTTCGCTCCGACAAAAAATCCACCGCCTGGATAGTTGGAGAGCCCGTGATGAGCACAGAAATAAAAAGTACAAAACTGAAAAACACCGTGCATTTGAGTGAATCGGCCAAGGTCGACTCCGGCTCCGTGCAGCCGTTTACCCGCTCGCAAAAAATCTACGTGCAGGGCACTCGCCCGGACATTCGCGTACCCATGCGCGAAGTCAGCCTGGACGTGACCCCCACCGACTTCGGCGGCGAAATCAATGCGCCCGTGGTGGTCTACGACACCTCCGGCCCGTACACCGACCCGAATGTGATCATCGATGTGCGCAAAGGCCTGGGCGATGTGCGCTCGCCGTGGATCGAAGCGCGTGGCGACACCGAGCGCCTGTCGGGCTTGAGTTCGCACTTTGGCCAACAGCGCCTGAGCGACGCGGAGCTGACTGCGCTGCGTTTCGCCCACGTGAAAAACCCGCGCCGCGCCAAGGCCGGGGCCAACGTCACGCAGATGCACTACGCGCGCAAAGGCATCATTACTGCGGAGATGGAATACGTCGCCATCCGCGAAAACATGAAGCTGGAAGAGGCCCGAGCCAGTGGCCTGCTCGACCAGCAACACGCCGGCCACAGCTTCGGCGCCAGCGTGCCGAAAATCATCACCCCTGAATTCGTGCGTGAAGAAATCGCCCGTGGCCGCGCAATCATCCCGGCCAACATCAACCACACCGAACTGGAACCGATGATCATCGGCCGTAACTTCCTGGTGAAGATCAACGGCAACATCGGCAACAGCGCCCTGGGTTCGTCCATCGAAGAAGAAGTGGCGAAACTCACCTGGGGCATTCGCTGGGGCTCGGACACCGTGATGGACCTGTCCACCGGCAAGCACATCCACGAAACCCGTGAGTGGATCATCCGCAACTCGCCGGTGCCGATCGGTACCGTGCCGATCTACCAGGCCCTGGAAAAAGTCGGCGGCGCGGCCGAAGACCTGACCTGGGAGCTGTTCCGCGACACCCTGATCGAACAGGCCGAGCAGGGCGTCGATTACTTCACCATCCATGCGGGCGTGCTGCTGCGCTACGTGCCGCTGACCGCCAAGCGCGTCACCGGCATCGTGTCCCGTGGCGGTTCGATCATGGCCAAGTGGTGCCTGGCGCACCACAAAGAGAACTTCACCTACACGCATTTCGACGAAATCTGCGAAATCATGAAGGCCTATGACGTCAGCTTCTCCCTCGGCGACGGCCTGCGCCCAGGCTCGATTGCCGACGCCAACGACGCCGCGCAGTTCGGCGAACTGGAAACCCTTGGCGAGCTGACCAAGATCGCCTGGAAGCACGACGTGCAAACCATGATCGAAGGCCCCGGCCACGTGCCGATGCAGTTGATCAAGGAGAACATGGACAAGCAGCTCGAATGCTGCGACGAAGCGCCGTTCTACACCCTCGGCCCACTGACCACTGACATCGCGCCGGGCTATGACCACATCACCTCCGGCATCGGTGCGGCGATGATCGGCTGGTTCGGTTGCGCCATGCTCTGCTACGTCACGCCCAAGGAACACCTGGGCCTACCGAACAAGGATGACGTGAAGACCGGGATCATCACCTACAAGATCGCCGCCCATGCGGCGGACTTGGCCAAGGGGCATCCGGGCGCGCAGATCCGCGATAACGCCTTGAGCAAGGCACGCTTCGAGTTCCGCTGGGAAGACCAGTTCAACCTCGGCCTGGACCCGGACACCGCGCGTTCGTACCACGACGAAACCCTGCCGAAGGACTCGGCCAAGGTCGCGCACTTCTGCTCCATGTGCGGGCCGAAGTTCTGCTCGATGAAAATCACCCAGGAAGTGCGCGAGTACGCGGCCAATCAGCGCATTGACGCGGTGGATGTGGACGTGGCCAAGGGCTTGGCGGAGCAGGCGGAGCGGTTCAAGCAGGAAGGCAGTCAGTTGTACAAGAAAGTTTAAGCGGCAAGCGGCAAGCTACAAGTTAAAAGCTGAATCTGCTTTTTCTTGCGGCTTGCGGCTCGTAACCATGTTCTCTTGAGACTTCTGATTTGAACACTTATTCCCCTGACATCGCGGTCACCTCCGACAAGCGTGTCTTCGGCGCCCGCGACCTGTTCTCCCTGTGGTTTTCCCTTGGCATCGGCCTGATGGTCCTGCAGACCGGTGCCTTGCTCGCGCCGGGCCTGGGCTTGTCTGGCTCTTTGCTGGCGATTTTCCTCGGCACCCTGGTCGGCGTGCTGTTGCTGGCTGCCGTCGGTGTGATCGGCAGCGACACCGGGCTGTCCGCCATGGCCACCCTCAAGCTCAGCCTCGGGGCCAAAGGTGCGAGCCTGCCGGCGTTGCTGAACCTGTTGCAACTGATTGGCTGGGGCTCGTTCGAGATCATTGTGATGCGCGATGCCGCCAGCCTGTTGGGCGCACGCACGTTCAGCGACGGCAGCCTGTTGGCCAGCCCGTTGCTGTGGACACTGTTCTTCGGTGGTTTGGCGACCTTGCTGGCGGTCAGCGGGCCATTGACGTTCGTACGCCAGATCCTGCGCAAATGGGGGATCTGGCTGCTGCTGGCGGCCTGCCTGTGGCTGACCTGGAATCTGTTCGCCAAGGCCGATCTCGCCGCACTCTGGGCCCAGGCCGGTGACGGTTCGATGCCCTTTGCCGTCGGCTTTGATATCGCCATCGCCATGCCGCTGTCGTGGTTGCCGCTGATTGCCGATTACTCACGCTTCGGCAAGCGCGCCAAGAGTGTGTTTGGCGGCACGGCGCTGGGCTTCTTTATCGGCAATTTCTGGCTGATGAGCCTGGGCGTGGCCTACACCCTGGCGTTTGCGCCCAGTGGTGAAGTGAATGCGCTGTTGCTGGCGCTGGCCGGGGCTGGCCTGGGGATTCCGCTGTTGCTGATCCTGTTGGACGAGTCGGAAAACGCCTTTGCCGATATTCACTCGGCGGCGGTGTCCAGTGGGATGCTGTTGCGCGTGAAGGTCGAGCACCTGGCCCTGGCCATTGGTGTGATCTGCACCCTGATCGCCTGTTTTGCCCCGTTGGCGCAATACCAGAACTTCCTGTTGCTGATCGGCTCAGTGTTTGCGCCGTTGTTCGGCGTGGTGCTGGTGGATCATTTCATCCTGCGCCGTCGTGCTCATGGCACGCTCGCCGGCCTGCGTTGGCCGGCACTGTTGGCCTGGCTGGGTGGCATCGGCACGTATCACCTGTTGGCCAACCTGTACCCGGGCATTGGCGCAACCCTGCCGGCGCTGGTGCTGGCAGGGTTGTTGCAGTTCATCCTGGGACGGGCCTTCAGCGGCGCGCGGGCACCAGCTCAGGCTTGAGGATGCCTTCCAGGCGCGAGTAGGGGATCTGCAACTCGACATGGCCCAGGGCGTACGGCGCGATGGTGCTGGTGGGGTACTTGAGGATCACGCCCCCGTAGGTCAGCGCCACGTTCGGGGTTTTCTGGAACGGGTAGGTTTTCACGAACTCCGGTTCCAGGCTCAGGCGGGTGCTGATCAGCCAGCTGTTGTGGGCCACCTGGGCGGCTTTCCAGAACGCGTCTTCCTTGCCTGGCAGCAGCATATCGCTCAGCCACAGGGCCTTTTGCTGCTGGCGCGAATAGTTGATGAACGCGCGGCCAGGCTCGCCGTGGGTGGCGCCCTGGTCCAGGTAGCTGGACAGCTCGATGATTACCAAACCGTCATGCTGCTCCCGTACCTTGGCCTGCAAGTACATGCTGTTGCGTGGGGCGGCGGTGCCGAGGAATTGCTCGCGATAGGACTCCAGGCTCGACGGCAGCGGGTCGCCCGCGTTGGTACGGGTCATTTCCAGCAGGCGTTGTTCGATCAAGGCATCCAGCTTGGGTTCCTTGGCAAAGTGCACGGTGTCGATATTCACCAGCGGGCAATCGCTGGCGGCGCAGCCCGGCTTGCTCTGCTCGCTGGCGTCGCGGGTGGCTTCCAGCGGTGTGCGATAGCTGGGTTGGAACAGGCTTTGGCAGGCGCCGAGGGTCAGGGCGATGCAGGCCACGGAGGCGATTTTTAAAAGCGACATGGATGTCCTTCGTCTATCGATAAGAGCGAAATTGTGCAGCTTCGACTACCAGCAAGGCAGTCAGTTCGCCACTAAGCTGATTGAGCGTGAGTTTGACCTCCTCCGTCTGGCCCGGCAACCGCAAAGGGGCTGCACCAAGGGGCACGAGCGCGTTAGGATGGCGCGAATTGCACCGGACATGATGAGGAAGGGTATGACAGACATTGCGAAATCGACGCCGAGCACGATCGAGATTGTTCAGCGCGACAATGCCTACAAGGGCTTCTACCAGCTCGATCGCGTGCAATTGCGCCACGAAAAATTCGCTGGCGGCATGAGCCGAGTGATCAATCGCGAAGTCTTCGTCCGTCACGACGCCGTGTGTGTTCTGCCCTACGATCCGCAGCGTGATGAAGTGGTGCTCAACGAGCAGTTTCGCGTGGGTGCCATGGGCCGTACCGACAATCCATGGTTGATCGAGATGGTCGCCGGCCTGATCGACAGGGATGAGCAGCCGGAGGAGGTTGCACACCGCGAGGCCGAGGAGGAAGCTGGGCTGACGTTCTCCGCACTGTGGCCGATCACCAAGTATTTCCCGTCGCCCGGTGGCAGTACCGAATTTGTCCACTTGTACCTGGGTCGCTGCGACAGCTCGGGGGCCGGTGGTGTCCATGGACTGGAAGAAGAGGCAGAAGACATCCGCGTCACGGTCTGGGCTTTTGAAGACGCCCTGCAAGCCGTGCGCGACGGCAGGATTTCCAACGCAGCCAGCATTATCGCCCTGCAATGGCTTGCGCTTAATCGCGCGGAAGTGAGGGGGTTATGGCAGTAAAGGCACGGGAACGTTATCGAGTCGACCTGATCGGGCTGCAAGCCGCCTGCGAGGCCAACTATGCGCGGCTGATGCGCCTGTTGCCCGACATGCGCCACACCCCGGAGGCGCGCCGCATCGGCGTGACTCATGGCGACCAGATGCTGGGCGTGCTGGCCCTGGAAGTCATCGTCAATTGCCCGTACACCACCACCCTGCGGGTGCGCCAGGAACACAGCCTGCCGTGGCTGCCGGTGCCGCAGCTGGAAGTGCAGGTGTACCACGATGCGCGGATGGCCGAAGTGATCAGCGCCGAACATGCGCGGCGCTTTCGCAGCATTTATCCTTACCCGAATGTGTTCATGCACCAGCCCGATGAGAAAGCACAGCTCAATGTGTTCCTCGGTGAATGGTTGAGCCACTGCCTGGCCCTGGGCCACGAGTTCGAAGTCGTGCGGTAGATGTGAACTGCGTCTGCTTCCTGGGTTTCCTCTTTGCGCCCTGCCCCAGCATAATCGCTCCAACTCTATATTCCTGTGATTGCCTTGGGAGAGCGCCTTGCCGAGCGTATCCACCTTGAACCCAGATGCTGCGCTGCTGGTGCAGCTGTCCGACAGCCACCTGTTTGCCGAGGCCGACAGCCTGCTGTTGGGCATGAACACCCGTGAGAGCCTGCAGCGGGTGATTGGATTGGTGCGCCAGCAACAGCCGCACATCGACCTGGTAGTGGCCACGGGGGACTTGTCCCAGGACGGTACGCTGGCGTCTTACCAGGCATTTCGTGACCTGACTCAGCAGATCAAGGCCCCGGCGCGCTGGATTCCCGGTAATCACGACGAACCGCAGATTATGGTGCACGCCGCCGCGCACAGTGACCTGCTGGAGCCCGTAGTGGACGTCGGCAACTGGCGTATCACCCTGCTCGACTCCGCCGTGCCGGGCTCGGTGCCGGGCTACCTGCAGGATTCGCAGCTGCAATTGCTGGCTCAAGCCTTGAGCGAAGCCCCGAACCGCCATCATCTGGTGTGTTTCCACCATCACCCGGTGCCCATCGGCTGTGCGTGGATGGAACCTATCGGCTTGCGCAACCCCGATGCGTTGTTTGCCGTGCTGGACCGTTTTCCGCAGGTGAGGGCAGTGCTCTGGGGCCACGTGCACCAGGAGATCGACCGCGAGCGCAACGGCGTGCGCCTGCTGGCTTCGCCGTCCACCTGCATCCAGTTCGCGCCGGGCAGCGAGGATTTCAAGGTCAGCGAGCAAGCGCCGGGTTATCGTTGGTTGCGCCTGTATGCCGACGGACGGTTGGAGACCGGGGTGGAGCGGGTCGAAGGCTTCGCCTTCCAGGTGGACTACGGCAGTGACGGCTATTGACTCTCGGCGGCTAAATATCCAGAACCTTCGCCAGCCTCACTACCGTAACCCCTGGACCCAACTGCCGCAGCGAGGGCTGGATCAACACGCAGTCGTCATGGGGTGTGACGATCTCGCGCCGGTCGTCCCGAGCGATCACTGTTCCAGCCTGGGCTATGCGCTCAAGGCCGCGGAAGTCATCGGTAAAACGGAAGTCCATGCTGTGGGCGATCACCGGTTCAGTGACTTGCAGGCATTGCTGGGGCCCCGGCTTTTCCTGGCTCAGGAGCTTCAAGACGTCGGCCTCGGCGACTGCATCAGTCGCCATCAGGAAGCGTGCGGCAATATCGAGGGCGACGTGTTGGCTTTTTTTAGAAAAATGTTGGCCGGTCTCGATCAGCAGTGCGTTTTTTTGGCTGGCGGGATCGCCAAACCCACCATAGTCACGCATACGCCGGCCATTGGCGTGGCCGGCGTCGACCACCACGGTTGCCGGTACGCCTAACGATTTTGCGAATTTCAGGCCTTTGGCGCAGGCCCCACACATCATCAGTGGTGGGGATTCTTCGTGCATCGAATGGATATCGAGCAGCAAGTCGACACTGTCGATCAGCGGTCGCAGCTCACGTGCGCGACGCAGTTCCACGGAGTCTCGGTCGCCGTCCAGTGTTGATGGTAGCCAGACACGGTTCATGTCCTCGTCGACAAAACGGGTGGCGTCAATGTCGTGTGGGTCGAAGCGGTGATAGGCCTCGATATTGCCGAACGCCAGTGACAAACGGCCTTTGCGAGGGCGCACGCCGCTGCGCAGCAAGGCGTCTACTGCGATTGCTCCGCTGACTTCATTGCCATGGGTCAGTGCCATGACCAGCACATGTGGCCCAGGCGTGCCGCTGTCAAAACTGTGGACATAGTCGATCCCGCAGTTGCCGGCTTTCCATTGGCTGAGATCGGGGAACTCGACTTCCACAGGGTACGGTGTCAGTGATGCACGAACCTGCTCAAGGGTTTTCATGTCTGCCTCCGAGGGCTCAAGGTGGGTACCTTGTCGCGGGGGCGAGCCGCGACAAGCAGGGGGGACTCGCGGCCCTTAACTGGCGCAGGGATGGGCGCTGCGCATGCGCCGGCCCAGGCAGGCGATCGCCAGTACGCTGATCAAAATGGTTGCCATCACATAAAAGCTCGGCGCCAGTTTGCTGCCGCTTGCCTCGATCATCCAGGTCACGATCAACGGGGCGAAACCACCAAACAGGGTCACGGAAAAGTTGTAGCTCAGCGCCAGCCCAGTACCGCGAATGCTGGTTGGGAAGATGTCGGCAAGCATTGCCGGGATTGGCCCCAGGCAGGCCGCAATCAATACGCCGACAAGCGCTTGCACGACCAGCAGCGTGGAGAAACTGGGGAAGATATTGAGCAGCAGGAACATCGGATAAGACGACAGTCCGGTAATCGACAAGGCGATGGTCAACACTCGGAATCGCCCGTGGCGATCGGAAAGCCCACCGAAAATCGGGGCCATGAGCATCAACGTAATGCCGGTCATCAGGGCCCCCAGGTAGGACGACGTGGCAGTGATGCTCAGTTGTTTAAAGGCGTAGATCGGCATGTACAGCTTATGCACGTAATTGAATGCGGTCGCGCCCGCCACCACGCCGATAGCCAGCAACAGGCTGACGTGCCCTTTGATCAGGACATCCCGCAGTGGGGTCTTGACCGCTACGTTGGCTACGTTTTTCTTGAAGTCCGGCGTTTCATCGATTTGTCTGCGAATGTAAAAGCCTACCGGCCCGATCAGCAGGCCGAAGCCGAAGGCTACACGCCAGCCCCAATCGTTCAACTGCACATCCGACAGCGCATAGCTGAGGATCGCACTGACACCCGCCGCCAGCACAGTTGCCAGCCCCTGGGTAGACAATTGCCAGCTGGCAAAGAAACCCCGTCGCCCGGCGTCGGCGTGTTCGACCATGAACGCGGTCGCCGCGCCAAATTCGCCGCCCGTGGAAAACCCCTGGAGCATGCGGGCAACGATGATCAGCAGCGGCGCCGCCAGGCCGATCTGCTCGTAGGTCGGGGCGAACGTAATCATTGCGGTGCCGACCAGCATGATCATGATCGACAGCGTCAATGACGCCTTTCGTCCGGCTCTGTCGGTGTATGAACCGAGCACAATGGCGCCCAGCGGGCGCATCAAAAAGGAAATGCCGAACGAGCCTACGGCCAGCAGCAATGAGGTGGTTTCGTTATCGGACGGAAAAAACTGTTTGCCGATGACGACTGCAAAATAGCCATAGATCAGTAAGTCATAGAACTCCAGCGCGTTGCCGACGCTGGCAGCGATGATCTCTTTCCATGGGCCGCGCCGGGTGGGAGCTCGGGCCGATGATAAGGCGGATGATTGAGTTGTCATGAGTGTGCACCGGGTTTGTTTCACTGTTGGCCTACGGACTCTCCGAACCGCAGCGCGGCCTGGCGACATCGAAGGCGTTAATTGTTATGGGTGAAAGCCCGGATGAAAGTGAACCAAAGGCGGCAGAACGGCAATTGCTCTTTCGGCACAGATTTGAGCTGTTTCGGCACGACCCGGCAGGTTGTTGCCGGCAGCGGTGATAGAGCGCGTAAATCCGGCTACTGGGTGGTGGAGGGGGTCAAGGCTGTCCATATCCTCATCACCATCTCGCTCCGGTTGGCGCGCAGGCGATGCAGCGAAACGTCGAAACTGACGCAAAATTCGGCGCCCCCCGCCATCAGCAGCTCGCCCGATGCCAGCGCGTCGTTGACGACCATGCGCGGCAACCACGCCAGCCCCCGGCCACGCTTGGCCATTTCCAGAATGGCGTCATAGGAGTCCGCTTGGTAAACCATTCGCAGCGCCAGGCGCTGCGGCAGTCGATCCAAATGCCGGGCCAGTACGCTGCGCAGTGTCAGAGTGGGTGAGAAGGCCAGCCAAGGGATGGGCAGGGCGTTGCTGTCGGCGAGTATCTGCAGTTGCGGCTGCCCAGGGGCGCTCGGGGCGCTGACCGGTAGCAGTTCCTCCTTGGCCAGTACTCGGGAGTCGAAGTGCTCCGGGTCCAACAGCGTCTGGGTCAGCGGGCTGGAAAAACTCAGCAGCAGATCAACCTCGCCGGCGGACAACCGGCTGATCGCTTCTTGCGCACCGCTGGTGAGCAATGACACCGCAAAGCTGCCCAGTTTCGGGTGCAATGACTCGTACCAATCGGGGAAAAAGTCACAAGCCAGGGTCCGGCCGGTGGCGATGCGCACCGGTTCGTCGCGGCTGAGGGTGTCATTTTTGAACTGCGCTCTGACAGTGCCCAGCAATTCCAGCGATTGAGTGGCGGCATCAAGGAACAGCAGGCCGCAGGGTGTCAGTGACAGGGGTTGCTTGCGCTCGATCAATGGCGTGCCGACCCATTCTTCCAGCGCCCGGATACGTCGACCGAACGCTGGATGCGTGACACAGCGATTTTCGGCGGCACGCGACAGGCTGCGAGTGCGCGCCAGTTCGACAAAATCCTCAAGCCATTCAAGTTGCATGGTGTTTCCCCGCTTGAAGTCGGGCCACTGGCCTCCGGCCATATATCCGGGTTCCCGAGCCGCAGATAGTACCGTCAGCGGCGATCGGCTGCACCCACAAGCCCCCTGTTCCCTGTAAACTGCGCCTCTTTGGCAGCCCCAGCGAGGCCCCGGCATGTCCGCTTCGATCCTGTATATCCACGGTTTCAACAGTGCGCCCGCGTCCAACAAGGCCTGCCAGCTGGTTACCGTGATGGACACCCTGGGCCTGGCTGATCAATTGCGCGTGCCGGCCCTGCATCACCATCCCCGTCAGGCAATTCCTCAATTGGAGGAAGCCATTGCCCAGCTGGGGCGGCCGCTGCTGGTCGGCAGCTCGCTCGGCGGCTACTATGCAACTCATCTTGCCGAGCGCCATGGCCTCAAGGCACTCCTGGTCAACCCGGCGGTCAGCCCCCATCGGATGTTCGACGGTTACCTGGGCACCCAGAAGAACCTCTACACCGATGAAACCTGGGAACTGACCCACGACCATGTCACGGCGCTGGCCGAGCTGGAAGTACCGGCGCCCCAGGACGCCGCGCGTTACCAGGTGTGGTTGCAGACCGGCGATGAAACACTGGATTATCGCCTCGCCCAGCAGTATTACCGGGCCTGTGCCTTGCGCATCCAGGCCGGTGGCGACCATGGTTACCAGGGGTTTGCCCGGCAATTACCGGCATTGTTGAGTTTTGCCGGCATTGGCGCAGATCAGTATCAATCCTTCGATTTCTCGGCACTGTAATTGCCTTGGAAATTGCAGGTTACTTTTTAATCGAACGACTCACGACGAGACCCCATGGCCACTCCCAGCGCTAGCTCTTATAACGCCGACGCCATCGAAGTCCTCTCGGGCCTCGACCCGGTGCGCAAACGCCCCGGCATGTACACCGACACCAGCCGGCCGAACCACCTTGCCCAGGAAGTCATCGACAACAGCGTCGACGAAGCCTTGGCCGGGCACGCCAAGTCGGTGCACGTCATTCTTCACGCCGACCACTCCCTGGAAGTGTCCGACGATGGTCGCGGCATGCCGGTGGACATTCACCCGGAAGAGGGTGTGTCGGGCGTCGAGCTGATCCTCACCAAGCTGCACGCCGGCGGCAAGTTCTCCAACAAGAACTACCAGTTCTCCGGTGGCTTGCACGGTGTGGGTATTTCCGTGGTCAACGCCCTGTCCACGTTGGTGCGGGTCAAGGTCAAGCGCGACGGCAACGAGTACGAGATGACCTTCGCCGATGGCTACAAAGCCACCGACCTGCAGGTCATCGGTACCGTCGGCAAGCGCAATACCGGCACCAGCGTGTACTTCGCGCCGGACCCTAAGTACTTCGATTCGCCGAAATTCTCCATCAGCCGCCTCAAGCACGTGCTCAAGGCCAAGGCCGTATTGTGCCCGGGCCTGCTGGTGACCTTTGAAGACAAAGGCACTGGCGAGAAAGTCGAGTGGCACTACGAAGACGGCCTGCGTTCCTACCTGGAAGACTCCGTCAGTGATTTCGAACGCCTGCCCAACGAGCCGTTCTGCGGCAGCCTGGCCGGCAACAAGGAAGCCGTCGACTGGGCGCTGCTGTGGCTGCCCGAAGGCGGCGACAGCGTGCAGGAAAGCTATGTCAACCTGATCCCCACCGCCCAGGGCGGCACCCACGTCAACGGCCTGCGCCAGGGCCTGCTGGATGCCATGCGCGAATTCTGCGAATACCGCAGCCTGCTGCCGCGTGGCGTGAAGCTGGCGCCGGAAGACGTGTGGGAGCGCATTGCGTTCGTGCTGTCGATGAAAATGCAAGAGCCGCAGTTCTCCGGCCAGACCAAGGAACGCCTGTCGTCCCGCGAAGCGGCGGCGTTTGTCTCCGGTGTGGTCAAGGATGCTTTCAGCCTGTGGCTCAACGAGCACCCGGAACTGGGCCTGGCCCTGGCGGAACTGGCGATCAACAACGCCGGCCGTCGCCTCAAGGCCAGCAAGAAGGTCGAGCGCAAGCGCATTACCCAGGGCCCGGCATTGCCGGGCAAGTTGGCCGATTGCGCCGGGCAGGACCCGATGCGCTCCGAGCTGTTCCTGGTCGAAGGTGACTCCGCCGGTGGTTCCGCCAAGCAAGCGCGGGACAAGGAATTCCAGGCGATCCTGCCGTTGCGCGGCAAGATCCTCAATACCTGGGAAGTCGATGGCAGCGAAGTCCTTGCCAGCCAGGAAGTGCACAACATTGCCGTGGCCATCGGCGTCGACCCAGGCGCAGCCGACATGAGCCAGCTGCGCTACGGCAAGATCTGCATCCTCGCCGACGCCGACTCCGACGGCCTGCACATCGCGACCCTGCTGTGCGCGTTGTTCGTGCAGCACTTCCGTCCGTTGGTGGATGCCGGTCACGTCTACGTCGCCATGCCGCCGCTGTACCGGATCGACCTGGGAAAGGAGATTTTCTACGCCCTGGACGAAGCCGAGCGCGATGGCATTCTCGACCGCCTGGTGGCCGAGAAGAAGCGTGGCAAGCCGCAGGTCACCCGATTCAAGGGCCTGGGTGAAATGAACCCGCCGCAACTGCGTGAGACCACCATGGACCCCAACACCCGGCGCCTGGTGCAGTTGACCCTGGAAGACTTCGCCGCCACCTCGGAAATGATGGACATGCTGCTGGCGAAGAAACGCGCGCCGGACCGCAAGTCCTGGCTGGAATCCAAGGGCAACCTGGCTGAGGTCCTGGGCTGATGCGCACAGGTGTCGCCCTGGCGATCCTGATGTTGAGCGGGCTGGTGGCCACTTCGGTAGTTGCCGCGCCCGTGGCTGAGCTCAAGCTGGTGTCCGAACACCCGGTGGACGGCATGCGCGGCGGGAACCTGTCGGGCCTGGCGCTGTGTGGCAAAGAGCTGTGGACGGTTTCCGATCGTGATGACGACCAGATCTACCGTCTCGATACCCGTGCGCCGACCTGGCAAGCCGAAGCGGTAAGCATCGATGTGCCGCCGGTGCCGGAATCCGGGCTGCCCTGGGGGCTGCGTTCGCGCACCAAGGCTGCGTCGTTCATTCGCGGCGGCGACCTGGATTTCGAAGGCATCACCTGCGATGCCGCCGGCAATCGCTACATTGTCAGCGAAGCCCATGCGGCGGTGCTGCAAGTACCGGTGAGCGGTGCGCCTGAATGGTTGAAGATCGCCCCGGGCATGGTGCGTGAAGCCCGGGCCAGTGGCATGTTGCTGCACTTCAATGCGTTGTTCGAAGGCCTGGCAATCAACCCCGAGGGCAATCAGATCTGGCTGGCTGCGGAGCGTGAGCGGCGCGGCCTCATCTCCATCAAGCGCCCGCAAAGCCTGTGGGATTGCGACGGCCCTTGCGTGTTGCTGAGCGAGGCCGGCCAGGAGATGCAGCCGGCCAAGTTCGTCGGTGCCAAGGCGGTGTCCAAGGATTTCGCCGATCTGTCACTGTTCAACGGCAAGCTGTTTACCCTGGAGCGCAATGCGTTCCAGATCTGCCGGCGCGATACGGTCACGGCCAAGGTCGAGCTGTGCTGGTCGTTCGCCGACGAAACCCTGACGCCCGAGCGGCGTTACGCCCAGCCCTATGGCCTGGCCGAAGCCCTGGTGCTGGACGCAGACGGTGCCTGGCTGGGCATCGACAATAATTTCGGCCCCCGCGCCGATGGTGAAAAACGCCCCATGGTCTATCGTTTTGCCGCCCCCGCTGGCGGCTGGAGCGCCCAGCCATGAGCCGCTACTTTTTTGAATCGATCCGGCGCGGCGGCATTTCCGCTGCGCCTTACCAAACAATGATGAGGCCCGCATGAGTGACATCCTCGCAGACAGCTTAGATGGCGTAGAACGCCGGTCGCTGGCTGACTTCACCGAAAATGCCTACCTCAACTACTCCATGTACGTGATCATGGACCGTGCATTGCCGCATATCGGCGACGGCCTCAAGCCCGTACAGCGGCGCATCATCTACGCCATGAGTGAGTTGGGCCTGGACGCCGATTCCAAGCACAAGAAGTCGGCGCGTACCGTCGGTGACGTGCTCGGTAAGTTCCACCCCCACGGCGATTCGGCGTGCTACGAAGCCATGGTGCTGATGGCCCAGCCGTTCAGCTACCGCTACACCCTCGTCGACGGCCAGGGTAACTGGGGTGCGCCGGATGATCCCAAGTCCTTCGCGGCCATGCGTTACACCGAGGCGCGCCTGTCGCGCTATTCGGAAGTGTTGCTCAGCGAACTGGGCCAGGGTACCGCGAACTGGGGACCGAACTTTGACGGTACTCTCGACGAACCCCTGGTGTTGCCCGCACGTTTGCCGAATATCCTGCTCAATGGCACCACCGGTATCGCGGTCGGCATGGCCACCGACGTACCGCCGCATAACCTGCGCGAAGTCGCCACCGCCTGCGTACGCTTGCTGGATGAGCCCAAGGCCACGGTCGAGCAGCTGTGCGAGCATATCCAGGGCCCGGATTACCCGACCGAAGCGGAAATCATCACGCCGCGCGCCGACCTGCTGAAGATGTACGAAACCGGCAAAGGCTCGGTGCGCATGCGCGCCGTGTATCACATCGAAGACGGCGACATTATCGTCACCGCCCTGCCGCACCAGGTGTCCGGTGCCAAGGTGCTGGAACAGATTGCCGCGCTGATGCAGGCCAAGCCGTCGAAATTGCCCCAGGTCGCTGACTTGCGTGACGAGTCCGACCACGAAAACCCATGCCGTATTGTGATCATCCCGACCAACAGCCGGGTCGACCACGAAGTGCTGATGCAGCATCTGTTTGCCAGCACTGAGCTGGAGTCCAGCTACCGGGTCAACGTCAATATCATCGGCCTGGACGGCAAGCCGCAGTTGAAAAACCTGCGCAACCTGCTGGTCGAGTGGCTGGAGTTCCGGATACAAACCGTACGCCGCCGCCTGCAGTTCCGCCTCGACAAGGTCGAACGGCGCCTGCACCTGTTGGACGGCTTGCTGATTGCCTACCTCAACCTGGATGAAGTGATCCACATCATCCGTACCGCGGAGCACCCGAAAGCTGAGCTGATCGCGCGCTTCGAGCTGAGCGAGATCCAGGCCGACTACATCCTCGACACCCGCTTGCGTCAGTTGGCACGCCTGGAAGAGATGAAGCTGCGCGACGAACAGGACGCGCTGCTCAAGGAGCAAGCCAAGCTGCAAGCCCTGCTGGGCAGCGAAGCCAAGCTGAAGAAGCTGGTGCGCAGCGAGTTGATCAAGGACGCCGAAACCTATGGCGACGACCGCCGTTCGCCAATCGTGCAACGTGCCGAAGCCAAGGCCCTGACAGAGACCGAACTGCTGCCGAACGAGAAAATTACCGTCGTTCTGTCGGAAAAGGGTTGGGTTCGCTCAGCCAAAGGGCATGATATTGACGCCACTGGCTTGTCGTACAAGGCCGGTGATGGCTTCAAGACTGCCGCCGCCGGGCGCTCCAACCAGTTTGCGGTGTTTATTGACTCCACCGGGCGCAGTTATTCGGTGCCGGCCCATACCTTGCCATCGGCGCGGGGGCAGGGCGAGCCGTTGACCGGTCGCCTGACGCCGCCACCTGGGGCGAATTTTGAATGTGTGCTGCTGCCGGATGACGATTCTCTGTATGTGATCGCTTCCGACGCGGGTTACGGGTTCGTGGTCAAGGGTGAAGACCTGCAGGCCAAGAACAAGGCGGGCAAGGCGTTGTTGAGCCTGCCGAACAACGCCAAGGTCATCCTGCCGCGTCCGGTGGAAGACCGCGAAGGCAACTGGCTGGCGTCGGTGACCACCGAAGGGCGCTTGCTGGTGTTCAAGATCAGCGATCTGCCGCAGTTGGGCAAAGGCAAGGGCAACAAGATTATTGGTATTCCCGGCGAGCGGGTGGCCAGTCGCGAAGAGTACGTGACCGACATCGCGGTGATCCCGGAAGGTGCCACCCTGGTGCTCCAGGCCGGCAAGCGCACGTTGTCATTGCGCCCCGACGACCTCGAACACTACAAGGGCGAGCGTGGTCGTCGCGGTAATAAACTGCCTCGCGGCTTCCAGCGTGTGGATGCTTTGCTGGTGGAAACGCCGGTTTAAGGCGTATTAGAGCCCTCGATCTACGATTTAAAGCGTAGATCGACGCTTTGGCGCTGGAGTCATGGCGCATATTCACGGATGATATGGCCTTTCCAGCGCCGGCGTGGCCGAGCGTGTTTAGGTTATTTTTAGTATTACATTGTGGTTCGCCTTGTGGCAGCCACCTGGATGGGATGATGACTGCTCCACGCGTTCCTCTATTTTTGATGCTCGCTGGCCTTTTGGGGTTGGCGGGTTGCAGCACACACCAGCCTGTGTCGCTGTACCAGCTGGACAGCGGAAGTCCAGCTCAGCCAGCCCAGACCGCTGGCATGGCCGTTTTGCTCGGGCCGGTGGTCGTCGCCGACTACCTGCAACGCGAAACCCTGCTGCAACGTCAGAACGATGGAAGCCTGCAAGGTTCCACCGATGGTCGTTGGGCAGGCAGTTTATCGTCTGACATCAACCAGTTGATGTTGCGTCAGGTGGCCGGTCAGTTGGACAGCCAGCGTGTGGTCCTGGCGCCCGCACCAACCGGCTTCAGCCCGGATGTGCAGGTCTTGCTGACCATTACCCGGCTCGACTCCGGTAAATCGCAACCGGCGATCCTCGATGCGCAATGGCGCTTGATCGACCGTCGCGGCCAGGTGCGTGATAACCGCATCGTGCACCTGCAGGAAGAACATGCCGGCACCACCGCGTCCCAGGTTCAGGCCCAGGGCGTGCTGCTGCAGCAATTGGCGCAGCAGTTGTCGGTGGCCCTCAAGCCCCTGGCCAACCAGCCCCCCATCGCCGAGGCGCCCCGTAAGTCGGCCCCGGTACAGGCCAAGCCGGCAGAGCCGCAAAAGCCGAAGATGCCGATGGCTACGCCGATCCGTACGGATATGGAAGTGTTCAGGTTCTGATCTGAATGCCACACAAACAAAAGGCCCGCTGAATCAGCGGGCCTTTTGTTTGTGTGCGATTTACTTGAGGTTTGTGGAGATCCAAATATGGGAGCGGGCAACCCCCTCCCACATTACTTCAGGGCTTGGAGCGGGTCTCATGCATCCGTGCCAACTGCCGCTCCAGCATCGATGGATACGGCTCCATCAACCGCTCCACGCAGCTTGCCCCCTCAGGGCTGGCAATCGGGCGGATACGCGCGCGCTGGCGGATCAGCGTGTCTTCACTGATCTTGCGCTCGACCAGCAGCAGGTTGCGGCTGTGTTGGGACAAGGCCAGTGCGTCCTGGGCGTTTTCAGTCAGCAGCAGGTCGATCTGGCTCATGCCGAACAGGTCGTCGCCCACGGTGAGGCCCAGTTGCAGTTGCAGGGTGATCCCGCTGTCGGCGACTTCGATCTGCAATTCATGGCCCAGGGCGCGCAGCAACTCACCGCAGCAAATCGCATTGGTCAGGTAATCTTCGCCGCTGTCTTCGCTGTGGAACAGCATCAGCGTGCTGCCGTCGTTCAGGGTGTGCAGTTCGCTCTGGTACAGCGAGGCGGCCTGGTCGAGGCAGTCGCGGTAGCGCTCCAGCAGTTCGGTCAGGCGTGCGCGGGGCAGGCGACGCAATTGGTCCTGGGCACCCAATTGCACGGCGAGCACAGCGCTGTACTGCGGCTCGCTGCTGCGTACCGGCGCCGCCTTGGGGGCGATTGCGGGGCTGTCGGCTGACGTATCGCGCAGGTCGGCGAAGGGGTCTTCATCGTCCAGCTCGTCTTCTTCGGCCTTGAAGGCATGGCGCGGTGCCGGCTTGAGGCCCGCCACCGGCGGACGCTCGTCGAAGCCCGGGTCACGCAGGTTGCGCACTTCGAACTCGGGCTCTTCGTCGTAATCGGTGTCGTCGTATTCAGGCTCTGGCTCGACCTCGGGCACCACCGGTTCCGGGGCGAAGCTGGCGTGCAGCTGGCGGGCAAGGTCGCCGATTTCATCCTGGCGGTCGGTTGCCGGGGTGTGCTCGTCGATGTCCCGCAGCCAGATGCGCAGTTGCATGAGCGGCGTGGAGATATGCCGCCCCAGGCGCAGGCTCAGGGCCAGGGCCAATGCCAGCAGGATGGCGCTGAGGATGCCCATGCTTTGCAGGCTGATGGTCATCGGCTGCTGGAACTGCTGCATGTCGAGGCTGATACGCAGTTGGCCGGCCTTCACATCCTGAAACGTGATATTGCTCTGGTACAGGCCTTCGGCTTCGCCCAACAGGCCGTTTTTCGGGCGCTGCCCGGCTTCGGCCATGATGCGGTTGTCCACGCTGTAGATGGCAGCATGGGCCACCAGCGGGTTCTTGGTCAGGTTGTTGAGCAGCACGTTGAGGCTGAGGATGTCGTTGGACACCAGCAGCTCAGTCGCCGAAGTGGCGGTCTGCGTGGTCAGGCTCTCGCCCAGGGCGTCGGCCTGCTCGTGCATGGCCTGCTTGAATTGCAAACCCATCACGCAGGCGTAGATCACCAGGGCCAATGCGACCAGGATCACGTTATGGCTGGCGATGCGTAATGCGATCGGTACACGGCGGTGGCGCAGTGCCCGGAAGATCAGCAGGAAGAAGTTGTCGGTTTTTACTGGCGTGGGCCGGTTCACTTGAGCTCGGCTCTTGGTCCGTGAAGTTGACGCGCAGTATAGCGACAGGCCCAAGACCGGCAAAGCGCTGGCTGTGCCCGATGGTCACTGAAAGTGGGTAGAATGCGGTTTTTTTCCAGCCTGGGGGTGCGCCTTGCGCGAAATTGTCCTGATTAACATCACTGGTGAAGACCGCCCAGGTCTTACCGCAGCCATTACCGGCGTTCTGGCCCAAGGTGGTGTGAACATTCTCGACATCGGCCAGGCGGTGATCCACGACACGCTGTCGTTCGGCATCCTGGTGGAAATCCCCAGCACCGAGCAGGCCTCATCGGTGCTCAAGGACATCCTGTTTACGGCGTATAAGCTCGATCAGCAGGTGCGTTTCACCCCGGTGTCCGAAGCGGATTACCAGCAGTGGGTGGCCGGCCAGGGCAAGAAGCGCCATATCGTGACGCTGCTGACCCGCAAGGTCACCGCCGAACAGCTGCAGCGCGTCAGCTCTATTACCGCGCAGTATGGTTTGAACATCGACCATATCGACCGTCTGTCGGGGCGCATGCCATTGGACACCCCGGCCGACAAGGGCAAGGGCTGCATCGAGTTCTCCGTGCGCGGTGAGCCTGCCGACCCGCAAGCCCTGCGCGCCGAATTCCTCAGCGTGGCCCAGGAGCTGAATGTCGATATCGCCTTCCAGGAAGACTCTCTCTTCCGTCGCAATCGCCGCCTGGCGGTGTTCGACATGGACTCCACGCTGATCGAAGCCGAAGTTATCGACGAGTTGGCCAAGGCGGCCGGCGTGGGTGAGCAGGTTTCCGAAATCACCGAGCGCGCCATGGCCGGGGAATTGGATTTCCGCGCCAGCTTCAAGGAGCGCCTGGCTTTGCTCAAGGGCCTGGACGTGAACGTGCTGGACTCCATCGGCGCGTCGCTGCGCCTGACCGAAGGCGCCGAAACCCTGTTTGCCGAACTCAAGCGCCTGGGCTACAAGACGGCAATCCTGTCGGGTGGCTTCACCTACTTCGCCAAGCAATTGCAGGCCAAGCTGGGCATCGACTATGTGTTCGCCAACGAATTGGAAGTGGTGGATGGCAAGGTGACCGGCGTCGCGGTCGAGCCGATTGTCGATGCGCAGCGCAAGGCGGACCTGCTGAAGGAATTGGCCCACAAGGAAGGTTTGCGTCTAGAGCAGACCATTGCGGTCGGTGACGGCGCCAACGACTTGCCGATGCTGGCAATTGCTGGTTTGGGGGTGGCGTTCCGCGCCAAGCCATTGGTCAAGCAATCGGCCAAGCAGGCGATTTCGACCTTGGGGTTGGATGGCGTGCTGTATCTGCTGGGCTTTCGCGACCGCGACGGTCAGTTGTAACTGACTAAATGTGGGAGGGAGCAAACCCCCTCCCACATTGGGTTCGGCGTCAGGCTTTAGGTAAAGCGATGCCTTGGCCCATCTGCACCGGCGAACCCGCCACCAGTTCTTCTGCCCACTTCACCTGATCCGGCCCGAACAGCACGATCGCAGTGGAGCCCAACTTGAAGCGACCCAGTTCCGCACCCTTCTCCAGGTGAATCGGCGCGCGCGCAGCTTCGTCATAGCGGAAGGTTTTCAGCTCGCGCTTCGGCGGAGTCACCAGGCCGGCCCATACGGTTTCAATCGACGCCACAATCATCGCACCGACCAATACCACGGCCATCGGGCCGCGTTCGGTGTCGAACAGGCAGACAACACGCTCGTTACGCGCGAACAACTCCGGCACGTTTTCGGCGGTGGTCTGGTTCACCGAGAAAATCCGCCCAGGTACGTAGACCATTTCACGCAGGGTACCGGCCAGTGGCATATGCACCCGGTGGTAGTCCTTCGGCGACAGGTAGATGGTGGCGAAATCGCCGCCCATGAACGGCGCAGCGACCGCTGCATCGCCGCCCAGCAGTTCCAGCACGCTGAAGCTGTGGCCTTTGGCCTGGAACACACGACCGTGCTCGATGGGGCCAAGCTGGCTGACTGCGCCATCGGCTGGGCTCAATACTGCGCCAGGGGTCTGGTCCAGTGGGCGAGCACCGTCTTTCAGGGCGCGGGTGAAGAAGGCGTTGAAGTGCTCGTAAGCGGTCACGTCTTCTACCAGGGCTTGGGACATGTCCACTTGATAGCGCTTGGCGAACCACGTGGTGAAGGCATTCTTGAACCAGCGCACGCGGCACTCGGCGATGCAGCCGGCCAACCGCGACAGCAGGTGGTGCGGCAGCAGGTACTGGCTGAGGATAAACAACTGCTTTTTCATTGACTGTCCTTAAACCTTAAATCTCGACGGGGGTGTCGGGGTGGTTGCCCCATTCGCCCCAGGAACCGGCATAACCTTTGACTCGCGGATAACCGAGCGCCTTGGCCACCAGGTAGGTGAAGCCAGAGCGATGATGAGTCTGGCAGTGGGTGATGATTTCTTTGTCTTTGGTCAGCCCGAGGTCTTCGAGGATCTGCGGCATGTCGCGGCGAATGCGCAGGTTGCGCGCCTTGTCCATGCCGGCAGTCCACTCGAAATTCACCGCGCCGGGGATGTGGCCGCCTTTGGCCGCGAGGACTTTCTCGCCGGAGTATTCCAGCGGGCCACGCGCATCCCAGATGCCCAGGTCGGCAGCCCCAAGACGGCTTTGCAGGTATTCGCGGGTGGCGGTGGGGCCATCGTGCAGCGTAAGACTGACCGGGCCGCCGGCCGGGAAGGGCACGTCGGTGGAGAGCGGGTGCTTGCCCTCCAGCCACGCCAGCAGGCCGCCATCCAGGTAGTGGTATTTCTGGTGGCCGATCACATCGAGCATCCAGATGAAACGCCCGGCCCAGCCACCGCCTTCGTCGTCATAGACCACGTAGGTGGCGTCGGGCGTGTGGCCCAGTTCGCCGAACAGTTTCTCAAGCTCGGCCTTGCCGGGCAGCAGGCCGGGTGCCGGCGCCTGGCCCAGCTGGGTGCGCTTGGGGTCAACGAAATGCGCGCCGGGGATGTGCCCTTCGGCGTAGCGGGCGGCACTGGTGAGGTCCACCAGAATCAGGTGTTCGGCATCCAGTTGAGCGAGCAGGTCACTGGACTCGATCACCAGCGGCAAGCCAGAGAAGTCAGGCATGTGAGGTCTCCTGGGCACAAATGTTGGCGATTAAAGGACGGCGATTGTAGCGCAAGCATCAAGCGCTGCGGTTGGTAAAGCTGTGCAGGGCTTTCTCGATGCATTGGGCAGTTTTACCGAAGGCCTGCACGGTGGTTTCCGAGAATGGCCCGCCGCCCTGGTCGGCGACCATCACCATCACCACCCGACCGTTGCAGCTCATGGAGCGCAACAACAGGTGCTCGCCGGTGAACAGGCGGCGCAGGATCGGCGGCAGCAGTGCCGAGAACTGGGCGTGGTTTTCCGGTGTGAGGCGCACCTGGGCGGACTTTTCCAGCAGGCGCTGCAGCAGCGTGCTGTTGACCACTTCCAGGCTCAGGTTGGCGGCGTCCTTCGGCAGGCCGTCGGCCTGATGCACACGCAAGGTGCTCAGGGCTCGATCGGCCATAAATAACAGGACGCGCTGCATGCCGCTGGCCACCAGGGCTTCCTTGGCGCACGTGGTCAAATGCATGGCGTTGGCAAAACGGCTCGGCTCCACCAGCAGTTCGGTACAACGCTTGCGCCAGACGGCCAGGGCTTCGGCGGTGGGCGGTGGTGCCGGTAACAGGCCGCGATGAATCTTGTGTACATGCCACGGCCAGATCAGCGACAGCGCCGGGTGCCAGAGATCGGGCATCAAGGTGTCGCGGGCACTGGTGACGGCTTGCTGGTGGACCTGTTGCTGCACTTCGCCCAGGGGCTGTTGCAGGTACAACGCGGTGAGGTATTGCCAGCGCTGGGTGTGCGGGCAGGTCCAGGACTCCTGGGCCGACATCGCCAGGCCGTTGGCCAGCAGTACCGTATTGGCCGGCTGATTCAACCAGCGGCGCAGGTTGGGATCGGCGTCGAGCAGTTGCTGGTGACGAAGAGGGTCGTCTTCGCGGGCGATGTGCAGGGCCTTGACCAGCAAGCGCTGCTCGGTCCGCAGCAAGGTATACCCCTGGGACACCCAGATCGGCAGGTGCCAGGTCTCGGTCAGGCCGAGGCACAGGTCCAGCAGGCGCACGCCGAACAATGCCTGTTCGACCTTGCGTGCCGACTCGCCCTTGTGGATGACCCGCAGTTCCCATTCTTCCAGGAGCTTGGGGTAGGCAACGGCCATCGGCCACATCGGTGAAAGAAACAGCAGGCTGCCCCAATGAATGTCCTGCCACAGCCGCGCCAGGCGACTGCCGAACAATCCATTGGCTTGTTGCGAGGCGTGCTGGCTGACCAGCAGCAACTGGCGCAGCGCTACGGGAATTTCATGGGCCGGCACTGACGGCAGGCGTGCCAGCAGTTCCTCGGCGCGTTTGAGGCCCAGGCGGTTAAGCGCCACTTCGAGGTTTTCCGCCGGCGCCGTCAGGCTGCCATGGGTGTGGCTGTTGGCCTCGCGCATGACGCTGAGTACGAGGGCCGGGCTGTTTTGCATCAGCTCGGCAATATCTCGCAACGAACTGCGGCTATCGCGGATGGCTTTGCACACGCGGTCATGGCTGGCCTGTGGAACAGGCAGCAGCACTTCGTCCAGGCGCTTGATCCAAGCGGCTAGAGAAGCAGGTTTTGCAGTTGGGACTGTCGTTTCATTAGCCATGATTGGGGCGCGATCATCACTTGCGGTCAACACACCCGGAGCGGGCCGAACTGGCTTTTCGCCTTAACGGGCTATAGTCTGGCGCAGTTTTGCCGATAAGTAGAACAAGAGTTTTCCAGTTCCCCCAAATATGTCCATGAACCCGACGGCGCAAGTACTCATCTCCTATGGCTAAAATTATCGGCATTATCGTCGTCTTCGCGAGCGTGCTCGGCGGCTACGTCCTGTCCCACGGTAAAATTGCGGCACTGATCCAGCCTTTCGAGGTGATGATTATCGGTGGTGCGGCACTGGGTGCCTTCCTGCAGGCGAACCCCGGCTACATGACCATGCACGTGATCAAGAAGTCGCTGGGCATGTTCGGTTCGCGTTTCACCCACACGTTCTATCTGGAAGTGTTGGGCCTGGTTTACGAGATCCTCAACAAGAGCCGCCGCGAAGGCATGATGGCCATCGAGGCCGACATCGAGGACGCCGCGGCCAGCCCGATTTTCGCCAAGTACCCGGCCGTGCTCAAAGATGAGCGCATGACCGCCTACATCTGTGACTACCTGCGCATCATGTCCTCCGGCAACATGGCTCCCCATGAGCTTGAGGGCCTGTTCGACATGGAATTGTTCAGCCTCAAGGAAGAATTGGAGCATCCTTCCCATGCCGTGACCGGTGTAGCCGACGGCATGCCCGGCTTCGGTATCGTCGCGGCGGTGCTGGGTATCGTGGTAACCATGGCTTCCCTGGGGGAAGGTGACCAGGCGGCTATCGGCATGCACGTAGGTGCGGCGCTGGTGGGTACCTTCTTCGGTATTCTCGCGGCCTACGGCTTCTTCGGCCCGCTGGCGACCTCCCTGGCCCACGATGCCAAGGAAGAAATCAACCTGTACGAATCGATCAAGGCCAGCCTGGTGGCGTCCGCTTCCGGCATGCCGCCTTCGTTGGCGGTGGAGTTCGGTCGCAAGGTGCTGTACCCGAAGCATCGCCCAAGCTTCGCCGAGCTGGAACAAGCGGTTCGCGGTCGCTAAGCCATGGAAAACAACCAGCCGATAATCATCAAGCGCGTCAAGCGCTTCGCTGCGGGGCACCATGGCGGCGCCTGGAAAATCGCTTTCGCCGACTTTGCCACGGCGATGATGGCGTTCTTCCTGGTGCTGTGGCTGATGTCCACCGCCACGCCCGAACAGAAGATCGCCATTGCCGGCTACTTCAAAGACCCGATTGGCTTCTCGGAAAGCGGCACGCCCTTTGTGATCGACCTGGGCGGTTCGCCGCAGTTGGCGCCTGAGCGCACCATCAACCCGGAAGTCAAGACCGAAGCACCGCAGGAAAAAATCCCGATCGAGCGCGATACCGTCGAAGCCATGGCCGAGCAGGTCGAGCAGGAACGTCTTGAGCTGTTGCTGCAAGAGTTGCAAAACAAGGTGGAGGAAAACCCGCAACTGCTGAAGTTCAAGGATCAGATTTCGTTCGAGATCACCCCGGATGGCTTGCGTATCCAGATCACCGACGCCGCCAACCGGCCGATGTTCGACTCTGGCAGCGCACGCTTGAAACCGTACTTTGAAGACATCCTGCTGGCCATGGCCGACACTATCAAGGCGGTGCCGAACAAGATCAGCATCAGCGGCCACACCGATGCCAAGCCTTACGCGGGCCAGGGTGACTTCGGCAACTGGGAGCTTTCCGCCAACCGTGCCAACGCCGCGCGTCGTGCGCTGGTGGCCGGCAGCTATCCCGACCCGCAAGTGGCGCGGGTGGTGGGGTTTGCGTCCTCGCAACTGTTTGATGCGAAGGATCCGTTCAACCCGATCAACCGCCGCATCGATATCGTGGTGCTGACCAAAAAGGCCCAGCGTGCGATTGAAGGCGATCAGCCGCCACCACAACCGACCCCGGGAGCAGGTGCGCCGGGTGAAGTGCCGGCCGACCCACATGCCATCCCGCCCGGCCAGGAGCCATTGCCGGCCCATGAGCTGCGGCAGAAGCTGAACCTGTTTGATGATGGCGGCGTGAAAGACCCCACGGCGCCGGCGACGGGGTCCTAAGCCATATACAGCTTGTCTACCAATGAAAACGCCCCGACTGATCGGGGCGTTTTCATTTCTACTCAGAGTGGTAGATAGGCCTTGACCCCGCTGATCACGCCTTGCATGTCGTCGGTGCCCAAGCGTGGCACGAAGTATTCTCGTCCTTTGGATCGGGTCTTTCTATGCAGCTTGTCGAGGCGCTCGAAGCTGACGGTATAAATCATGTCGCACTTCACCCACAGCTCTTTGTAGCCATCGGATTGAAGTGGATTTGTACGAAGCAGGTGATGCCAGTCGTACTGGATCTCCGGCGCGGTAGAGGAGATCGGTACAACGGTACAGAGTTTGCGCTTGTGGGTGGCTGTAGGGGATATCACCACCACCTTGCGGATCTTGAGCATCTCCGGGGCCACAAAGCCGCGGGTGAAGTCACAAAGCAGCACATCGCCTTGTTTGGGATGATAGTAGAGAGTCAATCGTCAATTCCCCACAAAAAGCAAAGCCGCCCGAAGGCGGCTTCATTCGACACGCAGTGGAGCTTGCATCGCCCCTTCTGCGCCGCTGGATCAACCCCGAAAAGGATCCAGACTCCTGCCAGCCTGCGCTGGTGACGGAGCGATTATGGGCATCAGGAATGTCGAATTCAAGCTGGCTTGCGTCGGTGAGCCACCCAGTTGTGCCGAATTCTTGATGCCAGCTCCCGCTAAATCAATGGAGCAGGGTGCTTTACGTCTCCATTTATATGTATCAGGAAATGCCTGCTCAATAACTGCTTTCCGGCAAGCTCGCAATAATCGACCGATAGCTGTTCATCCGCTGCTGCTGCACGCGGCCGTCTTCCAGGGCCTTGAGCAGGGCGCAGCCCGGCTCGCGATCGTGTTTGCAATCGCGGAAGCGGCAGGTGCCGATCAGGTCGTTGAATTCGATAAAGCCAGCTTCCACGTCGCTGCGGCTGACGTGGCCGAGGCCGAATTCACGGATGCCCGGGGAGTCGATCAACTCACCGCCGCCCGGGAAGTGGAACAGCCGCGCCGTGGTAGTGGTGTGGGTGCCCTGGCCGGACAGCTCCGACAGCGGGCCCACGCGGGTATCGACTTCCGGCAGCAGGCTATTGACCAGCGAGGATTTGCCCACGCCCGACTGGCCGACAAAGACGCTGATACGTCCGTCCAACTGCTGTTGCAGCTGTTCCATGCCATTGCCGTGATGGGCCGAGACTTCCAGCACCGGGTAGCCCAGGGTGCGGTAGACCGCCAGCAGCGCGTTGAGCGCGGGGGCATTCTGCTCGTCGATCAGGTCGAATTTGTTCAGCAGCAACAACGGGCGAATGCCGGCATGCTCGGCTGCCACCAGGTAGCGGTCGATCAGGTTGGCATGGGGCTCGGGCAGCGGTGCAAACACGATCACGATCATGTCGACGTTGGCCGCTACCGGCTTGAGCTGGCCACGACTGTCGGGGCGACGCAGTTCGGTGCTGCGCGGCAGTTGGGCGACGATCACGCCGATGCCCTGGTTGCCGGCGCGCCATACCACCTTGTCGCCGGTGACCAGCGCAGGCAGGTTGGCACGCAAGTGGCAGCGGAACACCAGGCCCGCGAGTTCGCCTTCCAGCGCCTCGACTTCGACCTGCACACCGAAGTGCGCAATTACCAGGCCCGTCTGTTCGGGGCCCAGGTCGCCGCCCTCGAGCGCTTCCACGGCGGAGGATTCACGTTTGGCGGCGCGGGCGGCGCGTTCACCTTGAATCTTTTCGATGCGCCAGTTTTGGCGACGATTGAGCTGGCGTTTGGCCATTGGTGTTCCGTGTCGATAATGCAAAGGTTGGGTAAAACGGTCGCGAGTCTAGCACGGCCCCGCCTGCTAAACTGCGCAGCTACGCCAAGGTGCCAAGAGAATCAAGCCATGCAAAACCCACAGAACCTGATTTGGATCGATCTGGAAATGACCGGTCTGAACCCTGACACCGACGTCATCATCGAGATGGCGACCATTGTCACCGACAGCAACCTCAACACCTTGGCCGAAGGTCCGGTGATCGCCATCCACCACAGCGACGCCGTGCTTGCCACCATGGACGAGTGGAACACCCGCACCCACGGCAACTCCGGCCTGACTCAGCGTGTGCGTGACAGCCGCATCAGCATGGCCGAAGCCGAAGCCGAAACCATTGCCTTCCTGGAGAAGTGGGTGCCCAAGGGCAAGTCGCCGATCTGCGGCAACAGCATCTGTCAGGACCGTCGCTTCCTTTATACCCATATGAAAGCGCTGGAAAGCTACTTCCACTACCGCAACCTGGATGTGTCCACGCTCAAGGAACTGGCTGCGCGCTGGGCGCCGGAGGTCAAGGACAGCTTCCATAAAGGCAGCACGCACTTGGCGCTGGATGATATTCGCGAGTCGATCGCCGAGCTGCAGCATTACCGCAAGCATTTCATCAAGGCTTGAAACGGTTTCTTACCGTGTCCGGGCTTCCTGTGGTGAGCGGGCTTGCCCCGCGCTGGGCTGCGTAGCGGCCCCACTGCCGTTGCCGCATTTCTCCCTATAGATATCATCGCCAAGTATTTGGGGCTGCTGCGCAGCCCAGCGCGGGGCAAGCCCGCTCACTACAAGGATCGCCATCATGCTGCTGATGCTCTACCTCATCGCCATCACCGCCGAAGCCATGACCGGCGCGTTGTCCGCCGGCCGGCGCGGCATGGACTGGTTTGGTGTGGTGCTGATCGCCTGCGTGACGGCGTTGGGCGGCGGCTCGGTACGTGATGTATTGCTCGGCCACTACCCGCTGACGTGGGTCAAGCATCCGGAATACCTGGTGCTGACCTCCATCGCGGCGCTGGTGACGATCTTTATCGCACCCTTGATGCGTCGCCTGCGCTCGCTGTTCCTCGCGCTGGATGCCGTGGGCCTGGTTGCTTTCACCTTGATCGGCTGCATGACCGCCCTGGAAATGGGCCACGGCATGCTGGTGGCCTCGGTCAGCGGGGTGATCACCGGCGTCTTCGGCGGCATTCTGCGGGATATCTTCTGCAACGACATTCCGCTGATCTTCCGCCGTGAACTGTACGCCAGCGTGTCATTCCTCGCCGCCTGGTTTTACCTGCTGTGCCTCTACCTGGAACTGCCCAGCGAGCAGGCGATTCTACTGACCCTGTTCAGCGGCTTTCTATTGCGCCTGCTGGCGATCCGGTTTCACTGGGAAATGCCCAAGTTCGTCTACAACGACGACGTGCACTAGCGCGATGCGTGCTGGTTCAGCGCCCATTCCACATGCTCGCGCACCAGCTCCGACGGGTAATCCCGGCGTGCCTTCAAGGCTTCCAGCACCGGAATGCTCGACGGCGCATTGCCCAGGCCCACCGCCAGGTTGCGCAGCCAGCGCTCGTAACCGGCACGGCGCAACGGTGAGCCTTCGGTACTGCTGAGGAATTTATCCTCATCCCACATGAACAGCTCCGCCAGTTCTGCGTTATCCAGGTTGTGCCGTGGCGTGAAATCGCTCTCGGCAGTGGGTCGCGCGAAACGATTCCACGGACAAACGATCTGACAGTCATCGCAGCCGAATACCCGATTGCCGATCAGCGGGCGCAGGTCTTCAGGGATGGCGCTCTTGAGTTCGATGGTCAGGTAGGAAATGCAGCGCCGGGCGTCCAGCACATAGGGGCCGACAAACGCGTTGGTGGGGCAGATATCCAGGCAGGCGGTGCAGCGGCCGCAGTGCTCCGTGGCGTGGGGTGGATCCACGGGCAGCGCCAAATCGACAAACAGTTCGCTGAGGAAGAAATAACTGCCGGCCTTGCGATTGAGCACCAGGGTGTTTTTACCGATCCAGCCAAGGCCGGCTTGTTCGGCAATGGCCTTTTCCAGCACGGGCGCGCTGTCGACAAAGGCGCGAAAGCCGAAAGGGCCGATCTGCGCCTGGATGCGGTCGGCCAACTGCTGCACGCGCTTGCGGATCAGCTTGTGGTAGTCGCGGCCCAGGGCATAGCGCGAGATGTAGGCTTTTTCCGGTTTTGCCAGCAGTTGCGCCATCTGCGTATCGCCGGGCAGGTAATCCATGCGCAGCGACACCACGCGCAGGGTACCCGGCACCAGTTCGTCCGGGTGCGAGCGTTTGCTGCCATGGGCGCCCATGTAGTCCATCTCGCCGTGGTAGCCCGCGTCGAGCCAGCGTTGCAGATGTTGTTCATGCTCGGCCAGGTCCAGGCCGCTGATGCCGACTTGTTGAAAGCCCAGCTCGCGGCCCCAGTCCTTGATCGATTGGGCGAGGGCGGGCAGATCGGAGGTAATAGCGGGCATGAGACACGGGAAACCACAGGTTAGATGCGTATAATTCTGCCAGACATCGGAGCTTGAAGACGCATGCCGCAGACAAAACACGAAATAACCGACGTTCAGCCTTTGTTGCACGGCCATTTGCCGCAACTGGCTGCGCGTTCCCCGGACGCCCATAAAGGCCAGTTCGGCCACCTGTTGATGATTGGCGGCGACCGGGGCTTTGGCGGTGCCGCGCTGTTGAGTGCCGAAAGTGCCCTGCGCAGTGGCGCGGGCATGGTGTCCCTGGCCACTCGACTTGAGCATGTGCCGGCCGCGCTGGCCCGTTTGCCGGAAGTCATGAGCGTCGGCGTGAGCTCGGCCAACCAGTTGATGGGCTTGCTGGAAAAAATCTCGGTAATCGTCATTGGCCCCGGCCTGGGCGAAGCCGCCTGGGGTAAAAGCCTGTTGTCTGTTGCAGCCAATGCACGGCAGCCGCAGGTCTGGGATGCCGATGCACTCAATCAACTGGCGACTGGCAGTGTGAGCCTGCCGGCCCATTGCGTGATCACTCCGCATCCTGGGGAGGCGGCGCGCTTGTTGGGTATTTCGACAGCCGAGGTTCAGGCCGATCGTCTTAAGGTGGCGCGCGCGTTGAGCCAGAAATTCAATGCAGTGGCTATCCTCAAGGGTGCTGGCAGTTTGATTGCCAGCCCGGACGGGCGCGTTTCACGCTGTGACCAAGGCCATCCGGCGATGGCGACGGCGGGCCTCGGTGACGTTTTGGCCGGCCTGGTAGGTGCGCTGCTGGCCCAGGGCATGCCGGCTTATGAAGCCAGCTGCCTGGCCGTCTGGTTGCACGCCACGGCAGGGGATCGCCAGGGCAGCTTTGGTCGCGGGCTGGCCGCCAGCGACCTGATACCCGCCATTCGTCAATTGCTGGAGGAACAGTCGCCGTGTCTGAAGTAATTCTTTTCCTGGCCGATGAAGAGGCCATGGTGGCGTTAGGTCAGCGTATTGCCCAGGTCACGGCCGGGTCAGGCCTGATCTTTCTTGAAGGCGACCTGGGGGCGGGCAAGACCACGCTGTCCCGGGGGATCATTCGCGGTCTGGGCCACACCGGGGCGGTCAAGAGTCCCACGTTCACCCTGGTTGAACCCTACGAGATCGGCGCAGTGCGGGCTTTCCATTTCGACCTCTACCGCCTGGTGGATCCCGAAGAACTCGAATTCATGGGCATCCGTGATTACTTCGATGAAGCCGCGCTGTGCCTGATTGAGTGGCCAGATAAAGGCACAGGCTTTTTGCCAAAGCCGGACCTGACCATTACCATTACGCCGCATGATCACGGACGTCAGCTGAAGTTGTTGCCCCAGGGCGCGCGCGGTGAGTCGTGGTGCGCCGCTCTGGCTTTGGAATTCAAATAATTGGTGGGGTTAGGTATGCGCTTTCGCGCGTTGGTTGCTGTCGTAGGGGTGTTGCTTGCGGCAATGACTGTCAATGCTCTGGCTGCTTCACAGGTGAAGAGTGTTCGCCTGTGGCGAGCGCCGGATAACACGCGACTGGTGTTCGACCTGTCTGGCCCGGTCCAGCACAGTGTCTTTACCCTCACGGCGCCCGATCGCCTGGTGATCGACATCAATGGTGCGACCCTGGCCGCGCCGTTGAACGTGTCCACCGCCAACACGCCGATTACCGCCATGCGCTCGGCGCAGCGCACGCCGACCGACCTGCGGGTGGTAATCGACCTGAAAAAGGTCGTGACCCCGAAAAGCTTCTCCCTGGCGCCAAACGCCCAATACGGCAACCGGCTGGTGGTCGATCTGTTCGACAACGCCGCCGATGCCGCGCCGCCGCCGGCGCCAACCCCGGCCGTGGCGACAGTGCCGGCCGTACCGGTCAACCCGTCCCAACCCCAGGTCAAGCTGCCACCGCCGCCGCCAGCGCCGGCCGGCAAGCGCGACATTATCGTGGTGATCGATGCCGGCCACGGCGGTGAAGACCCGGGCGCCTCCGGTTCGCGCGGCCAGCATGAGAAAGACGTGGTGCTGGCCATCGCCCGTGAGCTGCAGCGCCAGGTCAACGGCATGAAAGGCTACCGCGCCGAACTGACCCGTACCGGCGACTACTTCATTCCGTTGCGCGGCCGTACCGAAATCGCCCGTAAGAAGGGCGCCGACCTGTTCGTCTCGATCCATGCGGACGCCGCGCCTTCGACGGCGGCCTTCGGTGCCTCGGTGTTTGCCCTGTCGGATCGCGGCGCCACGTCCGAGACCGCGCGCTGGCTGGCCGACAGTGAAAACCGTTCCGACTTGATCGGCGGGGCCGGCAACGTGTCCCTCGATGACAAGGACAAGATGCTCGCCGGGGTACTGCTTGACCTGTCGATGACGGCCTCGCTGACCTCCAGCTTGAACGTCGGCCAGAAGGTGTTGAGCAACATCGGCCGGGTGACCTCGTTGCATAAGCAGCGCGTGGAGCAGGCCGGGTTCATGGTGTTGAAATCGCCGGACATCCCATCGATCCTGGTGGAAACCGGGTTTATCTCCAACGCCAACGAAGCCTCGAAGCTGGCCAGTGCCAGCCACCAGCAGGCCTTGGCGCGCTCCATCAGTGCTGGCGTGCGCCAGTTCTTCCAGCAGAACCCGCCGCCGGGCACCTACATTGCCTGGCTGCGCGACTCCGGCAAAATCGCCCAGGGCCCGCGCGACCATCGCGTGCAGCCCGGCGACACCGTGGCCATGCTGGCCGTGCGTTTCCAGGTCTCGGCCGCGTCCCTGCGCAGCGCCAACAACCTGAAGAGCGATGAGTTGAAAATCGGCCAGGTATTGACCATCCCCGGCACTGAATTGGCGGCACAGTAATGAGCGAATCAGTCTTGAACAGCGGGTCGCGCATTGAATTGCTCAGCCCGCGCCTCGCCAACCAGATTGCGGCGGGCGAGGTCGTTGAGCGGCCGGCATCGGTGATCAAGGAGTTGCTGGAGAACAGCATCGACTCCGGCGCCCGACGCATCGATGTCGATGTGGAGCAGGGCGGCGTCAAGCTGCTGCGTGTCCGCGACGATGGCAGCGGGATCTCCTCCGATGACCTGCCGCTGGCCCTGGCCCGTCACGCCACCAGCAAGATCCGCGACCTGGAAGACCTGGAGCGGGTGATGAGCCTGGGCTTTCGCGGTGAGGCATTGGCTTCCATCAGTTCCGTGGCCCGTCTGACCCTCACGTCGCGCACCCGTGATGCCGAGCAAGCCTGGCAGGTGGAGACCGAAGGCCGCGACATGGCGCCTCGGGTCCAGCCGGCTGCCCACCCGGTGGGCACCTCTGTGGAAGTGCGCGACTTGTTCTTCAACACCCCGGCGCGGCGCAAATTCCTCAAGGCCGAAAAAACTGAATTCGATCACCTGCAAGAAGTCATCAAGCGCCTGGCCCTGGCGCGTTTCGATGTGGCGTTTCACCTGCGCCACAACGGCAAGACCATCCTCAGCCTGCACGAAGCCAACGACGACGCCGCGCGTGCTCGCCGTGTCGCGGCAGTGTGCGGTGCGGGGTTCCTGGAGCAGGCGCTGCCGATTGAAGTCGAACGCAATGGCCTGCGGCTGTGGGGTTGGGTCGGTTTGCCGACGTTTTCCCGTAGCCAGGCGGACTTGCAGTATTTCTTTGTGAATGGCCGGGCGGTACGCGACAAACTGGTGGCCCACGCGGTGCGCCAGGCTTATCGCGATGTGTTGTTCAACGGTCGGCATCCGACCTTTGTGCTGTTTTTCGAGGTCGACCCTTCGGTAGTCGACGTCAATGTGCACCCGACCAAGCACGAAGTGCGCTTCCGTGACGGGCGCATGGTGCATGACTTCCTCTATGGCACCTTGCACCGTGCCCTGGGCGATGTGCGCCCGGATGACCAGTTGTCTGCGCCCATCGTGACGGCGGTGGTGCGGCCGAGCGGCCCCGAAGCGGGCGAGTTTGGCCCTCAGGGCGAAATGAGCCTGGCGGCAAACCTGCTGCAATCGCCGCAACCCCAGCCGAGCTATACGGCGCCGGGCTCTGGCTCGGGAGCGGGTTATCAGTACCAATACACACCGCGTCCGCAATCGGCCGTGCCGGTCGCCGAAGCGCAGGCTGCCTATCGTGAGTTCTTTGCGCCGCTGCCAGGTGCCGAGCCGGGCGCCGTGGCCTTGCCGGAAGGTGGCGGTGATATCCCACCCCTGGGCTACGCGTTGGCGCAGCTCAAGGGCATCTACATCCTCGCGGAAAATGCCCATGGCCTGGTGCTGGTGGACATGCATGCCGCTCACGAGCGGATCATGTACGAGCGCCTGAAGATCGCCATGGCCAGCGAAGGCCTGAGTGGCCAGCCGTTGCTGGTGCCGGAATCCCTGGCCGTCAGCCAGCGTGAGGCCGATTGCGCTGAAGAACATCATGGTGTGTTCCAGAAACTGGGCTTCGAGTTGCAGCGCCTGGGCCCTGAGACCCTGGCGATTCGCCAGATTCCCGCGCTGCTCAAGCAGGCCGAAGCCAACCGGCTGGTGGCCGATGTATTGGCTGACCTGATGGAGTACGGCACCAGTGACCGTATCCAGGCACACATCAACGAACTGCTCGGCACCATGGCCTGCCACGGCGCCATCCGCGCCAATCGCCGCCTGGCCTTGCCGGAAATGAACGGCCTGCTGCGCGACATGGAAAACACCGAACGCAGCGGCCAGTGCAACCATGGCCGTCCGACCTGGACCCAGATGGGCCTGGACGATCTGGACAAACTGTTCTTGCGCGGCCGTTGATGAGTGCCTTGCCCCCCGCAATCTTCCTGATGGGCCCCACGGCCGCCGGCAAGACCGATCTGGCCATCGAGCTCACCAAGGTGCTGCCGTGCGAGCTCATCAGTGTCGACTCAGCCCTGGTTTACCGGGACATGGACATCGGCACCGCCAAGCCTTCCAAAGCGCTGCTGGCGCAGCATCCGCACCGGTTGATCGACATCATCGACCCGGCCGAGAGCTATTCCGCAGCGGATTTCCGCACTGACGCCCTGGCCGCCATGGCGGAAATCACCGCGCGGGGCAACATCCCCTTGCTGGTGGGTGGCACGATGCTCTACTACAAGGCTTTGCAGGAAGGGCTGGCCGACATGCCGCCCGCCGATGCCCAGGTGCGCGCTGAACTCGAAGAAGAGGCTGCACGCCTTGGCTGGCAAGCCCTGCACGACCAGTTGGCAGTGGTTGATCCGGTATCTGCCGCGCGTATTCACCCCAATGATCCCCAGCGCCTCAGCCGCGCTCTGGAAGTCTGGCGGGTCAGCGGGCAGACCATGACTGAACTGCGGCTGAAACAAACTGCGCAAAGTGCTGATGCAGGCGCATCTGGACAGTCACAATTGCCCTATACTGTGGCGAATCTGGCCATCGCTCCGGCAAATCGCCAGGTGCTGCATGAACGAATTGCACAAAGATTCACAATTATGTTGGAACAGGGGTTTGTGGACGAGGTCGTAGCACTGCGGTCAAGAGGTGACCTGCATCCAGGGTTACCTTCGATACGTGCTGTAGGCTACCGCCAAGTCTGGGATCATCTGGATGGCAAGCTGACGTCAGCCGAAATGCAGGAGCGCGGCATCATTGCCACGCGCCAATTAGCGAAGCGCCAGTTCACCTGGCTGCGCAGCTGGAGCGATTTGCACTGGTTGGACAGCCTGGACAGCGACAATCTGTCACGCGCCTTGAAATACTTGGGAACGGTCTCCATATTGAGCTGAGTCCTTGCAATTGCCGTCTATCCTTGGGGGTGTGACGGCCATAAGCTATCTATTTTCCGATTTTTTATTATTGATCCTTAAAGGAGTGCGGCACATGTCAAAAGGGCATTCGCTACAAGACCCTTACTTGAATACTTTACGTAAAGAGAAAGTGGGGGTTTCCATCTATCTGGTCAACGGTATCAAGCTGCAAGGCACGATCGAGTCGTTCGACCAGTTCGTGATCCTGCTGAAAAACACCGTCAGCCAGATGGTCTACAAGCACGCTATCTCGACAGTGGTTCCAGTTCGTCCAATCCGTCTGCCTAGCGCCGCCGGTGATGATGCAGCTGACGCTGAGCCAGGTAACGCCTGATAGGAGTCTCCTTTGTTCTTTGAGCGCCACGGTGGTGGTGAGCGAGTCATCCTCGTTCACTTGGATGGACAGGACCCTGAGGCGCGCGAAGATCCGCAGGAGTTTCAGGAGTTGGCAAATTCGGCCGGCGCCGAGACCGTTGCGTTTTTTAACGTGCCGCGTCATCGGCCAACCGCCAAATTCCTGATTGGCAGCGGCAAGGTCGAGGAATTGCGCGACCTGGTCCATGCCGAAGAAGCCGATCTGGTGATCTTCAATCACACCCTCACGCCCAGTCAGGAACGTAACCTCGAACGTGTATTCGAGTGTCGCGTGATCGACCGCACCGGCCTGATTCTCGATATTTTCGCCCAGCGCGCCCGTACCCATGAGGGCAAGCTCCAGGTAGAACTGGCCCAGCTTGACCACATGAGCACCCGGCTGGTTCGCGGTTGGACTCACCTTGAGCGTCAGGGTGGCGGTATCGGCATGCGGGGCCCGGGTGAAACCCAGCTGGAAACCGACCGACGCCTGCTGCGGGTTCGCCTGCGTCAGATCAAGGGCCGACTGGAGAAGGTGCGCAGCCAGCGCGAGCAATCGCGACGTGGCCGTTCGCGTGCCGATATTCCTACCGTATCGCTGGTGGGCTACACCAACGCCGGCAAGTCCACGCTGTTCAACAACGTGACCAAATCGGACGTGTACGCGGCTGACCAACTGTTCGCTACCCTCGACCCGACCTTGCGCCGTCTGGATATTGACGACCTGGGGCCGATTGTCCTGGCCGACACCGTGGGTTTCATTCGGCACCTGCCCCACAAGCTGGTCGAGGCATTTCGGTCTACGCTCGAAGAGTCGAGCAATTCCGACCTGTTGTTGCACGTGATCGATGCGGCCGAACCGGATCGCATGTTGCAGATTGAACAGGTGATGGTCGTGCTGGGTGAGATTGGTGCCCAGGACTTGCCGATCCTCGAGGTCTATAACAAACTCGATTTGCTTGAAGGCGTTGAGCCACAAATCCAGCGCGACGAGAACGGCAAGCCCCAGCGGGTCTGGCTGTCGGCGCGCGATGGCAGTGGTTTGGAGCTGCTTGAACAAGCCATTGCCGAATTGCTCGGCAGCGATTTGTTCGTCGGCACCTTGCGCTTGCCTCAGCGTTTTGCTCGACTGCGTGCACAGTTTTTCGAGCTGGGCGCGGTACAGAAAGAAGAACACGACGAAGAAGGTGTCAGCTTGCTGGCCGTTCGATTGCCGCGCTCGGAGCTCAATCGGCTGGTCAGCCGTGAAGGCGTAGTACCGACAGAGTTCATCGAACAACACACTTTGCAATAAAAGCCTCAGAAAGCGGTTGTGCCGCAGTAGCAGGCATTCTGTAGCATTGGTCGGCGCGCCGTGGGTGCGTCTTTGCTTTATCAGATGGAGAGCGCTATGGCTTGGAATGAGCCGGGTGGCAACTCGAATAATCAGGATCCTTGGGGTGGTAAGCGCCGCAATAATGGCGACCGCAAGGGGCCACCAGATCTCGACGAGGCCTTCCGAAAGCTGCAGGAAAGCCTGAATGGGTTGTTCGGTGGTGGAAAAAAACGGGGTGGTGATGAAGGTGGTCGCACCAGCAAGGGCGGCGGCTACGGCCTGCTGGGCCTGGGTCTTGTCGTGCTGGCGGCCGTATGGCTGTACAGCGCCGTATACGTCGTGGACGAGCAGGAGCAAGCCGTGGTGCTGCGCTTCGGCAAGTACTACGAGACTGTCGGTCCTGGCCTGAATATCTATTTCCCGCCGATCGACAAGAAGTACATGGAGAACGTCACGCGTGAGCGTGCCTACACCAAGCAGGGCCAGATGCTGACCGAAGACGAGAATATCGTCGAAGTGCCGCTGACCGTGCAGTACAAGATCAGCAACCTGCAGGACTTCGTGCTGAATGTCGATCAGCCGGAAATCAGCCTGCAACACGCAACCGAAAGCGCCCTGCGCCACGTGGTGGGTTCCACCGCCATGGACCAGGTGCTGACCGAAGGCCGTGAACTGATGGCCAGCGAAATCAAGGAGCGCCTGCAACGGTTCCTCGATACCTATCGCACCGGTATCACCGTCACCCAGGTGAACGTACAGAGCGCAGCGGCACCGCGTGAAGTGCAGGAAGCGTTCGACGACGTGATCCGCGCCCGTGAAGACGAACAGCGTTCGCGCAACCAGGCTGAAACCTATGCCAACGGCGTCGTGCCGGAAGCCCGTGGCCAGGCCCAGCGTATCCTTGAGGATGCCAATGGTTACCGTGACGAAGTGGTCTCCCGTGCCAAGGGTGAAGCGGATCGCTTTACCAAGCTGGTCGCCGAGTATCGCAAGGCGCCTGAAGTGACGCGTGAGCGTCTGTACCTGGACACCATGCAGGAAGTCTTCAGCAATACCAGCAAGGTCCTCGTGACCGGCAGCAAGGGTGGGCAGAACAACCTGCTGTACCTGCCGCTGGACAAGATGATCGAAGGTGGTCGCAGCAGCTCCAGTGCACCGTCCACCGGTTCCAATGCCGCTGCCAATGAAGCGAGCGCCCGTGCGGCCGCTGACTTGCTGCAACAGCAAACACGTACCAGGGAGAGTCGTTGATGAGCAATAAATCGCTGACCGCCCTGATTGTGGGCGTCGTCGTGGTCATCGCTGCCTGGAACTGCTTCTACATCGTGGCTCAGACCGAGCGTGCGGTGCTGCTGCAATTCGGTCGCGTGGTCCAGGCGGATGTCCAGCCGGGCCTGCATGTGAAAGTCCCCTACGTCAACCAGGTGCGCAAGTTCGACGCCCGCCTGATGACCCTGGATGCACCGACACAGCGCTTCCTGACCCTGGAAAAGAAAGCCGTGATGGTTGACGCCTACGCCAAGTGGCGCGTCAAGGACGCCGAGCGCTTCTACACTGCGACCTCCGGCCTCAAGCAGATTGCCGACGAGCGTTTGTCGCGCCGTCTGGAGTCGGGCCTGCGTGACCAGTTTGGTAAGCGCACCCTGCACGAGGTGGTGTCCGGTGAACGTGATGCGCTGATGGCGGATATCACCCGTTCGTTGAACACGATGGCGGAAAAAGAGCTGGGCATCGAAGTTGTCGATGTTCGGGTCAAGGCCATCGATTTGCCGAAGGAAGTGAACCGCAGCGTGTTCGAGCGCATGAGCACCGAGCGTGAGCGTGAGGCCCGTGAGCACCGTGCCAAGGGTAACGAGCTGGCTGAAGGTATCCGTGCGGATGCCGACCGTCAGCGCCGTGTACTGCTGGCAGAAGCCTATCGCGAGTCTGAAGAGGCCCGTGGTGATGGTGATGCTCAAGCCGCGGCGATCTACGCCAAGGCTTACGGACAGGACCAGGAGTTCTACGCGTTCTACCGTAGCCTGCGTGCCTACCGTGAAAGCTTCGCGAACAAAACCGACGTCATGGTGCTGGACCCAAGCAGCGACTTCTTCCGCTACCTGGAAAAGTCCAAGTAACCAGCCCGTGATTTTGTAGGGCGCACTCCGTCGGGCGGCTAAAACGCCTGGCGGGGTGATCCTTTCAGAAAACGGGTGTATGATGCGGCAGCCGGGAAATTCCCGGCTTTTTTGCGTCTGCATGTTTGATTCGGCAGGCGTGACAGGTTTTTCGAGGAAAGTGCCCGACGAGGCCGTTAACAGGTCGTTCGTCACGTCGCTCTTGCGCGTGGTTTATGCAGGGGGCGGGTATTTTCTGCTTCACTCAAGGCTCGGCCGAGGGCTGGCCGCCCGGATCATAGGGGAATGGCGTAATGGCAACGGTAGACCGCTGGCTGCTGCCAGATGGCATCGAAGAAGTACTGCCACCAGAAGCTGCGCGCATTGAAGTAGCGCGTCGCCAGGTGTTGGATCTGTTCCAGAGCTGGGGTTACGAGTTTGTCGTGACCCCCCATATCGAGTACCTGGAATCCCTGCTGACCGGCGCGGGCCAGGACCTGGATCTGCGCACCTTCAAGGTCATCGACCCGCAATCGGGCCGGCAAATGGGGTTCCGTGCCGACATCACGCCGCAAGTGGCGCGCATCGATGCGCACACCCTGCGCCGCGAAGGCCCGAGCCGCCTGTGCTACGCCGGCAGCGTGCTGCATGCTCAACCGCGTGCCTTGTCGTCTTCCCGCAGCCCGATCCAGTTGGGCGCGGAGTTGTACGGTGATGCCAGCCCGAGCAGCGACGTTGAAGTGATCAGCCTGATGCTGGCCATGCTGCAACTGGCTGATGTACCAGATGTCCACATGGACCTCGGTCACGTGGGTATCTACCGTGGCCTGGCCCGTGCGGCCGGTTTGTCCGGTGAGGCCGAGCAACAGCTGTTCGATGCCCTGCAGCGCAAGGCGATCGATGAAGTCATCGCCTTGACCGCTGGCGTGCCTGCGGATCTGGCCGAGATGCTGCGTGCACTGGTCAACCTGTGTGGTGGCCGTGAAGTGCTGGTGGCTGCACGTGAACGCCTGGTCAAGGCGCCGGCGCCGGTATTGGCTGCACTGGATGACGTGCTGGCGATTGCTGAGCGGTTGTCGGCGCGGTTCCCGCAGTTGCCGCTGTATTTTGATCTGGGCGAGTTGCGCGGTTACCACTACCACACCGGTGTGGTGTTCGCGGTGTTTGTACCGGGTGTTGGTCAGGCCATCGCCCAAGGTGGACGTTACGACGACATCGGCGCCGACTTCGGTCGTGCGCGTCCGGCCACCGGCTTTTCCACCGATTTGAAAACCCTGGTGACCCTGGGGCGTGCTGAGGTCGAGCTGCCGTCTGGCGGCATCTGGATGCCCGACAGTACGGACGCAGCACTCTGGCAGCAGGTTTGCCAGTTGCGCAGTGAGGGTCAGCGTGTTGTCCAGGCATTGCCTGGGCAGCCATTGGCCGCCGCCCGTGAAGCGGACTGCGACCGGCAATTGATTCTGCAGAACGGGCTTTGGCAAGTATCGCCACTGGCTTCTTGAGTTTTCCTGCCGGCCATCGCCGGCACCAAGTTTGCGCGAATGAGGACAAGTGTTATGGGTAAGAATGTCGTAGTCCTGGGCACCCAATGGGGTGATGAGGGCAAAGGCAAGATCGTTGATCTGCTGACCGAACATGCTGCCGCCGTAGTGCGCTACCAAGGCGGTCACAACGCTGGCCACACCCTGGTCATCGACGGCGAAAAAACCGTCTTGCACCTGATCCCGTCGGGTGTCCTGCGCGAAGGCGTGCAGTGCCTGATCGGTAACGGCGTCGTGGTTGCACCGGATGCCCTGCTGCGCGAGATCACCAAGCTGGAAGAGAAAGGCGTACCGGTGCGCGAGCGCCTGCGTATCAGCCCGTCCTGCCCGCTGATCCTGTCCTTCCACGTTGCGCTGGACCAGGCCCGTGAAAAGGCCCGTGGCGAGCTGAAGATCGGCACCACCGGTCGCGGCATCGGCCCGGCCTACGAAGACAAGGTCGCGCGTCGTGGCCTGCGTGTGGGCGACCTGCTCAACATGCCGCGCTTTGAAGACAAGCTGCGTGAACTGGTGGATTACCACAACTTCATGCTGGTGGGTTACTACAAAGAGCCCGCCATCGAATTCGACAAGACCCTGGCCGAGTGCAAGGAATACGCTGAGCTGCTCAAGCCGCTGATGCTGGATGTGACCGCCGAGCTGCACGACCTGCGTCGCGCCGGCAAGGACATCATGTTCGAAGGCGCCCAGGGTTCGTTGCTGGACATCGACCACGGTACCTACCCGTACGTGACCAGCTCCAACACCACTGCTGGCGGCGTCGCTACCGGTTCGGGCGTTGGTCCTATGTTCCTGGACTACATCCTCGGCATCACCAAGGCCTACACCACCCGTGTAGGTTCGGGCCCGTTCCCGACTGAACTGTTCGACGAAGTCGGTGCGCACCTGGCCAAGCAAGGTCACGAATTCGGCGCGACCACCGGCCGTGCTCGTCGCTGTGGCTGGTTCGACGCCGTTATCCTGCGTCGCGCGATCGATGTGAACAGCATCTCGGGCATCTGCTTCACCAAGCTGGATGTACTCGACGGTCTGGAAACCATCAACATCTGCGTCGGCTACAAAGATGCCGAAGGCAAGGACGTTGCCCCGGTTGACGCCGACAGCTACGTGGGCCTGCAGCCTGTGTACGAAGAAGTGCCGGGCTGGAGCGAATCGACCGTGGGTGCCAAGACCCTGGAAGAGTTGCCAGCCAATGCCCGTGCCTACATCAAGCGCGTTGAAGAGCTGATCGGTGCGCCGATTGACATTATTTCGACGGGCCCGGATCGCAACGAGACCATCGTTCTGCGTCACCCGTTCGCTTAATAAGCTATTGATGTAAAAAGCAAAGGGCTCCTTCGGGAGCCCTTTGTCGTATCTGCATGCCAAGCGGCACGACCCTTGCTGTGTTTCTCTCTTTCGCGGTGCTATCAAATTAGTGGCACCCGTGGTGGAGGGATTCCCGATGTCTGCCGTTCTCTCATTGTTACAAAGCCGTCTGTTGCGGCCGGTGTTCGTTACCCTAGGTATCGCTCTTTTGGTGCAAGTGCTGGTGGCGGTCGCTCTCACCCGGAGCACGGTCACGGCGCTGGAGGCCGATTTGGGCAGTCGCCTGGGCGTCGACAGCCAGAAGCTGTCCGGTGAACTGGCCCAGGCCGGCAAGGAAGTCACGTCGAGCCTGGACAGCTTGTCCACCAGTACCCGTCAGCGCCTGACCGCCGGGCTTTCCGAGCGCCTGCAGGCAGAGCAGAAACAGTTGCGTGCGACCCTGGAAAAAGACCTGCAAGACTCCGCCAACGATATGGCGCAACTGCTGGCCTCGGTGGCGCCCCGCGCCATGTGGGACAGCGATGTGCCAACGCTGTCCGAGTTTGCCCGACGCGCCCAGCGCAATCCCAACGTGCTGTTCGTGGTTTATGACGACGCGGCGGGTGAGCACCTGACTCGTTATCTGAATCGCGAAAATCCGATCAACAAAGCGTTGCTGGAAAAAGGCCAGGGCGATCGCGCCCTGGACAAAGTCCTGAACGCCGCGAAGAACGATCCTTCGGTGTTCTATGTCGAGGCGTCCATCAGCCCTAACGGCGTGGAGATTGGCAAGGTGCTCATGGGGGTGTCGACCGCGTCGGTCGAGGCCGATCTGCAAGCGCTGGACAAGCGTTTTGCCGCACTGATAGCCAGCGGTGATCAGTTGGTCGGCGACAGCCTCAAAGGTGCTGCGGCGGATAGCGCGGCGGCCATGGGCGCTCGTCTGCAGTCGGCACAAGCCACTGCGACCCAGATGACCGTCAACACCACCGACGCCGTGCAGGAGGCTGCCGGCACCTTGCGTTGGCGCATCGGCATGGGGCTGGCGGTGGTCGGTTTCGGCGTATTGCTGCTGATCGCCGTGGTTCTCGGCCGCCGTGTGGTCAATCGCCTGAAACTGCTTATCGCGGCCATGGATGACCTGGCAGCAGGCGAGGGCGACCTCACCAAGCGCGTGCAGATCAACAGCAAGGACGAAATCGGCGACATGGCCTCGGCGGTCAATCGCTTTGTGGATAAGTTGCAACCCATCGTGCGCGAGGCGGGCGATGTGGCCCAGCGTACCGGCGTGGAAATCGGCGCCATGACCTTGCGCAATGCCGGCGCCGATGCGGCCGCTGGCTTGCAGCGTGATGAGGTGGCGGAGAGTTTGCGCGCACTGTCGCAAATGGCCGACGAGGCCCAGGCCGAAAGCCACGCCATGCAGGCGGCGTTGCAGCAGGTGGTGGATATTCGTCAGGCGACGGACGAGAACTCGCGCACGTCCGCCGAAGTTGGCAGTTTGATCGAGGCGTTGGCGGGGCAGGTCCAGGCCGGGTCCCAGGTTATCGAGCGCCTGGCCCAGCAAAGCGAGCAGATCGAAGTGGTGCTGACGGTCATCCATGGTATCGCCGAGCAGACCAACCTGTTGGCGCTCAACGCGGCCATTGAAGCCGCGCGTGCGGGCGAGACCGGGCGGGGCTTTGCGGTGGTGGCGGACGAAGTGCGTGCGTTGGCCAGCAAGACCCAAAGCTCTACCGGCGATATCCAGGCCCATATCGTCGCGTTGCAGCAGGGCGCGCGGGAGGCGGTGGAAACCATCGGCAAGGCCGGGCGCCAGGCCAACGAAGGTTTGCTGGTGCTGCGCGACAGCGTGCGCTTGCAGCAGACGGTGCAGGCCTCGGTGGAGCAGGTGCATGCAGCGATTGGCCTGGCTACCCGCGCCGCCGAGCACCAGGCCCAGGGTGCCCATGCGGTACGAGGCCGGGTCGAGGTGATCCATGCCCAGGCCGAGCGTGCGGCGCAGGCGGTGGTGGAGACTACCGCCAGTGGCAAGGTGCTGGATGGGTTGGCGGCGCAGTTGAAGGCGAGTCTGGGGCAGTTCCGGGCTTAGCGTCGTCCGTTCTGGCCTCATCGGGGGCTTGCCCCCGATAGCGATCTCAGCGGCTCAAGTACATCCGAGTTGTCAGCAGATAGACCGGCAACCCCGACACCACTATCAACAACGCTGCATAAGGCGCCGCCGCCGCAAACTCCACATTCGAGGTGTGCGCCCACACGGCAGTCGCCAAGGTATTCAGCCCGGTGGGGCTGAGCAGCAACGTCGCCGTCAATTCCTTCATGGCGTCCAGGAACACCAGCGCAAATGCCGCACCCAATGCCGGAAAAATAATTGGCAGTGTCACTCGGCAAAACGCACTGAACGACGATGCCCCCAGCGTGCGCGCAGCCTCTTCCAGCTGCGGCGCCGCCTTGTTCAAGGCCGTACGGATCGGCGCCTGGGCCAATGGAAGAAACAACAACCCATAGGCGATCAGCAGCAACGCAGAGGTCTGGTACAGCGCCGGCACGTAATGCAGGGCGAAATACACCAGTGTCAACGCAATCACCAGGCCGGGCAGGGCGTGCAACAGGTACGGCAGGCGCTCGGCCCAGATTGCCAGTCGGCCCTTGTAGCGCACCACCAGCAGCCCCAGCGGTACCGCCAGCGCCAGGCACAGCGCCGCGCCACCCAGCGATAGCATCAGGGAGGACAGCAATGCCTCACCAATCTCGGCCATTGGAAATGCCGCCGATGAACCTACCGCCAGCCAATAGCCGAGCATGCCCAAGGGGATGCCGCTGCCGATGATCGCCAGCGTCAGGCAATACACCTGGCCCAGTGGCGCCCACTTGCCCAGTCGCACCTGCTCCCCATGCCGCGCCGCGCCCTGGCCGATGCGCACGTGCCGGCCCTTGCCGCGCACGCGCAGTTCCAGCCACAGCAGGGTCAGGCACATCACCAGCAATACCGCCGAAAGCATCGCGGCATTGGCATTGCTGAACTCCAGTTCGAATTGCTGGTAGATCGCGGTGGTGAAGGTTTGCAGGCCGATGATCGACAGCGCGCCGAACTCGACCAGCATATGCAGGGCAATCAGCAGTGCCCCAGCCAGCAGCGACGGCCACAGCAAGGGCAGGGTGATGCGCAGGAATACGCCCCAGCGATTCTGCCCCAGGGTGCGGGCCGATTCTTCAAGGGAAGGGTCCAGGTTGCGCAAGGTTGCGGCCACTGGCAAAAACACCAGCGGGTATTTGGACAGGGTCATCACCAGAATCGCGCCGCCGAGCCCTTCGAAGTGGGCGCTCAGGGATACCCAGGTGAAGCTGCTGACAAACGCCGGCACCGCGAACGGCAGGCACAGGACTACGCCCCAGAGGCGGCGTCCCGGCAGATTGCTGCGTTCCAGCAGCCAGGCCAGGGACAGGCCGATCACGCCGCACGCCAGCGTCACGCCGACCATCAGCGCCAGGGTGTTGCGCAGCAGCCCGAACACATAGGGCCGCCAGAGCAGATGTACCGCCTGCGCCCAGCCCGCCTGCCAAGCCTTTAGCCCGACGTACACCAGCGGCAGCAGGCTCAGGCCAACCAGTAGCAGGACGGGGAGCAGTAGCCAGATCGAAGGGCGCTTGCGGCGCGGGCTGAGCCCCCCGCGCAGGGCGGGGGTGGGTAGCGATGGGTTCATCAGTTCAAGCCAACCTCACGTTCCAGGTCCAAGGCCTCTTCTGCGTTGCCGAGGTCGGCAGGCGTGACTTTCGGCGGCTGCAGTTCGCTGAAAGGCTTGAGGCCGCGGTTGGATTCCATGCCTTTGCGCAGCGGGTACTCGGCCGAGGTAGTGGTAATCACGCGCTGGCCTTCTTCGCTGGCCATGAACGCCAGCAGTTGCTGGGCTTCTTTGGGATGCTTGCTGGACTTCAGCGCGGCCGCCGAAGACACGGTGATCAGGCCGCCGGCATCGCCATCGGTGAAGTAGTGCAGTTGGGAGTCGAGGTTGGTTTTTTCTTTCTTCAGGGCAAACCAGTAGTAGTTGTTCACCAGAACGGTGGCTACTTCGCCGTTTTCCACGGCCTTCAGGGCGACCATGTTGTTGCTGTACACCTTGCCGAAGGCACGTAGGCCGGTCAGCCATTCTTCGGCGGCTTCACGGCCGTGCAGCTTGATGATCGCCACGGCCTGTTCCTGGAAGGCGCCGCTGGTAGGTACGAAACCGACCTTGCCTTGCCACTCGGGGCCGGCGAAATCCAATACCGACTTGGGCAGGTCTTTCTCGGCAATCAGTTTGGGGTTGAAGGCTACGACGCGGGTGCGTGCGGTCACGCCCATCCAGTCGCCGTTACGGCCCACGTAATCCTTGGGCAGGACGTCGAGCGTGCCTGCATCGATCTTGGCCAGCAGGCCTTGCTCGCCAAGTTTGTTCAGTGGCGGCGATTCCTCGGTGTAGATCACGTCGGCAGGGGAGCGGTCGCCTTCCTCCACGACTTGGCTGGCCAGTTGGTTGCTGCTGCCCTTGCGTACGTTGACGTGAATACCGGTCCTGGCTTCGAAGGCCTTGGCGAGTTCATCGCCGACTTCTTTGTGTTGGCCGTTGTACAGGGTCAGGGAGACCTTGTCGGCGGAATAGGCGGCGGGGGAGAGTAGGGTCAGGCCGAGCAGAGTGATGGTCAGGCCACGCAGAAGGGATGTCTTGAGACGGGTATCGCGGATCATCATCCGGGGTTTTCCTCACTTGAGTGCAACAAATCATTGCAAGGATAAACGATAAAACTTCTCAAGTGCGCCGAAGGGGGGGAATTGCTGGTTGAGGTTTTCAAACTCCGGAAACGAAAAAACCCGCTTTCGCGGGTTTGATCTGAATTTGGTGCCCAGGAGAAGACTCGAACTTCCACGACCTTGCGATCACCAGCACCTGAAGCTGGCGTGTCTACCAATTTCACCACCTGGGCATTATCAAGCAACGTTGCCGCTGTTGATGGGGCGAACTATACGGCGGGCTTTTTAATCTGTAAACCCCTGATTCGAAAAATATAAATCGATTTTCTCGTTAAAAATCAGAAGCCTGAAACGAAAAAACCCGCTTTCGCGGGTTTGATCTGAATTTGGTGCCCAGGAGAAGACTCGAACTTCCACGACCTTGCGATCACCAGCACCTGAAGCTGGCGTGTCTACCAATTTCACCACCTGGGCAACATCAACAACGTTGCCGTCGTCGATGGCGCGCACTATACGGAGCGGTTTTTTAGCTGTAAACCCCTGCTATGAAAAAAACCTGGAAAATTTCGCCAATGGTCGTGCAAGGTGCGCGGCGAGGGCTGTAAAAGGCTTTTAAACGCTTGTTGATGCCTGAAATTTCCCGTTTCAATACGCGTATGCCAAACTAACCCGCATATAGACAAGGTGAAAAATCTCTAATGGCCGATTGGCAGTCCCTCGATCCCGAGGCCGCTCGTGAAGCGGAAAAATATGAAAACCCTATTCCTAGCCGCGAACTGATCCTGGCGCACCTCGCCGATCGGGGTTCGCCTGCTAGCCGTGAGCAGTTGGTCGAAGAGTTCGGTCTGACCACCGAAGACCAGCTCGAAGCCCTGCGCCGCCGCCTGCGTGCCATGGAGCGCGATGCTCAACTGATCTACACCCGCCGTGGCACCTATGCACCCGTGGATAAGCTCGACCTGATCCTCGGCCGCATTGCCGGCCACCGTGACGGTTTCGGCTTCCTGATCCCGGATGACGGCAGTGATGACCTGTTCATGAGCCCGGCGCAAATGCGCCTGGTGTTCGATGGCGACCGTGCCCTGGCGCGGGTTTCCGGACTGGACCGTCGTGGTCGCCGTGAAGGCGTGATCGTCGAAGTGGTGTCCCGTGCCCACGAGTCCATCGTCGGCCGCTACTTCGAAGAAGGCGGTATCGGCTTTGTTGTGCCGGATAACCCGAAGGTCCAGCAGGAAGTGCTGATCACCCCGGGCCGCAATGGCGCTGCCAAGGTCGGCCAGTTCGTCGAGGTGAAAATCACCCACTGGCCGACTGCGCGCTTCCAGCCCCAGGGCGATATTGTAGAAGTGGTCGGCAACTACATGGCGCCGGGCATGGAAATCGACGTCGCGCTGCGTACCTACGATATTCCTCACGTCTGGCCTGAGGCTGTGCTCAAGGAAGCCGCCAAGCTCAAGCCGGAAGTCGAAGAAAAGGACAAGGAAAAACGCATCGACCTGCGCCATCTGCCGTTCGTCACCATTGACGGTGAAGATGCCCGCGACTTCGACGATGCGGTCTACTGCGAAGCCAAGCCCGGCAAGCTGCGCCTGTTCTCCGGCGGCTGGAAGTTGTTCGTCGCGATTGCCGACGTTTCCAGCTATGTGAAGATCGGTTCGGCCCTGGATAACGAGGCCCAGGTACGCGGCAACTCCGTGTATTTCCCTGAGCGCGTGATCCCGATGCTGCCTGAGCAGCTGTCCAACGGCCTGTGCTCCCTGAACCCGAAAGTCGACCGTTTGGCCATGGTTTGCGAGATGACTATCTCGAAAACCGGCGAAATGACCGATTACCAGTTCTATGAAGCGGTGATCCACTCCCAGGCGCGCCTGACCTACAACAAGGTCAGCACCATCCTGGAACAGCCGAAAACCAGCGAAGCCAAGGCGTTGCGTGGTGAGTACGGGCATGTGGTGCCGCACCTCAAGCAGCTGTACGCGTTGTACAAAGTGTTGCTGGGTGCCCGTCATGTGCGTGGCGCGATCGATTTTGAAACCCAGGAAACCCGGATTGTCTTCGGTTCCGAGCGCAAGATCGCCGCGATCACCCCGACCACCCGTAACGATGCGCACAAGCTGATCGAGGAATGCATGCTGGCGGCCAACGTGGCCACCGCTGAATTCCTGAAAAAGCACGAAATCCCTGCGCTCTACCGTGTGCACGATGGCCCGCCACCGGAGCGCCTGGAAAAACTGCGCGCGTTCCTCGGCGAGCTGGGCCTGTCCCTGCACAAAGGCAAGGACGGCCCGACGCCGAAGGACTACCAGGCACTGCTGGCCAGCATCAAGGACCGTCCGGATTACCACGTGATCCAGACCGTGATGCTGCGTTCCCTGAGCCAGGCGGTGTACAGCGCCGATAACCAGGGCCACTTCGGCCTGAATTACGAGGCGTATACCCACTTCACCTCGCCGATTCGCCGTTATCCGGACTTGCTCACGCACCGCGCAATCCGCAGCGTGATCCATTCCAGGCAGAACACCCCGCACGTCAAGCGCGCCGGTGCCATGACCATTCCGAAGGCGCGGATCTATCCGTACGACGAAGCGGCCCTGGAACAGTTGGGCGAGCAGTGCTCCATGAGCGAGCGCCGCGCCGACGAAGCCACCCGCGATGTGGTGAACTGGCTCAAGTGCGAGTTCATGAAGGACCGCGTGGGCGAGTCGTTCCCAGGTGTGATCACCGCCGTGACCGGCTTTGGCCTGTTCGTCGAGCTGACCGACATCTACGTCGAAGGCCTGGTGCACGTCACCGCCTTGCCGGGTGACTACTACCACTTCGACCCTGTGCACCACCGCCTGGCGGGTGAGCGTACCGGTCGCAGTTTCCGTTTGGGCGATACCGTGGAAGTGCAGGTCATGCGCGTCGATCTCGACGAGCGCAAGATCGACTTTGGCATGCCTGACAAGCCCGCCGAAGCGCCGGGCCGTAAAAAGCGTGGCAGCGAGACGACCGCGCCTGCAAGCAAAGGCAAAGGCGCTCCCGCCAAAGCGGCAGTTGCAGAGCCTGCTCCGGCCAAGGCCGGGCGCCGTCCAGCAGCCAAGGACAAAGCACCCGAGGCCTACCGCCCAAGCGATGCGGCGGCGAAAAACGCCGAACTGCGCAAGAGCCGTGAGTTGAAGCAGCAGTTGCTCAACGAAGCCAAAAGCGGTGGTAAAGCGGCGTCTGGGGGAAAGTCCCAGGGGGCGGAAAAGCCGTCGAGCAAGCCAAGTAAACACCGTAAAGGCCCGCCAAAAGCGGGTTCGGCCCCCGCGAAAAGCGGCGGGTCGCGCAAACCTAAGGCCAAGTCATGAGTCTGGAAAAAATCTACGGCGTCCACGCCGTAGAAGCACTGCTGCGTCACCACCCTAAGCGCGTCAAGCAAGTCTGGCTGGCCGAAGGTCGCAGCGAGCCGCGCGTACAGGCGTTGGTCGAGTTGGCCACCCAAAACAAAGTCGCCATCGGCCAGGCCGAACGGCGTGAAATGGACGTGTGGGTCGAAGGCGTCCACCAGGGTGTGGTGGCGGACGTCAGTCCGAGCCAGGTCTGGGGCGAAGCGATGCTCGATGAGCTGCTCGACCGTACCGAAGGTGCACCGCTGCTGCTGGTGCTGGACGGCGTGACCGACCCGCACAACCTCGGCGCGTGCCTGCGCTCGGCCGATGCTGCGGGTGCGCTGGCGGTGATTGTGCCTAAGGACAAGTCGGCTACCTTGACGCCGGTGGTGCGTAAAGTCGCCTGTGGCGCGGCGGAAGTGATTCCGCTGGTGGCCGTGACCAACCTGGCGCGCACCCTGGAGAAACTCCAGCAGCGCGGCCTGTGGGTCGTGGGCACGGCGGGAGAGGCCGAGGTCAGCATTTATGACCAGGACCTCACCGGCCCGACCATCCTGATCATGGGAGCCGAAGGCAAGGGCATGCGTCGCCTGACCCGTGAACATTGCGATTACCTGGTGCACCTGCCGATGGCCGGTAGCGTCAGCAGCCTGAACGTGTCGGTCGCGACCGGCGTGTGCCTGTTTGAGGCCCAGCGTCAGCGTGGTGCCAAGGCCAAGGCGAAGAAGTAATTCCAAGCCTGGCGTAGAACCAACATGTGGGAGGGGGCTTGCCCTCCCACATGTGCTTTTGTGGTGTCTGGGAGATTGTTCAAATAATCACCAATCACCTTGCGCCCGTTCTTCCCCTTCTCTACAATTGCGCCCCTTGCCTTCCTGGCAGGCACCGATGTGCCTCCCTGCGGCAAGATCCATAAGTGTCATTCACTCCTTGTCTGACCGTTTTTGAGCGGCAGGCTACAACCCGTAAGGAGCATTCATGCGTCATTACGAAATCATCTTTTTGGTCCACCCGGATCAAAGCGAGCAAGTCGGCGGCATGGTTGAGCGTTACACCAAGCTGATCGAAGAAGACGGCGGCAAAATCCACCGTCTGGAAGATTGGGGTCGTCGTCAACTGGCCTACGCAATCAACAATGTTCACAAGGCTCACTACGTGATGCTGAACGTTGAGTGCACCGGCAAGGCCCTGGCCGAGCTGGAAGACAACTTCCGCTACAACGATGCAGTGATCCGTAACCTGGTCATCCGTCGCGAAGAAGCCGTTACCGGCCAATCCGAGATGCTCAAGGCTGAAGAAAACCGCAGTGAGCGCCGTGAGCGTCGCGACCGTCCTGAGCACGAAGGCGCTGATAGCGCTGATAGTGATGACAGCGACAGCAGCGATAACGCTGACGAGTAATCCACGGACCTTATTAAGGAGCCTATCAAATGGCACGTTTCTTCCGTCGTCGTAAGTTTTGCCGCTTCACCGCTGAAGAAGTGAAGGAGATCGACTACAAAGATCTCAACACTCTGAAAGCCTACGTATCCGAGACCGGCAAAATCGTTCCAAGCCGTATCACCGGTACCAAAGCACGTTATCAGCGTCAGCTGGCTACCGCTATCAAGCGCGCCCGCTTCCTGGCCCTGCTGGCCTACACCGACAGCCACGGCCGCTGAGACCGGGCAGTCGACAAGTAGTAAGGGATTGAATGCATGCGCGCCTTAGCTGAGTTCATCATGCGCGGTCGTGTGCAGGCCACTCTGGTAGTGGCTGGATGTGCAGTGTTGCCGTTGTTGTTCTGGTTGGGTGCCGCCGCGGGTTGCCTTGTGCTCCTGCGGCGCGGTTCGGACGCCTTGAGCGTCCTGGGTCTGGGGTTGTTGTCAGTGTTGGTGAGCTGGCATTTCCTGCAAGACCCGACAGCGCTTCTGGTGCTGTTGGGGAGTTGCAGCCTGGCGTTGGTTTTGCGCGCCGGGCATTCCTGGAATCGCGTGCTGCTGGTCAGCACGGCCGTGGGGTTGTTGTGTGCGGTGAGCCTGGGGACCGTCTTCGGTTCCTTCATCGAGTCGTTGGCGCAGACGTTTCAACACGTCTTGCCGCTGGTGATGGGTGAGTCTTACGAGAAGTTCTCGGCAGACCAGAAAGCAGCACTCGCTTCACTGGCAGTTCCGATGTTGATCATTTCGACAGCGGTTTCGGTGCAGGTCTTTAGTGTGTTGTGCCTGATTCTTGGGCGCTATTGGCAGGCGTTGTTGTATAACCCCGGCGGTTTCGGAAGCGAGTTTCGCGCAATCCGGATCCCCAAGCGCGTTGCGCTGTCACTGCTGGCCGTCATGTGCGTTGCCCCGTTTATCGGGTGGCACACCTTGATCCTGTTGCCGTTGTGCGGTGTGCCGCTGTTCTTCGCTGGCTTGTCCCTGATTCACGGGCTTGTCGCGCAGAAAAGACTGGCCAGTTTCTGGCTGGTGGGGATCTACGTCACCGTCCTGCCGCTCATGCACTTGATCGGTCCGTTACTCGTGGTCTTGGCCATTGTCGACAGCCTGATTGATTTTCGCGGACGTTCTGCGCCGAAAGACGCCGATAACGCGAACGGTGAAGGTTAAAAGTTAGAGGATTTTCACATGCAACTGATCCTTCTGGAAAAAGTCGCCAACCTGGGCAACCTGGGCGACAAAGTGAACGTTAAGGCCGGCTACGGTCGTAACTACCTGCTGCCATACGGCAAAGCCACCGCTGCAACCGCTGCCAATCTGGCTGCGTTTGAAGAGCGTCGCGCTGAGCTGGAAAAAGCAGCAGCAGACAAGAAAGCTTCGGCTGAAACTCGCGCTGCCCAACTGGCTGAGCTGGAAGTGACTATCACTGCCACCGCCGGTGACGAAGGCAAGCTGTTCGGTTCGATCGGCACCCACGACATCGCTGATGCACTGACCGCCTCCGGCGTTGAAGTGCAGAAGAGCGAAGTTCGTCTGCCGAACGGCACCATCCGCAACGTAGGCGAATTCGACGTAGCCGTGCACCTGCACGCCGAAGTTGAAGCCACCGTACGCGTTGTCGTGGTAGCAGCTTAAGTCGCACCTAACTGACTGGCACCTCGTGTGTCGGGCAGTTAACATCGGGCACGATCCTGTTTACAGGTCGTGCCTTTTGTTTTTCTACAATCCCCTAATTCCAAGTGGCCATGAACGATATTTCAGCTCCTGAGCAATACGATCTGCAAACCGCTGCCCTGAAGGTGCCGCCGCATTCCATCGAGGCCGAACAGGCCGTGCTCGGTGGCCTGATGCTGGACAACAACGCCTGGGAACGCGTGCTGGATCAAGTCTCGGACGGTGATTTCTATCGTCATGACCACCGCCTGATCTTCCGTGCCATCGCCAAGCTGGCCGACCAGAACTCCCCAATCGACGTGGTGACCCTGGCCGAGCAGTTGGACAAGGAAGGCCAGACCTCCCAGGTCGGTGGCCTGGGCTACCTGGGTGAACTGGCAAAAAACACGCCGTCCGTCGCCAACATCAAGGCCTATGCCCAGATCGTTCGCGAGCGCGCCACCCTGCGCCAGTTGATCGGCATCAGCACCGAAATCGCCGACAGCGCCTTCAACCCCGAAGGTCGCACCGCCGCCGAAATCCTTGACGAAGCCGAGCGCCAGATCTTCCAGATCGCCGAAGCGCGCCCGAAAACCGGCGGCCCGGTCAGCGTCAATGACCTGTTGACCAAGGCCATCGACCGCATCGACACCTTGTTCAACACCGACAACGCCATCACCGGTATTTCCACCGGCTACACCGACCTCGACGAGAAGACCAGCGGCCTGCAGCCGTCCGACCTGATCATCGTCGCCGGCCGTCCATCCATGGGTAAGACCACCTTTGCGATGAACCTGGTGGAAAACGCCGTGTTGCGCAGCGACAAGACCGTACTGGTGTACTCCCTCGAGATGCCAGGCGAATCGCTGATCATGCGTATGCTGTCTTCCCTCGGCCGTATCGACCAGACCAAGGTGCGTGCCGGTCGCCTGGAAGACGACGACTGGCCGCGCCTGACCTCGGCGGTCAACCTGCTCAACGACCGCAAGCTGTTTATCGATGACACCGCCGGTATCAGCCCGTCCGAGATGCGTGCACGTACCCGCCGCCTGGTACGTGAGCACGGCGACATCGCCCTGATCATGATCGACTACCTGCAGTTGATGCAGATCCCGGGTTCCAGCGGCGATAACCGGACCAACGAAATTTCCGAAATCTCCCGGTCACTCAAGGCCCTGGCCAAGGAATTCAACTGCCCGGTGGTGGCACTGTCCCAGCTCAACCGTTCCCTGGAACAACGCCCCAACAAGCGCCCGGTGAACTCCGACTTGCGGGAATCCGGAGCGATCGAGCAGGATGCCGACGTGATCATGTTCGTGTACCGCGACGAGGTGTATCACCCCGAGACCGAGCACAAAGGCATTGCCGAGATCATTATCGGCAAGCAGCGTAACGGCCCGATCGGCTTTATCCGCCTGGCGTTCATCGGTAAATACACGCGCTTCGAGAACCTGGCGCCGGGCAGCTACAACTTCGACGACGACGAATAACCCGTCTGCTCAATTCCGACCATTACCGTCGGAATTGGTCAAAATTTGTGCTATATTCCGCGCCCGCGATTTTTCATCTCAACACCGGTCACCGTCATGCAAACAGCCAAGCCGTTATTTGACTATCCCAAGTACTGGGCCGAATGTTTCGGCCCTGCGCCATTCCTGCCGATGAGCAGGGAGGAGATGGATCAGCTTGGCTGGGATTCGTGCGACATCATCATCGTCACCGGTGATGCCTACGTGGACCACCCGTCGTTCGGCATGGCCATCATCGGCCGGCTGCTGGAGTCCCAGGGCTTCCGCGTCGGGATCATTGCGCAGCCGAACTGGCAGTCCAAAGACGACTTCATGAAACTGGGCGAGCCGAACCTGTTCTTCGGCGTCGCGGCCGGCAACATGGACTCGATGATCAACCGCTACACCGCCGACAAGAAAATCCGTTCCGACGACGCCTACACCCCAGGCGGCATGGCCGGCAAACGCCCGGACCGCGCCAGCCTGGTGTACAGCCAGCGTTGCAAGGAAGCCTACAAGAACGTGCCGATCGTACTCGGCGGCATCGAAGCATCCCTGCGCCGCATCGCCCACTACGACTACTGGCAGGACCGCGTGCGCAACTCGATCCTGATCGACGCCACCGCCGATATCCTGCTGTACGGCAACGCCGAGCGGGCTATCGTCGAAGTCGCCCAGCGCCTGTCGTGGGGCCACAAGATCGAAGACATTACCGATGTGCGCGGCACCGCGTTCATCCGTCGCGATACCCCAGCCGGCTGGTACGAAGTGGATTCCACGCGTATCGATCGCCCGGGCAAGGTCGACAAGATCATCAACCCGTACGTCAACACCCAGGACACCCAGGCCTGCGCCATCGAGCAGGAAAAGGGGCCGGTCGATGATCCGGAAGAAGCCAAGGTCGTGCAGATCCTGGCCAGCCCGCGCATGACCCGCGACAAGACCGTGATCCGCCTGCCCTCGGTGGAAAAAGTCCGTGGCGACGCCGTGCTCTATGCCCACGCCAACCGCGTGCTGCACCTGGAAACCAACCCAGGCAACGCCCGCGCCCTGGTGCAGAAGCACGGCGAAGTGGACGTGTGGTTCAACCCGCCGCCCATTCCGATGACCACCGAAGAAATGGACTACGTGTTCGGCATGCCTTACGCCCGTGTTCCGCACCCGGCGTACGGCAAGGAGAAGATCCCGGCCTACGACATGATCCGTTTCTCGGTGAACATCATGCGTGGCTGCTTCGGCGGCTGCACCTTCTGCTCGATCACCGAGCACGAAGGGCGGATCATCCAGAACCGTTCCGAAGAGTCGATCATTCGCGAAATCGAAGAGATCCGCGACAAGGTGCCGGGCTTCACCGGTGTGATCTCCGACCTCGGCGGCCCGACTGCGAACATGTACCGCATTGCCTGCAAGAGCCCGGAAATCGAATCCGCGTGCCGCAAGCCGTCGTGCGTGTTCCCCGGTATCTGCCCGAACCTGAACACCGACCACTCGTCGTTGATCCAGCTGTATCGAAGCGCCCGTGCATTGCCGGGTGTGAAGAAGATCCTGATCGCTTCCGGCCTGCGCTACGACCTCGCGGTCGAGTCGCCGGAATACGTCAAGGAGCTGGTCACCCACCACGTCGGTGGCTACCTCAAGATCGCCCCGGAACACACCGAGGAAGGTCCGCTCAACCAGATGATGAAGCCGGGCATTGGCAGCTATGACAAGTTCAAGCGCATGTTCGAGAAGTACACCAAGGAAGCGGGCAAGGAGCAGTACCTGATCCCTTACTTCATCGCGGCTCACCCGGGCACCACCGATGAAGACATGATGAACCTGGCCCTGTGGCTCAAGGGCAACGGCTTCCGCGCCGACCAGGTGCAGGCGTTCTACCCGTCGCCGATGGCCACCGCCACCGCGATGTACCACTCGGGCAAGAACCCGCTGCGCAAGGTCACCTACAAGAGCGACGCGGTGACCATCGTCAAGAGCGAGGAGCAGCGCCGCCTGCACAAGGCGTTCCTGCGCTATCACGACCCGAAGGGCTGGCCGATGCTGCGTGAAGCGTTGACCCGCATGGGCCGTGCCGACCTGATCGGGCCGGGCAAGGACCAACTGATCCCGCTGCACCAGCCGAGCACCGACAGCTACCAGAGCGCCCGTCGCAAGAACTCGACGCCGGCCGGTAGCCACAAGGTCGCCAAGGAAACTACCACCAAGATCCTTACCCAGCACACCGGCCTGCCGCCCCGTGGCAGCGACGGCAGCAACCCGTGGGACAAGCGTGAGCAAGCCAAGGCGGCGGCCCAGGCGCGTAACAAGCAGGCGGCCAAGGAACGCAGCGATGCGGCCAAGGGCAAGGGCGGCAAGCCGGCCCGCAAGCCGGTCGTGCCGCGTTGATCGTCGCTTGAAAATGCAAACGCCAGCCTTGTGCTGGCGTTTTGCTTTCTAGGCGGTGGGGAGTCTGTTTGTTAAGGTGGCGCCCATTAAATTGCCATCGGGGGCTTGCCCCCGATAGCGTCAGTCCAGTCTCCACCCCTTCAAGGAAGAACACCCCATGGGCAACCCCCTGGCCGGCATCGGCATGGACTCCAACCGCTCCCAGTTCATGGCGCGCCAGCGCATCGAAAGCCAGATCAACCTGCCACGGCTGTTCGCGGCCATCGACGCCGACCCCAGCATCGTCGGCGCGGGGGTGGTGTATATCGACGCTGACTTCAATGTCATTACCCTGCGCGAATTCAAGCCCATCTGCAGCATCAAGCCCAAGCGCATCATTTTGCGTGAAGCGCAGAAGTACATTGCGCCAACACAGTTTGCTCAACATGTCGTGAGCAATCCTCGAGAATCGCGACTGATTGGCGAAGCCGTGAATACCGGAATCTCCTGCTTGGGGGCGGTCATCAGTTGGGCTGCGATCGCCAGTGGAACAATTCTGGTGCCTTTCAGCGCTGGCGCCAGTTCCGTCATCGTTGTAGTGGGGTATGCGGCTGCCGGCGCAAGTACGCTTCAGTGTTTCAACGGCATTGCCCGAACAGCGCTGGAAGTCGCCAAACCTGAGGTCAAGGATTCGCTCGACAGTGAAGGCTGGTACCAGAATGCGTCCATCGTGCTGGACGCCGTATCACTGGTAGGCGTGGGCGCTTCGGCCCTGACGACGGTCAAGCTGGTCAGGGCCGCCAAAGCATCGACGGGCAAGAGCCTGCGTGATGTGCTTCGCGGTTTGAATCGCCAGGAAAGAGCCAAGCTGACGAAAGAGCTGCTGAGCATCAACCATCCCAGCTTGACCGCGAAGATGATCAAATTGAGGCAGGCGTCGGGCGAACTCACCAAGCGTTTCACCCCTACGCAGCTCAAGCACAGCACCACTACCCAGATCAAAGACGTCCTGGGCGCAAGCGTTGGGTTTGGCGGGAGTGCCTACTCCGGAAACGTCAACACCATCGCGATTGGACTGTACGAGGAGGTAAGCGAATGAGCGAATTGATGACGCTACGCGACTTTTTCAGACAATACTTTCTGACGTTTATGGGCGGCGTATTTGCTGCGTGTTTTTCTTTGGCGTTGGCTGTGGCGCTGGCGTTCATCACCTATTTTCGTGATGCGCCGATGGCTCAAGTGGGGCTCAAGATCATGTCTGCCGGGGCGCTGCTCATTCTGTTGACGGTCCATAGCAACTTTATGATTTTGCGGGGCCGACCCTCCTGGGTGTGGGTAATGGTCGGTATCTATGTCGCCTGTCTACTGTTTGTACTTCCGATGGTTCAATTCCAGCCTCACAAAGTCCTTTATGGGTTGGCGCTGTTATTCCCATTGCTCGGATTATTGACACTTAACAGTAAGGTTCAACGAGAGATGCGCACGAAACTCGTGGGAATCCGTCGCATTCGGCAGGCGGTCAAATCAACCGTCAGATCGAGTAGTCGCATGTGAAGGAGCCGCCTTCGATAAACGGTTTTCTCGCGCGCTATTTCCCGCTGTTGGGTTTACTGCTGCTAAATAGCAAACGCCACCGCGAAATGCGCAAAAAACTGTCCGAGATACGCCACCTGCGCCAAGCCGTAATCGCAAAGCGCAAAACCCGTTGATTGGGTAGATTCGCCACCCATCCTCACATTAACGCCACAAATATGTGCGGCGCCTGCACCACGACACCACCGTCGGCGCCGTTTTGGTGCTGTACTGCACCGGGTCTTACGATAAAGCGCAATGACCGCCGCTCTGGCATAAGTCTTGCGCGCTTTGTGTCCATGCCCTGGCTCGCAGGAGGCCGCCGTGTCGATTCATGTCGCGTTGCACCATGTTACGCATTACCGCTACGACCGCGCGGTCGAACTTGGCCCACAGATCGTGCGTCTGCGCCCGGCGGCCCATAGCCGCACGCGGATTTTGTCCTACGCACTCAAAGTGCTGCCCGAGCAGCACTTCATCAATTGGCAGCAGGACCCCCAGGGCAATTACCTGGCGCGTCTGGTGTTCCCGGAAAAGACCGATGAATTGCGCATCGAGGTTGACCTGGTCGCCGAGATGGCGGTGTTCAACCCGTTCGATTTTTTCCTTGAGCCCTACGCCGAAAAAATCCCCTTCAGCTACGCCGCCGATGAACAGCGCGAGCTGGCGCCGTACTTGGAAACCCTGCCGCTGACGCCGAGGTTTGCCGCCTACCTGGCGGGTATCGACCGCACGCCGTTGCCGGCCGTGGACTTCCTGGTGGGCCTCAACCAGCGCCTGGCCGCCGACATCGGCTACCTGATCCGCATGGAACCGGGGGTGCAAACCCCGGAATTCACCCTGGAAAACGCTTCCGGCTCCTGCCGTGATTCGGCCTGGCTGCTGGTGCAATTGCTGCGCAACCTCGGGTTGGCGGCGCGGTTTGTGTCCGGTTATCTGATCCAGCTGACCGCCGACGTCAAAGCCCTCGACGGCCCCTCCGGCACCGAAGTCGACTTCACCGACCTGCACGCCTGGTGCGAAGTGTATTTGCCCGGTGCCGGCTGGATCGGCCTGGATGCCACCTCCGGGTTGTTCGCCGGTGAAGGGCACATCCCGTTGGCCTGTAGTCCCGATCCATCGTCCGCCGCGCCGATCAGTGGGCTGGTGGAACCCTGCGAGTGCGAATTTACCCACGAGATGTCGGTGGAGCGCATCTGGGAAGCGCCACGGGTCACCAAGCCCTACACCGAAGAGCAATGGCTGGCGATCCAGGCCCTGGGCCGGCAGATCGATGGCGACCTGCTCAAGGATGATGTACGCCTGACCATGGGCGGCGAGCCGACCTTCGTCTCCATCGACGACCCCGACGGCGCCGAGTGGAACACCGCAGCCCTCGGGCCGGATAAGCGGCGCTTGTCCGCCGAACTGTTCCAGCGCATGCGCAAGCATTACGCGCCCAAGGGCCTGGTGCACTTCGGCCAGGGCAAGTGGTACCCCGGCGAGCAATTGCCGCGCTGGTCGCTTAACTGCTACTGGCGCCGTGACGGTGTGCCCATCTGGCACAACAGCGCGCTGATCGCCGATGAACAACAGGACTACGGCGCCGATGGCGTAATGGCCGGGCGCTTCCTGGCCAGCGTCGCCGAGCGCCTGAAGTTGCCGGCGCGCTTTGTATTCCCGGCCTTCGAAGACAACTTCTACTACCTGTGGCGCGAAGGTGCGTTGCCGCAAAACGTCACGGCCCAGGACCCGCGCTTGAGCGACGAACTGGAGCGCGAACGCTTGCGCAAGGTGTTCAGCCAGGGCCTGGATAAAGTCATCGGCCAGGTACTGCCGCTGGCTCGTACGGCGGCCAATGACCGCTGGCAGAGCGGGCGCTGGTACCTGCGCGATAACCATTGCCGTCTGGTGCCGGGGGATTCGCCGCTGGGCTATCGCCTGCCGTTGGCCTCGCAGCCGTGGGTGACGGCAGCGGAGTATCCGTTCGTGCACCCCACCGACCCTAACCAGGATCAGCCGGAACTGCCGACCAGCACACAACTGCAAAGCCATGGCGACCCCGCGCCGAGCGACGAGCGAGTGCCCGAGGTCGACGAGTCCGCCGACTGGCTGACCCGCACCGCCCTGTGTGCCGAAGCGCGGGAAGGGCGCCTGTACTTGTTTATGCCGCCCCTGGAACGCGTCGAGGATTACCTGGAACTGGTGGCCGCCATCGAAGCCACCGCCGAGGAATTGCACTGCCCGGTGCTGCTGGAAGGCTACGAACCACCGTTCGATATGCGCCTGAGCAACTTCCGCGTCACGCCGGATCCGGGTGTGATCGAGGTCAACGTGCAGCCGTCCGCGACCTGGGACGAGTTGGTGGAACGCACCGAATTCCTCTACGAGGAGGCGCGGCAGACCCGGCTGACCACCGAGAAGTTCATGATCGACGGCCGCCATACCGGCACCGGCGGCGGTAACCACTTTGTGCTGGGGGGCGCGACGCCCAAGGACTCGCCGTTCCTGCGCCGGCCCGACCTGCTGCGCAGCCTGATCAGCTATTGGCATAACCACCCCTCGCTGTCGTACCTGTTTTCCGGCCTGTTTATCGGCCCGACCTCCCAGGCACCGCGGGTCGACGAAGCCCGCAACGACGCGCTGTATGAACTGGAAATCGCCTTTGCGCAAATGCCGCAGCCGGGTGAAGAATGCCCGCCGTGGTTGGTGGATCGCCTGCTGCGCAACCTGTTGATCGACGTAACGGGCAATACCCACCGCGCCGAATTCTGTATCGACAAACTCTACTCGCCCGACGGTGCCACTGGCCGCCTGGGCCTTCTCGAGTTGCGGGCCTTTGAAATGCCGCCCCACGCACGCATGAGCCTGACCCAGCAACTGCTGCTGCGGGCCTTGGTGGCGCGCTTCTGGCGTGAGCCCTATGCGCCGCCGAAACTGGCGCGCTGGGGCACCGAATTGCATGACCGCTTCCTGTTGCCGCACTTTATCGAGCAGGATTTTGCCGACGTGATCGTCGAGTTGAACGCCGCCGGTTACCCGTTACGCGCCGAATGGTTCGCCGCGCACCTGGAGTTCCGCTTCCCCAAGGTGGGCGATTACGCCGTCAGCGGGATCGAACTGGAACTGCGCCAGGCCCTGGAGCCTTGGCATGTACTGGGCGAAGAGGGCGCGGTGGGCGGCACGGTGCGCTATGTGGATTCGTCCCTGGAGCGCTTGCAGGTGAAGGTGAGTGGGCTGCCGCCGCAACGCTACCTGCTGACCTGCAATGGCATCCCGGTGCCGCTGCAACCGACCGGGCGCATTGGCGAGTTCGTCGCCGGCGTGCGTTACCGCGCCTGGCAACCGGCCAATTGCCTGCAACCGACCATCCCGGTGCATGCGCCGCTGGTGTTCGACCTGCTGGACACCTGGATGCAGCGCTCCCTGGGCGGCTGCCAGTACCATGTTGCGCATCCGGGCGGGCGTAACTACGACAGCCTGCCGGTAAACGCCAATGAGGCGGAGAGCCGGCGCATGGCGCGGTTTTTCCGTCTCGGCCATACACCAGGAAAGCTCACCGTGCCGAGTGTTGTGATCAATGACGAATTGCCGATGACCCTGGATCTGCGGCGTCACCCCAATAAAAATGACTAAAAGCGATCACAATGTGGGAGGGAGCAAGCGCCCTCCCACATTAGATTGCAGTGAATTTGAATTAAACTGAGCCCCTTTGCCTCTGCCGAGCGTTCCATGCCCGACTTGCTCGACCAATACCCGCTGACCGCGGGTACTTATCACGAACTGCTGGACGACAGTGGCGCAGTACGCGCCCATTGGCAGCGCTTGCTCGATCACCTTCAACGCAGCACACCCGCGCAACTGGCCCAGCGCCAGGCGCTGCTGACAAGGCAGATCCAGGAAAACGGCGTCACCTATAACGTCTACGCCGACCCCAAGGGCGCCGATCGCCCTTGGGAACTGGACCTGCTGCCCCATGTGCTGGCGGCCGATGAATGGCAGCAGCTGTCAGCCGGTATCGCCCAGCGTGCGCGTCTGCTCAACGCCGTACTGGCGGACCTCTACGGGCCGCAACGCTTGATCAAGGAAGGCCTGCTGCCGGCCGAACTGGTGTTCGGGCATAACAATTTCCTCTGGCCGTGCCAGGGCATCCAACCGCCTGACGGTGCGTTTCTGCACCTGTATGCCGTGGACCTGGCGCGTACCCCGGATGGCCGCTGGTGGGTCACCGCCGACCGTACGCAAGCGCCTTCGGGCGCCGGTTATGCGTTGGAAAACCGCACCATCGTGTCCCGCGCCTTTCCGGACCTGTACCGTGATCTGCAGGTGCAGCACCTCACCGGTTTCTTCCGCACGCTCCAGGAAACCCTGGCCCGCCAGGCGCCGAGCGATGACCAGCCACCGCTGATCGTGTTGCTCACCCCTGGGCGTTTCAACGAAAGCTATTTTGAACACCTGTACCTCGCGCGTCAGCTCGGCTACCCGCTGGTGGAAGGCGGCGACCTCACGGTGCGCGACAGCACGGTGTTCCTGAAAACCCTCAGTGGCCTGCGCCGGGTGCACGCGATCATGCGTCGCCTCGACGATGACTTCTGCGACCCGCTGGAGCTGCGCACCGACTCCGCCCTCGGCGTACCCGGCCTGCTCGACGCCGCGCGCCAGGGCAATGTACTGGTGGCCAATGCCCTGGGCAGCGGCGTGCTGGAGTCCCCCGGTTTGCTCGGCTTTCTGCCCAGGATCAACCAGTTCCTGTTCGGCGAAGAATTGCTCTTGCCCTCCATCGCCACCTGGTGGTGCGGTGAGGCGCCGGTGCTCGCCGAGGCCTTGGAGAAACTGCCGGAACTGCTGATCAAACCGGCGTTTCCGTCGCAAAGTTTTGCCCCGGTATTCGGTCGCGACTTGAATGACGAGCAACGCCAGGCCTTGGCCGAACGCATGCGCGCGCGGCCTTACGCCTACGTCGCCCAGGAGCTGGCACAACTGTCCCAGGCACCGGTGTGGCACACCGTGGAGGATCACCTGCAACACCGCGCCATCGGCATGCGCGTGTATGCCGTGGCCAGCGCGGAGGGCTACCGCGTACTGCCCGGCGGCCTGACCCGTGTGGCGGCGGACGCCGATGCCGAAGTGGTGTCGATGCAACGCGGCGGCGCCAGCAAGGACACCTGGGTGCTGGGCGAACGCGCCAGCAGTGGCGAGCATTGGCGCGCCCAGCGCGCGATTGGTGCACACGACCTGGTGCGCCGCGACCCTTATCTGCCGTCCCGCGTGGTGGAAAACCTGTTCTGGTTCGGCCGTTACTGCGAGCGCTGCGACGACAGCGCACGCTGGCTGCGCATCGTGCTGGCGCGCTATGTCGACGGCGACGACCCCTTGGCCTTGCAGGCGGCGGTCGAGTTGGGTGAAAACCTGCGCCTGCTGCCGGAGGAGGGCGAGCTGCCCGAGCGTTTGCAGGCGGCCTTGCTCGGCGATGATTGGCCGTCGAGCCTGCGCGCCAACCTGCAACGCTTGCAGTGGGCGGCGTCCCAGGTGCGCGGCAAGTTGTCCCGTGAGAACTGGCAGGCCCTGGTGGAGTTGCAGCGCGAAGCCCTGGAGCTGGAGAGCGAAAGCCCGGATTTTGGTGAGTTGCTGGACTTTCTCAACCGCCTGGTAATGTCCCTGGCGGCGCTGTCCGGGTTTGCCCTCGACGACATGACCCGCGACGAAGGCTGGCGCTTCCTGATGATGGGCCGGCGCATCGAGCGCCTGCAATTTCTCAGCAGCAGCCTGGCGGCATTCCTGCGCGGCGTGGCGGTGTTCGATCAAGCGGGCCTGGAGTGGTTGCTGGAGCTCGGCAACAGCAGCATCACCTACCGCTCGCGCTACCTGGCGGTGCCGCAGCTGATTCCGGTCCTGGATTTGTTGTTGCTGGATGAACAGAACCCCCACGCGGTGCTGTTCCAGCTGAAACTGGTGAGCCGTACCCTGCGCCGTCTTAATGATGATTTCGGTGTGCCACGGGAGACCGGGTTGGCGCCGTTGGTGGAGCGCCTGGCGCGTTTCGACCTGGCGTGCCTGGAGAACCCGTTGTTTGGCGAATCCAGCGTGCGTGCCGCACTGGAAGGCCTGGCCGACCTGCTGCAGGCGGTCGCCGATGAGAGTGGGCAAGTGTCGGATCGTCTGGCTTTGCGCCACTTTGCCCATGTGGATGATGTCAGTCAGCAAACGGTGTCGGTGTGATGAGTGCGCGCTACCAGATTTTCCACGATACCCATTACCACTACGACAGCCCGGTGTCCCTGGCCCAGCAGCTCGCGCATTTATGGCCGAGGCCGTGCGCCTGGCAGCGTTGCAGCGACCAGCAACTGGATATCAGCCCGCAGCCGTCGTCACGCCGGGATGAGCTGGACGTGTTCGGCAACCCGATCACCCGCCTGGCGTTCGAGCGGCCCCATGATGAATTACTGGTGAACGCTGGGCTGACTGTGGAAGTGCTGGCGCGGCCGGTGCTGGATTTCCAGCACTCGCCCGCCTGGGACCAGACCCGCGACAGCCTGACCTACAGCAGCCAGCCACTGTCGCCCGAGTTGATCGAAGCCTGCCGTTATCGCTTCGAATCGCCCTACGTACACCTGAAGAAGACCTTCGTCGAGTTCTCCGAGAGCTGCTTCCCTCCTGGTGCGCCCTTGCTATTGGGGGTGCAGGCCTTGATGGAAAAGATCTTCAGCGAATTCACCTTCGATGCCGAAGCTACCCAGGTCGCCACGCCGCTGGTGGAGGTGCTGGAGCGCCGACGCGGCGTGTGCCAGGACTTCGCCCACCTGATGCTCGCCTGCCTGCGCTCGCGCGGCCTGGCGGCGCGTTACATCAGCGGCTACCTGCTCACCCAGCCACCGCCCGGCCAGCCACGGCTGATCGGCGCCGATGCCTCCCACGCGTGGGTCTCGGTGTATTGCCCGGTATCGGGCTGGGTGGATTTCGATCCGACGAACAATGTGCAGCCGGCGCTGGAGCACATCACCCTGGCCTGGGGCCGGGATTTCTCCGATGTGTCGCCGTTGCGTGGGGTGATTCTGGGGGGAGGGACCCATGACCCGGAGGTGCGGGTGACGGTGATGCCGCTGATGTAGGAGCGAGCTTGCTCGCGAAGAACCTGAGGGCGCCGCGTTGATCTTGGCTTCCCGCGTTATCGTTGACGTTCTTCGCGAGCAAGCTCGCTCCTACAGTAAATAATTATTCAGCCGGGTCTTTCGGGGTTTCAGTCTCGTCTGCTGCCACTTCACCTTCGGCATCCGGGTTCAGTGCGCCCGCTTCTTCATCGACAGCGGCTTTCTTGCGTTGCAGTTTTTCCTCTTTCTTCTGTTCCTTGGCCAAGTCTCTCTGACGTTTGGCGAAGGAGTAATTAGGTTTGGCCATGGGCGATCCTCTAGGGTCGAAGGTGAGGGTGGCGGCGCGCAGCTGCCTTGGGACGACATGGTAGCAGCTTCAAGGGGCGCTTGGCCTTCACTTACCGCAGGCGTACGCGGCCAGGAGGCCATTGAACAGTTGGTTGAGGTGCATGGCTAGGGCTCCAGTGGGTGATGGGCCGATCATAGACAGCCTGCGGCACTTTGGCTGGTTGATTGTGTCGATAAGTCTGATAGCCTAAAGTTGTATACAATCTGTTGATTCAGGTCATAAGAATTTTTGCCTGCCTCAGGCACCCTTGTCGCATTACGCGTTGTTTAAACCCTGCCTTGGAGATTCACATGTTTGCCAAACTCGTTGCTGTTTCCCTGCTGACTCTGGCCAGCGGCCAGTTGCTTGCTGCAGAGTGCAAGGTCACCGTCGACTCCACTGACCAGATGTCCTTCAACACCAAGGAAATCACGATCGACAAGAGCTGCAAGACGTTCACTGTCGAGCTGACTCACTCCGGCAGCCTGCCGAAAAACGTCATGGGTCATAACTGGGTGCTGACCAGCGCCGCCAACATGCAGCCGGTTGCCACTGATGGCATGGCTGCTGGCATCGACAAGAACTACCTGAAAGAGGGTGACGATCGCATCATCGCCCACACCAAGATCATTGGTGCCGGCGAGAAGGATTCGGTGACCTTCGATGTCTCGAAACTGGCGGCCGGTACGGATTACGCGTTCTTCTGCTCGTTCCCGGGCCACATCTCGATGATGAAAGGCACTGTGGTCCTGAAGTAAGACCGCGTTATCGTTCATCGGGGGCTTGCCCCCGATGACTGCCTGCCAATCAACACACCACTATCTGTCTCACCTCAAGGCGCAAACGGCATCACCCGCTTGTGCTCGGTCTTGCGGTACGTCTCGCAAATAATCCGGAACGCTTCTTCACGCACCGGCTCACCGTGCAGGAACGCATCGATCTCGGCATAGGTCACGCCATGTGACGCTTCATCCGGCTTACCTGGCGACAGGTCTTCAAGGTCGGCCGTCGGCACCTTCTCCACCAACGACTCCGGCGCACCAAAGAACCGTGCAATCGCGCGTACCTGGTTTTTCACCAGGCCGCTCAACGGCGCCAGGTCGCAGGCGCCATCGCCGAACTTGGTGAAAAAGCCCATCACCGCTTCCGCCGCATGGTCGGTACCGATCACCAGGCCGCTGGCCGCGCCGGCGATGGTGTACTGCGCCACCATGCGCATGCGCGCCTTGGTGTTGCCGAGCACGAAGTCGCGGGACACCGCCGCCTTGCCTTCAAACGCCGCCACTTCATTGGCCAGGGCTTTCACCGCCGGGCCGATGTTCACGGTGTGGCGCTCGTCCGGGTCGATAAAGTCCACCGAGGCCTGGGCATCGATTTCATCGAACTGGGTTTCGTAGGGCAGGCGCACGGCGATAAAGCGGTAGGCCTCGTCACCGGTGCGGGAGCGCAGTTCCTGCATCGCGCGTTGGGCCAAGAGGCCGGCAGTCAGGGAGTCGACGCCGCCGCTGATGCCCAGCACCAGTGTCTTGAGCCCGGAATTGCGCAGGCAGTCCTGGATAAACGCTACGCGCCGGGCAACTTCGGCCTCGAGGGCGGCCTGGTCCTTGAACGGCGCTTGGACCTTGAGCTGTTCAGCAATCTCACGCTGTACGGCTTGCATGATTCACTCCTTGCTAGAGATGGCAGGTACTTTGAAAACATGACGCAAATAGGCGACAAAATTCGGGTCGGTGCAGTGGGTCTTGCCCGCTTCATCGGAGATCTTCGCGACGGGCTGGCCATTGCAGGCGGTCATTTTAAGCACGATGCTCATCGGTTCCACCCCTGGAATATCGCAGGTCAGGTTGGTGCCGATGCCGAAGCTCACATTAATGCGACCACGCAACGCGCGGAATATCTCCAGGGCCTTGGGCAACGACAGGCTGTCGGAGAACACCAGGGTCTTGCTCATCGGCTCGATGCCCAGCTTGTGGTAGTGGGCGATGGCTTTTTCGGCCCACTGCACCGGGTCGCCGGAGTCATGGCGCAGGCCATCGAACAGCTTGGCGAAGTACAAGTCGAAGTCGCCAAGGAAGGCGTCGGTGGTGATGCAATCGGTCAGGGCGATACCCAGCAGGCCACGGTATTCGCGGACCCAACAGTCGAGGGCGGCGATCTGGCTGTCGATCAGGCGCGGGCCGAGTTGCTGGTGGGCCATGATCCATTCATGGGCCATGGTGCCCAACGGCTTCATATTGAACTCGCGGGCCAGGTGCACGTTGCTGGTGCCGACAAAACGCCCGGGGAAGTCATGCTTGAGCACGCTGACCACTTCTTCCTGCACGCGGTACGAGAAGCGTCGGCGCGTGCCGAAGTCGGCCACTTGCAGCTCGGCCAGCTCGTCGCTGCTGGCGTTGGCCGTCAGCCAGTCGAACTTGCGGTACAGCTGCTCGCGGGCCTGTTCGAGGATCACCGTCTGGTAGCGGTAGCGGTTGCGCACTTCGCTGACGATCGCCAGCATCGGCACTTCAAACAGAATCACATGCAGCCACGGCCCGCGCAGGCGGATAAACAACTCGCCGTTCTCGATGCCGGTCTGCACATAGCGCAGGTTGAAGCGAAACAGCCCGAGAAAACGCAAAAAATCCGGCTTCATAAAGCTGATGCGTTCCAGGAACCCCAGTTGGTCGGGGCTCAAGCTCAGCTCGGCGAGGCGCTCGATCTGGTAGCGGATCTCCGCCAGGTACGGGCGCAGGTCTTCGCTGTTGCGGCAACGAAACTCCCATTCAACTTCCACGTTGGGGTAGTTGTGCAGCACCGCCTGCATCATGGTCAGCTTGTAGAAGTCGGTGTCGAGCAAGTTCTGCACGATGCGATCGGCAAACACACTCTCGCTCATAACGGGAATCTCCAGACAGGTCGGGCGATGGGCGCCGACCTTTACGCACAATTAAGGAAGGGGGCTAGTGGCGCATAGACGCGGGTAGGTTTGCCAGTGATTTTTTTTGCCAAGGCCACTTGCCGCCGATGGCGATATTCCAGGCATTAAACAACCTGCTCCATCATCCACTTCACAAACTCCCGCACCTTGGGCACCTCCGCCGCGTGTTCCGGGAAGGCCAGGTAATAAGCGTCCTGGCTGGGCATTGCATGCTGCCAGGGGATCACCAGCTTGCCGTCGGCCAGTTCTTCTTCCACCAGAAAGCGCGGCAACAACGCCACGCCGCAACCGACCTGCGCCGCACGAATGCACATATAAAAGGTGTCGAAACGCGGCCCGTGGTAGCTGTGCTCGGTGTGATACCCCTGATCGGCAAACCAGTCATGCCAGCCCTGGGGGCGCGAGGCGTTTTGCAGCAGCACCAGGTCGCTCAGTTGCGTGGGGTCGGTGAAGGGCTGCGCCGGCAGGCTTTCCGGGGCGCACACCGGTACCAGCTCTTCGCTGAACAGTTTCAGGCTCTCGGTGCCGGGTCGCGAGCCCTGGCCGAAGTAGAAGGCCATGTCGGCCTTGCCTTGCAGCAGTTCGTCCGGCTCCTGTTCGTTGCACAGGTCCAGGTGGATCTGCGGGTGGCGCAGGCGCCAGCCCTTGAGGCGCGGCACCAGCCAGCGCGCGCCAAAGGTGTAGGGGGTGGACACGCGCAACACTTCGGTCTCGCCGCCATAGGAGCGCAGGTAGTGGGTGGACATCTCCACCTGCGTGAGGATCTTGCGCACTTCCACCAGGTACAGGTCGCCTGCCGGAGTCATCTGCAAGCGGCGACGCACGCGGCGAAACAGCAGGTGCTGGAGCAATTCTTCCAACTGCGCGACCTGTTTGCTCACTGCGCTTTGCGTGAGGTTCAGCTCCTCGGCGGCGCGGGTGAAGCTCAGGTGGCGGGTGGCGGCTTCGAAACACTGCAGGGCGGTGATCGAGGGCAAATGTCTTTTGTTCAGCACGGCATGCCTCTTTTTATTCTTTGCATGAATAAACGGAATGATATCTCGCCTAATCGTCGTTTGTTGGCAAGTCTTGGGCCAGCTACAAATAAGGCCTGGATCGCCGTGCGTGCCGCGGTGCGATTTTTTGTTCGAAGATTAAAGGAGTGACCCATGGTTGCCGCATTGCTTGATCGTCTCGGGGTAAACCCGGCGCTGTACCAGGCGGGTAAACAACCCGTGCATTCGCCCATTGATGGCAGCCGTATCGGCAGTGTGCACTGGGAAGGTGCCGCCGAGGTGGAGCAACAGGTCAGTCGCGCCGAGCATGCATTCGAGGCCTGGCGCAACGTGCCGGCCCCCCGTCGCGGCGAGTTGGTGCGCCAGTTCGGCGATGTACTGCGCGAATACAAGGCCGATCTGGGCGAGCTGGTGTCCTGGGAGGCCGGCAAGATCACCCAGGAAGGCCTGGGTGAAGTGCAGGAAATGATCGACATCTGCGACTTCGCCGTGGGCCTGTCCCGCCAGTTGTACGGCTTGACCATCGCCTCCGAGCGCCCAGGCCACCATATGCGTGAAACCTGGCACCCGCTGGGCGTGGTCGGGGTGATCAGCGCCTTCAACTTCCCGGTAGCCGTGTGGGCGTGGAACACCACACTGGCGCTGGTGTGCGGTAACGCAGTGATCTGGAAACCGTCGGAAAAGACCCCGCTCACCGCCCTGGCGTGCCAGGCGCTGTTCGAGCGTGTGCTGAAGAATTTCAAGGACGCGCCGCAATACCTGAGTCAGGTCATCATCGGCGGCCGCGATGCCGGCGCTGCACTGGTGGATGACCCACGCGTGGCCCTGATCAGCGCCACCGGCAGCACCCGCATGGGCCGCGAAGTGGCGCCGAAAGTTGCCGCGCGGTTTGCCCGCAGCATCCTCGAGCTGGGCGGCAACAACGCCATGATCCTCGGCCCGAGCGCCGACCTGGACATGGCCGTGCGCGCCATCCTGTTCAGCGCCGTCGGCACCGCCGGCCAGCGCTGCACCACCCTGCGCCGCCTGATCGCCCACGAGTCGGTCAAGGAAGAAATCGTCACCCGCCTCAAGGCCGCCTATTCCAAAGTGCGCATCGGCCACCCGCTGGAGGGCAACCTGATTGGCCCGCTGATCGACAAGCATGGCTTCGACGCTATGCAGGACGCCCTGGAGCAGGCCTTGAGTGAAGGCGGCAAGGTGTTCGGCGGCAAGCGCCAGTTGGAAGACAAGTTCCCCAACGCCTACTACGTGTCGCCGGCCATTGTCGAAATGCCTGAGCAGAGCGATGTGGTGTGCACCGAAACCTTCGCGCCGATTTTGTATGTCGTCGGCTACAAGGACTTCGCCGAAGCCCTGCGCCTCAACAACGCCGTGCCCCAAGGCCTGTCGTCGTGCATCTTCACCACTGACGTGCGCGAGGCCGAGCAATTCATGTCGGCAGTGGGCAGCGACTGCGGGATCGCCAACGTCAACATCGGCCCGAGCGGCGCGGAGATTGGCGGCGCGTTTGGCGGTGAGAAAGAGACCGGTGGCGGGCGCGAGTCGGGTTCGGATGCATGGCGCGGGTACATGCGCCGCCAGACCAACACCGTGAACTATTCGCTGGAGTTGCCGCTGGCCCAGGGCATCACCTTCGACTGATTCTTTAGGAGCGAGCTTGCTCGCGAAGATCGTCAACGATCACGCGGGCATCCTGAATGCCCGCGCCGCTCTCGCGTTTTTCGCGAGCAAGCTCGCTCCTACAGTGATGGTGTTGAACAAGAAAAACGCTTGTTGGGTCTCACCGGAGTCTGGCAATGGCACTACGCGAAGCATGTTTGTGGGAACACCTCACCCCTGGCCGGCCGGATCGTGCCGCGCTCAAGGGCGAGGTCAAGGTGGATGTGTGCGTGATCGGCGCCGGCATCACCGGTTTGTCGGCCGCCATTCACTTGCTGGAGCAGGGTAAAAGCGTCGCCGTGCTGGAGGCTCATCGCACCGGCCACGGTGGTTCGGGGCGCAACGTCGGGTTGGTGAATGCCGGCCTGTGGATCCCTCCGGACGAGATCGAAGCCGGTTTCGGCGAAGCGGTGGGCAGCCAGCTCAACCGCATGCTCGGCGCGGCACCGTCGCTGGTGTTCAGCCTGATCGACAAATACAACATCGATTGCCAATTGCGCCGCGAGGGCACCTTGCACATGGCGCATAACGCCCGTGGCGAGGCGGATTTGCGCAGCCGTGAAGAACAATGGAAGCGCCGTGGCGCGCCGGTGGAGTTGCTCACCGGCCAGGCCTGCGAGCACGCCACCGGCACGAAAAAAATCGCCGCCGCCTTGCTGGATCGGCGTGCTGGCACCTTGAACCCGATGGCCTACACCAGTGGCCTGGCGAATGCCGCCGTGGGGCTTGGCGGGCAGTTGTTCGACCATTCTCCGGTCGCCCGGTTGGAGCGCCAAGGTGCGAGTTGGTCCGTTCAGACCGCCAGCGGTTCGGTGCAGGCTGCACAAGTGGTCATCGCCTCCAACGCCTACACCGAAGGTGAGTGGACCGAGCTGCGACGCAATTTTTTCCCCGGCTACTACTACCAGGTCGCCTCCGCGCCGCTGACCGACGCCGCCGCCGAGCAGATTCTGCCCGGCGGCCAAGGCTCATGGGACACGCGCCAGGTACTGAGCAGCATCCGCCGCGATGCCGATGGCCGCCTGTTGCTCGGCAGCCTGGGCAACGGTAACCAGAAACCGGCCTGGTTCCTCAAGGCGTGGGCTGATCGGGTGCAGCAACATTACTTCCCGTACCTCAAATCGGTGCAATGGGAATTCACCTGGACCGGCTGCATCGCCTTCACCCCCGATCACCTGATGCGCCTGTTCGAGCCAGCTCCCGGCCTGGTGGCGGTAACCGGCTATAACGGGCGCGGCGTGACCACCGGCAGCGTGGTCGGCAAGGCGTTCGCCGACTATCTATGTCACCAGAATCCCCAAGCCTTGCCGATTCCGTTTGCACCCATGCAACCGCTGGCCGGGGTTGGGCTGCGCAGTTGCCTGTATGAAGCCGGATTCTCGCTGTATCACGCCGGGCAATGCCTGAGGATCGTGATCTGATCAGCGAAATACCGCTCAGAAGCCTGCATTTTCTTAGCCGGCTACTAATCTGTATTGGTGCAGGTCGTAGCAGTTGCGCACTGTAAATGTGCAGTTCCGTTACGCAGGCTGTTACAGCTGTAGGAACTGTCGTTTATTGCTTTGGTTGCAGGTGCGACCCGTCAGGGTTGTACTTTTTCGGCCCATGGGTTGCACCTATCGATGCTAGAGGGTTGCACGTCCTGGCGAGCGGAGCCGAAACGCCTGCAATAACAATGACACCGTGTCTTTTTGAAGAATAAAAACGTAATGGCACGAGGCTTGCTCTGGGCTTTCAGTGAAAAGTTTGAACGCAAGTTGTCGTGCCAAAAATCAAAAATATCGGAGCACCACTCATGTCCCAGACGTTTTACAAGAAAGGTTTTCTGGCCCTCGCCGTTGCAGCGGCGCTGGGTGTTTCTACTTTTGTTCAAGCTGATGTGAAGATTGGCGTTGCGGGGCCGATGACCGGCGCCAACGCCTCGTTCGGTGAGCAGTACATGAAGGGTGCCCAGGCGGCAGCCGAGGTGATCAACAAGGCCGGTGGCATCAATGGCGAGAAAGTCGTGCTGGTGGCAGGCGACGATGCCTGTGAGCCGAAACAGGCCGTTGCCGTGGCCAACCGCCTGGCTGACCAGGACAAAGTGATTGGCGTAGTCGGGCACTTCTGCTCGTCGAACACCATTCCGGCCTCCGAGGTCTACGACGAAGCGGGCATCATCGCGATCACCCCAGGCTCTACCAACCCACAAGTGACCGAGCGCGGCCTGGGCGCCATGTTCCGTATGTGCGGGCGTGACGACCAGCAAGGCATCGTCGCCGGCGACTACATCGTCGACGTGCTCAAGGGCAAGAAAGTCGCCGTCATCAACGACAAGGACACCTACGGCAAAGGCCTGGCCGACGCCACCGCTGCCCAGTTGACCAAGCGCGGCGTCAAGCCGGTGCTGGAAGAAGGCCTGACCCGTGGCGAGAAGGACTTCAGTGCGCTGGTCACCAAAATCCGCTCCCTGGGCGCCGACGTCGTGTACTTCGGTGGCCTGCACCCGGAAGCCGGTCCATTGGTTCGCCAGATTCGTGAAGCGGGCCTGAAGGACGTCAAGTTCATGTCCGATGACGGCGTAGTGACCGATGAACTGGTGGCCACCGCTGGCGGCGCGCAATACGTCGATGGCGTGTATATGACCTTTGGCGCCGACCCGCGCCTGCTGCCGGACAGCAAGGCCGTGGTGGAAGAGTTCCGCAAGGCCGGCTACGAGCCTGAGGGCTACACCCTGTACGCCTACGCCTCGCTGCAGGCCCTGGCCGCCGGCTTCAACGGCGCCAAGTCCAACAAGGGCGAAGACGCGGCCAAATGGCTGAAAGCGCACCCGGTCAAAACCGTGATGGGCGAGAAGACCTGGGACGCGAAGGGCGACCTGAAAGTCTCCGACTACGTGGTTTACCAGTGGGATAAAGACGGCAAATACCACCAGCTGGAAAAGCAGAAGTAATCCATGTGGGAGGGGGCTTGTCCCCGAAGCGGTGGGTCAGTCAACAGTTGTTCAGCTGACCCACCGCATCGGGGGCAAGCCCCCTCCCACATTGGGACAGCGTTGTTATTGAGATCTGTCTTTTCCTCCAGAAGCGCCGCACACCGACTGGTGTGCAGGTGCTCACCGCGTGAGATTGCGTTATGGATGGTATTTTCCTGCAGCAACTGGTCAACGGCCTGACCCTCGGGTCGGTCTATGGCCTGATCGCCATCGGCTACACAATGGTCTATGGCATCATTGGCATGATCAACTTCGCCCACGGCGAGGTTTATATGATTTCCGCTTACCTCGCGGCGATCAGTCTGGCACTGCTGGCTTACTTCGGCATCGAATCCTTCCCGCTGCTCATTCTCGGCACCCTGATCTTCACCGTGGTCGTCACCGGCGTGTACGGTTGGGTCATCGAACGGGTCGCCTACAAACCGCTGCGCAACTCCACCCGCCTGGCTCCGCTGATCAGCGCCATCGGCATCTCCCTGATCCTGCAGAACTACGCGCAGATCGCCCAGGGCGCGAAACAACAAGGCATTCCAACCCTGCTGGCCGGCGCCTGGCGCGTCGACATCGGCAGTGGGTTCGTCCAACTCACGTACACCAAGGTCTTCATCCTCGTGGCGGCGTTTGCCGGCATGGCGTTGCTCACCTACATCATCAAGTACACCAAGCTCGGCCGCATGTGCCGCGCCACCCAGCAAGACCGCAAGATGGCCTCGATCCTGGGGATCAACACCGACCGCGTGATCTCCTACGTGTTTGTCATCGGTGCCGCCATGGCGGCCCTGGCCGGCGTGCTGATCACCCTCAACTACGGCACGTTCGACTTCTACGCCGGCTTCATCATCGGCATCAAGGCGTTTACCGCAGCGGTACTCGGCGGCATCGGTTCCCTGCCTGGGGCGATGCTGGGCGGGATCATCCTGGGTATTTCCGAGTCGTTGTTCTCGGGGTTGATCAACTCCGACTACAAAGACGTGTTCAGTTTCTCCCTGCTGGTGGTGATTCTGATTTTCCGTCCCCAGGGCCTGCTTGGTCGCCCACTCGTGGCTAAGGTGTAAACATGTCTGCTGCCAAACCCATCGATATCAAGAAAAGTGTGGTCGATACGGTCCTTGCCGGGCTGATTTCGTTGATCGTGTTCGGTCCGATCGTCGGCGTGGTCCTCGACGGCTACAGCTTCAACCTGGAACCGGCCCGTGTGGCTACCCTGGTCGCCATCGTGATGGCCGGGCGCTTTGCCCTCAGCCTGTTCCTGCAAACCCCCAAGGGCCTGAAGATTCTGCAGGGCTTCGAAAGCAGCGGCTCCGGCGTGCATGTACTGCCACCGGACTACAAGTCGCGGCTGCGCTGGATCATCCCGGCGCTGATCGTGATCGCCATCGTGTTCCCGATCTTCGCCAACAAGTACCTGCTGACCGTGGTGATCCTCGGGCTGATCTACGTGTTGCTGGGCCTGGGCCTGAACATCGTGGTCGGCCTGGCCGGGCTGCTCGACCTGGGTTACGTGGCGTTCTACGCCATCGGCGCCTACGGCCTGGCGCTGGGTTATCAATACCTCGGCCTGGGCTTCTGGAGCGTGTTGCCGCTGGCAGCCATCGCAGCGGCTTTAGCGGGGTGCATACTCGGCTTTCCGGTGCTGCGAATGCACGGTGACTACCTGGCCATCGTGACCCTGGGCTTCGGTGAAATCATTCGCCTGGTGCTCAACAACTGGCTCTCGTTCACCGGCGGCCCCAACGGTATGCCGGTGCCTTCGCCGACCTTCCTGGGCCTGGAGTTCGGGCGCAAGGCCAAGGAGGGCGGGGTTCCGTTCCACGAGTTCTTCGGCATCGACTACAACCCCAATATCAAGTTCATGTTCATCTACATCGTGCTGTTCCTGGTGGTGCTGGCCGTGCTGTACATCAAGCACCGCCTGACCCGCATGCCGGTCGGCCGCGCCTGGGAAGCCTTGCGCGAAGATGAGATCGCCTGCCGCTCCATGGGCCTGAACCACGTGCTGGTCAAGCTCTCGGCCTTCACCATTGGCGCGTCCACTGCCGGTTTGGCCGGGGTGTTCTTCGCCAGCTACCAAGGCTTCGTCAACCCGTCGTCGTTCACCTTCTTCGAGTCGGCGCTGATCCTGGCCATCGTGGTACTGGGCGGCATGGGCTCGACGGTCGGCGTGGTGATTGCCGCGTTCGTGTTGACGGTCGCGCCTGAACTGCTGCGCAGCTTCAGCGAATACCGCGTGCTGCTGTTTGGCGTGCTGATGGTGGTGATGATGATCTGGCGACCGCGCGGCCTGATCCGGATCAGCCGCACCGGTGTGACACCGCGCAAGGGGGTAGCGCCATGAGCAAGGAAGTCGTCCTCTCCGTGGAACACCTGATGATGCACTTCGGTGGCATCAAGGCCTTGAGCGATGTGAGCCTCAAGGTTGAACGCAACTCGATCTTCGCCCTGATCGGCCCCAACGGAGCCGGCAAGACCACCGTGTTCAACTGCCTCACCGGCTTCTACAAAGCCAGCGGCGGCAAGATCGAACTGAACATCCGCGGCAAGCAGACCAATGTGATCCAGCTGCTCGGCGAGCGCTTCAAGGCGGTCGACTTCGTATCGCCAAAAAGCTTCTTGAGCCGGGTGTACTACAAGATGTTCGGTGGCACCCACCTGGTCAACCGCGCCGGCCTGGCCCGGACCTTCCAGAACATTCGCCTGTTCAAGGAAATGTCGGTGCTGGAAAACCTGCTGGTGGCCCAGCACATGTGGGTCAACCGCAACATGCTGGCGGGCATCCTCAACACCAAGGGCTACCGCAAGGCCGAAAGCGATGCCCTCGACCATGCGTTCTACTGGCTCGAAGTGGTGGACCTGGTGGACTGCGCCAACCGCCTGGCCGGTGAGCTTTCCTACGGCCAGCAGCGCCGCCTGGAAATCGCCCGCGCCATGTGCACCCGGCCGCAGATCATCTGCCTGGACGAACCGGCAGCGGGCCTCAACCCCCAGGAAACCGAAGCCCTCAGCGCGATGATTCGCCTGTTGCGCGACGAACACGACCTGACGGTGGTGCTGATCGAACACGACATGGGCATGGTGATGAGTATTTCCGACCACATTGTGGTGCTGGACCACGGCAACGTGATTGCCGAAGGCGGGCCGGAAGCGATCCGCAACGACCCGAAAGTGATTGCCGCCTACCTGGGCGCCGACGAAGAGGAGCTGGTATGAGTGCACCTATCCTCGAAATGAAGGACCTGGACGTGTTCTATGGCCCGATCCAGGCCCTGAAAAAAGTCTCGCTGCACATCCACGAAGGCGAAACCGTCAGCTTGATCGGCTCCAACGGCGCGGGTAAATCCACGCTGCTGATGTCGATCTTCGGCCAGCCACGGGCCGAGTCGGGGCAGATCCTCTACAACGGCGTCGACATTACCCACAAGTCGTCCCACTACATTGCCTCCAACGGCATTGCACAGTCGCCGGAAGGGCGGCGGGTGTTCCCCGACATGACCGTCGAGGAAAACCTGCTGATGGGCACCATCCCCATTGGCGACAAGTTCGCCCAGGAAGATATGCAACGCATGTTCGAGCTGTTCCCACGGCTCAAGGAGCGACGTAACCAGCGCGCCATGACCATGTCCGGTGGCGAGCAGCAAATGCTCGCCATCGCCCGCGCGCTGATGAGCCGACCCAAGCTGTTGCTGCTGGACGAACCGAGCCTGGGCCTGGCGCCGATTGTGGTGAAGCAGATCTTTTCCACCCTGCGCGAGCTGGCCTCCACCGGGATGACCATCTTCCTGGTGGAGCAGAACGCCAACCATGCACTGCGTTTGTCGGATCGGGCGTACGTGATGGTCAACGGTGAGATTCGCCTCACAGGCACCGGCAAGGAGCTGCTGGTGAACGAGGAAGTGCGCAACGCTTACCTCGGTGGCCACTGATCTAAATAACGAAGCAGTACCCCTGTGGGAGGGGGCTTGCCCCGATGGCGTTGTATCAGTCAGCACACCTGAAACTGACACACCGCCATCGGGGGCAAGCCCCCTCTCACATTTGTTTTGTGTCGCCTGCAAGACCGATCCCAAATTGTGGAAAACAAATCCAGCCCCCCTCCAAAGCGCGACATATAGCCGCCGCAAATCCCTGTTTTGTCACACTTTTGACTTGTCCCCATTCACTGTGGAACCGGCTGTGGGTAACGTGGGAGTAGCTGGCTGAACCCCTTTAAAACCGTGGCTTTCAGCTGTGTGGTTGTTTTTTGATCAGTGGCTTTTTCGCGGCCGATCGAGGGGTTTGTCAACCTGTTTAAAGACACAGGTATATGACTGAAATATGTCCCGCCCGCCTGTGGATAAGTCTGTGACTAAACTCTGGAAAGACGGCCGCAGAGGCCGGAATGACTGGCCTGGAGCCATCGCTCGATTTGTCCCGCTGCCCCTGGGCCTACATACGCCTTCGTCCAGGTCAAGCAAAAAACTTTCTAAAATCGCCTGGAAGCCTTGTACACAGCGGCCTGAAGCGTTTTGCACTTGCCCCCAGAGACTGTGGGCGCAGCTGTGGATAACCTGCGCGCATATGGCTGCAAGCCACGGTTCATAAGGCTTTGGTCTGAATGATTAAAAAATGACCAGTCGTGCATGAAGTTCTGTGCATGGCGGTTGCCGCAACCGCGGCGTAAGGGCATTCTGCTGGCTGATTTTTTTCCCGATGCCCGCAAGGAGAACACCATGTCCAACACGCTGTTTATTACTGGCGCCACCTCAGGTTTTGGCGAAGCCTGCGCCCGTCGGTTTGCCGAGGCCGGCTGGAAACTGGTGCTTACCGGTCGTCGTGCCGAGCGTTTGAATGCGCTGGTCGAGGAGCTTTCCAAGCAGACCGAAGTGCACGGCCTGGTGGTGGATGTACGGGATCGCAAAGGCATGGAAGACGCGATCGCCAACCTGCCGCCATCGTTCGCCACCCTGCGCGGGCTGATCAACAACGCCGGCCTGGCCGTGGGCACTGACCCGGCGCCCAAGTGCGACCTCGACGACTGGGAAACCATGGTCGATACCAACATCAAAGGCCTGCTGACCACCACCAGCCTGCTGCTGCCGCGCCTGATCGCCCATGGTCGTGGCGCCGGGATCATCAACCTGGGCTCCATCGCCGGCAGCTACCCGTACCCGGGCAGCCATGTGTATGGCGGTTCCAAGGCGTTCGTGAAGCAGTTCTCCTTGAACCTGCGCTGTGACCTGCAGGGCACCGGCGTGCGTGTGACCAACATCGAGCCGGGCCTGTGCGAAAGCGAGTTCTCCCTGGTGCGCTTCGGCGGTGACCAGGCGCGCTACGACGCCACCTACGCCGGTGCCGAGCCGATCCAGCCGCAGGACATTGCCGACACCATCTTCTGGGTGCTGAACACGCCGGCGCACGTCAACATCAACCGCCTGGAACTGATGCCGGTGAGCCAGACCTGGGCTGGGTTTGCGATTGAGCGGGGGGCCAAGTAAGGCTCTAGACCGCGTTGCTGCCATCGGGGGCTTGGCGAATCGTCGCACCGCCCCTCCCACATTTGACCGTATTCACAAATCTGAATGTGTGAACACGGTCCAATGTGGGAGGGGCGGTGCGACGATTCGACTTGCTCCCGATGAGGCCCAGCAGGTCACCCGAGATGCTGGATCAGCCCCTGGTAGCAGGTTGCCAAATGATACGGTGTGGTCGATGGCATATCCCGTCGGCTCACCGCGCCGTTGGCATCCAGGCATTCATGCCAGCCTTTCTCATGCAGGAAATGCTGTTGCAGCGCCAGCAGTTGGCGCTGCAGCACCGCCTCACTGCCAGGGCGCAAGGTCAGTGCCCGCAGGTACTCGGCCTGGGCCCAGATACGCTGGGTGCCGTCGCGCACGCTGCCGTCGAGCGCCAACATGCCGCTAACCGCTCCGGTCGCGCCGTCCACACCCTTGTGCTCAGCGTAGGCAAACGCCCGCGTCAGTGACGCATGCAGCGGGGTGCCGCGCAGCACGGGCGACGATTCGAGCAAAAAGAACCACTCGAACTGGTGCCCCGGCTCAAACCAGTTATCCACAGCGCCCAGCGGCTTTTCCATCATCACGCCGTGCCGGCGGTCGATGAAACGCTGCTGCATGGCCGTCGCCAAGGCCAGCAGGGCCGCTTGCACAGGGGCATCCTCGCGCACCGCAAGTGTGGCGAGGAAACCTTCGGCCAGGTGCATCAACGGGTTTTGCAGCGGGCCGGACTGGAGGGACGACCAGTTGCGTTCCAGCACCGCCTCGTACAGGCCGTCTTCGGTGGCGAAGCGCTGGGCCACGACTTCGAGGGCGGCGTTCAGCACCGATTCCACCAGCGGTTCACGCACCTTGGCCCAGTAATGGGCGCAGGCAAAGATGATGAAGGCGTGGGTGTAGAGGTCTTTTCGCTTGTCCAGCGGCTGGCCGGCGGGGTCGACGCTGTAGAACCAGCCGCCGTGTTCGGCATCGTGGAAATGCCGTTGCAGGGAGCGGAACAGCACCGCCGCGCGCTCTTCAGCGAAGGCCGCCCCTGGCTCGCCGATCAGGCTGGCGAACAGGTACAACTGCCGCGCGCAGGCCATGGCGCGGTAGCGTTGCGGGGGCAGTGGGCGGTGATCGGCGTCCAGCGCCTCATAGGGCAGCGCCAATTCGGCATTCCAGCCCGGGCCCTGCCAGAGCGGCACGATCAGGGTGTGGAAGTGCGTGAGCACGGCATTCAACGAAGGCTGGGGGGCGGAGCTTGGAGCGATGGGCATCGGCTGGCGTCGTCACGGCAGGGGTGTAGGCGCGCATGGTAGCAGAGGGGCAGCTTTAAGTTGTGAGCTGCAAGCTGCAAGTAAGAGCGGTTCGGCTTTTACTTGCAGCTTGCAGCTTGCGACGTTTAGCTGGCGAGCAGCCACACCCCAGTCGCCGCCGAAGCCGCTCCGGCAATCCGCACCAACGGTGCCGCTGCGGCCGGCAACCAGCGCACCAGCGTATACCCGGCCGCGTGCAGTGCAGCGGTCGCGCCGACAAAGCCGGCGGCATACGCCCAAGGGCTCGACATGTCCGGCAGCTCCAAGCCATGGGCCACACCATGGAACAACGCAAACAACGCCGTCGCACCCATGGCCATGAACAACGGCGGACGCACCGCCAGTGCCACCGCCAGGCCCAGGGCCAGCACCGAGGCGGCGATCCCGCTTTCCAGTGCGGGCAATTGCAGCCCTTCGAAACCCAGCACGCCGCCCATCAGCATGGTGCCGACAAAGGTGCACGGCAGGGCCCAGCGCGCGGCACCCTTTTGTTGCGCGGCCCACAGGCCGACCGCGACCATGGCCAGCAGGTGGTCGAGGCCGCCCAGCGGGTGGCTGATACCGGCCACCAGGCCGTTGTCGCCGTGGCCAGGGTGAGCGAAGGCCAGGGCGGGCGCGAGCAGCAGGGCGGCGGCTGCGAGGAATTTATTGAGGTTCATAAACAGGTTCCTTATGGGTTGATCAGGCGGCGGTCAGCAGGCCTTGGCGTTCGATGAAGGCGACGATTTCTTCCAGGCCTACCCCGGTTTTCTGGTTGCTGAACACAAAGGGTTTGCCGTTGCGCATGCGCTGGGTGTCGCTGTTCATCAGCTCCAGCGACGCGCCCACCAGCGGCGCCAGGTCGATCTTGTTGATCACCAGCAGGTCGGATTTGCAAATACCAGGCCCGCCCTTGCGCGGCAGCTTGTCGCCGGCGGACACATCGATCACATAGATGGTCAGGTCCGACAGCTCCGGGCTGAAGGTGGCCGACAAATTATCGCCGCCGGACTCCACCAGGATCAGGTCCAGGCCGGGAAAGCGGCGGTTGAGTTGGTCCACCGCTTCCAGATTGATCGAGGCGTCCTCGCGAATCGCCGTGTGCGGGCAGCCGCCGGTTTCCACGCCGATGATGCGCTCCGGCGCCAGGGCCTGGTTGCGCACCAGGAAGTCGGCGTCTTCGCGGGTGTAGATGTCGTTGGTGACCACCGCCAGGTTGTAGCGATCGCGCAGCGCGAGGCACAGGGCCAGGGTCAGGGCGGTCTTGCCGGAGCCGACCGGGCCACCGATACCGACACGCAGGGGTTGTGTGTTCATGTCTGATTCTCCAAAAAAACCTTAGGAACGGAACAGGCGGCTGTACTGGCGCTCGTGGGCCATGCTCGCCAGGGACAGGCCGAAGGCGGCGCTGCCGAAATGGTGGGGGGCGATGCGGACGGCGTCGTGCTGGGCCTGTTGCAGTAGGGGCAGCAGCTCGCTGGTCAGGCGCTGCGCGGCTTGCTGGCCCAGGGGCAGGGTTTTCATCAGCACGGCCAATTGGTTTTCCAGCCAGCTCCAGAGCCAGGCGGCGAGGGCGTCGTCGGCGCTGATCGCCCAGGCGCGCGCGGCCAGTGCCCAGCCCAGGGCCAAGTGCGGTTCGCGGCGTTGCTCCAGGAAGCTGCGGGCGTCGCTGTCCAGTTCCGGCAGGCCATTGAGCAACTGCTGCAGGGAATAACCCATCTGCCGACTTTCCTGATACAGCTCCCGGGTTTCGCGGCTGGCTTGATGCGCTTCGCACAGCTGCGCCAACGCTGGCCAGTCCTGCTCTGCAGCGGCGCGGCAATGGGCGAGCAACAGCGGGGCTTCGAAGCGCGCGAGGTTGAGCAGCAATTGGTCGCTGATCCAGCGCCGAGCGCTGGCGGCATCGTTGACGTGGCCGTTCTCCACGGCCATTTCCAGGCCTTGGGAATAGCTGTAGCCGCCAATCGGCAATTGCGGACTGGCCAGACGCAACAGCGCCCAGGCTGGGTTCATAGACGTACGCCGAACTGATGCAGCTTGGGCGGGTAGTTGAAATCTTCATCGCCATGCCGGGAGTGGTGGTGGCCGCCGCCATAGGCGCCGTGTTCCGGTTGGAACGGCGCCTCGATGGTTTCGGTGTGGGCGCCCAGTTGCTCAAGCATGGCCTTGAGCACGTAGTCGTCGAGCAGGCGCAACCAGCCATCCCCCACTTGCAAGGCCACATGGCGGTTGCCGAGGTGGTAGGCGGCGCGGTTCAGTTCAAAGGCGTTGCTGCAGGTGACATGCAACAGGTGTTCAGGGCGGGCGCACACGCGTACGACACGTCCGTCTTCGGCTTGCAGGAATTCGCCATCGTGCAACGGCGGCTGGCCGCGCTCCAGAAACAGGCCGACGTCTTCACCGTCGGCACTGAAACAGCGCAGGCGGCTCTTGCTGCGTGCTTCGAAATTCAGCAGCAGCTCAGCGGCCCAGAGGGCTTGGGGGGCGATTCGGCGGTGGATCACCAGCATCAGGAAGCTTCCAGCTATGAGCGATGGAAGTGCTAGAGCAAGGGGCTTGCCAATCAGGTATTGATGTAGGAATTCTCTGTCGGTGCGCAAGGAGTTGCCACTGAATAGGGCGGGGCTGAGTACTGCGAGTGCTTAATGTTGGTGCTCTGTCGGATATTGAGCACTTAAATGGGGCGTTTTTTGTTGGCGAGTGGTGTTTATCACATCAAGTTCCTTCCGTTTTTTTCGTATATGGAATTTTCGGATTTGTCCTACTGGATGTAAGGATTCGGCGTTCATCTGCTTACGCGCCAGACCGTTAGGATTTGCGCCGTGCTAAACATCCACGGCGAGCTCCAGTATGTTCAAATCAATTGTGTGTTTATTCATTTTCAGTCTTTACCTGGTCACTCCCTCGTCCTCGGCCAATATCAAGCCGCGCGGGGTAGCCCCTCTCGAGATCGCGACGCCCCTGCAGTCGCTGCAAAAACGCCCAGCCATCGACAATGTGATCGACCGCGCCCATCAATTGCTGGGTACCTCGTATAAATGGGGCGGGAACACGGTGGAGCAGGGCTTCGACTGCAGCAGCTTGCTGGTCTACCTGTTCAGGACCGAAGCCAATATCCGTATACCCCGCACCACGGCGGCGATGCACCGTTCAAACGCCATGACGATCAAGCGTAACGCGCTCAAACCTGGGGATGCGGTGTTCTTCAAAGGTAATGGGCGCAGTCAGGTCAGCCATGTCGGCCTTTATATAGGCGAGGGCAAATTCATTCATTCGCCGCGCGCCGGCAAGACGGTGCGAATCGACTCGCTGAACAATCGCTACTGGAACAAGAACTACAGTACCGCCAAGCGCTTTCACTCGGCGGGCTAGCCGGCTTACTCCGTACTGCCCAGGCCTTGCCAATGCTTGAGGCCGATAAAGATAAAGCGCAGCTGCTGGGTGATTTTCGCCTGGGGCGTGAGGTGGGCAGGCAAGGCCTGGGCCGGTGGGTCAATGATGTCGGGAAGGGTGGCGAACACGCTCTTGACGATCAGGTCGGCCATTACATGCAGGCCATCGGCGTCCAGGTGCTGCAACTTGGGCATCAGGGCCAGGTCGGCCGCCAGGTCGCGGGTGATGTCTTCACGCAGGGCACCGATGGCTTGGCGCACCGCCAGGCAACCGCCGTATTGCTCGCGGGCCAGGAACAGGAATTGCGAGCGGTTGGCCGAGACCACATCGAGAAAAATCCGCACTGAGGCATCGATAATGCCGCCCATCACGAATTCGTTGTGGCGCACCAGGCGAATGGTGGCGCGAAAGGTCTGGCCCACCTCACTCACCAATACAAGTCCAAGCTGGTCCATATCGGCAAAGTGGCGATAGAAGCCGGTGGGGACAATGCCTGCGGTCTTGGCCACTTCACGCAGGCTCAGGCTGCCAAACCCACGGCCACACTCCATCAGATGGCGGGCAGCGTCCATCAGGGCGAGGCGGGTCTGTTGCTTCTGTTCGGCACGGGGCAGCATGGGCGGGCGGGCTTTGTCGGCAAGTACAGCGACGCACTCTAGCAAAACAGCTTCATTGACGTCGAACTTGGCGGGGAATAGGTGGGGAGTGTTGCGTGACAGGCGCTACAAAAAGTCAAAAGCCCGGTCGGCAGATCGGGCTTTTTTCTGGGCCACCACAGGGTCAGCTCTGAGCTTGATGCAGTTCTTGCAGGCGATCAGCACCACCTTCGGCAACACCTTCGGTGTAGGCACGTTCGTTGGCTTGTTCCGCACCACCTTCAACCAGGCCTTTCTGTTCCAGGCGATCACGGCCACCTTCGGCAACACCTTCAGTGTACGCACGCTTGTTGGCGTGTTCCGAACCGTTTTCAGCGACAGCACCTTTGGCGTAGTCACGGTTCTCGTCTTCTTGCGAACCGCTGCGGGCCAGGGTCTGGTTGAAGTGAACGGCGTCAGCCTTGGCTTGTGGGGTAACCTGTTCGGCGGCTGGCAGGGCAAAGGCGCTGGAAGCCAGGATGGATAACAGGACGGTAGCGAGTACTTGGCGTTTCATGATGGGTTGCTCCTTGGGAGGGCGATAAAGTGAGTACAGGGCTAATGCTACTCTCGATAAGTCGATATAAAAGTTCATAAACACAATGGTAATAATCAACAGAATTGATTGTTCGTCAGGGAGGCTCTAGATCGGGCCTCTCAAGCACGCGGTTTTGCACCGAGGTGGGTATTTTCGACACGAACCCGGGTAACAATGGTGCGCCGTGGATGATCGAATCTGTCGAAACGGTCAGGAAAGCAGGTTTTCAAGGGTAAATCGGAGATTGGGTTAAACCCACGAGCGGTTTGCCAGTCGTAGTTTTATAAGCTGTCCTACAGGTGTTGGTTCAGCCGGTCGTATTCAGGAGTCCTGTGCAATGACGCGCACTCGTAAAATCGTCATGTGGAGCTGCGCCAGCTTCGTTGTGTTAATCGCTGTGGTGGTACTGGTCCTGGTGTTCTTTGACTGGAACCGCATCAAACCGCCCCTCAATGCCAAAGTCTCCGAAGAACTGCATCGCCCGTTTGCCATCAACGGCAACCTGGCGGTGGTGTGGGCACGTGAGCCGGACGAAGGCGGCTGGCGCGCCTGGGTGCCGTGGCCCCATGTGATTGCCGAGGACCTGACCCTGGGCAATCCCGACTGGTCAAAAAAACCGCAGATGGTCACGCTGAAAAAGGTCGAGCTGCGTATTTCGCCGCTGGCGTTGCTGGTGCAGCGCGTGGTGATCCCCCGTATCGACCTCACCGAACCGAGTGCCGAGTTGCAGCGCCTGGCCGATGGCCGCGCCAACTGGACGTTCACGTTCGACCCCAAGGACCCCGACGCCGAACCTTCCAACTGGGTGGTGGACATCGGCGCCATTGGGTTCGACAAGGGCCACGTGACCCTCGACGACCAGACCCTCAAGACTCAGTTGGACGTGATCATCGACCCCCTGGGCAAGCCGATCCCGTTCGGCGAAATCGTCGGCGACGCCGATGCCAGGAAGGCCCTGGAAAAAGGCTCCGCGCCCCAGGACTATGCGTTCGCCCTCAAGGTCAGGGGCCAGTACCACGGCCAGAGGCTCGACGGCAGCGGCAAGATCGGCGGCCTGCTGGCCTTGCAGGACGCGGCCAAGCCGTTTCCGCTGCAAGCCCAGGTCAAGATTGCCGATACCAGCATCGCATTGGCGGGCACCTTGACCGACCCGTTGAACCTCGGCGCCCTGGACCTTCGCCTGAAACTGTCCGGCAGCAGCCTGGGTAACCTCTACCCGCTGACCGGCGTCACCTTGCCGGATTCGCCGGCCTACTCCACTGACGGCCACTTGATCGCCAAGTTGCACGAGGCCAGCGGCGCGTCATTCAGCTACGAAAACTTCAACGGCAAGATCGGCAACAGCGATATTCACGGCAACCTCGCCTATGTCGCCAGCCAGCCACGTCCCAAGCTCAGTGGTGCGTTGGTGTCCAACCAATTGCTGATGAGCGACCTCGCCCCCCTGATCGGTGCCGACTCCAACGCCAAGCAAAAAGCGCGTGGCGGTGAGAGCAAACAGCCGGCGACCAAAGTGCTGCCGGTGGAAGAGTTCCGCACCGAGCGCTGGCGCGACATGGATGCCGATGTGGAATTCACCGGCAAACGCATCGTGCACAGTGCCGAATTGCCCTTCAACGACCTGTACACCCACCTGGTGCTCAACGACGGCGAACTGAGCCTGGAACCGCTGCGATTCGGCGTCGCCGGCGGCAAGCTCGATGCGCAGATCCGCTTGAATGGCCGCACCACACCGATGGAAGGCCGCGCCAAACTGACTGCACGCAACTTCAAGCTCAAGCAGTTGTTCCCCACCTTCGAACCGATGAAAACCAGCTTCGGTGAACTCAACGGCGATGCCGATCTTTCCGGGCGCGGTAACTCCGTTGCGGCGCTGCTGGGCAGCTCCAACGGTGACCTGAAGATGCTGATCAACGACGGCGCCATCAGCCGTGGCCTGATGGAAATTGCCGGGCTCAACGTCGGCAACTATGTGGTGGGGCGCCTGTTCGGCGACAAGGAAGTGAAGATCAACTGCGCGGCGGCGGATTTCGGGATCAAGACCGGCCTGGCAACCACGCGCTTGTTTGTGTTCGATACCGAGAACGCGATCATCTATATCGATGGCACCGCCAACATGGCCACCGAGCAGTTGGACTTGACCGTCACACCGGAATCGAAGGGCTTCCGCCTGTTTTCCCTGCGTTCGCCGTTGTACGTCAATGGCCCGTTCATCAAGCCCAATGCGGGTGTAAAAGCCATTCCCCTGGCCCTGCGGGGCGCGGGCATGGTGGCACTGGGTGTGATCGCCGGCCCGGCAGCGGGTCTGTTGGCGCTGGTGGCACCGAGCGCCGATGCGCCGAACCAGTGTGCACCGTTGTTGCAGCAGATGAGGGAAGGCAAGGCGCCGAAGACGGTGAAAGGCTGATCGTTGAAATTGTCAGAAAGGGCGACCCTTTGGTTAATGCCAGTCAGTTAAGCGTACATCGCCTCCTGTAGGAGCGAGCTTGCTCGCGAAAAACGTCAACGATAACGCGCGCTTCCTGAATGAACGCGGCGCCTGTGAGTTTTTCGCGAGCAAGCTCGCTCCTACAAAAAGCCTTAACTGACTGGCATTAGACCCTTTGGTCGCCTTTTTTATCGGGGCGCCGTAAGTATGATCCTTGTCTTGTGTAGCTCATTTCTGAAGCGCTAAAACCGCCCCTGTTTCCCCTTACACCTCCTGGGTTGCCTTCCTATAGTCGACCGCCACAGTCACTTGGAGGTGTAATCCATGCAGGGAGCCTACGCATTTATCAATGAGCGACCACAGCCGTATCCACTGCTCAAGCTCAGTCTTTCTCTTAGCCCTTATACGCAAACAAAGTTCGACATCGTCAACCAACACATCCGCAATGTGGTGGTCTTGCCGGGGCAGTTGGTGATCATTCCTGATGCGCGTACGGCGTCTTGCACCGCTGAAGAAGCGCAACTGATGCGCGCTGCGCAGAACATAAAACATGCGTTGCTGGCGCATTCCGCAACCGATCAGTTTTTGATCAAAAACTACGATCTACTACAGATCATCATGACCAATGCTTCGATCGGTGTCGGGAGTGCCAGCAGTGCCTGGAGTAAGCATCTTGCGGCAGTCGAGAGGACACTCCACGAAATCGACGCTTTGCATAAGCAGTACTTGAGCAAGGGTACAACGGCCGCGAGGGATGAGTTTCTGGCTAAACGCAGGATGTTGTTTGCAAAGCTGGAGGAGCAGCTCTCGGGTATGGCTCGTTTTGGTACGGGCCTGAAAAATGAAGGGTCGATAAAAAAGATGTTGGGTATTTCTACTAAAAGCTATTGGCATCACGGTGAAATTCGTAAGTACGAAGAGACAGTCAAGCGCATCGCCAAAGCATCACAGATGTTGAAAAAGGGTACTTATATCGGTATCGCACTGGATGTTGGAGCGACGGCCTTGGAAATAACGGAGGCATGTTCCACCGGGCGCGAGCAGGAATGTACTCGGGCGAAGTTTGTGGAGGGAGGGAAGCTGGTGTTAGGAGTTGGTGGCGCCGCTTACGGGGGGTACGCAGGAGTGGGACTTGGGGTTGCCGTATGTGCAGCAGTTTTTGCCATACCTACCGCCGGAGCGAGTGCGCTAGGCTGCGCCATAGTGGGCGGGGCCATTGGTGGCCTCGCCGTGGGTGCTTTAGGAAGCCACACGGGTGAGCAAATAGGAACCCGCCTTTATGAAGTTTCAGGGGGGGAATGATGCCAGAGTCCATCGGTATGTGGTCGGGTGTGTTGATGTTGCTGAGCGTTCCCTTAAATTTATATGTCATCTATACAAGGCTTGAAGAGGCTGAAGACTATCTCAAGTTCAGTTCATTCATAGTGACGTTCAAATACAAGTTTGGATTCGGACCGTTTGGTGGGAAGTTGAAACGTCTCTTCGCTATTGCCCCTGTCATCCTTATGCCGAGGCTTTTTCAATGGAGATACCTCGTACTCGTTGAGGATGTGAAACGTATTCCAAGAAGTCTCAAGCTTTGGATTGTAGTTCCCTACCTGCTAACTATGTCTTCCTTCGCTGGAATGGCCCTGTCTTGGTTTCTGACTGGATAACGGTCATGGCAGAAAAAGTGGGGAGAGCCGGTTAACCAACTCTCCCCACCTTTTTGCGCCGCTATTTACAGGCTTTCGAGGATGTCGGCCATATCGTCCGCATGCTCTTCTTCCTGAGCCAGGATCTCTTCAAACAGACGGCGCGTGGTTGGATCCTTATCACCGATGTACTGGATGATTTCGCGGTAGCTGTCCACCGCGATCCGCTCGGCCACCAGGTCTTCGTAGACCATTTCCTTCAAGCTGTTACCGGCCACGTATTGGGCATGGGAGTTCTTCGACAGCAGGTCCGGGTTGAACTCCGGCTCGCCGCCCAGTTGCACGATGCGTTCGGCGAGTTTGTCGGCGTGCTCGGCTTCCTGGGTGGCGTGTTCGAGGAATTCCTGCGCTGCGACGGCAGCTTTGACGCCGCTGGCCATGAAGTAGTGGCGCTTGTAGCGCAGCACACACACCAGTTCAGTGGCCAGGGAGCCGTTGAGCAGGCGGATGATCTCTTCGCGGTCGGCGTCATAGCCCTCGGTCACGGCACCGTTTTCGACGTTCTGGCGGGCGCGGCTGCGCAGGGTCGCAACGTCAGTCAAGTTTGCTTCAGTCATCTCAATCTCCTGGGGCTAATCCGGTTTTACGCCACGCTCTGTCGGCGTGATCGCTCCCAGTTGTGAGTCACGGGCGCGGCAAAAAGTTTTATTGGATTTGCCAGGCGTGTCATCAGCGCGTCGCCGGAATTGGGCTAGCCTGCCATCATCCTTTCTTGATCAAGGACGTTCGCTTCATGTCGCAGTCGTTAGCCACGCGTTATCCCTTGGTGCTGGTGCCCGGCATGCTCGGGTTCGTGCGCCTGGGGTTTTTCCCTTACTGGTACGGCATTGTCCCGGCATTGCGGGCGGGTGGGGCGCAGGTGTTTCCCATCCAGGTGGCGCCGCTGGACTCCAGCGAGGTGCGTGGCGAGCAGCTGCTGGCGCAGATCGAGCGGATTCGCCTTGAGACCGGCGCCGACAAGGTCAACCTGATCGGCCATAGCCAGGGCGCGCTGACCGCCCGTTATGCGGCGGCCACGCGCCCGGAGTGGGTGGCGTCGGTGACGTCGGTGGCCGGGCCCAACCACGGTTCGGAACTGGCGGACCATATCCACGCCCATTATCCGGCCGACAGCGTGAAGGGGCGGCTGATGAGCGCACTGTTTCATCTGGTTGCAACGCTGATGAGCCTGCTGGAAACCGGTTATCGCGGCCCGCGCTTCAAGGCGGACTTGCAGGCGTCCCACCATTCCCTGACCAGCGCAGGTGTGGCGCTGTTCAACCGCAAGTATCCCCAAGGGTTGCCGCACACCTGGGGCGGGCACGGGGCGGAGGTGGTCAATGGCGTGCGCTACTACTCATGGTCCGGCACCTTGCAACCGGGCAAGACCGATCGCGGACGCAACCTGCTGGACGGGACGAATCGCAGTTGCCGATTGTTTGCCCGCAGCTTCGTGCGCGAGAAGGGCCAGTGCGACGGTATGGTCGGGCGCTGCAGCTCGCACCTGGGGCGGGTGATCGGCGATGACTACGCCCTGGACCACTTCGATATCGTCAACCAATCCATGGGCCTGGTCGGCAAGGGCGCCGAGCCTATCCGCCTGTTCGTCGAGCATGCCCAGCGCCTGAAGGCGGCCGGGGTTTAAGCCTGGCGGCGGACCGGTGTGGTCCAGCGCTCCGACAAAATCACCCCGCCCAACGTCAGCAAACCGCCCACCAGGTGATACAACGCCAATTCTTCCCTGAGCACCACGGCCGCAATCAATGCGGTAATCAACGGCAGCAGGTTGAAAAACAACGTGGTGCGGCTGGGTCCCAGGGTCTTCACCGAATGCATCCACGCCAGTGGCGCGAGCATCGAAGCCAGCAAGCACGCATAGAGCACCAGCGGAATATTCGTCCAGCCCAGGCCGGCTTTTGCCGAGAACAGAAACAGCGGAAACAGCACCACCACCGCCACCAGCACCTGCAAATACAGGAGCACCAGCGGCGGCAGGCGCAGTTGCCATTTTTTCAACAGGGTGCTGTAGACCGCGTATGCCAGGGTCGCGACCAGCATCATCGCATCGCCCAGGTTCACGCCGTGCTGCAGCAACGCGCCAAGGCTGCCGGCCGACACCACCACCACCACCCCGGCGAACGACAGCACCGCACCCGTCAGCGCGCCAAAGGTCAGGCGCTGGCCCAGGCTGATGATGGCCGCCGTCAACGCCATCAACGGCATCAACGACAGGATGATGCCCATGTTGGTGGCGCTGGTCAGCGAGGCAGCGTAGTACGCCAGGCTCTGGTACACCGCCATGCCCAGCACGCCGAGGATGCAGATTTTGCCCAGGTTCGGGCGGATCAGCGGCCAGTGGGCGATGACCGGCTTGAGCATGAACGGTGTAAACAGCAATGCAGCCAGTAACCAGCGGTAAAAGCCGATTTCAGCGGGGAAGATCGAACCCACGGCCAGTTTGTTGACCACGGTATTGCCGGCCCAGATAAAAATGGCCAGCAGGGGATACGCGTATTGCATCGAAAGAAACCAGATGTGTTGATGAGCCAGGATTATCCCTTGTCTGGATCGAAGCCTATACTGCGATCCAGACAAACGACCTCTGTATCCAGACAATATGGCCCGACACACCGTACGCCTTGCGGATTTTGGCAGCCTGCCAAGCCCCGTGTACTTCCGTTACTCCGACTTTGCCCCCGACACTGAGTGCACCCCGCACCAGCATGTCTGGGGTTCGCTGGACTACTCCGCCAGTGGCGTAATGCGCATGGAAGTGGCCGGCAACCGCTTTATGTCGCCACCGCAATACGCGGTGTGGATCCCACCCAATACCGAACACAGTTCCTACAACGCCGAGGCGATTGTCTACCGTTCGGTGGGCCTTTCGCCGCCGCTCTGCGAGCAATTGCCCCAGCAGCCCTGCACCCTGGCGATCAGCGACATCCTCAAGGCCATCCTCAGCGACTTCGCCCAGCGTGACGTCAACATCCCGCACTCCGACGCCGATATTCGCCTGGCCCAGGTGCTGGTCGATCAGCTCAGGCAGGCGCCGATCCACGAGGGTTTTTTGCCCTACGCCCGCCACCCCGGGCTGCTCGGCGTGTTGGAAGGCATGCAGGCCGACCCCGCTGACAACCGCCCCCTGGCGCACTGGGCCGAGCAGGTGCATGTCAGCGAGCGCACCCTGGCGCGACAATTTGTGCGCGAGCTGGGCATGAGCTTCGGCGAATGGCGCCAACGCTTGCGCTACCTTGCCGCCATCGAAGCCCTCGACAGCGAGCGCAGTGTGCAAAATGTGGCGTTTGACCTCGGCTACAGCAGCGCCTCGGCGTTTATCGCGATGTTCCAGCGCCAGGCCGGCTGCACCCCGGAGCAGTACCGGCGGACGAATATTCGCAGCCGATGAAGATGTAACAAGGTTTGGCTACACTGCTGGGTAGGCCGTGCCTCCCGGCACGGTAACAGGGAGAAAACTCCATGAAGATGCTGCGTATTCCGTTGTTGATGATGGGCCTGCTGCTGTGTTCCCAGGGCTTTGCCGCCACCGCCCAGCAAAACAAGATGACCACCTGCAATGCCGAAGCCACCACCAAGACGCTCAAAGGCGACGAGCGCAAGGCTTTCATGAAAACCTGCCTGTCGGCCCCGGCGGCCAATGATGCGAAGACGCTCACCCCGCAACAGCAGAAGATGAAGGATTGCAATGCGTCGGCGAAAACCAAGGCGTTGACCGGCGATGCGCGCAAGACCTTTATGAGCACTTGTCTGAAGAAATAATAGCCCCGGGCCATAGAAGGCTGCGACACTCGTACACAGCCCCCCTGTAGGAGCGAGCTTGCTCGCGAAGAACGCAATTACCCCGCGTTTATTCAGAATAAACGCGTTATCGTTGGCGACCTTCGCGAGCAAGAACTAGGCGTCCCCCTCGCTCCTACACATCCTTTAACGCCGTTCGTTTTGAGGCTGTATGCCAACGTTTTCTCAGCGTCACGTGTTATTGCTGGCCAGCTACATCATCATTTTCGGCGGGTTGCTGCTGGTACTGCCGCTGAAATTGCTGCCCAGCCTGCTGGCCGGCCTGTTGGTCTATGAACTGGTCAACATGCTCACCCCCCAACTGCAACGGTTGATCGAAGGGCGCCGCGCGCGCTGGTTGGCGGTGGCCTTGCTCGGCACCCTGATCGTCAGCGTGCTCGCCCTGATCTTCGCCGGCGCCATCAGCTTCCTGCTTCACGAAGCGGAAAACCCCGGCGCCTCCCTGGATAAATTCATGGGCGTGGTCGACCGCGCGCGTGGTCAACTGCCGCCGTTCCTTGATGCCTACCTGCCCGCCAGCGCGGCCGAGTTTCGCGTGGCTATCGGCGACTGGCTGAGCAAGCACCTGAGCGAACTGCAACTGGTCGGCAAAGACGCCGCCCACATGTTCGTCACCCTGCTGATCGGCATGGTGCTCGGCGCGATCATCGCCCTGCAGCGGGTGCCTGACCTGACCAAACGCAAGCCCCTGGCCGCCGCACTGTTCGACCGCCTGCACCTGCTGGTCCAAGCCTTTCGCAACATCGTCTTCGCGCAAATCAAGATCGCCGCGCTCAACACCGTCTTTACCGCAATCTTCCTGGCTGTGGTGCTGCCGTTGTGCGGCATTCACCTGCCGCTGACCAAGACCCTGATCGTGCTGACCTTCCTGCTCGGCCTGTTGCCGGTGATCGGCAACCTGATGTCCAACACCCTGATCACCATCGTCGCGCTGTCGCTGTCGATCTGGGTGGCGGTGGCGGCGCTGGGGTATCTGATCGTGATCCACAAGGTCGAGTACTTCCTCAACGCGCGCATCGTCGGCGGGCAGATCAGTGCAAAATCGTGGGAATTGCTCCTGGCGATGCTGGTGTTTGAAGCGGCGTTTGGTTTGCCGGGGGTGGTGGCGGGGCCGATTTACTATGCGTATCTGAAGAGTGAGCTGAAGCTCGGCGGGATGGTTTAAGAGCCGCTGTGAGTGACAAGCTTCAAGCTGCAAGCAGGAGCAGATTTGCTTTTACTTGCAGCTTGCAGCTCAACGCTTGCCGCTTAAGATCCGTACCGCTTGCTCGCCTCAATTGCCAAACCACTGCCGATACTGCCGAAGATATTCCCCTCCACATGCCGCGCATTCGGCAGCATGGCCGAGATGCTGTGGCGCAGCGCCGGGATGCCGCTGGAACCGCCGGTAAAGAACACCGTGTCCACCTGGGCCACCGCCACCGAAGCATCGGTGAGCAACTGCGTCACGCTGTTGCGCACGCGCTCCAGCAAGCCATCGATGGCCGACTCGAACAGTGCGCGGCTCAGGTCCACGCTCAACCCCGGCTCAACGCGGTCCAGCAGCACGTGGCGGTTGTCTTCGTGGGTGAGCTGGATCTTGGTCTCTTCCACTTCCATGGCCAGCCAGTGCCCGGCGCGCTGTTCGATCAGCTTGAACAGGCGGTCGATGCCGCCGGTGTCTTCGATGTCATAGCGCATGCTGCCCAGGGCCAGCTGGGATTTCTGCGAGTACACCGAGTTGATGGTGTGCCAGGTCGCCAGGTTCATGTGGTGGCTGGTGGGCATGTAGGCGCCGCTTTTCATGCGGCTGCCGTAGCCGAACAGCGGCATGATGCCGGCCAGGGACAGTTGCTTGTCGAAGTCGGTCCCGCCGATGTGCACGCCGCCGGTGGCGAGGATGTCGTCCTGGCGGTTGTCGTTGTGGCGGCGCTCCGGGGAGAGGCGCACCAGCGAAAAGTCTGACGTACCACCGCCGATGTCGACGATCAGTACCAGCTCTTCCTTCTCGATGGTGGATTCGTAGTCGAACGCGGCGGCAATCGGTTCGTACTGGAACGAGATGTCCTTGAAACCGATCTTGCGCGCCACGTCGACCAGGGTGTTTTCGGCCTCCTGGTCGGCCATCGGGTCGTCATCGACGAAAAACACCGGGCGGCCCAGCACCACTTCTTCGAACTCGCGGCCGGCGGTGGCTTCGGCGCGGCTCTTGAGTTGGCCGATAAACAGCGCCAGCAGGTCGGTGAACGGCATCGCCGTGCCCAAGACGCTGGTGTCGTGCTTGATCAACTTGGAACCCAGCAGGCTCTTGAGCGAGCGCATCAGCCGGCCTTCGTAGTTCTCCAGGTATTCGTGCAGGGCCAGGCGACCGTAGACCGGGCGGCGCTCCTCGAAGTTGAAGAACACCACCGACGGCAGGGTGATCTTGTCGTCCTCCAGCGCGATAAGCGTTTCCATGCCGGGGCGGATCCAGCCGACGGTGGAGTTGGACGTGCCGAAGTCGATACCGCAGGCACGGGCTGGGGATGGGTTTTTCATGTCTATCGGGTTCCGGTTGAAAAACGGCCGCGCAGTGTATGCCAGTCGAGGGCGGATGCGTAGGCCGACCATCCGTTAAATCGTGCTTGAAAGTTCGGCATTCGCCCCCACATCTGGTGCATACGGCAAGCGCCGATAACACTTTGACGCACCCCCAGGCCACAAGACTCAACAGGTGCAAACCAGCGCACGTTGTGCCCCGGGCTGTGCGATCTCGATTAAGGATGGTGAACCGCCGATGGATTTCAAAGACTACTACAAGATTCTGGGTGTCGAGCCGAGCGCCGATGACAAGGAAATCAAGGCTGCCTATCGCAAGCTCGCGCGCAAATATCACCCGGACGTAAGCAAGGAAAAAGACGCCGAAGCCAAGTTCAAGGACGCGTCCGAAGCCTATGAAGCGCTTAAAAGCGCCGACAAGCGTGCCGAATATGACGAGTTGCGCAAATACGGCCAGCATGGCCAGCCGTTCCAGGGCCCGCCAGGCTGGCAGAGCCGTGGCGGGTTTGGCGGTGGCCAGGGCACCGAGGATTTTTCCGACTTCTTCAGCTCGATCTTTGGCGGGCGTGGCGATGCCTTCGGTGGCGGCCAGCGTCGTCCAACCGGGCGTAAAGGCCAGGACGTGGAGATGCAGCTGTCGGTGTTCCTCGAAGAGACACTGTCCACCGAGTCCAAGCAGATCAGCTTCCAGGTGCCGCAATACGACGCCTCGGGCCGGCATGTCAGCAACACCACCAAGAGCCTGAACGTGAAGATCCCCGCCGGTGTCGCCGACGGTGAGCGTATTCGCCTCAAAGGCCAGGGCGCACCGGGTGTTGGCGGCGGGGCCAACGGTGACCTGTACCTGATCGTCAAGTTTGCGCCGCACCCCAAGTTCGAAGTGGATGGCGAAAACCTGATCATCAACCTGCCGCTGGCACCATGGGAATTGGCGCTGGGCGCGGAAGTGGCCGTGCCGACCCTGACCGGCAAGATCAACCTCAAGGTGCCGGCCGGCAGCCAGAACGGCCAGCGCATGCGCGCCAAGGGCCATGGTTTGCTGAACAAGGCCGGGCAGCGCGGCTTCCTGTACGTGCAGCTCAAGGCGGTGATGCCACCGGCAGGCGATGACGGCGTGAAAGCGTTGTGGCAGGAGCTGGCCAAAAAAGCCGCGTTCAATCCGCGCGAGCAGTTCTAAGGGGATTTGTGGTGAGGGCACAAGCTCCCTCACCACAGGTTTCAAGTCAGAACAGGAAATACCGCTGCGCCATCGGCAACACATCCGCCGGTTCACACCACAGCAGCACCCCGTCGGCCTTGACCTGATAGGTCTGTGGGTCCACCTCGATGTCCGGCAGGTAATCGTTGTGGATCAGGTCGGTTTTCTGCACGTCGCGACAGCCCTTCACCACCCCAATCTGCTTCTTCAAACCCAGGGCTTGCGGCAAGCCTGCGTCCAGCGCCGCCTGGCTGATAAACGTCAGGCTGGTGGCATGCAATGAGCTGCCGAAACTGGCGAACATCGGGCGGTAGTGCACCGGCTGCGGGGTGGGGATCGACGCATTGGCATCGCCCATCAGGCTGGACGCAATCGCGCCGCCCTTTAGGATCAGGGTCGGCTTGATGCCGAAAAACGCCGGACGCCACAGCACCAGGTCAGCCCACTTGCCCACTTCGATGGAACCGACGATATGGCTGATGCCATGGGTAATCGCCGGGTTGATGGTGTACTTGGCGATGTAGCGCTTGGCGCGGAAGTTGTCGTTGCCCGGGCCGTCACCGGGCAGGGCGCCGCGCTGTTTCTTCATCTTGTCGGCGGTCTGCCAGGTGCGCGTGATCACTTCACCGACGCGGCCCATGGCCTGGCTGTCGGAGCTGATCATCGAGAACGCGCCGAGGTCGTGCAGGATGTCTTCGGCGGCGATGGTCTCGCGGCGGATGCGGCTTTCGGCGAAGGCCACGTCTTCGGCAATACTCGGGTCCAGGTGATGGCAGACCATCAACATGTCCAGGTGCTCGTCGATGGTGTTGCGCGTGAACGGCCTTGTCGGGTTGGTGGAGCTGGGCAGCACGTTGGGAAAGCCGCAGGCCTTGATGATGTCCGGCGCGTGGCCGCCGCCGGCACCTTCGGTGTGGTAGGTGTGGATGGTGCGGCCCTTGAGCGCGGCCAGGGTGGTTTCGACAAAACCGGATTCGTTGAGGGTGTCGCTGTGGATCGCCACCTGTACGTCGTACTGGTCGGCGACGCTAAGGCAGTTGTCGATGCTGGCGGGCGTGGTGCCCCAGTCTTCGTGCAGCTTCAAGCCGATGGCGCCGGCCTTGACCTGTTCGATCAACGGCTCGGGCAAGCTGGCGTTGCCCTTGCCGGTAAACCCGATGTTCATCGGGAACGAGTCGCTGGCCTGCAGCATGCGCGCCAGGTGCCAGGGCCCGGAGGTGCAGGTGGTGGCGTTGGTGCCGGTGGCCGGCCCGGTGCCGCCGCCGATCATGGTGGTGACACCGCTGGTCAGCGCCTCTTCGATCTGCTGCGGGCAGATGAAATGCACGTGGGAGTCGATGCCGCCGGCGGTGAGGATCATGCCTTCGCCGGCGATCACTTCGGTGCTGGCGCCGATGGCCATGGTCACGCCGGGCTGGATATCCGGGTTACCGGCCTTGCCGATCGCGTGGATGCGGCCGTTCTTCAAGCCGACGTCGGCCTTGACGATGCCCCAGTGGTCGATGATCAGCGCGTTGGTGATCAGGGTGTCGACGACTTCATGGGCGAGCAATTGGCTCTGGCCCTGGCCGTCGCGGATCACTTTGCCGCCGCCGAATTTCACTTCTTCGCCGTAGACGGTGAAGTCCTGCTCGACTTCGACGAACAGCTCGGTGTCGGCCAGGCGGACCTTGTCACCGACGGTGGGGCCGTACATGTCGGCGTAGGCTTGGCGGCTGATTTTCATGTGTGTGCCCTGAAATATTTGTGTTGAATGTGAAATCGCTATCGGGGGCAAGCCCCCTACCACCTTTGGAATGCGTTCCCCTGTGGGAGGGGGCTTGCCCCCGATGAGGCCCTAAAGGTCGCCCATGATCCGCCCGGCAAACCCGAACACCCGCCGCCCGCCGCTCAAATCCACCAGCTCGACCTCACGGCTCTGCCCCGGCTCGAACCGCACCGCCGTGCCCGCCGGAATATTCAGGCGCATGCCGCGGCTCAATGGGCGGTCAAATGTCAGCGCATCATTGGTCTCGAAAAAATGGTAGTGCGAACCCACCTGGATCGGCCGGTCGCCGCTGTTGGCCACACTGAGGGTGACGGTGCGTCGGCCGACGTTGAGTTCGATCTCGCCAGGCTGGATCTGATATTCGCCAGGAATCATGCAGGTTGCCCCAGGGTCTTGAAGTAGATGGCGGTCGGGCTATAGCGCCCGTCCGGGCTTTGGCAGTAGTCGGGCAGTTCACCGATCTTGGTGTAGCGCAGCGACTGGTAGAAGGCTTCGGCAGGCGAGCCGGCTTCGGTGTCCAGGTACAGCAGGCCGCGCTTGTGCTGGCGCGCGGCGAGTTCCAGGGTGTTCATCAATTGTTGGCCCAGGCCGTGGCGCCGCGCGTTGCTGTGCACCAGCAGCTTTTGCACTTCGGCGCGGTTCAGGCCGTTGGCTTTCTGGCACAGCGCCAACTGCACGCTGGCGATCACCTGCTCATCGCGCACCACCACCCACAGCAACAGGCTGGCGTCTTCAATGCTCGCCTGTACCCCGTCCAGATAGGCACGGGCCTGGGCTTCATCGAAGTCGGCCATGAAACCCACCGACGCACCGTGCTTGACCGCATCCAGCAACAGCTCGATCAGGCCCCGACGGTAGTGGGCAAAACTTTCAGCATTGACTCGACGCAGTTGCGCGGCGTTCATCGAACTCACTCCTTGGGCGGTTGCGCGCCCGGATTCAATGTCAGTTGCATAAAGGTCAGGTCCAGCCAGCGGCCGAACTTGATGCCCACTTGGGGCATTTGCCCGGTGGTGACGAACCCCAGGCGTTCATGCAGGCGGATCGAGGCCAGGTTGCCGCTTTCGATGGCCGCCACCATCACATGCTTGCCACAGGTTCTGGCGCGTTCGATCAGGGCCTGCATCAGCCGTGGGCCAAGGCCCTTGCCGCGCTGGTCGTTGCGTACATACACCGAGTGTTCGACGCTGTAGCGGTAGCCTTCGAACGCGCGCCAATCGCCGAACGAGGCATAGCCGATCACTTGCTCATTTTCGGTCGCCACCAGAATCGGATAGCCCTGGGCCTGGCGTGCACTGAGCCAGGCCTGGCGGTTGCCGAGATCCACCAGTTGTTCGTTCCAGATCGCCGTGGTGTTGAGTACCGCGTCGTTGTAGATGTCGCGGATCGCCGGCAGGTCTTGCTCGGTTGCATCACGAATCATGGCCGTGCCTCACGCGATGGGTTGGTGGACGGTCACCAGCTTGGTGCCGTCGGGGAAGGTGGCTTCCACCTGGATGTCCGGGATCATTTCCGGGATGCCTTCCATCACCTGTTCACGGCTGAGCAGGGTGGTGCCGTAGTGCATCAGGTCGGCCACGGTGCGGCCATCGCGGGCGCCTTCCATCAAGGCTGCGGAGATATAGGCGATGGTTTCCGGGTAGTTGAGCTTCACACCGCGCGCCAGGCGCCGTTCGGCCACTAGGCCTGCGGTGAAGATCAGCAGTTTGTCTTTTTCCCGTGGGGTCAGGTCCATGGTTCAAGGTCCTTCAAAGAATGCATTCTTAAATACAACAGAGATCAAGTGTGGGAGGGGGCTTGCCCCCGATGGGGGGTGTCAGGCAATACATCTTTCACTGACCCACCGCCATCGGGAGCAAGCCCCCTCCCACATTTTGATCTTCATGTGCTCCATATTCGTGGTGAGACTGCTTCCCGTCCTAGCACCGCCGGGCGTAACAGTTTCCATAAATCAATCAACCACCCCCGCGCCAGCAGCGCTTCACTGGCCAGGCAGCGGGCGACCAGCAAACCGGGCAGTTGGGTCAGGTCGCCGCGCACGGCGTGGGGCAGGGCGCGGCAGTGTTCGAGTAATTCGGGCTCGATATCGCCGGTCACCAGCAGGGTGGCGAACACCGGTTGGCCGTCCAGGCCGATGGGCGAGTCGAGCAGGCCATCGGCGCCCACAATGCGCTGGCGCTCGTGCCAGAGCAACTGGCCGTCGCGGCGGATATCCAGGTGCGATTGAAAGTGGCCCAGGTCGAAGCGCTCGCCACTGGCCGGACGCCCCAGGGCGATCACGTCCCAGTAGAACAGCCGGGCATCGCCGTGCAGGTCGATGCGGGTGCTGAGTTCGGCCTGGGCGGCGCTGAACACAATGGTTTCCTGGGGCAGCCATTCCAGGGTCGCGCCGGCCTCCACGGTGAGATCAAGTTGCTGATACGCCGGGCCGCTGGCGCGATACCACTTCGCCGCGCCGGGGCTGGTCAATTGCGCCCACGCACCCTCGGCGACATGGGCGCGGATGTCCAGGCGGTCACCGCCGGCAATCCCGCCAGGCGGGTGCACGATGATGTGCTGGCACACCTCGGGGCCTTCGGCATACAGGTGCTTTTGCACCCGCAGCGGGCCAAGGTGACGGCGCATCACCGGGCGCGTGGTGTCGCCGAAACGCGCGTAGCCGAGGTCCAGCTCGGCGTGCCAGCTGGGGGTGAACAGGGCAGGGGAAACGGGCAGGTTCATGGTTTCTTGTGCTTATCGTCAGGACGCTACAGGTTAGATGGTAACCAAACCGCGCACACCCTCACTCTCCATATTTTCACCACGGCCCTGCTGCACGATTTCACCGCGCGACATCACCAGGTACTGGTCGGCCAGCTCGGCGGCAAAGTCGTAGAACTGCTCCACCAACAGGATCGCCATATCGCCGCGCGCCGCGAGCTTCTTGATCACGGCGCCGATCTCCTTGATCACCGAGGGCTGGATGCCTTCGGTGGGCTCATCGAGGATCAACAGGCGCGGGCGGCTGGCCAGGGCGCGGCCGATGGCCAACTGTTGCTGCTGGCCGCCGGACAGGTCGCCGCCGCGCCGGTGCTTCATTTGCAGCAAAACCGGGAACAGTTCATAGATAAACGCCGGCACTTCCTTGGCTTCGGCACCGGGGAAACGCGACAGCCCCATCAGCAGATTTTCCTCCACCGTCAGCCGCCCGAAAATCTCCCGGCCCTGGGGCACATAGGCGATCCCTGCGTGCACCCGCTGGTGCGGCTTGAAGCCGGTGATGGCCTTGCCCTCCCAGTTCACCGCGCCTTCCTTGGCCGGCAGCAAACCCATCAGGCATTTGAGCAGGGTGGTCTTGCCCACGCCGTTACGCCCGAGCAGGCAGGTGACTTCGCCGATCTTCACGTCAAAGGACAGACCGCGCAGGATGTGGCTACCGCCGTAGTACTGGTGCAGCTTGTCGACTTGCAGCATGTTCAGTTCTCCTTAGCGACCGAGGTACACCTCGATCACCCGCTCATTTTCCTGCACCTGTTCCAGCGACCCTTCGGCCAGCACGCTGCCCTGGTGCAACACGGTCACGTGGTCGGCAATCGAGCCGACAAACCCCATGTCGTGTTCCACCACCATCAACGAATGCTTGCCCGCCAGGCGTTTGAACAGTTCGGCGGTGAATTCGGTCTCGGCGTCGGTCATGCCCGCCACCGGTTCGTCCAGCAGCAACAGTTGCGGGTCTTGCATCAGCAGCATGCCGATTTCCAGGAACTGCTTCTGGCCGTGGGAGAGCAAGCCGGCGGGCCGATGCACGGAGGCGGTGAGGCGGATGGTGTCGAGCACTTCGTCGATTCCATCCTTTTGCTCGCCGCTCAGGCGCGCACGCAGGCTGGCCCACACCGACTTGTCGGTCTTCTGCGCCAGCTCCAGGTTTTCGAACACGCTCAGGGCTTCGAACACCGTGGGTTTCTGGAACTTGCGGCCGATGCCGGCCTGGGCGATCTGCACTTCGCTCATGCTGGTCAAGTCGAGGGTTTCGCCAAACCAGGCCTTGCCGTGGCTGGGCCGGGTCTTGCCGGTGATCACGTCCATCAGGGTGGTCTTGCCCGCGCCGTTGGGGCCGATGATGCAGCGCAATTCACCGACGCCGATGTACAGGTTCAAGTCGTTGAGCGCCTTGAACCCATCGAAGCTGACGCTGATATCTTCCAGGGTCAGGATGGTGCCGTGGCGGGTGTTCAGGCCGGTGCCTGCGGCCTGGCCGATGCCGATGGCATCGCGGCCGCTGCCCGCATCGAAAATAGGTTCGAGCATGACGTTCCTCATTTCTTCAACAGCCCGATAACGCCCTTGGGCAGGTACAGGGTGACGATGATGAACAGCGCCCCGAGGAAGAACAGCCAGTACTCCGGGAAGGCCACGGTGAACCAGCTCTTCATGCCGTTGACCACGCCGGCGCCAAGCAACGGCCCGATCAGCGTGCCACGCCCGCCCAGGGCCACCCACACGGCGGCTTCGATGGAGTTGGTCGGCGACATTTCACTCGGGTTGATGATGCCCACCTGCGGCACGTACAAGGCGCCTGCCAGGCCGCACAGCACCGCGCTCAGCACCCACACGAACAGCTTGAAGCCGCGCGGGTCGTAGCCGCAGAACATCAGGCGGTTCTCGGCATCGCGCAGGGCGGTCAGCACCCGGCCGAACTTGCTCCGGGCCAGGCGCCAGCCGATGTACAGGCTCGCCACCAGCAGCACCACCGTGGCCACGAACAGCACCGCCCGCGTGCCCGGTTCGGTGATGCCGAAACCGAGGATGCTGCGGAAGTTGGTGAAGCCGTTATTGCCGCCGAACCCGGTCTCGTTGCGAAAGAACAACAGCATCCCGGCAAAGGTCAGCGCCTGGGTCATGATCGAGAAATACACGCCCTTGATCCGCGAGCGAAAGGCGAAAAAACCGAACACCAGCGCCAGCACGCCCGGCGCCAGCACCACCAGGCACAGGGCCCAGAGGAAGTGCTCGGTGCCGACCCAATACCAGGGCAATTCGGTCCACGACAAAAACGTCATGAACGCCGGCAGCTCATCGCCGGAAGCCTGGCGCATCAGGTACATGCCCATGGCATAGCCGCCGAGGGCAAAGAACAGGCCGTGACCCAGGGACAACATCCCCGCGTAGCCCCACACCAGGTCCAGGGCCAGGGCGACAATGGCGTAGCAGAGGATCTTGCCCACCAGTGTCAGGGTGTAGGCCGATACATGCAGCGGGTTTTCCGGCGACAGCAGCGAACACAACGGCAGGGCCAGCAGCAGCAACAGCACCACCGCGCCGACTGCAATCGTCACCTGGGGGCCGGCCTTTTGCGTGGCCGTAAGCATCAATGGCTGGTTCATCAGTCGATCACCCGTCCTTTCAGTGCGAAGAGTCCCTGCGGGCGTTTCTGGATAAACAGAATGATCAGCGCGAGGATCAGGATCTTGCCGAGCACGGCACCGATCTGTGGTTCCAGGATCTTGTTGGCGATACCCAAGCCAAACGCCGCCATGACGCTACCGGCCAACTGGCCGACACCGCCGAGCACCACCACCAGGAACGAGTCGATGATATAGCTCTGGCCCAGGTCCGGACCGACGTTGCCGATCTGGCTCAGCGCCACCCCGCCAAGCCCGGCGATGCCGGAGCCCAGGCCAAAGGCGAGCATGTCCACACGCCCGGTGGGCACGCCGCAGCAGGCGGCCATGTTGCGGTTCTGGGTGACGGCGCGCACGTTGAGGCCCAGGCGGGTCTTGTTCAGCAGCAGCCACGTCAGCACCACCACAAACAGTGCGAAGGCGATGATCACGATGCGGTTGTACGGCAGCACCAGGTTGGGCAGCACCTGGATCCCGCCGGACAACCACGCAGGGTTGGAGACCTCGACGTTCTGCGCGCCGAACACCAGGCGCACCAGTTGGATCAGCATCAGGCTGATGCCCCAGGTGGCGAGCAGGGTTTCCAGCGGGCGCCCGTACAGGTGACGAATCACCGTACGTTCCAGGGCCATGCCGATGGCGGCGGTGACGAAGAACGCCACCGGCAGCGCGATCAGCGGGTAGAACTCGATGGCCGCCGGCACGTAGCGCTGCATCAGCAGCTGCACCACATAGGTGGAGTAGGCGCCGAGCATCAGCATCTCGCCGTGGGCCATGTTGATCACACCGAGCAGGCCGAAGGTGATCGCCAGGCCCAGGGCCGCCAGCAGCAGGATCGAGCCCAGGGACATGCCGCTGAAGGCCTGGCCGAGGATCTCACCCATCATCAGTTTTCGTTTGACCTGTGCCAGGCTGGTCTCGGCGGCGGTGTGCACGGCGGCGTCGGTTTCCACCCCGGGCGCCAGCAGCGCTTCGAGGCGCGTGCGGGCCAGCGGGTCGCCGGTACTGCCGAGCAAACGCACGGCGGCGAGGCGCACGGCCGGGTCGGTGTCGACCAGTTGCAGGTTGGCCAGGGCCAGGCTGAGGGCGGTGTGCACGTCCTCATTGGTCTCGGCGGCGACCTGCTGGTCAAGAAACTTGAGTTGCGCAGGTTGCGCGCTTTTTTGCAGGGTGCGTGCCGCGGCCAGGCGCACCTTGGGGTCGGCGGCGAGCAGTTGCTGGCTGGCCTGCACGTTGTCGATCAAGCCGCGCAGGCGGTTGTTCAGGCGCACGGTCTTGGTCTCGCCGTTGAGCGTGAGCTGACCTTGTTGCAGGGCGTCCACCAACTCGATGCGCGCCGGGTCGGGCTGGGCGGCCCAGTCCTGGAGGAGCTTGGCTTGTTGCGTCGGGTTGGCGGCCAGGAAGTCTTCGGCGTCGCCGGCATGTACCGCCAAAGGCAGTAACAGCAGCCATGCCAGGAAATAGCGATTGAGGGCAGCGGGCATAAACAAATGTCCTAGTCATGCGCGGACAGTGTGGGAGGGGGCTTGCCCCCTCCCACAGTTGACCTGTGGTCGGGCTTTAGTTGCTCTTCACCGCGTAGTCCGGCTTTTTGTCATTGCCAGGAATGTACGGGCTCCACGGCTGCGCCCGGATCGGCTCCTGGGTCTGCCATACCACCGAGAACTGCCCGTCAGACTGGATCTCGCCGATCATCACCGGCTTGTGCAAGTGGTGGTTGGTCTTGTCCATGGTCAGGGTAAAGCCCGACGGCGCGGCGAAGGTCTGGCCGGCCAGGGCTTCGCGCACTTTGTCGACGTCGGTGGACTTGGCTTTCTCGGCTGCCTGCGCCCACATGTGGATGCCCACGTAGGTGGCTTCCATAGGGTCGTTGGTCACCGCTTTGTCCGCGCCCGGCAGGTTGTGTTTCTTCGCGTAGGCTTTCCAGTCGGCGACAAACTTCTTGTTCACCGGGTTCTCCACTGACTGGAAGTAGTTCCAGGCCGCGAGGTTGCCCACCAGCGGCTTGGTGTCGATGCCGCGCAGTTCTTCTTCACCCACGGAGAAGGCCACCACCGGTACGTCGGTCGCCTTCAAACCCTGGTTGGCCAGCTCCTTGTAGAACGGCACGTTGGAGTCGCCGTTCACGGTGGAAATCACCGCCGTCTTGCCACCGGCGGAGAACTTCTTGATGTTGGCGACGATGGTCTGGTAATCGGCATGGCCGAACGGGGTGTAGACCTCTTCGATGTCCTTGTCCGCCACGCCTTTGGAATGCAGGAACGAGCGCAGGATCTTGTTGGTGGTGCGCGGGTACACATAGTCGGTGCCGAGCAGGAAGAAACGCTTGGCGCTGCCGCCTTCTTCGCTCATCAGGTATTCCACCGCCGGGATCGCCTGCTGGTTCGGCGCCGCACCGGTGTAGAACACGTTCGGCGACATCTCTTCACCCTCGTATTGCACCGGGTAGAACAGCAGGCCGTTGAGCTCTTCGAACACCGGCAATACCGACTTGCGCGACACCGAGGTCCAGCAGCCGAACACCACGGCGACCTTGTCCTGGGTCAGCAGCTGCCGGCCCTTTTCCGCGAATAACGGCCAGTTCGACGCCGGGTCCACCACCACCGGCTCAAGCATCTTGCCGTTCACCCCGCCCTTGGCGTTGATCTCGTCGATGGTCATCAGCGCCATGTCTTTGAGGGACGTTTCGGAGATGGCCATGGTCCCGGAGAGCGAGTGCAGGATGCCGACCTTGATGGTCTCGGCGGCCTGCACGGTCCAGGTCAGGCCCATGGCGACAATGGAGGCGGACAGGGTGAAAGCCTTGATCAAGCTGCGACGCTTCATGGTGCGGTCTCCGTAAACGTTTAGTTTTTTTTGATAGGCCGATGTGAACGCTGAAGGGGTACTAGCAAGGGCTGTGCCCGATGGCCAAACACCCGGTTTTGCGGGGGCTGGAGCCCGGTGCCTGGCGTTGGCGCACCAATGCGGAGCGTGCAGGCGTTGGCGGTGCAGGGGATGCGCCTAAAGAGTGCCTGGGGGCCTCGATAACTATGCAGCGCCCTGCTGGCGGTTCAAGCGAGGACGCTTCTGCATGGCAAGCGTTGTGCGAGCCCGGTGCCCATGGGCACCGACGACGAACATGATCAAGGGAGTGTCATGCAAGAGCATTTATCCAGAGAGGAGCGCGCGGCAGCGAGGGGCCTTCGATACACCCTCAGCCCTGGGTTTATCAGTGCCGACGATGCTGCACGCTATGTGCACGAGCGCATTGGCGACAAGCGCGATCGCGAGTACGGCAGTGTCATTCTCCAGCGCCTGGCCGATAGCAAAGTGTTTGCCACCGAGCCGATTCCCGGCAAGGCGGCGACGTTCGACTTTTCGCTGTTGCTGGAGCGCGGGGCGCAGAACGAGTTCCTCGATCCTGCGGGCTACAAACTGGTGGGCGGGGTGCATTCTCACCCTGACCAGTTTGCCCAGCTCAAGGCCCTCAATCCCGGTTATCGGGATCGCCAGGTGCGTATCTTCAACAGCTTTTTTTCCACCCGCGATGTGGTCTTCAACCACTACGAAGGGCGTGCGTTCGGCACCGCCTACTTGTCGGGCCCCCAGGGTGTATTGCTCAAGTACCAGCCGGGTTTTTCCGAGGCCGAACGCAAGTTTGTCGACTGGATCGACGACGTCAGCACGGCCGTGCCCGCCGATGGTCACGATGGCACGCTCGAAGGCTTTATCAAGAAAGTGGCGTCGGTAGGCCGCTTGTCGTTGCTGGTCGCCAGCGATGACTGGGGCGGGGTGCCCGGTGTCATCGATCAGCGCTGGCGGCCCTATCTGCCATTGAACAGCGGCCAGCCCACCATCGCCTGCGGGGCGGTGTATCCCGAGGTCACCCAGGCGCTCAACGCCGTGCAGGCGCGCATGCGGCGCATGCCGAATGTCAGCCAGATGGCCCTGCTGCTCAAGCATGAGCTGCGCGATGAATTCGCCGCCACCCAGCCCTTCGTACTCAGCAGTGCCGAGCAGTTGCCCACCGACAACCACCTGCCTTTGCTGGCGGGCGGGCCACCCTTGCCGGAAGGCTTTCACCTGCAGGGCTTCTTCTATCTGTCGCGGCCGGTACCGGCGCAGTTTCCGACGGTGGAACCGTGGCTGTACCAGCAGTTCTTCAGCCCTCGGGAGCTGGCGGCCTACATCGCCACGGCCCGCCGCTACATGCATACGGCGCCCTCCGTGCTGGGCATCTCGCTGTACCTGCGCACCAAGGACAATGCCTTGCTGCGCTACCGGTTCAGCGGCTCACCGGCGGAAACGCGATTGTTCACCACCGATGAGCCCGGCCTTCACCTGGCCCTCGCGGCGGGAACCCTGACCCCGCGCCAGTTTGTGAAGCAGGTGGCCGAAGCCGGTGAGTTGAGCGTCGAACAGACCAGCCCGCTGTGGGACGTGGAAGGCGTGGTCGAGAACAACTGGACGCCCTATGCACGCTTCCCGTTCAAGCAGGCCAGCCTCGGCCAGGCGTTTTCGTCGGCCGACAAGGCCGCACAGTTTGCCCATGCGCAGGTGGGCGAGCGCCGTGACCGCGCCTATGTGGCGCTGATTCTGAAGCACCCCGACCAGCACTTTGTACTGACGCAATTGCTGCAGGCGGGCACCAACCCTTATGGGTTCCAGGGGTTCTATCCGTGGGACGCTTACAGCAAACAGTTGGCGTTGCCCGGTGGTTATCAACTGCACGCCTGGTTCGGCTCGCACATGGCGTTGTCATGGGGGAACCTCGATGCCGACTTCAAGACGAAGTGGACCCGCGACGATGCCAGCGTCTACTTCCAGGGCTTTACTGATGTCGAGGCCCACAGGATTCATCAACTGCGCGTGCCGGGCTACCTCTCTGGCGCGGCAGACTGCCTGCTTGTGCTGGAGCCGGAAGGGGCGGACCAGGCCGCATTCACGCGATTGTTCGCGCCGGCGCCGGGCGGCAGCCTGATTGCCAGAGACCTGGCGGACGGTACCTATACGCCTGCCGAAGGCGTGCGCAAGTTGGCTGGGGTCAGTCGCCTGCGGGTGGTCCTGGGCAATGCGCTATGGGGGTCGCCTGGCGTGATTGACCGGCACTGGCGAGCGTTTGCCGCTGAGCCGTCCCTGCCGAGCGGCGCGACCGCCGTGGCCACTCTGCCGGCCTTGAGCCCGGCGTTTGTGTCCGCGGATGATGCGGCGCTCTGGGCTCACCGGCGTATCGGGACGCGACGCGAGCGTGAGTTCGGTGGGGTCATCCTGAAAAAGCCTGGCGGGCATTTCTTTGCCACCGAGCCGCAAGTCAGCACCGGCGCGCGGTTCGACTTCCTCACCCTCCTGGCCACGGATGATCGCGCCCAGTTCATTGCTCCGCCCTCTTATGAATGCCAGGGCTTCTACCGTTCCTATCCGGCCGAGCCTGACGAGGTGGAGCGCTACAACCCGGGCTTCAACCCGGACCAGGTCGAGCTGACCGGCAGCTTCTTCTCGAATGCCGATCAGGTGTTTGCCCTGTCCCACCGTGATTTCACCCCGGTGCATTATCTGTCCGGTCCTGACGGCACATTGCTCAAGTACACGAGCAGCGGTTCCCAGGCCGAACAATCCCTGTTGCGGCAGTTGACGGGGATCGAGCCGGCGCAGCCTCTCACCGGGTTCGAGGGGGCGGTGTGGAACCTGGCGCAGGCCGGGGACTTGCGGGTTGTGGTGGGCAGCAAGGTCTGGGGTGGGGTGCGGGGGCGTGTGCTGCACGGCTGGACCCTGGGCAGCCCTGTTACCTCGGTGCAGGACCTGCCGTTTTTTACCCCGCTGCTGTCGATGGGGCACAGTGCGGTGCTGGTCGCCCTGAGCAGCGTCGACTTGCTGGGGCAGGCGGCGGTGGGCGTGGTGCTGAAACACCGTACCACCTCGAATTACATCGCTACGCTGCCGGCGCCGTTGGGGACGACCCTGGACAGTCTGTTTCCCGTGGGGGACCGCGGTGAGCCAAGGCTGGTGCCGAATTATCGCCTGGTGGGTCTCTATCACGCCCAATCAGCACAGGCGCCGCAGAGGCTGCCACCCATGGACGCATGGCTCTATAAGCGTTTCGCTACGCCGGCGGTGCTGGTGGATGCCATGAGACAGTCGATCGCCAGCGCCGGTATGCAGATCGCCGCGCTCGGTCTCAAGCTGTATCTGCGCACCGCTGATAACGCTTTGCTGCACTGGCAGGTGCCGAGTGCCTCGTCTGCCAACGAGCTGTTTGTCGTCGACGGACAAACCGTGACCGACAACGGCAATGAAGCGGCCTTGCTCGACGGCACATTGTCGCCGCGGGATTTCGTGCGCCGCGTGATGCGCGCGGGGGAGTTGTCGGTGGTCCAGCAAGGTGGCCTGTGGAACACCCTCGGGCCGTTGTATGACAGCGAGCACTTGCCGCTTGGCTCCGGCGAGCGGCCCTTGAGCGGGATGTTCCTGACCGCGGACGACGCTGCGCGGCATGCCCATGAACGCATCGGCGTTCGCCGCAGCAATGCCTATGCCGGGTATGTCCTCAAGCGGGACGATGGGCGATTTGTGTTCACCGAGCCGGTGGCCATTTCCGGCGACGGCTTTGCCTCCGACCTGCTGCGCCCTGCCAACGGCAGCGCTTATCTGGTGCCGCCTGCGGACCATCAGCTCTATGCGCGCTACAGTTCGCATACCGCGTTATCCGTGGCTGACCTGGAACGCCAACGGCGTCTTGGCTGGACGCTGGCCGACCTGGAAGTCAACGCCACGCTGTTCTCCGATGTGGAGATCCGTTCGGTGATCGAATCGCGGCTGCCGGCCTATCTGAGCGGTTCGCCGAATAACCTGATCAGCTATCGCCCCAGTGGTTCTGCCAATGAGCTGCTGGTACTGAGCAATACCCAGCGCGAGCCCGGCCAGCATGGCTATTTCGAACGGCTGGAGAGCGGCCAGCTCAAACCGGTGGACATCGTCGCCCGGCTGGCCGATGCCGGCACCCTGAGCGTGCTGGTGCGCAGCGCGCTGTGGGGGCCGCGTGGCAGGGTCTACAGCGACTGGACGCCCAACTTCGACTACGCCGAAGTGGATCTGCAGGCACCGGCGTTCGGCGCGATCTTCGACAGTCTCGATGCCGCGGCACTCAATGCCCATGTGCGCTGGTACGGCAGGAACCTGGATGCACAACGCTGTACGGCGTACATCCTTAAGCATCCGCAGCGCGATGAGTTTGTGGTCAGTGAACTGCTGGCGATCACCTCCGGCGGGCGTTGGTTGAGTGACTCCTCCAGGGGCGTCGGTTATCTGGCCGGTGGCGAATTCGCCAAGGGGTTCGAGCTGGCCGGCCTGCTGTTTTCGCAGCAATGGGTGCCGGCGGGATTGCCCACCCCCGAGGCCTGGCTGGCGCGGTTCTTCATCACCCCCGAGGTGCTGCTGCGCGCCGAACAGGATGCCCGGCATCTGCCGCGTCCGGCAGCCACTGCGATACTGCCGGTGTATGTGTCGACACACGATGGCGCCTTGTTGCGCTACCAACCTCCGGCATCCTCCCTGCTCAAGGAGGCCACCGACGGCACGGGCGTGATCATCGCCGGGATGAACCTGCACAACGGGACGCTGGACGTCCAGCGCTATGTCTCACAGGTCGCCCGGCCTGCGGACCTGCGGGTGCTCTACACCAGCCAGTGCTGGGACCGCCGGGGAGCGGTGGGCCAGGGTGGCGTGGCCTGGCGACCCTACGCCAACTTCATCCGCCGTCGCCTGGGCCCGGCCTTTCATTCCCAGGACGATGCGGCCCGGCACGCCCGTTCGCTGCTGCAGGGCAATGGTCTGCTGGGCGGGTTGATTCTGCAGCGTCCCGATGGCCTGTTTGTCGCCACCGAGCCGCTCAAGGTGCCCCAGGAAGACTTCGACCCCAAGTGGATTTTCCCGGATGAGGTGGTCAGTACCGGTGGCTTCCCGGCGGCCCATACGGTGGTTGCACGTTACCGTTCCAGCCCGGCGCGGGAGTTGCCCTTCGTACTTGAACTGGCGCAGGCCGGCCTCTATCGCAACATGCTGTCCACCCGCGTGATTTCATCGGCCCTCGCAGGCCAGGACGCCCGCCTGAACCGCGAGTACCTGCTGGGTTCCGATGGCTGTGTGGTGAGCTACACACGCAGCCACTCCGCGCTGGAAGAAGCGCTGAGAAAACAGCTTTTGCCCCTCGACGAGACACGACTCGATCGCCTGGAAAACCTGCTCGAGCGTCAGATTCGCAATGCCGTGCTGGCGCCTGGCGAATTTGTCACGCGCCTGGCCAATGCGGGTAGTTTGCGAGTGGTAGAGGGCAGCCCGACGTGGGGCACGCCACGCCGGATCACTGGCGCCTTCATCGTCAATAGCGACCGTCCCGCGCCATTGGCGATCCGGAACGCACTGGCAGACCCGGCGTTCAGTCCGCTGTTCACCCAGGAGCAGGACGCGGTGCGGTATGCCCATCAGCATCGTCGGCATGGCGAACACCTGCAGTTCGGCTACGTGTTCAAATCGCAGAAAAACGGGCACTACATGGTCAGCATGCCGCTGGTGCGCCAGAGCTATCGTGACTTTGCGCAAGTCTTTCCCGACGGTCTTTTCCCCCAGGGTTATGGGCTGGAAGGCTTCTACCTGTGTGCCAGCAGCGACAGCGTCACGCCGGCCACGGATCCGTTGCACCAGGCATTTTTTTCGCCCACGGACATGGACATCGGCATCCGCTTCTCGATTCACGGCATCAGGGGCAAGCAACTCACGTTTTACCTGTCATGCGCGGACGGTGCCCTGCTCAGGTATCAATACCTGGGCACGGATGCGCAGCTGGATTCGTGGGGCTCGCTGCTTGAAACACGGCAGCAGTTGCGCGCGGGCCGGATGACCCTGCTCAGTTACGTCCATCGCCTGCTCGACAAAGGGGTCCTGGATACGCTGGTCCGAGGCGAGGTCTGGACCACGCGCAATCGTGTCGATACGTTCTGGCAGCCCGGTGTCGATGAGGTGTTTGTGCCGCCTTGGCGTGCGGCCTGCGGTCCGGTTTTTTCCGCTGGGGATGATGCCGCGCGCTATCTCCGGCGCCAGCTTTCGCCATATCGGGGCAAACAGTATCTTTCGGCGATACTCGCCAACGCAGCGGGCACGTCGTTCCTGGCTACCTTACCGGTAGCGGCCGGGGCCGACCAATCGCTGATTCTGCGCCTGTTCTACAGCGGGCCGCTGGGCCCTGTACAACCGGTGGTGCCGCCAGCGCCCCTGCCGGATTTTCCGCAGCCATATGCGGTTGCGGGTGTCCATCTGCTCTACAACAGCATGCCGGCCACCGACAGCCGGGCGCCGAAGGATATCGCCCTGACGCGTCATTTCGTGGCGCCGACCTTCCTGAGTTATTTCATCAGGGTGTTGCGCGGGCTGTCGCGGCCGTCGCCGGGTCTTTATCTGTCGAGCCAGGCCGGTGCGCTGTTGAAGTACCTGCCCAGTTATTCGGCGCAGGAAAGCCTGGTCCTGGTGGGCGGCCCCGACGTGTATCCCACCGTGTTCCTGAAGGGCGTGGCCAGGACCGGGAAGCTGTTTGTGCTGGACAAGGACGGCTTCTGGATGAACGAGGGGCTACTGTCCGAACAGCAAGTGGAGCGCTCCAATGGCCTGGAAATCGCCGTGCCCGAGGTCGACGAACCGCTGAGCCTGCGCGACCGCGACGAGCTGTAAGCGTCAGCGCTTGCGCATCAGGCCGATGAAGAACAGGCCGCCGATCGCCGCCGTGGCCACGCCAATCGGCAGGTCTTCGGGGGCGATCAAGGTGCGCGCCGCCACATCGACCCAGACCAGGAACAGGCTGCCCAGCAATGCACACACTGGCAGCAACCGACGATGCTCGGCGCCCACCAGGCGCCGGGCGATGTGCGGCACCATCAGCCCGACAAAGCCGATGGAGCCGCTGATGGACACCAGCACGCCGGTCATCAACGAGGCGACCAGGAACACCTTCAGCCGTACATTGCGGGCGTTCAGGCCAAGGGTCACGGCGGTCTGTTCGCCGGCCATCAGCGCGTTCAACGGGCGGGCCATGCCCACCAGCACCAGCAGCCCGAGCACTACGCTGGCGCCCGGAATCGCCAGCAGTCCCCAGCGTGCCAGGCCGAGGCCGCCGAGCATCCAGAACATCACCGCCGAGGCGGCGCGATGGTCGCCCATGAACAGCAGCAGATTGGCCGCCGCCATCATCACGAACGACACTGCCACGCCGCACAGCAACAGGCGATCACTCTCCAGCCGGCCATTGCGACTGGCTACCGCGAGCACCACGATCATGCTCGACAGGGCGCCGATAAAGGCGGCGATGGGCAAGGTCAGCAAGCCGATGATTTCACCTACATGCAGCACCACGATCACCGCGCCCAGGGTCGCGCCGGAAGTGACACCCAGCAGGTGCGGATCGGCCAGCGGATTACGCGTGACCGCCTGCAACACCGCACCGATCAACGCCAGCCCGGCCCCCACCAACGCCCCCAGCAGCATGCGCGGCACGCGGATCAGCCAGACGATAGGTACCTGCCCGGCCGACCAACTCACTTCGCCGATGCCGAAGACCTTGTACAGCAGGATGCGCCACACCACGTCCGCTGGTACCCGCGCCGGGCCGAAGCCCAGGGATATCACGCAGGACACCAGCAGCAATGCGCCCAGGGCGGCAAGCAGCAGGGTGTAACGACGGGTGATCATTCGCCGTGGAACCCCTTGGCCAGGGTTTCCACCGCCAGCACGTTATCGATGCCCGGCGTGGCTTGTACATACGGGATCACGATAAAGCGCTGGTGCCTGATCGCGTCCACCCCTTGCAGCGCCGGGTTGTTGAGCAGGAACTGCTGTTTTTGATCGGCGGTGACTTCGCTGTAGTCGACGATCACGATCACCTGTGGATTGCGCTCGACCACGGTCTCCCAGTTGACGCGGGTCCAACTGGCGTCGACGTCATCGAGGATGTTGCGCCCGCCGGCTGCGTCGATCAGCGCCTGGGGCATACCGAGGCGGCCGGAGGTCATGGCGCGGTCTTCACCGCTGTCGTAGAGGAACACGCGCGGCTTGTCGGCGGGCAGGTCTGTCTGCACCTCGGCGACCTGTGCCTGCATCTGTGCGATCAAGGCATTGGCGCGGTCCTGCACGTCGAAGATCCTGCCCAGGTTGCGCAGGTCGTTATAGGTGTCGTCCAGGGTCGCGGCCGGGCGCTTCATCACGAAGGCGCACGACTCGGTCAGCTCGTAGACGTTGATCCCCAGCGGCTGCAGGGTGTTCGGCGTCAGGTCGCCGCCCACGCGCATGCCGTAGTCCCAGCCGGCAAAGAAGAAATCCACATTGGCATTGAGCAGGGTTTCCACCGACGGGTACTTGCTCGCCAGCTCCGGCAGGCCATCGAGGGTCCGGGCCATGTCCGGGGTGACCGACTTCCAGCCGGTGATGCCGCTATAGCCGGCCATCCGCGGTTTGAGGCCCAGGGCGAGCATCATCTGGGTCATATTGATGTCATGGCTCACCGCATGCTTCGGCGCCTCCTGGAAGGTCACGTCGCGGTTGCAGCTTTTGACGGTGACCGGGTAATGGGTGGCTTCAGCGAAGGCTGGTGAAGCACCGAACAGCAGGGCCACAAGGGCGAAGGCGCGCAGGATCATGGTTGGGTTATCCAGGTGATGCGGGGATAGTCGGCCAGGGGATGAGTGTCGATCAGCGCCTCGACGCCGAACACATCGCGCAGCAGTTCAGTGGTCAGCACCTGGTGAGGCGTGCCGCTGGCGACGATGCGCCCGTGGTCGATCACGTAGAGCCGATCACAAAAAGCGGCGGCCAGGTTGAGGTCGTGGATGCTGGCCAGGGTACCGATACCCAGGCGCTTGACCAGCCTCAACAGCTCAAGCTGGTAGCGTGGATCGAGGTGGTTGGTCGGCTCGTCGAGGATCAGCAATTGCGGTTGCTGGGCCAGGGCGCGGGCGAGGATGACGCGCTGTTTTTCACCGCCCGAGAGGGTGGCGAAGGCATGCGCTTCAAAGCCCTGCATGCCCACCGATACCAGCGCCTGTTGCACCAGCTGCCGATCCTCCAGGGTGTCGCTGTCGAACAGGCCCTTGTGGGGCGTGCGGCCCATGGCGACCACTTCATCGACTCGCAGGCCAAAGGCATCCGGGAACTCCTGCAACACCACGGCGATACGTTGCGCACACCACTTGGCGCCTTGCTTCCACAGGTTCCGATGGGCGAGCAATACGTCGCCGCGTTCCGGCTGGGTGAACCGATAGGCGCAGCGCAACAGGCTGGTCTTGCCGCTGCCGTTGGGGCCGATCAGCCCGACGAACTCCCCCGCAGCGACGTGAAGGCCGGCGTCACGCAGTTGGAACGGGTGTTGGCTGTGGTTCGCCGAGGCCCAGTTGATGCGGGTGAGGGTGAGTGAAGTCATCAAGTCTCTCAAGGCCTGCAGGGTTCTAACGGTGTTTTGGTCAGTTAGAAGGTGTAGTCCGCCGTGACGAAGAACGAGCGCGGTTCACCGAGGATCCATTGCTGGCCGTCGTTGTACTGGCTGACCGCGTAGGTGCGGTCGAACAGGTTATTCAGTTGCAGGCCCAGGGTGGTGTTGCGCATCGCCTTCCACGACAGCGTGGCATCGACCACGGTGTAGCTCGGCAGCTCGTTCTGGTTGGCCATGTCGGCATACCGTGCATCGACATAGCGCACTCCGGCACCGGCGCGGATGTCGTCGCTCAGGGCCTTGCTCAGCCACAGGTTGGCGGTGCGGCGTGGCACGTCCACCGGGCGGTTGCCGTCGCGGGACACTTGTACGCCGTCGACAGCCTGTTTGAAGTCGTCGTACTGCGCCCGCACGATGGCTGCGTTGGCTTGCAGCGCCCAGGCGTGCGGCAGTTGCAGGTCGAGGCTGGCTTCCAGGCCGCTGGAGGATTGCTGGCCGACTTGCTGCTTGAGGTCCGGGTTGCCAGGGACGTCGGTGAGCAGTTTCTTCTTGACGATATGGTAGGCCGCCACTGTCCATTCGCCGCGTTGATCCCAGAAGGCCTGCTTGAGGCCGATCTCGGTTTGCCTGGCGGTGGAGAGGTCGAACTGCTGCTGGCCAGGGCTCAGGGAAATCAGGCCGCCGACCCCGTCGGTGCTGGTGGCGTACTGGCTGTAGACCGAGGTGTCGGGGGTGATTGCGTAGACCAGGCCAGCCTTCCAGTTATTGCCGGTGAGGGTCTTGTCGCTTTGGCTGGCGTCACGTAAATCATCGCGCTCGACGTGGGCGTAGTCGCGGCGGATGCCGGTGACCAGCGCCAGTTGGTCGGTGAGTTGCAGGCGGTTTTCGGCGAAACCGGCAACGGTTTTGGTGGTGGTGGCGAACAGCGGTTTGAACGGGTTCTGGCTGTCGAACCGAGCGGGCGCCGGATCGTTGATATCCACCGGCTGGCCGCCGGGCAGCACGTCGTTGAACGGTGAGTTGCTGGCCAGGCGGAAACGGATGCGGTTGTATTCCACGCCCGTCACGGTCTGGCTGTCGAGGCCGAACAGGCTGTGCTTGAAGGTGACGGTCTGGCGATCGCCGACCTGTTCCTGGTTGTGCTTGATGCCGAAGTTGCCGCTGCGGGTCAGTTGCCCGTTGGTGACGTTGTAGTTCTCGGCGTTCTGCCAGCGGCGCTGGTTCTTCAGGTAGAACAGTTCATTGGTGGCACTGACGTTGTCATTGATCTGCCACTCGCTGGTCAGGCGCGTCCACTGGTCGTTGTAGTGCTGGGTGTCGTTGCTGACGTTGTAGTTCTTGTGGCGCAGGCCCTTGTGCAACTGGCCATTGATCAGCGGCGTGCCGAAGTAGTTCTGCGGGCGCTGGTCGCCATAGTCGCTGGCCAGGGTGAAGCTCAGGTTGTCCGCCGCCTGCCAGCGCAGGGCGCCGCTGACGAAGTCGCTGCTGGAGTCGCCATGGTCGATAAAGCCGTGGCTGCGCAGGCGGTTGAGGTTCAGGCGATAGCTCAGGGTGTCGGTCAGCGAGCCGCCGCTGTCCAGAGCTTGTTGCTGGCGATCGTAGGCGCCGTAGCCGAGGCGGAGGTGGTTTTCGATCTCGCCTTCGAAGGTTTTTTTCGGCACGGTATTGATCACCGCACCGGTGGCGCCTTCGCCGTACAGCACCGAGGCCGGGCCGCGCAAAACGTCTACGCGTTCCACCGCCCAGGTGTCCACCGGGAAGGTCGAGGTGCCCATGCCCATGTACATGCGGGTGCCGTCGTACAGTTGCATCACCGAGCCCTGGCCGGTAAAACCACGGGCCGACAGCGAGGTGCCGCCATCGCCCGGTGTGCCGGTGCGGCTGATGCCGGTGGCACGGGAAATGGCGTCCTGCACGCTGGCGTCGCCACGCTCGCGGATCTGCGTACCGGTCTGGCTTTCGACACTGCCCGGGGTTTGCAGCGCGCTGAGATTCAGGCGCGAGCCTGCGGTGGTCGGCGTGTTCAGGTCGACGTGTTGGTCATCCACGGCCGCTGCGGTCACCGGGCTGGCGGGCAGGGTCAGGGCCTGGGCGCTGTCATGCAGGGCGAGCAGGCACAGGCCGGACACTAGGTACTTGTTCATTGGGCGGAAAATCGCTTCTTCGAGGCGGTGCTCGCCGCTGGGCGCGGCGAGCTGAGGTATGCAACAAGTGTTATAAGTTAACACTTCCTGCGTCTTTGGCGAAAGCCCGCGTAAGACTACCTAACGCCTCTATGTAGGGCATCTCGCCTACTTCATAGCGAACCTGAGGTGGATTCACGTTGGCTGAACAACCGTGACAACACCAGGCGATCCAGCGCCCAGACCGCGATCAATGAGGCGCCCACCAGCGGGAACAGGAGCGCCAGCGCGAGCATGATCACCATCGCGGTTTTCCACTTCGGCAGGTCATGACGCAACGGCGGAACACCCAGGCCGCCCTGGGGCCGACGCTTCCACCAGATCACCACGCCACTCACCGCGCTGAGCAGGATCATCAGGCAGATCAGCAGCACGATCAGCTGGTTCACCCAGCCGAACATCTTGCCTTCGTGCAGCATCACGCCGGTCTCGGTGGCCCGTGCCACGGTGTTGTAGTGCGCCCAGCGCACATCGGTGAGGACCTTGCCGGTGTACTGGTCCACATGCAGGGTGGCGTCGTTGCGCGGGTCGTCGGCGAACACCGCGACGGTGAACACGCCTTCGGCGGTGGTGGGGAAAGTGATGCTGTAGCCGGGCTCGACCTTGCGTGCCGTGGCCAGGTCCACCACCTGTTGCAGGCGCACCGTGGGCGCGGCGGGAGCAGCGTGCATGGCGCCGTGGTTCATGTGTTCGGCATGGTCGCCGGACATCGGCATCGGCGTGTTTTCCATCGCCCAGGGCACGGTCTGTTGCGTTGCGGTATTGAGCACCCGCGCCTGCTGATCGGACTGCGGCACGTTGTTCCACATCGCCGCCGGGAAAGTGTTCCAGAGGTCGGCGTATTGCTTGCCCCAGAAGCCGGTCCAGGTCATGCCGCTGAGCAGCATCACCAGCAGAAACGCCGCGCCCCAGAAGCCGGCGACGGCATGCAGGTCACGCCAGAACACGCGGCCACGGGTTGTGAAGCGCGGCCACAACACGCCGGCCGACGTTTTGCCGCGCGGCCACCACAGGTACAGGCCGGACACCACCAGCATCACGCCCCAACCGGCGGCGAGCTCTACCAGGCGGTCGCCGACGGTGCCGATCATCAGCTCGCCGTGCAGGGCGCGGGCGATGGCTTGCAGGTTGTTTTTCGCATCCTGCTCACCGAGTACGGTGCCGCGATAGGGGTCGACGAACACCGTCACTTCGCGCCCGCCGTCGTGCATCACGAACTGCGCGCTGCTGGTGGCGTCGGCGGGTGGCAGGTACTTGCTGATCTTGCCCTGGGGAAAGGCCGCCTGGGCGCGTTGCAATTGCTCGTCGGCGCTCAAGGCTTGCTCGGCGCTTTGCACCTTGAGCAGGTCGCCGTACATCAGCGGATCGAGCTGGGGTTTGAACAGGTAGATGATGCCGGTCAGGGCCAGCAGCACCATGAAGGGGGCGACGAAGAGGCCGGCGTAGAAGTGCCAGCGCCAGGCCAGGTTGTAGAAGGAAACTTTTTGAGTGGTCATCGGGGATGCTCCGCAAAGCTTGAATTTTTTGTCGTTGATCAGGCCGCTATCGGGGGCAAGTCGAATCGTCGCACCGCCCCTCCCACATTTGGAGTGCGTTCCTATGTGGGAAGGGGGGCGCCCCCGATGCGTTTAGAAGCTCATGTCGACCTTGGTCCAAAGGGTCCGCCCCGGCTCCTTGATGGCCTGCGGATCGTTGGCCGGGTAGCCGAATCCGGCGTTGCCGGCCAGGTTCAGGTGTTCGGCGTAGGCCTTGCCGAACAGGTTGTCGACGCCGGTGCTGACCTTGAAATTCTTGTTGATGCGATACGCGCCATTGACCGAGAACACGCCAAAGCCGCCGTTCTTGTCGTAGTCCTTGCCGACCACATTGCCCTTGTTCTGGTCGATGCGGTTCTGCGCCGCCACTACCCGCCACAACGCGCCGGCACTCCAGTCGTCTTCGCTGTAGGTCAGGCCGAAGCGTACGTCCAACGGCGGCATTTGCGGCAGGGCCTTGCCGTCGCTGCTGTTCTTGCCCCAGGCGTAGGCGAGGGTGGCGTCGGCTTTCCAATTGGGGGTTAGCTTGTAGGCCGCGCCCACTTCACCGCCCATGATGCGTGCGTCCACATTGCGCGCCTGGGAGGTGGTGCCCATCATCCCCGCCCGGTAATCGAACAGGATGAAATCACGCACCTGGCCGACGTAGCCCGACGCCCAGGCTTCCAGGTCGTCGGCTTTGTATTGCGCGCCGAAGTCGAGTTGGGTGGTTTTCTCCGGTTTCACGCCATCGAAGGCGTTGACCGAACCAACCGCGCCGGTGTTGGGCGAGAACAGCTCCCAGTAATCCGGGAAGCGTTCCGAGTGGCCCAGGCCGGCATAGAGCGTGGTCGGGCTGTCGGCCAGGTCGTGCTCGTAGCGCATAAAGCCCGAGGGCAGGGTGTCGGCGCGGGTGTCGTCGGCGGTCGGGTTGGCGCGTGCACTCATCCCGGAGCCGGTGGTTTGCCGGAAGTCCTTGGCCGAGGCGCGGTCCAGGCGCGCACCGGTGATCAGGCGGTCATGGTCGGCGGCGTACCAGGTCAGCTCGCCGAATACGCCGTAGTTGTGGAAGTTGGCGTCCTTGACCTTGGGCAAATCCTTGTAGGTGTCGATGCCCATGCTGCTGCGTTGGCGGTGTTCGTTGGTCTGCGCATCCAGGCCGCTGATCAGTTGCACATCGGCCCAGCGCCAGGTGGCCTTGATGCGCGCGCCGAGGGTGCGGCGGTCGACGTTGGAGGCCATGGGCCCGGCCATCATCCCGGTGCCCGAGGGCGTGCGCAGGCTGTAGTTGTCCATCACGTGGTCGGCATAGTTGTAGTAGACCTGGGCTTCGACCTTATCCAGCACTTCGCCGATATTCGATTTCTCGAAGCGCAGGCCCAGGCTTTCGCGCAGGAACTGCGAACCGTCCATGCCGCGCCCGGCGTAACGCGCTTCGCCGTCGCCACGGCCGGCGGTGAGCTCCAGCAGGGTGTCGGCATCCGGGGTGAAGCCGACGGCGACGTCGCCATTCCATTTGTCGTAGCGCGAGGCGACGGTGTCGTTGTTGCCGTCCTTGTAGTCATCGGCATGGGCCTGGTTGCCGATCACCCGCACATAGCCCAGCGGCCCACCGGCGGCGGCATCGATGACCTTGTCGAAGCGCCCGTTGGAGCCTGCCAGCACACTCGCGTTGAGCCGCGTGCCGAGTTCACCGAAGTGTTCCGGTTCGCGCTCGAACAGGATGGTGCCGGCTGAAGCACCGGGGCCCCAGAGTACGGTTTGCGGGCCCTTGATCACGGTGAGCTTGTCGTAGGTTTCCGGCGAAATGTACGAGGTCGGCGCATCCATCCTGCCGGGGCAGGCGCCGAGCATCATGCTGCCGTTGGTGAGGATGTTCAGGCGCGAACCGAACATGCCGCGCAGTACCGGGTCGCCATTGGTGCCGCCGTTGCGTACCAGGGCGAAGCCGGGGATGGTCTTGAGGTAGTCGCCGCCGTCGCTGGCGGGCAGCGGTTGGCGAGGGTCTTTGGGGTTGGTGACCACGGTCAGCGGCGAGCTGGGCGCAATGGCGGTGATCACGGTGGGCGTCAGCTCATGCTCGGCGTGTTCATCGGCCTGGGCGTGGGGAACGAGCAGGGCGCCGCATAGGGCAGCGAGCACAGAGGTGCTTCCCAAACGGGAGTCAGCAGTAAACCTGGACATGACAAATTCCATCAATCAATCGTAAACAACACGGCCAGCAGCCTGCGGCTGTCTGTCTAAAGTCGGCCGGGGTGAAGTAACGGTGGCAGGGGCTTACGAGGCGATGGGCGGGGCGCGGCTGCGGGCGCCGGGGAAGATGCTCTGCCGGGCATGGCCCAGGCGCGGTGCGGGGGTAAGGGCATTGGTCGGCGGCGGGCTGCCGATGGCCACGAATGACACGCTGCCGGGCAGGGCCGGGCAACTGTAGAGCAAGTCGCAATAGCCGCACTTGGACCAGAGCGCGTGGTGTTCGTCAGGGGCTTTCTTGTGATGGGCGTCGCCGTGGTCGCCGGGCATGTCCATGGACATGTTCATCGACATACCGGCGTGATGATCCATCGGCATCGCTTGGGAAATCAGCGGACCGATAAAGATCATCAGCATGGCGAACAGGCTGATCCAACTGCCGCGCTTCACGCGGCGGTGTGGGGATAGCCTGGCGCGAGGGGCGCCCATCTGGAGTCAGTCTATTGAGGGTGCTTGTGCTCGTGGCCGACCATCGGCGGTACTTTCTGTACCGAGACTTCCACCTCGACCTTGCCGGCTTTTTCAAAGGTCAGGGTCAGCGGGAATTGCTTGCCATCGGCCAGCAGGCTGCGGTCCTTGAGGCCCAGCAACATGACGTGATACGCCATGGGCGCGAAGGTCAAGTCACCCTTGGCCGGTACGGCAACGCTGGGGACTTGCTGCATCTTCATCAAGTCGCCCTGCATCACATGCTCATGCAGCTCGGCCTTATCGGCCACTGGCGTGTCGACACTGAGCAGGCGATCCGGTGTCGTACCGGTGTTATGAATCACGAAATACGCGGCGACGGTGGGCGCGTTGGGCGGCAATTCCTGGGACCAGGGATCGCTGACCAGCAGGTCGCCGGCCTTGTAGTCTTCGGCATTGGCAGCACTGAACACCGGCAGCAGCAACGCAGCCAGAAGCAGGGAAGATTTAAGCATGGCAGTTCTCCAGAACGGTTCTAAACGCAGTTCACTTGCGAAGAAGATCAGGCCGTCGGAGAGGCGCGGGGGTTAAGGCTCGGCCATTGCTGGCGCGGGGTTGGGGTTTGCAATGGTGTGTGTGGTTGACGCTGTACCGTCTCGAATCGCGTGAGATACAACTGCGGCACATGCCCCGGCAACGCCACCAACGGCGCCGAGCCCGAGCAACACCAGCAATGCTGCATGGTGGAATGATCGTCCGGCTGCGGCGCCGGAATCTCCAGCTTGCCCAGGGCAATGGTCTTCAGGCTGGCGCCAGTGGACGAACAGAAACTGCCCCACAGCAATTGCTGCACGGGGTCCTTGGACTGCTGCATCGCGCTGGCCATTGGCATGGCAAAGGCGTTGAACAGCACTGCAAGGCAGGCGATCCAGGCAATTGCAACGCGTTGACGGGCCATGGCGGACAATCCGTAGGGTTAAACGATCAGGCGGGTATTTAGCCTGATCGGGGGGGATAAGTAAAAAGTGGTGGTGTGGTTTGGTGTCGCAGTGCTATCAGATCGCTGTAGCGTGAAGCTTGAGGCCCAAAGCCTTCATGACTTTCATGATAGTCGCGAACTCGGGATTGCCATTGCTGGAGAGGGCTTTGTATAGACTTTCTCTTCCGAGGCCGGCGTCGCGAGCAATTTGGGTCATGCCTTGGGCGCGGGCGATGTTGTTGAGCGCTGAACGAATCAGCAGGCCGTCACCAGAATCCTCTTCGAAAGAAGCTTCGAGATACTCCGCCATGTCCTCAGGAGTCGTCAGATGCTCGGCTATGTCGAAATCTTTAAATTGAGTCATGGGTCACTCCTTTTTCTCAAATTCTTCGGCAATTTCTTTAGCTCGCTCGATGTCGCGTTTTTGCGTTGATTTATCGCCACCTATCAACAGTAGATAAACCACCTCACCTATACGCTTGAAGTACACCCGGTATCGGTATCCAGGACCATAGTGGATGCGCATTTCGGATACGCCATTTCCGACGTTTTCGCAGTCTCCAAAATTGCCCATTCTTGCGTTGTCCAATCTTGTAAGCACACGTCCATGGACGGGTTTACTGCGTAGCGAATAAAGCCATTCCTGAAACTCATCAGATCTCTTGAAGTGAATCATCTCGGATCGTATTCCTTGGGATACATGTTGGCAAGTTTCGACGCGCTGCAAAAAGCAGGCGTCCCCCTCGCGGATGGCTGACGCGAAACCGCGAGGGGGGAGGTTAGGGCGGGGGCTTTTGGCTGAGCCAGCCAGCTGGTTCGGAAGTGTTTGTAGGGGCATTCGCCTTTCGACGGTCAAGCCTGATAGATGGATGTCCGGTTGGCTATTCGTCTAAAAAGAAATTTCCGACAAGCCTTTGAGGTTGTCCCTAGGACGCTTGATCTCTAGTCTCCGTGCACCGCTGCCAACGCGGCGGACGGGCGTCGCGGCCCGGGTTTTCTAAGAGCAAAAGCGCTATCGCCTGCTTTCAGTTGATGCTTTTTTATCGTCTACTGTGCGGCTAAATGGTGGCTGTGCGCGGGATACCTTCGGGTATGCCGGGATGCCTTAGACCGGTCCGCGAACCTGCGTACAGCTGCCACCCTATCGCGTCGCGGCGAATCAGTGGCAGCTCCACCTTTCTAAGGAGCTTCACAATGATCAAACCCACCCCAAATCCCCCCGTTCGGCTCTTCACCGTGGCCGATGGCATCAGCACCGAAGACCTGCTGGTCAACCTCAGTGAAACACTTGCTTCGGCCAACGCGCTGAGTTGCGACCTTGCCTTTAACCTGGAAGGCGCACCACGCGAGGAATTACTGGGCGTTGCGCAGTTGATCGAGCTGGCACAATTGCTCGCTGACAGGGTGCACGAAGGCGCAGGGCAGGCAACCGCCGCGAGTAGTTAACAAGTTCGATGAGCGATCGTTCCTGCGCATATGTGTGGGAATGATCGTGTGGCAGGTCTTAGACCTCCCAGCTGGCTTCCCGTATATGATTGAAGTTGACGACATCTACGCAGTGCTGATGAGCAAACCCAGCGACTCTGAGATCGTCAGTCAAAACCAGATAGTTATCTTTTGCTGCGGCAACAATGCCAACGTCGGTAAGGCCGTAGGGTGACAGCTCATAATCGCGACTTATATCCAAGGCTGGATGATGGACTTCGATTATTGTTGATAGTGAGTTTTTTAACGTTGCATAAAAATCGCGCAGCTTGTTTCCATGAAGTCCATTTGTCAGGTTGCTGACTTCAGCGAGAATGTGAGGGGTTGAAACAAGTTTTTCGAACTGGTCAATCACTTTGAGCAAAAGTTGATAGTCTGCATCGCTGTAGCCGCGTGTTCTCTTGAACTCCACGATGCTGGACGTTCCTCCTATCAGTGCCAGAAGCAGCAAGTTAGTATCAACGATGATTCCTTTTCTTCGGTATTGCTTGATGTAGGCTTCGATCATACTTCGCGGATCTTCATGGAGCGGAACTCGCCAGTCTCCGAGTCGATGATGAATGTTTTGTATTTTCTTGCATGCATTTGTCCGGCTAAAGATGCGCCTAGCCTTTCATAGTTATTAGGGTTGGGGACATTGAAGCCCAGTGTTATTGCCCAGGTTTTATTGTCTGGGTCTAACTCTACTTCCTCAAGCATCAGGTCTTGTAGTGCTGTTTCTTGCCCGAGAAAGTCGTTTGCGACCGCCTTGGCGACTTGTACGGCTTCTTTAACTTCTATCATGTCAGCTCCTGAATACCGTTGGGCCTGGCTTGAACTGTTCCTGGAGTTTAGCACTTCGTGTTGTGGGTTCATCGCCGTCCCTTGAGGTAACAAAATAGATTGGATAGAGGGTGGCGGATGATCCTGATCTATCGAATGAAATCTGCCAACGAATCGATTGTTTCTGCGGGCGACAAAAGCTCCCGATCCACCGCCGCCAATACCGGCCGCTTCAACACCAACACCGGCACCCCCCGTTCCCGCGCCACTTCCAGCTTCGGCTCAGTGGCGGTGCTGCCACTGTTCTTGCTGATCAGCACATCAATCCCCCGCCGTTCAAACAGCGAGCGTTCGTCTTCGATCAGAAACGGCCCGCGCGCGCCGATCACTTCACACCGCTCATTGCCCGGATACACATCCAGCGCGCGCAACGTCCAGAACTGCTCGGCGGGGATTTCGTCGAGATGCTGCAATGGCTCGCGACCCAAGGTGAACAGCGGACGCTTGAAGGGTTTCAAGGCGTCGATCAATTCAGCCCAGTCACTGACCTCCCGCCAGTCATCGCCGGCCTGCGGCTGCCACGCCGGTCGGCGCAACGCCCAGCAGGGGACACCGCACAACTGCGCCGCCAGCGCGGCGTTCTGGCTGATCTGCGCCGCATACGGATGGGTCGCATCGAGGATCAGGCTGATCTGTTCGTCGCGAACAAACTGCGCCAACCCTTCGGCGCCGCCATAACCGCCGACACGCACTTGGCAGGTAAGATCGGTAGGCACACGCCCCACACCCGCCAGGCTGTAGATATGCTCCGGCCCCAAGGTGCGCGCGATAGCCAGCGCTTCGGTCACACCGCCCAGCAGCAGGATGCGTTTCATCGCGGCTTGACCACTTCCAGCAGGGTGATTGGAAGCGCCTGCCGCCACGTATCGAACTCACCCAGTGGCTGGGCCTGAGCGACGTGGATGCGCGTCAGTTCGCCGCCATGCGCCGCGCGCCAGTTCATCAAGGTCATTTCACTTTGCAGGGTGACGGCATTGGCCACCAACCGACCGCCGGGGCGCAGGTGTTGCCAACAGGTGTCGAGCACACCGTCGCGGGTGACGCCGCCGCCGATGAAGATGGCGTCGGGAGCTGTAAGGCCGTGCAACGCTTCCGGGGCTTTGCCACGAATCAACTGCAAACCGGGCACGCCGAGGGCGTCGCGATTGTGTTCAATAAGGCTCTGGCGGCCTTCGTCTGCTTCAATTGCCAATGCGCGGCAGCTCGGATGGGCGCGCATCCATTCGATACCGATGGAGCCGCTGCCCGCACCCACGTCCCACAGCAGTTCGCCGGGCATCGGGGCGAGGCGGGCGAGGGTCATGGCGCGCACATCGCGTTTGGTCAGTTGGCCGTCGTGCTGGAAGGCGGAATCGGGCAAGCCTGCGAGGCGCGACAGACGTGGTGTGTCGCTGGAGGCCACGCAGTCGATGGCGACCAGGTTCAAATCGGCGACACAGGCGTGCTGCCAATCCTCAGCCAAACCGTCGATGCGCCGCTCATTCGCGCTGCTCAGGTGTTCAAATACTGTCAATCGGCTGGGCCCGAACCCGGATTCAGCCAACAACGAAGCAATCAACGCGGGACTGCCGCCGTCATTACTCAGTACCAATAAACGCACACCGGTGGCCAGATGCGCATTGATCGCCGCCACTGGCCGTGCCACTACGGACAGCGTCACCACCTCCTGCAACGGCCAGCCCAGCCGCGCCGCCGCCAACGACACCGACGACGGCGCCGGTAAAACCAGCAGTTCTTCAGCCGCCACCTGTCGCGCCAGGCTGGCCCCCACGCCATAAAACATCGGGTCACCACTGGCCAGCACGCACACAGGCTCGTCACGCCGCGCCAGTACCGGTTCCAGGGAGAACGGGCTCGGCCACACCTGGCGCTCACCGCGAATACACACCGGCAACAGGTCCAACTGGCGCTGGCCACCTATAATCCGCGAAGCGCGCAACAGGGCATGCCGGGCATTCCTGCCCAGCCCCTTGAAGCCGTCTTCACCGATGCCTACAACCGTCAGCCAGGGCGACATATCAATTCCTTGAGCGACATCCGACGGGCAGGCTTTTCATGCCGCCGGACAAAGCAGGCATAATACCGCGCCTTTACCCGTCAACCGGTAGCCCCGTGAACCCAACGCCCGCTGTGAATACCTTGCGCCCCTCGGCTTGTCCGGGGTTGCTGCGTATCGTCCAGGCGTTGGATGGCGGCATCTGCCGGATCAAACTGGCCGGTGGCTCGATCAGCGCCGCCCAGGCCCGTGCCGTGGCGGACGCGGCCCTGGCCTATGCGGGCGGGGTGATCGAGGCGACCAACCGCGCCAACCTGCAGATACGTGGGATCGGTGCCGAGCAAGACGCCTTGATCGCCATGCTGCTGGCCGCCGATCTGGGCCCGAGTAACGCCGCTGGCGATGACGTGCGCAACCTGATGCTCAGCCCCAGCGCCGGTATCGACCCGCAGATGCTGTTCGACACCCGGCCGCTGGCCGAGCAGATCCTCGCCACCCTGCAAAACCGTCCGCGTTTCCATGAGCTGTCGGCCAAGTTCGCCGTGCAACTGGATGGCGGTGAGGCCCTGGCGATGCTCGAGCATCATCATGATCTGTGGCTGTCGGCGTTCGTACGCAATGGCGAGACACTCCTCGCGTTCGGCCTGGCAGGTTGTCCAGGATTGGATGCACCGTTGGCCGCCGTGCCGTTGGCACAGGGTCATGGGTTGGTGGTGGCAGTGCTGGAGGCGTTTCTTGACCTCGCCACCCCCGAGCAAACCCGCATGCGCCACCTGGCTGTGGATAAGTTGTTGAGCCGCCTCAGCCTGCCGCTGCTGCCGGCCGATGGCTTCAAACGCCCGCCCAGCGGCGCTTTGCTGCACCTCGGGAGTTATCCACAGGCTCAAAGCAATCAATTCTACGTCGCGGCCATCGCACCCTTGGGGCGCCTGGATTCGACGATGCTCACAGGCGTGGCGCAGCTCGCCAGCGAATATGGCGACGGCACCTTGCGCTTCACCCCCTGGCAAGGTGTGTTACTGCCCAACGTCGAAAAACCTCACGCCTTGACCCAACGCCTGGCGCAACTGGGCTTCCTCTGCACCGTCGACCAACCCTTGGCCCGCGTGATCGCCTGCACCGGTTCCAGCGGCTGCGCCAAAGCCCTCGCCGACACCAAGGCCGACGCCGTGCACTTGGCCGCGCTGCATCCCGGCCATGACGTGCACCTGTCCGGCTGCCCACGTTCCTGCGCCGCCGCACATATCGCGCCGGTCACCTTGCTGGCGGTGAGCCCCGGCCACTACGACCTGTATTTTCGCGATGCAGCCCACCCCGGTTTCGGCCGGCTGCGCGCACGCACCCTTTCCATTGAAGCGGCGGGCGCCTTGCTGCGCGCTCACCCACGGAGCAACACCGATGATTGATTACATCCGCGACGGTCAGGAGATCTATCGCAACTCCTTCGCCATTATTCGCGCGGAAGCCAAGTTGGAGCGTATCCCGGCCGACCTGGAGAAACTCGCGGTGCGGGTGATCCATGCCTGCGGCATGGTCGAGGCCATCGACGGCCTGCAGTTCTCCGAAGGTGCGGGTAAGGCCGGGCGCGATGCGCTGGCCGCTGGCGCGCCGATTCTGTGTGATGCGCGGATGGTCTCCGAAGGCGTGACCCGTGCGCGCCTGCCCGCCAACAACCCGGTGATCTGCACCCTGCGCGACGACAGCGTGCCGGAGTTGGCGCGGGAGCTGGGCAATACCCGCTCCGCTGCGGCCCTGGAGCTGTGGCGTCCGCACCTGGAAGGTAGCGTGGTGGTAATCGGCAACGCGCCGACCGCGTTGTTCTACCTGCTGGAAATGCTTGACGCGGGGGCACCGAAACCGGCGTTGATCCTCGGCTTCCCGGTCGGCTTTGTCGGCGCTGCCGAATCCAAGGCGATGCTGGCGGCGGACAGCCGTGGCGTACCGTTCGTGATCATGCAGGGCCGCCTGGGCGGCAGTGCCATGGCCGCGGCGGCGGTGAATGCGCTCGCCACGGAGGTCGAATAATGCCGGCACGCGGACGTTTGATCGGCCTGGGCGTCGGCCCCGGCGACCCGGAACTGATTACCCTCAAGGCCCTGCGCCTGCTGCGCGAATCGCCGGTGGTGGCCTATTTCGTGGCCAAGGGCAAGAAGGGTAACGCCTTCGGCATCATCGAAGACCACCTGGTGCCGCAACAAACCCTGATGCCGCTGGTGTACCCGGTAACCACCGAAGCGCTGCCGGCGCCGTTGTCCTATGAACAAGTGATCAGCGACTTCTACGACACCGCCAGTGTCGAGGTGGCCGTGCACCTGGACGCCGGTCGCGACGTGGCGGTGATCTGTGAAGGCGATCCGTTCTTCTACGGCTCCTATATGTATTTGCATGACCGCTTGGCCGAGCGCTACGAAGCCCAGGTTATCCCCGGTGTGTGCTCGATGCTTGGCGGCGCCTCGGTGCTGGGCGCGCCGTTGGTGTATCGCAACCAGAGCCTGTCGGTGCTGTCGGGCGTATTGCCCCACGAAGACCTCAAGCGCCGCCTGGCGGATGCTGACGCGGCGGTGATCATGAAGCTGGGGCGCAACTTCCCCAAGGTGCGCCAGGTACTCGAAGAACTTGGCCTGGCCGAGCGCGCGCTGTATGTGGAGCGCGCGACCATGGCCAACCAGAAAATCGTGGCGCTGGACCAGGTGGAGCCGATGTCTTCGCCGTACTTCTCGCTGATCATCGTGCCGGGTGAAAGGTGGCAAGGTTGATGAACCCGGCGATTGTCATTCTGGGCCAGGGCAGCCTGGCCACCGCGCGCAGGATCCAGCAGGTTTACCCTGGGGCACTGATCCACGGCCTGGCCGGGCGGGTTGAGGGGGCGGACCAGCCTTACGGCGAATTCGGCGCGACCCTGCGTCAGCTCTACCAGCAGGGCACGCCGCTGATCGCCCTGTGTGCCGCCGGCATCGTGATCCGCACCCTGGCGCCGCTGCTGCTGGAGAAAGGCGAAGAACCCGCCGTGCTGGCCGTGGCGGAAGATGGCAGCGCCGTGGTGCCGTTGCTCGGTGGTCTTGGCGGGGTGAACGTCATGGCACGGGACATCGCGGCGGCGCTGGGTGTCACTGCGGCGATCACCACCAGTGGCGAGTTGCGTTTCGGCACCTGCCTGCTCAACCCGCCTGCGGGTTATGAGCTGGCGGACCTGGAGCTGGGCAAGCGCTTCGTGTCCGACCTGCTGGCCGGCGAAAGCGTGCGCATCGAAGGCGCGGCGCCGTGGTTGGACCAGGCGAATTTGCCCCAGGACCAGCAAGCGCATCTAGCCATTCGCGTGGGCAGTGCCGAGCGTGTGCCTTCCGCCAACGAGTTGCTGATCTATCCAAAGACGGTGTGCGTGACCTGCAAGCCGGGTACGCAGTTGGCCGAGCGTGTGCGCGCGGCCTTGCACGAGGCGGGCATTGCCGTGCAATCCCTGGCGTGCCTGTTGGCCAGCGATACGCAGATGGCTGACCCGTCGTTGCACGAAGCCGCGTCGGCGTTGGGCGTGCCGCTGCGCTTTGGCGGCGTTACCCAGGCTGCCGATATTGTCATCGAGGTGGCTGACCAACCGCTGGACCTGGCCCAGGTCGGCCGCCGCCGTGGCCGCCTTGCCGTGATTGGCCTGGGCCCTGGCGCCGCCGAGCTGATGGTGCCGGCGGTCAAGGCCGAACTGGCGCGCTGCACCGATGTGCTGGGCTATGAAACCTATGTGCGCATGGCCGGGCCGTTCCGTGACGATCAGGTACAGCATTGCACCGATAACCGCGAAGAGATGCAGCGCGCCCGCCACGCCTTCGAGCTGGCCGCCCAGGGGCGTTCGGTGGTGGTGGTGTCGTCCGGCGACCCGGGCGTCTTCGCCATGGCGGCGGCGGTGATCGAGGCGTTGCACGAGTCCGGCGATCCGGCGTGGCATCAGGTCGACCTGGAAATCCTGCCGGGGGTTTCGGCCTCCCTGGCCACCGCGGCCCAGGCCGGCGCGCCGTTGGGCCACGACTTTTGCGTGATGTCGCTGTCGGACAACCTCAAGCCCTGGTCGATCATCGAAAAGCGCCTGGACCTCGCGTCCCAGGCCGACCTGGCCCTGGCGTTCTACAACCCGATTTCGCGTTCGCGGCCTTGGCAGCTGGGGCGCGCCCTGGAAATAGTCGCGCAACACCGCACGCCTGAGACCCCGGTAGTGCTGGGTCGCGATATCGGTCGCCCCGGCCAGACCCTGCGCGTCACCACCCTCGGGCAACTCACGCCAGACCAGGTGGACATGCGCACCATGGTGCTGGTCGGCTCATCCACTACCTGCACATTCCCTCGCGCCGATGGCGGTGAATGGGTGTACACGCCGCGCTGGTACGGTGCAAAGCCTGCCTCCTGAAAACGCTTGGGTGGCTGCACGAAAGCTCCGAATGACAATGGGTGATCACCTGCTGTTGCTCGGGGCTTTTTCTTTTTTGAGTGACGAAAGCCGGAAGGCCCCGAGGGGCGCCCTGTCATTGCTGGGCAGCGTTTTTTGCCGCGTGCCGGCAAGCGATGTTTGTGGCATGGAAGAGCCGCCGCTGACTGGACTAGTGTGGACACAAGCCCCGAGCCGGGGTGTTTGTGGAGAACTGAAATGGAGCGACATCACAGAAGGATCAACAACACAAAACGGCGCAAGTTGATTGCGCGCTACACATTGCCGAGGGCGCGAGGTGCGCAGCCCTCATTGCCGCTCGACACGGAGGACGACTGCAACGCGGCGGTAGTCAACAACAGCGTGATTTCGTTTGCCGAGGGGCTGTCCGGGTTGAACCGGGAATACATCCGCAAAAGCTATCTGCTGGCCAGCGGCTACGTCAGCGATGTATTGAAAATCCAGCGAGGTACCGAGGCCTGGTACGACGAATTTATCAAGGTGATGATCAGCCTGGGCTGGCTACCGGTGCGCAGCAGTTTCGAGCGGGTCTCACAGTCGGGCAAGGGCCTGACCGTGCAACTGGCGGCGTTGAATATCATCACCGCGATACTGGCGGGGGTGTCGGTTTCGGGACCGCTGGTTACGGCGCTGCCGAAACTGGCGGCCGATGCGCTGGAGGCACTGAAGCAGCAACCGAGTTCTTTCGAACTGTTCAAGCGCAACAGTACGGTGCACCAGGGCGGTGATTTCGGCCTGGCATCCTGCGCCGAAACCGACGGCGAATTGATGATGGTGCTGGTGACGTACAGCACCCAAGGCGTGAACAAACAGGTGGGGCTGCCGTTTCTGGAGTGGGACAGTTCCTCGTTCGAGGCCTTCAGCGGGCAGACCTGCCTGGTGCTGAATACCTCGATGGTCAACGAAAAAACCCTCCAACTGATGCGCGAGAGCGCGGGCGACAAGGTGCAGTCGGCGATTGCCAAATACCGGATCTAAGGCACCAGGTAGCCGCGCACCCCGGTAAAGATGATTTGCGCGGCGAGGGCACACACGAACAATCCCATCAACCGACTGACAATCTGCAGGCCCTGGTCACCGAGAATCCGTTCGATACGGTTGGACAGGTACAGCACCACACCGACCGTGAGGCTGGCCAGGGCGATGCTGAGGATGGCCGTGATCTTGTCATCCCAGTGCGGTTGGCTGACGCCCATGACCAACAGCGCACCGATGGTGCCGGGGCCGACCGTGAGGGGAATGGTCAGCGGCACGATGGTCACGTCCTGCTGCACATTGTCGGTCTGCACGGCCGACTTGCCCTGGGCCATGCCCAGGGCGGAGATAAACAGCACACTGCCGGCGCCGATGCGAAAGGCATCCACGGTGATGCCGAACACGCTGAAGATCACCCGGCCGAACAGGTAGAGCAACACGCTCGACACCAGGGTCGCCAGCGCTACTTTCCAGGCCAGGCGCCGCCGCTCTTTGCTCGAATAACCACGGGTCAGGCTGATAAAGCAGGACAGCACGAAGAACGGGCTGTAGAGCACCAGCATCTTCAGGTAAACGCTGAATAACACGTGGAGCATGGGGGGGCTCGCAGGCGGGGAAAGTGTGGAGAGTCTATCAGGCGCCAGAGATCAAATGTGGGAGGGGGCTCGCCCTAATGCCAGTCAGTTACAGTGTTCGCTCTTGACTGAAGCAAGCCCCCACCCACATTGGAATTGCATTTAAAGTCAGGACGGGGCGTGTTCAGGCCGTTGTTGACGCTGCGCCACCCAGAACTCCACCAGCTCACGCAATTGTGATAACTCCACCGGCTTGGCCATGTGCCCGTCCATCCCCGCCTGGCGTGCGCGTTCTTTGTGCTCCGAGAGGATATGCGCCGTGAGCGCTACCACGGGTGTGCGAATGCGCTGGTGGCTGACTTCCCACGCCCGCAGTTGCTGGGTAGCCGAGAAACCATCGAGAACCGGCATCTCACAGTCCATCAACACCAGGTCATAACGCTGGGCCTTCATCGCCTCGAGGGCTTCCTCACCGTTGCTGGCGGTATCCGGGTCGAGGTTGAGCTTGCCGAGCATGCCGCGAATCACTTTGGTGGAGATGCTGTTGTCTTCGGCCACCAGGATCCTGAAGTCGCTGGGCACGGTCACCGCCGCCGGGACGCTGAGGGGCGGACGGGGCTGCACGCCACCTTTGCTGCGTTGGGTCAACTCGTCGGCCAGGGTGGTCTTGAGGGTGTAACCGGCAACCGGCTTGGCGAGGATGCGCTTGATCCCGCAGTTACGCGCGATGATCTTGCTCGGCGCATTGCTGATGCCGGTGAGCATGATCAGCAGGATGTCGTGGTTCAGGCTCGGGTCTTCCTTGATCTTCGCCGCCAGTTGCATGCCGGTCATGCCGGGCATGTTCTGGTCCAGCAGCACCACATCGAAGTAATCGCGCAGGTGCGCCTTGGTGCGCAGCAAGGCCAAGGCCTCTTTACCCGACGGCACGGCGCTGACATTCAGGCCCCAGGCCGAGCATTGCTGCACCAACACTTTGCGGCACGTATCGTTGTCGTCCACCACCAGCACGCGCGCGCCTTTGAGCGGGCCGTCGAGGTCGGAGGTGGGGTGTTCCAGGCGTTCCGGGTCCAGCGGCAGGGTCAGCCATAACGTGCTGCCCTGATGGCTGCCGCTCTTGATGCCGAACTCACCGTTCATCAACAGGATCAGCTGGCGCGCGATCACCAGGCCCAGGTGGCCGCTCAAGCGGGTGGCCGAGAGGAAGTTCTTGCTGTGCAGTTCGCTGTGCAGCAGGGCCTCGCGTTCAGCGGCTTCCATTGGCAGGCCGCTGTCCTGCACGGCAATGCGCAGGCGCGGCTTGGTGCTGCGGTCATCCAGGGCGACGACGATCAGCACTTCGCCTTCGTCGGTTTTGTGCAGGGCGTTTTCCAGCAGGCTCAACAGCGCCTGGCGCAGGCGGGTCGGATCGCCGCTGATGACGCGGGGCACCTGTGGCTGGATGAAGCTGATCAACTCGACGTTCTGCTGCTCGGCCTTGGCGCGGAAGATGCTCAGGCAGTCTTCGATCAGCGCATTGAGGTCGAATTGCACGTCATCCAGCTCGATCTGCCCGGATTCGAGCTTGGAGATGTCGAGGATCTCGTTGATCAATGTCAGCAGCTCGTTACCGGCGCTGTGGATGGTTTGCACGTAGTCGCGCTGTTTCACCGACAGTGACGTGCCCAGCAGCAGTTCGGTCATGCCCAGCACGCCGTTCATGGGGGTGCGGATTTCGTGGCTGATCTTGGCCAGGAATTCGGCCTTGGCGGCGATCTCGGCATTGCTGGCGGCCAGGTCGCGGCTGAGGCTGAAGCGGGCCTCGACAATCGCGCGCTGGCGCTCGCCCAGGGCCAGGCTCATCAACAGGCCGCTCAGGCAGATGAAGGCCAGCAATGTGACGATCAACCCCTGGGGCGACACCATCGTCAGCCCCAGCAACGCCGGGAGAATGATCAGCGTGCCGATGTTGAACACCACCATGCCCGCCACGAACAAGCGCGCCGGGCGATAGCCTTTCTGCCAGTGATACGCCGAGACAAACAGCATGCTCAGGCCCGCCAGGGCCACCAGCGCGTAGGTGATGATGTTCAGCGGCAGGGTACTGACGAACAACAGCAGCAGGCCGCACAGCACGATAAACAGGATGTCGGCCATCAACAGCTTGTTCAGCGGGTGCGGACCCAGGGGCATGAAGAAGCGATAGGCAAACATCAGCCCGCAGGGCGCTGTCAGCAGCAGGGCCAGGTAGGCGCCCGGGGTCTGGACCGCGTGCCAGTTCGGCAGCCATGGGCCTACCAGGTTGAGCAGCAGCGCCAGGCTGAGCATCAGCAGCAGTTCGCAGGCCGCCAGCCACAGGCTGCTGCGCGAGCGGTGGTAAGCGAAGCGAGTGAGGTTGTGCAGGATCAGCATCAGCAGGCAGCCGAACAGCAGGCCGTAGATCAATGTCTGGGTCTGGTCGGCGGCGGCCAGCACGGCCGGTTCCAGGGTGATATAGGGGCGCAGTTCGTGCTCGGAAACCAGGCGCAGGTAGACGTCGAGGGTCTGTTGGCTCTGGGGCATCGGCAGCATGAAGTCGTTGCTGGGCAGCGGGCGTTCCGCCTGGGGCTGGCGGTTACCGCTGCTTTGTTGCTCGATCAGGGTGTCGCCGTCCAGCACATAGAGGCTCAGGTGCGCCAGGTCCGGGGCGAATACCCGCAGCACCTGCTCGTGCTTGCCGGGTTGCAGCTTGAAACGTACCCACAACGCACCGTCCGGTTCCGCGGCGGTAATGCGGTCCAGTTCGATGGGGCTGAATTGATTGGTGTAGCGCGAGGAACGGATGTCGCTCAGCTGCAGGTCGGCCTGTTCATCAAGCAATACTGCCCAGCCACTGCCTTGCGCGGCGGCCTGGGCCGGGAACAGGCAGAGCAGCGTCAGCAGACTGACAGTAAAACCTATGGCGATCCTGAGCCAGCGCACGGCGAAATCCCTTCGTAGGTTGATGCACGGTTAACTATGCGCGGGGAGGCCTGTATACGGCAAGGGCCAGAAGCCCTTGCCTAACCGAACGGATAGCTAGCGTTACTGGCTTTCGCCACGTTCACGGGCAATGGCGCGGTAGCCGATGTCCGTGCGGTAGAAGCAGCCTTGCCAGTCGATTTTTGCGGCCAGCTTGTACGCCTGTTGCTGTGCGGCGTCGACGCTGGCACCCATGGCGGTGGCGCACAGCACACGGCCTCCGGCGGTCACGACCTTGCCGTCCTTGAGCGCGGTGCCCGCATGGAACACCTTGCCTTCCAAGGTGGCCGCCGCGTCCAGGCCTTCAATCACATCGCCCTTGGCGTAGTCGGCCGGGTAGCCACCGGCGGCCAGCACAATGCCGACGCTCGGACGTGGATCCCACTGCGCTTCAACCTTGTCCAGGGCCTGGGCCAGCGCGGCTTCCACCAGCAGCACCAGGCTCGATTGCAGGCGCAGCATCACCGGCTGGGTTTCCGGGTCGCCGAAGCGGCAGTTGAACTCGATGACTTTCGGGTTACCGGCTTTGTCGATCATCAGTCCGGCGTAGAGGAAACCGGTGTACACATTGCCTTCATCGGCCATGCCGCGCACGGTCGGCCAGATCACCAGGTCCATCACGCGCTGGTGCACGTCGGCGGTCACCACCGGGGCAGGGGAGTAGGCACCCATGCCGCCCGTGTTCGGGCCAGTGTCGGCGTCGCCGACGCGTTTGTGGTCCTGGCTGGTGGCCATCGGCAGCACGTTCTTGCCGTCGACCATCACGATAAAGCTGGCTTCTTCGCCGTCGAGGAATTCCTCGATGACGACGCGCGAACCCGCGTCACCAAAGGCGTTACCGGCGAGCATGTCACGCACGGCGTCTTCGGCTTCCTGCAGGGTCATGGCGACGATCACGCCTTTACCGGCGGCCAGGCCGTCGGCCTTGATCACGATCGGCGCACCTTTTTCACGCAGGTAGGCCAGGGCGGGCTCGATCTCGGTGAAGTTCTGGTAGTCGGCCGTCGGGATCTTGTGGCGCGCCAGGAAATCCTTGGTGAAGGCTTTCGAGCCTTCCAGCTGGGCGGCGCCGGCGGTTGGGCCGAAGCAATCCAGGCCGCGGCTGCGGAACAGGTCTACGACACCGGCAACCAATGGCACTTCCGGACCGACGATGGTCAGGGAGACGTTTTTCTCGGCGAAGTCGGCCAGTTGCTCAAGGGCCAGTACGTCGATGGCGACGTTTTCGCACTTGGCTTCGATGGCGGTACCGGCATTGCCGGGGGCGACGAAGACTTTCTGGACCCGTGGGTCCTGGGCAACTTTCCAGGCCAGGGCGTGTTCACGGCCACCGCTGCCAATGATCAAAACATTCATTTCAAAAACCTCAAATTCTGTAGGCGCCGCTGGAGCGCTTTTAAATGTGGGAGGGCTTTTTGTGGTGAGGGGGCTTGCCCCCCGCTGTGTTCACTGGAGATCCAGTGGGGCTGCTGCGCAGCTCAGCGCGGGGCAAGCCCGCTCACCACAAAAAGCCCCTCCCACATTTGGATCAGTGACGGAAGTGGCGCATGCCGGTGAAGACCATGGCAATGCCGGCTTCATCAGCAGCGGCGATCACCTCGGCATCACGCATCGAGCCACCCGGTTGGATCACGGCAGTCACGCCGGCTTTCGCGGCGTTGTCCAGGCCATCACGGAACGGGAAGAATGCATCCGACGCCATCACCGAGCCGGCCACCTGCAAACCGGCATGCTCGGCCTTGATCGCGGCGATACGCGCCGAATTCACGCGGCTCATCTGGCCAGCGCCGACACCGATGGTCTGGCGGTTCTTGGCGTAGACGATGGCGTTGGATTTAACGTACTTGGCCACTTTCCAGGCGAAGATCAGGTCGTTGATCTCTTGCTCGGTCGGGGCGCGCTTGGTCACTACCTTGAGGTCTGCGCTGCCGATCATGCCGATGTCGCGGCTCTGTACCAGCAGGCCGCCGTTGACGCGCTTGTAGTCCCAGGCAGCGGCACGTTCAGCCGACCACTCGCCGCAGGCCAGCAGGCGCACATTGGCTTTGGCGGCCACGATGGCGCGGGCTTCTTCGCTCACGGAAGGGGCGATGATCACTTCGACGAACTGACGCTCGACGATGGCCTTGGCCGTCTCTGCATCCAGTTCACGGTTGAAGGCGATGATGCCGCCGAAGGCCGATTCGGTGTCGGTGGCGTAGGCCAGTTCGTACGCCTGGCGAATGCCGCCTTCAGCGTCCGGGCTCACGGCCACGCCGCACGGGTTGGCGTGCTTGACGATCACGCAGGCCGGCTTGACGAAGCTCTTCACGCACTCCAGCGCGGCGTCGGTGTCGGCCACGTTGTTGTAGGACAGTTCTTTGCCTTGCAGTTGGGTCGCAGTGGCGATGCCCACTTCGGCAGGCTTGGCTTCCACGTAGAACGCCGCGCTCTGGTGCGGGTTCTCGCCGTAGCGCATTTCCTGGGCCTTGATGAACTGGCTGTTGAAGGTGCGCGGGAACTGGCTGCGGCCTTCTGTGCTCAGGGTTTCGGCGGCCTGGTTCACGGTGCCCATGTAGTTGGCGATCATGCCGTCATAGGCGGCGGTGTGTTCGAACGCCTTGAGCATCAGGTCGAAACGCTGGGCGTAGCTCAGGCCGCCGGCTTTCAGGCTTTCCAGCACGTGGGCGTAGTCGCTGGCGTTGACCACGATGGCCACGTCTTTGTGGTTCTTGGCCGCCGAGCGAACCATGGTCGGGCCGCCGATATCGATGTTTTCGATGGCGGTCGGCAGGTCGCAGCCTGGCTTGTTGATGGTGGCTTCGAACGGGTAGAGGTTGACGGCCACCAGGTCGATCGGCTTGATGCCGTGCTCGGTCATGATGGCGTCGTCGATGCCGCGACGGCCGAGGATGCCGCCGTGGATTTTCGGGTGCAGGGTCTTGACGCGACCGTCCATCATTTCTGCGAAGCCGGTGTAGTCCGCCACTTCCACTGCGGCCACGCCGTTGTCCTGCAGCAGCTTGAAGGTCCCGCCCGTGGAGAGGATTTCCACGCCCAGGGCTTCCAGCTCCCGGGCAAATTCGAGGATCCCGGTCTTGTCGGAGACACTGATCAAGGCGCGGCGGATCGGCAGGCGGGTAGTCTGGTCGGTCATTTCAATTTCCATCAAAAGCAAAGGAGTCAGCAAAAAAGGCGACCGGTTTTACGCGGGCGCCTTTCTGGTTTGATTGAATGCTTACAGCAAATCGTATTGCTTGAGCTTTTTGCGCAAGGTGCCACGGTTGAGGCCCAGCAGCTCACTGGCTTTGGTCTGGTTGCCCTTGACGTAGTTCATCACGCTTTCGAGCAGGGGCGCCTCGACTTCGGAGAGCACCAGGTTGTACACGTCCGTGACGGAAGCGCCCTCAAGGTGGGCGAAATAATTATGCAGCGCCTTCTCGACACTCCCGCGAAGGGTCTGGCCTTCTTCGCTCGGCGTGTTGAGGTGCTGTTTCAAATTGACGTTGTCGCTCACGGGTGTTGTTCCACTCACTAAAGTCTCGGTCATCATCGTCATGCGGCCACCCATTCTCCGTCCCCTGCTCTCAGGCTCTTGTCTCGTTCGGCAAAAAACTCACGAACGGCGGTGACCTGTGCTTGCGTTTCATCCAAACGATTGAACCCGGCGCGAAACTCCCTGGCGCCTGGCAGGGTTGCGAGATACCAACCCACATGCTTGCGAGCAATACGCACGCCCATCACCTCTCCATAGAAGGTGTGAAGTGCAGCCAGATGCTCTAGCAGAATACGTTCCACCTCGACCAGTTCCGGCGCCGGCAGGACTTCACCCGTACGCAGGAAATGCTCGACCTCACGAAAAATCCACGGCCGCCCCTGGGCGGCCCGGCCAATCAACACACCATCGGCACCGGTGGCGTGCAGCACGCGCCGGGCTTTTTCGGCCGAGTCGATGTCGCCATTGGCAAATACCGGCATCGACACCGCCTGCTTGATCGCGGCGATGGTGTCGTACTCGGCTTCACCGGTGTAAAGGTCGGCGCGGGTGCGACCATGCACCGCCAGCGCTGTAATGCCTGCCTGTTCGGCGATCTTCGCCACCGTCAGGCCGTTCTTGTTGTCCCGGTCCCAACCGGTACGAATCTTCAGGGTCACCGGCACATCCACTGCGGCAACAACGGCCTGCAGGATCTCCGCAACCAACTGCTCATCTTTCAACAGCGCGGAACCGGCGGCCTTGTTGCAGACCTTCTTGGCCGGGCAGCCCATGTTGATATCGATGATCTGTGCGCCCAACGCCACGTTGGCCCGGGCCGCATCCGCCAGCATCTGCGCATCACCCCCGGCGATCTGGACCGAGCGGGGCTCGGGATCACCTTCGTGGATCATGCGCATCCGCGATTTGCGGGTGTTCCACAAGCTCATGTCGCTGGTGACCATTTCCGAGACTACTAGACCCGCGCCCAAACGCTTGCACAGCTGACGAAAGGGCTGGTCGGTGACGCCCGCCATCGGGGCGAGAATCAAGCCATTCTGCAATGTATATGGGCCGATGCGTACCGCCGACATAGGACTTCCCTGTTGTGGGGCCGGATCATTAGAGTTCGAAAAAGGGTTGGCATGATACCCGCTCTCGATGACTGGATAAAGGCTGAATTGGATAAAATCTGAACAGTTATTTCTTTATCGCCGCCGGTTTGGATGGGCGGCGCCCAGTCAATACTCCACCGTCAAGCGACGGTGCGTAGGCCGATTCACTCGGGCGAGTGGAAGCTCAGGCTGTAATTCACGGCTTTATTGCCCGGATCGAGGATATCCAGGGAGATATGGATCGGGGTTTGTGATGGCATTTCGCTCACCCCGGCCAACTCGCCGCTCAGGTATTCGGCGGGCTTGAAGCGACGACTGGCAATCAGGTTGCCGTTGAGGTCGGCGAAACGCAGTTCCAGCAGCGGAAAGGGCTGGGAGAACGTCGCGCGGTTATAGATGATCGCATCCACCACCAGCGCCCCGGCGAACTCCGGGTGGCTGCGTACCACCAGGTTACTGCTCTTGATATGGGCGATATCGACCCGCGACGGCACCGTGCAGCCCAGTGTGGGGCACAGTTGCTGGAACCATGGGCGGTAAGCGTCCTGGCGGGCCAGATCGTCGAACTGATAGGCAATGTACTGCGCAGCCAGGCCGGCGGCGGCGATCAGTACCAGCAGTATCCAGATCAGGCGACGGCCCAGGCCCTGCGGGCGTTTTTGCGCGTACAGGTGCAGAGGGTCGTCTTCCAGGTCCTGGAGCAGGTCGTCATGGACGCCGGCCTCGGGGCGTGGGCGCTTGCGATGGGATTGCACACGCTCTTCGGGCTCCGCTTCATCCGCTGCCGCTGTCAGGGGCGTGAACGGCGGGTCGGAGTGTTCATCTTCCGGGGTTGAGCGCAGCGCAGGCTCATCGTCGAGGTGCAACGACATGGAGGGCTCGGTGCGCTGCCTGGTCGCAGGGGCTTTGGCCGGTTCAGGTTCGTCTTCGGAAGCGTTGGCGCGTTCTCCAGGCGGTTCGCTGAACAGGCTGGCGGCCCATTTTTCTTCTTCGGCCTTGACGGTTTCGCGGCTGGCGCTGAGAGCGTCTTCTTTCTGCCGACGGTCGGCACCGGGCTGGCGGCGTTCTGCGCCCACGGGCAGCGTGTGCTGAATCTCGCGGCGTTCCAGCTTGGCCAGTTCCTTGTCCAGATCCAGGTTGTCCAGGTCCAGCTCTTCGGCGCTCCACTGCTTCTGGCTGATTGCCCGCTGCGGCTCAGGCGCGGCTTCGCGCACGGGCTCGATCGTGGCCGGTTGCTCCGGCGCAGGCGCCTGGGCGCGCTGCTCCAGCAGCTGGCGGGCAGCGTTGAAGACTTGCAGGCACGAGCCGCAGCGAACCACGCCGCGAGCCACGCTCAATTGGGCGTGGTTGACGCGAAAGCGGGTTTGGCAATGCGGGCACTGGGTGACGAAACTGTCGGTCATGCGGCCATCCGATTCAGGCAAGCGCTCATTCTAGCGCCGACGCCCGCTGATGCGTACCCAGCCATCACGGTTAGCGATCGGATCCAGCTCGAAATCCTTGGCGTAGGCGGCGGCGACATCTTCGCCCTGCTCGGCGAGGATGCCCGACAGCGCCAGGCGCCCGCCCGGCTTGACCAGGCTCGACAGTTGTGGCGCCAGGGACACCAGCGGGCCGGCGAGGATATTGGCGACCAGCACGTCGGCCTGCACCTGGGGCAAATCCTGCGGCAGGTAGAGCGGGAATTTGCCTTCAGGAATGTTGTTGCGCCCGGCGTTATCCCGGGACGCTTCCAGGGCCTGCACGTCGATGTCGGTGCCCACGGCTTCCTTGGCGCCCAGCAACAGGGCGGCAATCGCCAGGATCCCCGAGCCGCAGCCGAAATCCAGCACGTGGCTGTCCGTCAGGTCCTGGCCGTCCAGCCACTCCAGGCACAGCGCGGTGGTGGGGTGGGTGCCAGTGCCGAATGCGAGGCCCGGATCCAGCAGCAGGTTGACCGCGTTCGGCTCCGGGGCGGCATGCCAGCTCGGCACGATCCACAGGCGTTGGCCGAAGCGCATCGGCTGGAAGTTGTCCATCCAGCTGCGTTCCCAGTCCTGGTCTTCGATGATTTCGCTGTGATGCTCGGGCAACGGGCTGCCGGTGAGCAATTCCATATGGGCCAGTACGGCGGCGGCATCGGTGCCGTCTTCGAACAGGGCCAGCAGATGGGTGTGGGACCACAGCGGGGTGGTATTCAGCTCGGGTTCGAAGATCGGCTGGTCTTCGGCGTCCATGAAGGTCACCGAGACGGCGCCCACTTCGAGGAACGCGTCTTCGTAGGTTTCGGCTTGTTCTGGGCTGATGGCGAGACGGACTTGCAGCCAAGGCATGGCGGGCACCTTTGAAAAAAATGAGTGTGCAGCGGGGTAGGCTGCGAAAGCGCGCAAGTTTACGCGAGCGAACAGCATAAGACGACATTACTGAGTGAATGCGGACCAAATGTGGGAGGGGCGGTGTGCAGAAACAACAAAGCCGCCCGAAGGCGGCTTTGTTGGGTGGAACACTTACTGGTTGGCCAGCTTGTGTTCCAGGTAGTGAATGTTCACACCACCTTCGCAGAAGCCTTCATCACGAACCAGGTCCCGGTGCAGCGGGATGTTGGTCTTGATGCCGTCGACCACGATTTCGTCCAGGGCATTGCGCATACGGGCCATGGCCTCGTCGCGGGTCGCGCCCCAGGTGATCAGCTTGCCGATCAGCGAGTCGTAGTTGGACGGAACCTTGTAGCCGCTGTACAGGTGCGAATCCACACGTACGCCGTTGCCGCCGGGCGCGTGGAAATGCTTGACCAGGCCAGGGCTTGGGATAAAGGTCTTCGGGTCTTCGGCGTTGATCCGGCACTCCAGGGAGTGACCGTGGATCTTCACGTCGTCCTGGGTGAAGGACAGCACGTTGCCGGCGGCGATGCTGAGCATCTCCTTGACGATGTCGATACCGGTGACCATCTCCGACACCGGATGCTCTACCTGCACGCGAGTGTTCATCTCGATGAAGTAGAAACGGCCGTTCTCGTAGAGGAACTCAAAGGTACCGGCGCCACGGTAGTTGATGTCGATGCACGCCTTGACGCAGCGAGCCAGGACTTCCTGACGCGCTTTTTCATCCAGACCCGGTGCCGGGGCTTCTTCCAACACCTTCTGGTGACGACGTTGCAGCGAGCAATCGCGATCGCCCAGGTGGATGGCGTGGCCCTGGCCGTCGGACAGTACCTGCACTTCCACGTGACGTGGGTTGGTCAGGTACTTCTCCAGGTAGACCATCGGGTTGCCGAACCAGGCAGCCGCTTCGGAGCGAGTCTGCTTGGCCGCTTCGATCAGCTCTTCTTCCTTATGCACCACGCGCATGCCGCGACCACCACCGCCACCGGCGGCCTTGATGATCACCGGGTAGCCGACTTCGCGACCAATGCGCAGTGCGGTTTCCTCGTCTTCAGGCAGTGGGCCGTCGGAGCCAGGAACGGTTGGCACGCCGGCGGCGATCATGGCGTCCTTGGCCGAGACCTTGTCGCCCATCAGGCGAATGGTTTCGGCTTTCGGGCCGATGAAGGCAAACCCGGATTTTTCCACCTGTTCGGCGAAATCGGCGTTTTCCGCGAGGAAGCCGTAGCCCGGGTGGATGCCATCAGCGCCGGTCACTTCAGCGGCGGCGATGATGTTCGAGACTTTCAGGTACGAGTTCGTGGCCAGTGGCGGGCCGATGCAGATGCTCTCGTCCGCCAGTTTCACGTGCATCAATTCGGTATCGGCCGTCGAGTAAACAGCGACGGTCTTGATGCCCTCTTCCTTACAGGCGCGCAGGATACGCAGCGCGATCTCGCCGCGGTTGGCGATCAGGACTTTTTGCAGTTTCTTCGCAGGTTTCAACATCGAAGGCGCTCCGCGGTTCAAACGATGGTGAACAGCGGCTGGTCGTACTCAACCGGCTGACCGTTTTCTACCAGGATGGATTCGATGACGCCGGCTTTTTCGGCCGTGATGTGGTTCATCATCTTCATCGCTTCAACGATGCAGATGGTGTCGCCCACTTTCACGGTCTTGCCTACTTCAACGAAGGCTGGCGAGGTCGGTGCCGGGGTGCGGTAGAACGTACCGACCATTGGCGACTTGACCACGAAACCGTTCAGCGCAGGGGCTGCCGGTGCGGCAGGTGCGGCGGCGGCAGCAGGCGCGGCGGCCGGAGCAGCAGCCGGTGCCGGTGCTTGCATCTGTGGTGCGTAGAACTGTTGGGCCGGGGTCTTGCTGTGGCGGCTGATCCGTACGGACTCTTCGCCTTCCTTGATTTCCAGCTCGTCGATACCGGATTCTTCCAGCAGTTCGATCAGTTTCTTAACTTTACGGATATCCATGAATCATCAACTCCCAAGGGTCGGTCAGGGGCGCTTGGCCTGTTCTTCAAGCTGTTCCAGGGCGGCCTCCAGGGCCAGTCGGTAACCGCTGGCGCCAAGGCCGCAGATCACTCCTACCGCAACGTCGGAGAAGTAGGAGTGATGGCGGAAAGGTTCGCGTTTGTGCACGTTCGATAAATGCACTTCGATGAATGGGATGCTCACCGCCAGCAGCGCGTCACGTAATGCAACGCTTGTGTGCGTAAAAGCGGCGGGATTGATCAGGATAAAGTCCACGCCTTCGCTACGGGCGGCATGGATGCGATCAATCAATTCATACTCGGCATTGCTTTGCAGGTAGAGCAGATGGTGGCCGGCTTCACGTGCCCGTCGTTCCAGGTCAAGGTTGATCTGATCGAGGGTCACTGCCCCGTAGACGCCCGGTTCACGGGTGCCGAGCAGGTTCAGGTTGGGTCCGTGAAGAACCAGTAAGGTCGCCATCGGCTGTTCCTTGTTATTGATGTGGGCAAGGCAGAACCCGGCGACTATGCCGCAAAGCCTTTGTGACTGTCCAGTTCTATGCAGTAGGCGGCACGATTAGCGAGGATTGCGCAAAATTTGTGACTGGGGGTCGGGATCCGGTCATGGGTAATACGCCCTTGAATCCCGTGGAGATCAAATGTGGGAGGGGCGGTGCGACGATTCGACTTGCTCCCGATTGCAGTGTGTCAGTCTCGCATGTGTAACTGATCCACCGCTATCGGGGGCAAGCCCCCCACATTTTAATCTTCATTTGATTTTGGATCTTCATGGGGCCGGTCAGACACGGAACGCCTGCACAGCCGTATTGAGCTGCCCACCCAGCACCAGCAAATGCTCACCCTGGCTGCGGCCCTGGCCGATGCGCAGCAAATTATCCTCGCCGAGCTGATGAATCCGCTCGCTGTTGTCGCGAATCTCACTCACGGCGCCACTTTGCTGCGCCGTTACATCGGCAATCCGCACGGCGGTGTCGGAAATGGTCTGGATCGCGCCGACGATTTCATCCAGCGCGCCATCCGCAGCCTGGGCTTGCTGGGCGGTAGCCTCGGCGTGTTCAACCTGGGCGCGCATGCCCTGCACCGATTGGTGCGCAGCGGTTTGCAGGCCGGTGATCAAGCCCTGGATTTCGGCGGTGGCGCCAGCGGTGCGTTGGGCCAGGGTGCGCACTTCGTCAGCGACTACGGCAAAGCCGCGCCCGGCCTCACCGGCGCGTGCGGCTTCGATGGCGGCGTTGAGCGCCAGCAGGTTGGTCTGGTCGGCAATCGAGCGAATCACGGTCAATACGCCGCCAATGGTGGCGGACTCCTCGGCAAGTTTTTCGATCATCTGCGCATTTTGCTGCACTTCACCCACCAGCGCGTGCAGGCCGGTCAGGCTCAGGCCGATCACGCGCTGGCCTTGCTCGACCGCCTGGCCCGCGCTGCGACTGGCGCCGGCCGCCTGGCTGGCATCACCGGCGACTTGCTGGATGGTGGCTTCCAGTTCGCCCAGGGAATCACGAATCTGCGCAGTATCCCCGGCCTGGCGCTCGGCGCCGTCGTGCAGGCCACTGCTCAGTTCGGCCAGGGCGCGGCTGCTGCCGGCCACTTCTTCGGCATTGCCACGGATGGTACCCACCAGATCCACCAGATAGGCGCGTAAACGGTTGAGGGACGCTTCGATGTCGCGCAGTTCGCGGTTGGTCTTGCCCAAGGTGATCGGTTGGCTGAAGTTGCCCTCGCCCCAGGTCGACAAGGCGGGGGCCAGGTTGGTCAGCACCCGCGCCAGGCGCCGCTGCAGGGTGTCGATCAACAGGGCGATCAGCAGAATCAGGCCGATCATCACCCCTTGCATCAGGCGCACTTCGCCCTGGATCTTACCGTGTTGCGCGCGCACCGCCGGCTCGAGGCCGGCGATGGCCTGCTGAACGGCCGCGATTTTCAAGTGGGTGGCGGCGGCCAGGTCGGCACGCTGCTGGATCTGCGTGCGGGTGCGCTGGAGTTCGGCGGGGTAGCGGGCCAGCAGGCCGTTGAGTTCGCGCTTGAGCTCGACGCCGGTGTCCTGGGCTTCGGTTTTTGCGCTGTTTTCCAGGCCCATCAAGGCCGAAAAGTCATCGGTGTTGGATTCTGCGCTGGCCTTTACCCCGAGTAATGGCAGTTGCTCCAGCAGGTCGGCCTGGCTGCGCATATTGCTGACTTCGCGTTCCACATCGTCCGCCAGTTCCGCGCGGCCGCTGCTCACCAGTTTGTCGCGAGCCAGGGACAGCTTGCCCAGGTGCTGTGAGGCCGCCAGCAGCGGCGGCAGGTAGCGCGCGGCCTCGGCGCTGTTGACGCCCTTGGCGTACTGGCTCAACTGCTCCAGGTTGGCGCCCAGCTCCCGCTCGGCCTGCAGCAACAGGGCTTGTGGGTCACCTGCCAACTTACCGGCCGCCAGCAGGTCGGTCTTGCTGAAGGTATTCAGGTCCGCAAGGCTGGGGCGCAGGTTCTGCGCGAGGTCGGCGGGCAGTTCATCCAGGTGCTGCAACAGGCTTTCCAGGCTCTGGCTGGCGCTGCTCAAGCGCAATGCATCACCGCTGCCCAGATAGTCGTCGATATTGCGTGCGGCCTGGTTCTGGAAGGTCTGTGACAGGCCGAGGTAGCGCTCCATCAGCAAATAAGGCCGTTCCAGCGCCCGTTGCGACCACCACAGCGTCGCTCCAAGTGCCAGGCACACGGCCACCAGCAGGAGGGTATTGAGATTGGTCAGCAGCTTCAGGCGCATGCGGGGTATCAACCGACAGCAAAAGGTAAGTGCCTGAAGTTATTGCGTTTTCATTACAGGGTTATGACGGAATCAGTGGATTCTGGTGAAAAGGTGGCCCTTTGCTTTGACGTGCGCGCCGCTTGCACGCGGTTACGCCCGGCATCCTTGGCGCGGTACAGCGCCTCGTCGGCCTGGGCGGCCATCATCAGGCTGTCGGAGCCGTCACACAGCTCCACCACCCCGGCGCTGAAGGTGCACCACAAATCCTGCGGCTGCGCCGGGTAGTGAATCTCGGCAAAGCGCCCACGAATTTCATCCAGTACCTTGCAGGCCGATTCCAGGTCGGTGTCGGGCATCACGATGGCGAATTCTTCACCGCCGTAGCGGCCGATGTAGTCGGTCTTGCGCAGGCGTTGCTTGAGAAACAGCGCCAGGCTCTTGATCACGCGGTCGCCCATGGGGTGGCCGTGGCTGTCATTGACCCGCTTGAAGTGATCGATGTCGAGCATGGCAAAGCTCAACGGCTTGTCCTCGCGGCGCGCACGGAAACTGCAGTCTTCAAGCAATTGCAGGATATGGGTGTGGTTGTACAACCCGGTCAGGCTGTCGCGCACCATCCGCGCCTTGAGGTTGCGCGCACGGGCGGCGCGGTTGCGCACCGTGGTGATCAGGTGGCGCGGCTTGATCGGTTTGGTGAGGAAGTCGTCGCCGCCTTCGCTCATGGCGTCCAGCTGCTTGTCCAGGTCGTCTTCGGCCGACAGGTAGATGATCGGCACACTGACGTAACGGTCATTGTGGCGAATGACCTTGGCCAGTTCGGTGCCGGTACAGGCCGGCATGTACATGTCGAGGATGATCAGGTCGGGCTGGAAGTCTGCCAGCTCGGCCATGGCCTGGATCGGCTCGATCAAGGTGCGGGTGACGATGCCGGCACTGTTGAGCAAGCGCTCGGTGTGCAGCGCCTGGGCCCGCGAGTCATCGATGATCAGCACTTTGTACGGTTCGTACTGGGCGACGCAGGTCAGTACTTCGATCTTTTCCAGCAGGCTGGAGGCTTCCAGCGTGCCGGTGAGGAATTCCTGGCCGCCGGCGCGCACGGCGGCGAGGCGAGTAGGGGTGTCGGTTTCGTGCAGGCTGAAAAACAACAGCGGCAGTTTATGCTCCAGGCCTTCCTGGGCTTCGGCGGCGAGCTTGAGGCCCAGGCCGGCGCCGCAGAAATCCACGTCCATCACGATCGCCGACGGCAGGCGCTCGGCCAGGGACGCGCGAAACGCCGCGACGCTGTCCAGGGATTGGGCGCTCATGCCAAAGAATTCCAGCTGCTTGGCCAGGCGCTCGGCGCGGTCGTGATCGGCCAGCATCACGTAGATCGGCTTGCGCATCGGCGGCAGGAAGGTTTGTTCCAGCTGGTCGCCCTGGCGCAGGCCGGTGCGGGACAGGCGCTGCATCAAGCGGTTGAGTTCGGTGATCAGGTGGCTGCTCAGGCGTCCGCGGTTTTCGTCGACGGCCTTGAGCGATTCGCCGATGTGCCGGGCCAGTTGGCCGTGTTCGGGTTGTTCGAAGCGCTCGGCGAAGCGTTGCAGGCGCAGGTTGGCCTCGCTGAGTTCGGAGAGGTCGGCGCCTGACCATTCGCTGCGTTGCAGGCGCTGCCAGATCTCAAGAATTTGACGTGCCTGATGAATTACCCGCTGGGCAAAATGCTGCTTGAGACGCTCACGGCTGGGGTCTTCTGGCTCGGTCATATCCTGACTACTAGTGAGGGTGCATGCTGAGGTCGAACTGATGGCTCTATGCTAGCACCTCTTTCCAATGGGATGAGTGTCATATGTCAATTAACTGCGTGTCCCTGATATTCAGTTGGTGACCTGACGGTCGCGCAGCTTAAAAAGCGTGCATCCTTTATAGTCGAATGCTTGCCGTATGCACGTTTGGTGAAAAGCCCCGCATGGGCGGGCACGATGGGGTAGGGTTGTGGTCGGAGTGTTTGAACGCACGCCCTCAATTCAAGTGCATGAACTCAAGTGATTGAAAGGATATCGCCATGCTGGACTGGAAAAACCGTGCGGGCAGTGCCAAAGGCCCTGCCCCTGAGCCCAAGTCGGCCAACCGCAGCTATTTTCGTACCTTGCTGATGAGCCGAGCCGTGCTCAGCGTGCTCGGCCTGTATCTGTTGGTCACCGGCGCCCTGGGCTGGTACTGGAGCGAAGAGCCGGCGCTGTTCCCGGTCCAGCAGAATGCGCAACTTGCCGCCGAGAAGGAAGGCAAGCAGATGGTGGTGGGCTATACCACCGTCGAAACCCTCAAGACCGTGGTTGGCACGTTGTTGAACAAGCCCGGTGGCTATATTTCCAACGACCGTTTCCCGCCGGGCCTGTGGATGGACAACATGCCCAGCTGGGAATACGGCGTGCTGGTGCAGGTGCGCGACCTGACCCGCGCCTTGCGTAAAGACTTCGCCCGCTCCCAGTCGCAGTCGGCCGAAGACGCCGATCTGGCCAAGGCCGAGCCGCGGTTCAACTTCGACAACAAGAGCTGGGTGCTGCCGTCCAGTGAGTCGGAGTACCAGGAAGGCATCAACTCCCTGAACCGCTATGAAGCACGCCTGTCCGACCCGAATCAGCGTGGCGCCTTGTTCTATGCCCGCGCCGACAACCTGAACAACTGGCTGGGCGATGTGGCCACCCGCCTGGGCTCGCTGTCGCAACGCCTGTCGGCCAGCGTGGGCCGGGTTAAATTGAACACCGCACTGAAAACCGAAGCCCTGGCGCCGGGTGAAGTGCCGCAGGTCGACGAAGAAGTGGTGGAAACCCCTTGGATGCAGATCGATAACGTGTTCTACGAGGCCCGTGGCCAGGCCTGGGCGCTGTCCCACCTGTTGCGTGCCATCGAAGTCGACTTTGCCGACGTGCTGGCCAAGAAAAACGCCACCGTCAGCGTGCGTCAGATCATTCGTGAGCTGGAGGCTTCGCAAGAGCCGGTCTGGAGCCCGATGATCCTCAACGGCAGCGGTTTCGGCGTGTTGGCTAACCATTCGCTGGTCATGGCCAACTACATTTCCCGGGCCAACGCGGCGGTGATCGATTTGCGTCAACTGCTCAACCAGGGTTGATGATGGACGCAGCTCAAAACGAGGCCGCGCACCGTGCGGCCTCTGATGCCGAACTGATCTGCTGGGTCGACGAGCGGGACAACCTGCTCGGCCACCTCGTCAGGTCCGATTTGCGCCAGCGCGGCCTGATCGGCCGTTGCACCTTTATCTTCCTGTTCAATTCCAAGGGTGAGCTGTGCGTGCATCGGCGCACCCTGAGCAAGGCCCTGTACCCGGGGTTCTGGGATACGGCGGCGGGCGGGATGGTCGCGGCGGGAGAGTCCTACGCGTTATCTGCGGCCCGCGAGCTGGAAGAGGAACTGGGTGTTGGCGGGGTGGAACTGACCGAGCATGACCATTTCTACTTTGAGGATGGCGAGAGTCGGCTCTGGTGCAAATCCTACTCGGCGATCTGGGATGGGCCATTGCGCCTGCAGCCTGAAGAAGTCATGGAGGCGCGCTTTTTGCCCGTAGAAACGGTCCTGCAGGAAGCCGAGCACAAGCCTTACTGCCCGGACGCCCAGGAGGGCTTGCGGCGCTATCTGGCCTCGCGTCGCTAAAGCTGCATAAATTGGCGCCATTTGGCTCTTAGCAAGTGGGCTTTTTGCCGTTACACTGCGCGACTTTTCACCCGAACCGCCATTGTTTCACCCTGGGATCACTGTAGGAGCGAGCTTGCTCGCGAAAAACTCAAGAACGCCGCGTGCATTCGGAATGCACGCTTCATCGTTGACGATTTTCGCGAGCAAGCTCGCTCCTACAGGTGGGGATCAGCCTTGGCGGCTCGGTAGCGCTGCCCCTGCCTGAGTGGGGCTTCGCGGTCGGTCGTCCCTTAGCGGAGGCCGATCAGTCTTTGTCCTCCCGAGAGGATTGCCGGTGGCCAAAAAAGCCGCATCCTTCGCCGCCCTCGGCGGCCTGGTATTTTCCACCGACGCAGGTCGACACTGCCCGGACTGTCGTCAGCCCGTGGATTCGTGTACCTGCAAACAGACCCTGATCCCCGAAGGCGACGGTATTGCCCGCGTGCGCCGCGAAAGCAAAGGCCGTGGCGGCAAGACGGTGACCACCATCACCGGCGTGCCGTTGGCCGAAGAGCCGCTCAAGGCACTGGCCACCACGCTGAAAAAGCGCTGTGGCACCGGTGGCGCGTTGAAAGACGGTGTCATCGAGATCCAGGGCGATCACGTCGAACTGCTGTTGGCCGAGCTGATCAGGCTGGGTTACAAGGCCAAGAAGTCCGGCGGCTGAAAGCCTCTTCCCAACCTGTGTCTAAACTCTGTCCTGCGAGTGGGGTCTACCTTGCTTACAGGCAAATCGTCATTTTCATTCTTTAGACTGCGCCAGCCTCGAACGAGAGGTGGCGCCTTCGCCTTCATTTATAGGGGACTTCGATGTCCGTACGACGCACACGCAAAGACGATGGCAGCCAATGGACAGTTGCGGACAGCCGCAGTGTTTACGGGATTCGCCATTGGGGGGCCGGGTATTTCGCGATCAATGATGCCGGTCGCGTTGAAGTCCGTCCGAACGGCCCGAACAGCACACCCGTCGACCTCTACGAGCAAGTGGACGAGCTGCGCAAGAGCGGCCTTTCCCTGCCGCTGCTGGTGCGTTTTCCCGACATCCTGCAAGACCGTGTACGCCAGCTGACCGGCGCTTTCGATGCCAACATCGAGCGCCTGGAGTACCAGAGCAAGTACACCGCACTGTACCCGATCAAGGTGAACCAGCAGGAAGCGGTGATCGAGAACATCATCGCCACCCAGAATGTTTCCATCGGCCTCGAAGCCGGCTCCAAGCCTGAGCTGCTGGCCGTGCTGGCCCTGGCGCCGAAGGGCGGCACCATCGTCTGCAACGGTTACAAGGACCGCGAGTTCATCCGCCTGGCGCTGATGGGCCAGAAGCTCGGCCACAACGTATTTATCGTGATCGAGAAAGAATCCGAGGTTGAACTGGTGATCGAAGAGGCCGCCAGCCTCAAGGTCAAGCCACAGGTGGGCCTGCGCGTGCGCCTGTCTTCCCTGGCGTCGAGCAAGTGGGCGGACACCGGTGGCGAGAAGTCCAAGTTCGGGTTGTCGGCGGCGCAACTGCTGTCGGTGGTCGAGCGCTTCCGCGCGGCGGGCCTGGACCAGGGCATCCGCCTGCTGCACTTCCACATGGGTTCGCAGATCGCCAACTTGGCCGACTACCAGCACGGGTTCAAGGAAGCCATTCGTTACTACGGCGAACTGCGCAACCTCGGCCTGCCGGTGGATCACATCGACGTCGGCGGTGGCCTGGGCGTGGACTACGACGGTACTCACTCGCGTAACGCCAGCTCGATCAACTACGACATGGACGACTACGCCGGTGTGGTCGTGGGCATGCTCAAGGAATTCTGCGACGCGCAGAGCCTGCCGCACCCGAATATCTTCTCTGAAAGCGGCCGCTCCCTGACCGCGCACCACGCCATGCTGGTGGTGCAGGTGACCGACGTCGAGAAACACAACGACGAAATCCCGACCATCGAAAACAAGGAAAGCCTGCCGGAAACCGTGCAGTGGCTGGTAGACCTGCTGGGCCCGACCGACATCGAGATGGTCACCGAAACCTACTGGCGCGCCACCCACTACATGAGCGACGTGGCCACCCAGTACGCCGACGGCAAACTGACCCTGGCCGAAAAAGCCCTGGCCGAACAGTGCTACTTCGCCGTGTGCCGCCGCCTGCACAACTCGCTGAAAGCCCGCCAGCGCTCGCACCGCCAGGTGCTGGACGAACTCAACGACAAGCTGGCCGACAAGTACATCTGCAACTTCTCGGTGTTCCAGAGCCTGCCGGACACCTGGGCCATCGGCCAGGTATTGCCGATCCTGCCGCTGCACCGCCTCGACGAAGAGCCGCTGCGCCGCGCCGTGCTGCAAGACCTGACCTGCGACTCCGACGGCAAGATCAAGCAATACGTCGACGAGCAGAGCATCGAGACCAGCCTGCCGGTGCACGCCTTGAACGAAGGCGAAGACTACCTGCTGGGCATCTTCCTGGTCGGCGCCTACCAGGAAATCCTTGGCGACATGCACAACCTGTTCGGTGACACCGACTCGGTGAACATCTACCAGCGCGAAGACGGTTCGGTGTACAGCGCCGGGATCGAGACCCACGACACCATCGAAGACATGCTGCGCTATGTGCACTTGTCGCCGGAGGAGTTGATGACGCACTACCGTGACAAGTGTGCGAGCGCGAAGATCTCCGCGTCGGAACGTACCCAGTTCCTTGATGCCTTGCGCCTTGGGTTGACGCGGTCGTCGTACTTGTCCTCGTAAGCTGAGCTGACACACATCCAACTGTGGAAGGGGCGGTGCGACGATTCGACGTGCCCCCGATAGCGGTACATCAGCAGCAGGTAAGTTGCCTGACACACTGCCATCGGGGCATGGATATCTACACAACTTCCAGTGAATACGGAATCTATGGCAATTAGGCTTCTGTGGTGAGCGGGCGGTGCGACGATTCGACAAGCCCGCTCACCACAGAGTTATGTGTCAGCCTTTAAGAGTTGTGTAGATACCTATGGCCATCGGGGGCAAGCCCACCCCACATTTGGAACACTGCTATTGCTGAGGTTTTGTGGCGGTGATCGCCGATTACCGGCTGTACCCGCAGGTGCGTTACCCCGCGTTTCTCCAGGATGGCGCCCAGGCCGTTGCGTGGGCGGTCAACCACAGCGCTGAATACGGTGCAGATCCCAAGCAGCTTTACGTGATGGGCCATAGCTCTGGCGCCTATAACGCCGCGATGCTCGCGCTGGATGGGCGTTGGCTCAAGGCAGTGGGCTTGGCGCCGTCGATCTTCAAAGGCTGGATCGGCCTGGCCGGGCCTTATGACTTCTTGCCGATTGAAAACCAGGACGTGCGCCCGGTGTTCTTCTTCCCCGACTCACCGCCGGAGTCGCAGCCGATCAACCATGTCAGCCATGATGCACCGCCAAGCCTGTTGATTGCCTCGACCGATGACACGCTCGTCAACCCCACCCGCAACACGGGTGGGTTGGCGAAAAAACTGCGGGAAGCGGGGGGGGGCCGGTCGAGGTGTTTTATTTCACCCGAACCCGCCACGCGACATTGGTCGCGTCCATCGCCAAGCCGTTGTGCTGGCTGGCGCCGGTGCTGGATCGGGTGACGGGGTTTATCGAGTCCACCGCCGGGCAGTGAGCTGACAAGGCGTTGGCTCAGGTCAATTGAGTTCGAGGCAATGTGCGACTGCGCACCGGCCTGGGTTGTATCTCATGACTATTCGGTCAATAGTTCCCACGCTGTTGACACGCATTATTGTGATATTTGCGCTGTTTATTTCCAGGTCAATCGACGTTGCGGGGGCAAGCTGATGCATCTCAGTCCCTTGCGCTACCACGAGTGCGAACGCTGTTTTGTTTTCGATCCGTTGTATCCCGGCGATGTTGTTGGGCCCTTGCCCATTGGTGCATCCGGCTAGGGTTGCCAATGTGCAGATCGCAGCAACCCACAGGGTTTTTGTGATGTTCATATCCGACTCTCCATGCATATATGAAAGGGTAGATCCCTGACCATTCAACGCTTGGAATGTCGGTTTGTAACCTGTCAGAACTAACAGGTAGGGTCAGTTGAACCATTGGTCCTGGCGTTTGAGCCGCCAGGCGATGACGCCCAAGGTCAGGCTGCGCAACGTCATGAACAGCAGGAAAGTGATCCACAGTCCGTGATTGCCCAAGCCTTGCAACGCCCAGGCAAACGGCAGTGTTAGCAATAACGTCAGCAGCATCCCATTGCGCATTTCACGCGCACGGGTGGCACCGATAAACAGGCCGTCCAGCAGGTAACTCCCCACCGCAATCAACGGCAGCAGCGCCAGATACGGCAGGTAGATATCGGCGGTGTCGCGCACGCTGGGGATGTCGGTCTGCATGGCGATAAACAGGTGCCCGGCAACCGTGAATAACAGCGCGAAACCGACGCTTGCGATCAGCGACCACCCACCTGCAACTACCAATGAACGGCGCAGTGAGTGGCGGTCGCGGGCGCCGATGGCGTGGCCGCACAGGGCCTCGACTGCGTGGGCCAGACCGTCCAGTGCATGGGCCGTCAGCAGCAGGCCGTTGAGCAGCAGGGCGTTGGCGGCCACGGTCGCATCCCCCAATCGCGCGCCTTGCACGGTGATCATGAAAAACACCGACTGCAGCGCCAGGCTGCGGATAAAGATGTCGCGGTTCACCGCCAGCAACGGGCGCCAGCTTTGCCACCGTTTCAACGCGGCCCAGGCGATATGCCCGGGGTAGGCGCGCAGGGCTTTTTGCGTGAGGGCAAGGCCGAGGAGGGCGCCGGTCCATTCGGCGATCACCGATGCGCGGGCCGAGCCGACCACGCCCCAGTCCAGGCCCAGTACAAACCACAGGTTCAGGGCGATGTTGACCAGGTTGGTGGTCAACAGGATTGCCAATGGCGCCCGGGCGTTTTGCGTGCCGAGGAACCAGCCCACCAGCGCGTAGCTGGCCAGGGCGGCGGGGAGGCCGAACAGACGGGTATGGAAGAACTCGCGGGTCAGTTGATTGAGTTCGGGGGAAGGCTGCATCCATTCCAGGGCCAGATGGCTCAGCGGAATGCCGACGGTCCCCAGCACCATCGCCAACCCCAGCGCCAGCAGCAAGCCTTGCAGCAGGATTTGCCGCAGTGCCGCACCGTCCTTGCGCCCGGCGGCCTGGGCGGCGAAACCGGTGGAACCCATGCGCAGAAAACCCATGGCCCAGGCGAGGAAGGTATACAAGCTGGCACCGACGGCCACGGCGCCCAGTTGGTGGGCGTGGGGCAGGTGGCCGATGACCATGCTGTCGACCAACGCCACCAGCGGCACCGAAATGTTCGACAGGATCATCGGCGCAGCCAAAGCCCATACGCGGCGATGGGTAGGGCGGTCGCGCCAGTCGGTGAGTAAGGTGGACATGCAGGCTCCTTGGGGGAGCGGCATTGTAACCGGCCATTGGCAACGCAACAGGGTCAATGTGGCATGGGGCCCAATGTCCGTGGGATTTGGCTGGGACTTGAGGCCGTTGAGAACCAACTCACCCTCCGTCGGTCAATGTGACCAGCGCCACATCGGCTTGGCCGGCGCTGATATATAGTTCACCCCTCGGTTCCCTCTGACTACGAGTGCCCCATGCTTAACAAAGGATTGTTCCTGGCCTGCGCGCTGGCCCTGCTGAGCGCCTGCGATTCTTCCGATAAACCGGCAGCACCGCCTGCGCCCACCGTGGCGGCAGCGCCGAAACCGGCCAAGGCGGCGGTGGATGTGGCGGCGCTGAAGCAGCGCTATGCCGGGCGTGAGTTGAGTGTGGTGGACGTGTCCGAGGTGCAGTTGGACGGGGCCAGCACCTTGTCGGTGAGTTTTTCCATTCCGTTGGATCCGGAGCAGAAGTTTGCCGACAAACTCCATCTGGTCGACAGCAAGTCCGGCAAGGTCGATGGCGCCTGGGAGCTGTCCGATAACCTGATGGAACTGCGCCTGCGCCACCTGGAGCCCCAGCGCAAACTGGTGCTGACGGTGGATGCCGGGGTGAAGGCGGTCAACGCCAACACGCTCGCCGCCGAGTACATCGCGCGCCTGGAAACCCGTGACCTGCAAGCCACCGTCGGCTTCGCCAGCCGTGGCACATTGTTGCCGACGCGCCTGGCCGAAGGCCTGCCGGTGATCGCGCTGAACGTCGACAAGATCGACGTTGAATTCTTCCGGATCAAGCCCGAATCCCTGCCGTCGTTCCTGGCACAGTGGGGGCGCAATACCAGCCTGCAAAGTTATGAATCCCGCGAACTGCTGCCGCTGGCCGACCTGGTCTACGGCGGCCGTTTCGACCTGAACCCGGCGCGCAATACCCGTGAAACCCTGCTGCTGCCGATCGCCGGCCTCAAGCAATTGCAGCAACCGGGCGTGTACCTGGCGGTGATGCGCGCTTCGGGCACCTACAACTATTCGCAACCGGCCACGCTGTTTACCTTGAGCGATATCGGCCTGTCGGTGCACCGCTACGCCAATCGCCTGGATGTGTTTACCCAGGCGCTGGAAGGTGGCAAGGCGTTGGATGGCGTCGACCTTGAAGTGCTCGATGCCGACGGCCGTGTGCTGGGCCAGGGCAAGACCGAGAAGGGCGGCCACGCTGAGTTGCCGTTGCCGAAAAAGGCCCAGGTGCTGCTGGCCAAACAGGGTGAGCAGACCAGTCTGCTGCGCCTGGACAGTGCCGCGCTGGATCTGGCCGAGTTCGATATCGGCGGCCAACCTTCCCATCCGTTGCAATTCTTTGTGTTCGGCCCGCGCGACCTGTATCGCCCCGGCGAAACCGTGCTGCTCAACGCCCTGCTGCGGGACAAGGACGGCAACGCGGTCAAGCCGCAACCGGTGAGCGTCGAAGTGCGTCGCCCGGACGAACAGGTGAGCCGCAAGTTTGTCTGGGATGCCGATGCCTCGGGCCTCTACCAATATCAACTGCAACTGGCCGGCGAAGCACCGACCGGCCGCTGGCAGTTGGTGTTCGACCTGGGCGATGGCAAGCCGCAGCTGTATGAGTTCCTCGTCGAAGACTTCCTGCCCGAGCGCCTGGCGCTGGAACTCAGGGGCAGCGACACGGCATTGAGCCCGGCGGATAACCCGGTGATCAAGGTCAACGGTCGCTACCTCTACGGTGCGCCGGCGTCGGGCAACCGCGTCAGCGGGCAAGTCTATGTGCGCCCCCTGCGCGAAGCGGTCAAGTCGCTGCCGGGCTATCAATTCGGCTCCGTCACCGAAGAGGAACTGAGCCAGGACTTCGAGCTGGACGAAAGCGTGCTCGACGCCAAGGGCCAGGAAGAACTGACCCTGGAAAGCAAATGGGCGGAGGCCAAATCTCCCCTGCAACTGATCGTGCAAGCCAGCCTGCACGAGTCGGGCGGACGGCCGATCACCCGGCGCCTGGTGCAGCCGATCTGGCCGGCCGAGCAACTGCCGGGCCTGCGTGGCCTGTTTGACGGCAAGGAAACCAATGGCGACGGCCCGGCGGAATTCGAAGTGCTGCTGGCCAACCAGGACGGGCAGAAACTCGCCGCGCAAAACCTCAAGGTCCGCCTGGTACGCGAGCGCCGTGACTACTACTGGAACTACTCCGACAGCGATGGTTGGAGCTATCACTACAACGAGAAATTCCTAAACCTCGATGAACAGACCCTGAGCATCAAGGCCGGCGATACTGCCAAGGTCAGCTTCCAGGTGGAGTGGGGCCCGTACCGCGTCGAGGTCGAAGACCCGCAGACCGGCCTGGTCAGCAGCCTGCGCTTCTGGGCCGGCTACCAGGCCCAGGACAACACCGAAGGCGGCGCCGTGCGGCCCGATCAGGTCAAGCTGGCGCTGGATAAACCCGCCTATGGCGACGGCGACACCGCCAACGTCACGGTCACGCCGCCGGCTGCCGGTAAAGGCTACCTGCTGGTGGAATCCGCCGAAGGGCCGCTGTGGTGGCAGGAAATCGACGTGCCGGCCGAAGGTAAAAGCTTTGCCGTGAAGCTTGATCCGAAATGGTCGCGCCATGACCTGTACGTCAGCGCCCTGGTGGTTCGTCCCGGCGAGCGCAAAGCCAATATCACCCCCAAGCGCGCGGTAGGCCTGCTGCATCTGCCGCTGGATCGCACCCAGCGCAAGCTTGGCGTGACCCTGGCCGCGCCGGAAAAAATGCGCCCCAAACAACCGCTGACGGTGAAGGTCGCCGCCAAAAACGCCGATGGCAGCGTGCCGAAACAGGTGCACGTGCTGGTGGCGGCGGTGGACGTGGGCATCCTCAATATCACCGAATATCCGACGCCGGACCCGTACTCCAGCCTGTTCGGCCGCAAGGCCTATGGCGTGGACCAGTTCGATATCTACGGCCAGTTGATCGAAGCCGGGCAGGGCCGCCTGGCCAGCCTGGCCTTTGGGGGCGACGCCGCGCTGGCCAAGGGCGGCAAGCGTCCGGACACCAGTGTGACCATCGTCGCCCTGCAAAGCGCACCGGTGACCTTGAATGAGCAGGGCGAGGGTGAAGTCAGCGTCAACATCCCCGACTTCAACGGCGAATTGCGCCTGATGGCCCAGGCCTGGAGCGATGACCGCTACGGCATGGCCGAAGGCAAGACCTTGATCGCCGCGCCGCTGGTGGCCGAGCTGTCGGCACCGCGCTTCCTCGCCGGCGGTGACCAGACGACGTTGGCCCTGGACCTGTCCAACCTGTCGGGCAAGGCGCAGAAACTCGATCTGCAACTGAGTGCCGAAGGGCAATTGGAGCTGGTCAACAGCGGCGCGCAAAGCGTCGAGCTCAAGCAAGGCCAGCGCACCACCCTGCGTATCCCGGTGAAAGCCTGGGGTGGCTTGGGTCAAGGCAAGGTGAAGGTCACGGTCAATGGCCTGGACCTGCCCGGTGAGAACCTGCCGCCGTTCAGCCGCGAATGGACCCTGGGCGTGCGCCCGGCCTACCCGGCGTTGCTCAAGCATTACCGCGCGGTGCTCAAGGGCGAGCCGTGGAGCTTGCCCGCCGGCGCATTGGATCAATTCGATGCCTCTGGGCGTGAGGCGCTGCTGAGCCTGTCGAGCCGGCCGCCGCTGAACCTGGGTGCGCAGATCTCGGCGCTCAAGGCCTACCCGTATGGGTGCCTGGAGCAGACCGCCAGTGGTCTGTACCCGTCGCTGTACGCCGACGACGCGCTGCTCAAGCGTTTGAGCATCAAGGGCGAGCCGGATGCCGAGCGCAAACGCAAGATCGAGCTGGGCATCGAACGCCTGCTGGGCATGCAGCGCTACAACGGCAGCTTCGGTTTGTGGGGCGCCGATGGCGAAGAGGAATATTGGCTGACGGCTTATGTCACCGACTTCCTGTTGCGTGCCCGTGACCAGGGCTTCGCTGTACCACCCGAAGCGCTGAAAAAAGCCAGCGAGCGCCTGCTGCGCTATGTGCAGGAGCGCAACCTGATCGAAGTCGACTACAGCGACAACGCTGACCACACGCGCTTTGCCGTGCAGGCCTACGCCGGCATGGTACTGGCGCGCAGTCAGCAGGCGCCGTTGGGGGCGCTGCGCAGTATTTTCGAGCGGCGCAGCGACGCGCGTTCCGGGTTGCCGTTGGTGCAGTTGTCCATCGCATTACAGAAGATGGGTGACCAGCCCCGTGCGGATCAAGCCTTGCTGGCCGGCCTGGCGGCGCAACGCAGCGCCAAGGAATGGCTGGCCGACTACGGCAGCCCGCTGCGCGATCAGGCGATGATCCTGGCATTGCTGGAAGAAAACGACTTGGCCAAGGGCAAGCGTGAGGAGCGCTTGTTTAGCCTGTCCGATCAGTTGGCGGCCAGCCCGTACCTGTCGACCCAGGAGCGCAATTCGCTGTTCCTGGCCGGGCGCCTGGGGTTCGCCCAGCCCGAGTCTGCCTGGAAGGTCCTGCTCAATGGCAGCGGTGGGGAACATGAGCTGAACAATCAACAGTCGACGCTGGACCTGGAAGGCAAGCTGCTTTCTGGCGATCTGAACCTGACCAATCAGGGCGATGTGCCGGTCTACCAGCAACTGACGATCTCGGGTTATCCCCAGGTGCCACCGGCACCGGGTGGCGACAACCTGAGCATCCGCCGGGAATACCTGGGCATGAATGGCCAACCGCTGAACCTGCGCAACCTCAATAGCGGCGACCTGGTGCTGGTGCACCTGGCCGTGAGCGCCAGGCAGCGCGTGCCGGATGCCTTGGTGGTCGATCTGTTGCCTGCTGGCTTGGAGCTGGAAAACCAGAACCTGGCACAAAGTGCCGCCAGCCTGGAAAACGCCAGCAGCCAGGTGAAGGAGTGGCGTGAGTCGATGCAGAACGCGGCGCTCAAGCATCAGGAGTTTCGTGATGACCGTTACGTGGCGGCCATCAACCTTGACGGCGATGGCACCACGCACTTGCTGTACCTGGCCCGTGCCGTGACACCGGGTACTTACCGCGTGCCACCGCCGCAGGTGGAGTCGATGTATCGGCCGAACTGGCAGGCGGTGGGGGAGACGCCGGCGGATCTGGTGATCAAGGGACGCTGAAATTTGACGGTTGATCACTGTAGGAGCGGGCTTGCCCGCGAAGAACGCAAGGGCACCGCGTTTATTCCGGATGTCAGCGTTATCGTTGACGTCCTTCGCGAGCAAGCTCGCTCCTACAGTGGCTGGGTGTTTTTGGGTTCAGTGGACGACCCAACTGAGCAGCCACAGGCCAAGTATCAGCCAGATCACCCCGAAGATGATCGAAGCGCGCATGAAGGCGCGTACGGCTGAGTACAGAAACAGCAGGCCGACGATCAGGGTGAGGATGCTGATGATCGAGGTGTCCATGCCCAATGTGCGTGACAGGCCTTCGACAAAGTTGCCGCCGGCGTGGGTCAAGGCTCCGAACAATCCGCTGAGCCCGTCGACGATAAAGCGGATGACGGAACCGAGCGCCTGGCCCAACCATTCGAAAAAGCTTTCTACCTGCATATGTGTGTCCTGATAAGAAGGTGGGCGTATCTGTGCCTTTGGTTGTTATTGCAACAGGCTAGTTCCCTACAAGCATAGAGGTTTGCCCGCTTGAATTTGCGTTTACTTGTCCGCTGGACCCTGGCGAGCCTGGTCTTGATGATTGCCCTGCTGTGGCTGGCCGATCGTATCTGGCCGTTGCCGTTGCCCAGGGACGACCTGGCGCGGGTAGTGCTGGCCGAGGATGGCACGCCGTTGTGGCGGTTTGCCGATGCCAACGGTGTGTGGCGTTACCCGGTGCAAACCAGCGAAGTGTCGCCGTATTACCTCGATGCACTGCTCACCTACGAAGACCGCTGGTTCTATCAGCATCCCGGTGTTAACCCGTTGGCGCTGGTGCGGGCGACGTGGCAGAACCTGACGGGCGCGCGGGTGGTGTCGGGTGGCAGTACGTTGTCGATGCAGGTGGCGCGCCTGCTGGATCCTCACTCGCGGACCTTCCACGGCAAGTTGCGCCAACTGTGGCGCACGGCGCAGTTGGAGTGGCACCTGTCCAAGGAACAGATTCTCAACCTGTACCTGAACCGCGCACCGTTCGGCGGCACGTTGCAGGGCGTGGCGGCCGCCAGCTGGGCGTACCTGGGCAAGTCCCCGGCGCAACTGACCCACGCCGAAGCCGCTTTGCTCGCGGTATTGCCCCAGGCGCCGAGCCGCCTGCGCCCGGATCGCCACCCGCAGCGCGCCCAGGAGGCCCGCGACAAAGTACTGCGCCGCCTCGCCGAGTTCCAGGTGTGGCCACAAGCGGCCGTCGACGAAGCGCTGGAGGAGCCGTTGCTGCTCGCCCCGCGCCTGGAGCCGAGCCTGGCGCCGCTGCTTGCCCGCCGCCTTAACCGTCCGGACAGCCCGCCGCTGATTCGCACCACGCTGGATGCCACCCTGCAACGCCGTCTTGAAGACCTGTTGCTGGGCTGGCGTGCGCGGTTGCCGGAATACACCTCGGCCGCGATCCTGGTGGTGGAAGAAGAAAACATGGCCGTGCGCGCTTACCTGGGGTCAGTGGACATCAACGACGCGAAGCGCTTTGGCCACGTGGACATGATCAGCGCGCTGCGTTCGCCGGGCTCTACCTTGAAGCCGTTCCTGTATGGCATGGCCCTGGACGAGGGCCTGATTCACTCCGAATCGCTGTTGCAGGACGTGCCCCGGCGTTATGGCGATTATCGGCCGGGCAACTTTTCCATGGGCTTTACCGGCGCAGTGCCGGCGAGCACGGCGCTGTCCAGTTCGCTGAACCTGCCGGCGGTGCAGTTGCTGGAAGCCTACGGGCCCAAGCGGTTTGCCGCGCAGATGCGCATCGGCGGCGTGCCATTGGCCCTGCCGGCGTTGGCCGAGCCCAACCTGGCGCTGATCCTCGGCGGCGCGGGCAGCCGCCTGGAGGATCTGGTCAGCGGCTACAGCGCCTTTGCCCGCGACGGCAGGAGCGCCACCCTTCGATTACAGCCGGACGATACGCTGAGAGAGCGGCCCTTGCTGTCGCCAGGGTCCGCCTGGATTATTCGGCGCATCCTCAGTGGCCAGGCGCGGCCTGATCGCGACCCGCGTGCCGAGCTGGTGCAGCGCCCGGTCCTGGCCTGGAAAACCGGGACCAGCTACGGTTTTCGCGATGCCTGGGCGATTGGCGTGGGGCCGCGCTATTTGATCGGTGTGTGGATCGGTCGCCCGGACGGCACGCCGGTGCCGGGGCAGTTCGGTTTGGCCTCGGCGGCGCCGCTGATGTTGCAGGTGCATGACGTGCTGACCAATCGCGACAGCCAGCGCGGCATCAGCGCGCAGGTGGTGGCGGTGCCGACCAATGTCGGCGTGGCGGCGATCTGTTGGCCGCTGGGCCAGCCCATGAACCGCAGCGATCCGAATTGCCGCCGCCAGCGCTTTGCCTGGACCCTGGACAACACCACGCCGCCGACCTTGCAGGCGCTGGATCAGCCGTTGAGCGTCGGCTTGATGGAAAGCGTCTGGGTCAACGCCAAGGGCTTGAGGGTGGATGCCCATTGCCCTGGCGCTGTGTCTAAAAATATCGCCTTGTGGCCCGCACCCCTGGAGCCATGGTTGCCCAGAATCGAGCGCCGTGAAGCGCGGATTCCCGCCGCCGACCCCGACTGCCCACCACCGGCGCTGGCGGCGTCTTCGCCGCTGTCGATTGTCGGCGTGCGCGAAGGCGACCAACTGCGCCTGCCCGCCGCCAGTCAGCAAACCCTGCGCCTCAAGCTTTCCGCCCTGGGCGGCAGCGGCCGGCGCTGGTGGTTCCTCAACGGCGCCCCCCTGGGCGACAGCGCCAACCAGGACAGCATCAATGCCAGTTTCGAGCGCTTGGGCCGCTACCAACTCAGCGTCCTCGACGAAGCCGGCCAGACCGCCCGGCTCGAATTCAGCGTGGTGGATTAGGGCCTCATCAGGGGCAAGTCGAATCGTCGCACCGCCGCTATTCACTTGCCTTCACTCTCCATCCCCCTGAAGCTATACCCATTCAGGAGCCCCCCATGAACCTCGAACACCTCACCGAACGTCTGCACCGCATCCGCGATACCAACGACTGGAAGCCATTCCACAGCCCGAAGAACCTGGCCATGGCCGCCAGCGTGGAAATGGCCGAACTGGTGGAAATCTTCCAGTGGCTCACCGAAGACCAGTCCCGCCAGTTACCCGCCGACAAACTTGCCCACGCCGGCCAGGAAGTGGGCGATATCGTGCTGTACCTGCTGTTGCTGTGCAGCGAGCTGGGCCTGGACATGAACGAGGTGGTGCGCGCCAAACTGGCCGACAGCGAGCGGCGGTTTGCCCATGAGTGACCGGCATTTCGACCAATTGGCCACGCGCTTCGCCGAGAAAATCTACGGTGGCGCAAAAGGCGCGATTCGCCTGGCTGTGCTCCAGGCCGACCTGGCTGAGGCCCTGCCGGAGCGTCCGTTGCGCGTGCTGGATATTGGCGCGGGCCTGGGGCATATGTCGCTGTGGCTGGCCGAGCGCGGCCATCAGGTGACCCTGGCCGAACCCGCCGAGCCGATGCTCGAAGGCGCGCGCCAGCGCTTCGCCGAAGCCGGACAGAGCGCCACCTTCATTCATGCGCCCTGGCAAGATCTGCTCGGCCAGCTCACCGAGCCCTACGACCTGGTGCTGTGCCATGCCGTGCTGGAATGGCTGGCCGAACCCCACGGTATCCTGCCGATGCTGCACCAGCTGACGCTGCCCGGTGGCTGGTTGTCGCTGGCTTTCTACAACCGCGATGCACTGATTTATCGCAACCTGCTCAAAGGCCATTTCCGCAAGATGCGCAAGAACGACATGGCCGGCGAAAAGCAGAGCCTGACCCCACAACAGCCCCTCGACCCGCGGGAATTGGCGGCGCAACTCGAAGGGCTTTGGCAGGTCGAAAGCCAAAGTGGCGTGCGGGTATTCCACGACTATATGCCGGTGGAATTCCAGGCCCGCGCCGACTTGAAGGACCTTGTAGAGATGGAGCTCGCTCACCGTCGTCACCCAAGCTTTGCCGGACTTGGGCGTTATTTGCACTGGATCTGCCGTCCGGTATAAGCGGCCCAGTCTGCGGAGGTCGAAATGCGTCGTCTCTGTTTGATCCTGTTATCCCTCGGGCTGGGCGCCTGCTCCAGCCCTAACCCTTATGTGGCGGCTTCTGCGCCCATGCCACCGGCGCCCGCGCAGGCGGCCACTACCTTCGACGCCAGCGCTTACCCGGCACCGGTGCGCGACTATGGCGCCTACCGCAATTGGGCCTGGCGCAACGGCCAGCTCCCGGCCGGCACGGCCTGGGCGGACTCGGCGCAGGTCGCCGAAGCGGTCAGCGGTGCCCTCGACCAGCGCGGCCTGCGGCCCTTGCACGACAACCGCCCGGCGGACCTGCTGGTGAGCGCCGATCTGCGCCTGGAGAAGCGTCTCAAGCAGGTCCGGGACGATTACGGCTACGGATACGGCGGCTATAACCGCTACGGCCCGGGCTACGGCATGTACAACTCGGTGCCGATTGTGCGCACCTATGAGGTTCAAGTGGTGGTGGTGCGCGTCAACCTGTTCGACGCCCGCAGCGGTCAGCCGGTGTGGAGTGCCAGTGCGGAAACCGGCAGCCAGGGCAGCCTCAGCGAGCGTGCGGATGCGTTGCGCCAGGCCGTGCAGAAGGCGATGACCGCCTATCCTCCGAGTTAACAGCTATTCTCATCTAAAGCCCGGTCCCTTGTTGGAGATCAACCATGTTTCGTCGTATCGCTACGCTAGCTTTTGTTGTGCTGCTGGGCGGTTGCCAGACCAGCCAGGTCAACCACGATTTTGATGCCAGCCGCGACTTCGGCGCCTACCGCAACTGGGCCTGGAAAGACCCGGCGCTGCAATACCGCCCCGATGATCCGCGGATCAAGAGCGACCTCACCGAACAACGCATCCGCCAGGCCGTGGGTGAACAGCTTGACCAGCGCGGCCTGCGCCCGGCAGCCGCAGGCACCCGGGCTGACCTGAACGTGCAGGCCTACCTGATCGTCGAAGACCGCCAGCAACAAGTCACCACCAACTATGGCGGCGCCTGGGGTGGCCCGTGGAACGGCTATTGGGGCGCGCCGATGTACAACGAAACACGCAACATCACCTACAAGGTGGCGACCATCCAGATCGACCTGCTCGACGGCAAGGACGGCAAGCTGGTGTGGCGCGGCAGTGATGAACAGATGATGAGCAGCACGCCCAACCCCCAGGATCGTAATAACGCGATTCGCACGACGGTGACCCGCATCCTCTCCAGCTACCCACCGCACTGACCGTTTGCAGCGACCGGCCGGCGCACCTGCCAAGCCTTGTCTACACTCCACGGCAACACGGAGAGTAAGCGCTAAGGAGTGCCTGATGTCTCCCCGACTCGGTTGCAGGCAGCGTGGTGCGATTGGCTTGATGGCAGCGGGCACCCTGGCGTTAGCGCTGGTGTTCCTGCTGCTGGCGGTGGACAGCGGCCGCCTCTACCTGGAAAAGCGCAAGCTGCAGTCCATTGCCGACACCGCCGCCCTGGAGGCCGCCGGGCGTGGTGGCCTGTGCAGCCCGACCACCAGCGCCAACGACTATGCCGTGCAGAACGCTGCGCGCAATGGCTTCACCGTGGTTGCCGGCGACAGCAGTCGTGGCCTGGCCGTGACCTGCGGCACATTGACGACCAATGCCGGCAACATCCGCGTATTCAGCGCCGACGCCAGCAAAAACGAGGCCATTCGGGTAGTGGCGACGCGCAGCGTAGTAACCAGCGTCGCCACCGGTATCTGGAATATGTTCAGCGGTACGCCGGCGTCCACCCAGATGACCCTGGGTGCCACCGCCGTGGCCGCGTACGCGCCGCCAGTGGCGCAACTGACGATTCGCAGCAACCTGGCGACGGTGGATTCGGCGAAGTCCCCGCTATTGAACATGGTCATTGGCAACCTGTTGGGCGGCAGCCTGTCGCTGACGGCGGCGGGCTGGAATGGCTTGCTGGCGACGAACGTCAACCTGCTCGGCTACCTGGATCAGTTGGCGATTGAGCTGAACGTGACGGCGGGTGACTACGATGCGCTGCTCAACGCCGCCGTATCCGCCAACCAGTTGATCGATGCCGCGGTAAAGGTGCTGCAAAAAAACGGCGCGGTGGCGACGGCGGTCATCAACGATGTGATTTCATTGAAAGCCATCGCGCCCAATACCCAGCTGCTGAAAGTCGCAGACCTGCTGAAGGTTGCCAGCGGAACACCGGCCGCGGCGTTGAATACCAATGTGCAGTTGTTTCAATTGCTGGAGGCCGTTGCGCAGCTGTCCAATAGCAAGAGTGCGGTGAGTGCGGCCGCTCAGGTGAATATTCCCCTGGTGGGCAATGTCTCGATCCAGACCAAAGTCATCGAGCCGCCGCAATTGTCGGCGATCGGTAATCCGGCGAAGGCCAAGGCGGGGCTTCTGAATAACCCGCAGACGGATCAGATTGTTGTCCGAACCGCGCAAGTGCGCACATTGGTTACGGTGGATGCGCCGATCATCAAGCTGGTGTCGGGGGTTTCATCAATCCTGACCGGGTTGGCGACACCGGTGTCGAAGGTGGTCGGCGGCCTGTTGAACCTGAACATCCCGGCAGTGGTGGGCGGCGTGTTGTGCCTGGTGGCGTGTAACGTCACCGACGTGGATATCACGCAATCACTGTCCATCTACATCGAAGCGGCCAGTGCGCAGAGCCAAGTGACGGACTACAGCTGTGCCACGCCGGCCACAAAGTCGCTAACGGTGCAGGCCACCACCGCCATGGCTACCTTGGGCGTGGGCTATGTCGACCCTGCCACCGCGTTTTCGTTATCGGCGCCAGTCACCGTGCAGCCGGTCAGGCTGATCGATTTTGGCCAGCGCTACTGCATTGTGCTGTCGCTGATATGCGGCACGCGTACAGCGGGTGTAGGCGGTGGTTTGAATGTGAAGGCGTTGTCTACCGTGGCAGCGCAGACCAGCTCGTTGCTGTTTTTACCGGTCGCCGATATGAATGCCGCGCCGACCTACAAAAGTCCAACCGGCACCGCCAATATCGTCAATAGCCTGGGAGCAACCCTGAGCGGCCTGCAGGTTACCTACGTACCGCCCAGCGGCAGCACACCCGGTCCGGCGAACGGCACTGTTACGACGGCCCTGGCTACCATCACCAGCGCGGTGGTCACCCTTGTCCAGGACGTCCTGTCACCGCTGCTCGACCCCATTGTCAACACGCTGCTCCCGGCCCTGGGCATCAACCTGGGCAACGCCGAAGTCGGCGCCAACCTGACGTGTCAGATGGGCCGCGCCTACCTGGTGATCTGAACCACCGGCAGTTCCACACAAAACCGTGCGCCTTCCTCGCCATTGATCACGCTCAAGCGCCCACCCATGTTTTCCACGATCCCGTAGCTTACCGACAGCCCCAGGCCGGTCCCCACCCCAATCGGCTTGGTGGTAAAAAACGGCTCGAAAATCCTCTCCAATAATCGTGGGTCGATGCCGCCACCGTTGTCCTCGACCCAGATGCGCACATGCCGGCTGTCGTGCTCGCAGTGCAGTGCAATCCAGGGGCGCAATTGCGCGGCTGTTTCGCGCTGGCTCAATAGCGCATCGCGGGCGTTGACCATCAGGTTGATCAACACCTGCTCAAGCTGGTCGACATGACCTTTGACCTGCACCCTGAAGTCTGCAGGTGTGATGCGCAGGTCCACGCCTTTGCCGCGCAGGCCCTCACTCAGCAGCGATATGGTCCCTTCCACGGCTTGCGCTGGGTCGAACGGTTGCTGTTCGATTTCCGAACGGCGGCCAAACACGCGCATATGGTCCACCACCCTCGCCGCGCGTTGCACTTGGGTGTCGATGCGCTTGAGTTTTTCGGTGAGGTAGTCGATCTGCGCGTCGCCGTTGGCCAGGCGCTTGAGCACATTGACGATCGCCATGCGCATCACGTTCAGCGGCTGGTTGATCTCATGGGCCAGGCCCGTGGCCATTTCGCCGAGGGTCGCCATCTTGGCGCTCTGGGTCAGTTGCTGCTGGGAGCGACGCACTTCGGTGTTGTCGCGGCCCACGGCCTGCACCTCCACCAGTTGACTTTGTTCATCAAACACACCACGGTCGGACCATACCCACCAGGCATGTTCGCGCCCGGGCAGCTGCAGGCTGATTTCGGCGGTGCTCACCGGAAACTCGGGGGTCAGTCGGCGGATGCGTTGGATAAATGCCTGGCGCTGTTCATCCGACAGCCACGCGTCCAATTGCCGCCCCGGCAGTTGCGCGGGCAAGCACTCCAGGTAGTTGGCCAGCGGCGTGTTGCCAAACGTCAGGGTCAGGTCCGGGCGATAACGGCAGATCATTGCCGGCGAGTCTTCCACCAGGATGCGGTAGCGCTCTTCGCTCTGCCTGACCTGTTCGGCGGCCAGGGTCGCGTCGGTCACATCGAGCCATAGCCCCACGGCCTCCACCGGCAGGCCCAAGTCATCGCGCAGCAGCTTGGCCTCGTCGAGCAGCCAATGGTAGTCGCCGCGGGTGTCGCGCACCCGGTAGCGGCTGCGTACATTCCCTTCGCGTAGTAATTGACGGGTGCGTTGGAAGTACAACTCACGGTCTTCGGGATGGATCAACGAGGCCAGGCCGTCATGGCTGCAATCGGCCAGGCTCCAGCCCAGCAGCGGCAACAGGCTGTCGCTGAAAAACGCCGGGTGCAGCGCGCCGCCGACATAGCGCTGCACGTAGATCACCGCCGGTGAACTGGCGATCAGGTTATCCAGGCGTGCATGGGCGGCGGCGGCTTGCAGTTGCTGGTTCTTGATGTCGCTGATGTTGAGCATGAAACCGACCCAGCGCCGGTTGTCGCCCACGCCCAGTACCTGGCCCTGCACGCGATACCAGATGGGCGTGTGGTCCGCGTCACTGCCTGGCAGGCGCACGCTGGTCAGCAGGGGTTTGTCCAGTGCCTGCAGGTCTTGCAGGTGGCTGAGCAGTTCCTGGCGATCAGCGGGGTGGATCAGCTCCAGCCAGAGGGCCAGTGCCTGGCGCGTGGCGCCGTGTTCCTGGCCCAGGCTATGCAGCAACTGGGGGGCGAGCTGGATCTCCTGGGTGGCGGGCAGCAGTTCCCACCAGCCGGTGCCGAGCAGTTCTTGCAGGGCCTCCATGCGCTCCAGTTGCTGATGGCTGCGTTGTTCGCGCAGGCGGTTCAGCAGCGGGGCGGCGAGTGCGGCGGTGAGGTCCAGCCAGTCACGTTCGCGGGTGTGCGGTTCGCCGCCGTAGAAACCGCAGAGCAACCAGGCTGCCACGCCCTGGCTGTCACGGTAGGGCACCAGCAAACCGTCGATATCGCCGAAAATGCTCTGCAGGCGGGGGTTGTCAATGCGCCCGTGGGCCAGGCTCAGGAGCGCGTTGCCGTTGACACTGTCCAGGCTGGCCCCCAGATGTTGGCCGGTTTGCCACAAGCCCGGGGCGTCGTGAGCGGTGTATTGGCTGTAGATCCGCCAACCCTGGTTGGCTTCATCGAGCAATGCCAGGGCCACACAGGGGATACGCCAGCGTTGGGCCAGGCTGCGCAGTTGCTCGTTGAACGTCTCGGGCAGGCGACTCAGGCTGCACACTCGCAACTGTTCGCTCATCCTGCAGGCGAGTTGGTGGTTCTGCTCGCGCTGTTCAGCCAGGTGGCGGCCGGCGAGCAAGTCGCCGATGTCCAGCAGGTGCAGCACCCAGCGGTCGCCCTCCGGCTCGACCCAGCCACGGGTGGGCAGGACCTGGCCGGCAGAGCCCTGGAAGTCCAGGTCCAGGGTATGGCGTTGCCAGTCGGCAGGGCTGCCTTCGATACTCAAGGCGCTGCTGGCGCACAGCAACTCCCGCAGCAGCGGCCGTGCTTCACCCGCGACGGGCATGGCGAGTTGCGAACGCAGTGTGCCGCTGATGTCCACCACATGACCTTGATGATCCAATAACACGCGCAGCCCTGCCGCAGGGACAGTGGGCGCCTCGAAGGCCTGGGTGCCGACACGGCCCCGCAGGCGCTCGAAGAAATTATTCCCCGCAGTCAAAACTGAAGACTCGAGCTGGCCGAAAGGTTGGTCGGCAGGTTCGGTACAGTGCCAATGCCTGGCACCACCAGCGCCGGGAATACGGAGTAGAGGTTGGAGGAGGGGTATTTGATCGTGACAGTCAGCGTGGTGCCGGTGTAGGTGGCGCTGATGAAGGACGGCTGGAACTGGAAGTTGGCGGGGATCCAGCTCAATTGCGCCGCTACCGCATCTTTCGCCCGCTGGGTGACAAGGGTAGGGTAGGCCGATCCTGCCGCTACCGGGTCTACCGCCATGGCCTGGCGCACGGCCTCGGCCGCCGCCTGGTTGAACGACTGCATCAACAGCAGCGGCAGGCTGAAGCTGATCAAGCCATAGAACACCGCAAAAAAGATCCCGAAGACCAAGGCGAACTCGATCGCCGCAGCCCCTTTTTGCTTTGCCGGCAGGCCTGTTTTCATGACTGCGTCTACCCTGACGTCTACGACTCGATATCAGCATAGAATCATTCAGCGAAAAGGAACGTTTTTTACGTGATTCATGGCGTAGTGATAGTGATCTGGCTGGGAGTCTGTGCGGTGCAGGATATTCGCCGGCGACAGATCGCCAATGGCTTGACCCTGGGCGTGGCGTTGCTGGCGCTGTTATACCTGTTGTGCACAGGTGCCACCTGGCTGGGCGCGCCGGCGAGCGCCGGTCTCTTGGCGTTTGCCCTGGCGCTGCTGTTGACCCTGCCGGGCTATGCGCTGGACCGCTTCGGTGCGGGCGACGTGAAGCTGCTCGCGGCGCTGGGCCTGGCCACCACGGTGGATCATGTGTTGTGGTCGCTGATCGGTGCCGCCATCACCCTGGTCGGCTGGTTGGTCGTTCGTCAACAGCTCGGTCCGCGCGCTGCTGATCCGGTGCAAGGCCCGCCTGCCAAGCAGCCTTTCGCCGCGTTTTTATTCGCGGGTTTTGTGCTGTATGGGGTATGGACCCTTTAGTCGCACAATGCCTCTATTGCTATGTACAGAGTCGGAAAGTAGGTCTACGTTTATGGAACGGATGTATAGGATTCTTCGTCCAAACGGATAGGTCAGTCTTTTGGCTTGCCAGGCATGGAGTCGCGTGTGAACAAGCTGAAATCGGCTGTAAAAGTGCTGGTGGTCGACGACCAACCGATTATCGTTGAGGAGCTTTGCGAGTTCCTCGAAAGCAGTGGCTACCACTGCGTCCCGTGCGAATCCAGCCGCCAGGCCTTGCAGCGTTTCAGCGAGGACGCCGAGGTCGGCCTGGTGCTGTGTGACCTGCACATGCCGGACATGGATGGGATCGAGCTGGTGCAGTCGATGCAGAAGATCGCCGGCAAGCAGCGTGCGTTCGAGGCCATCATGCTCACCGGGCGTGCTGACAAACAGGACGTGATCAAGGCCCTGCGCGCGGGCATTTCGGATTACTACCAGAAGCCGATCAACCTCGATGAGTTGCTCGAGGGCCTGCAGCGCCAGGAAGCGGCGCTGGAAGAGCGGCAAAAGGAGCTGCAACTGGGGCACTTGAACCAGAAACTGCAGTACCTTTCCGAATCCATCAATGACTTGTACCAGGACCTCGACAAGGTACGGCGCGGCCCGCTGCAGGAGGCTGACGGCGAGGGGCGGCAAGACGCCGGAGCGGCGCAGGTTCCATCCATCTTCAACCAGCTGTCACCCCGTCAGATGGAGGTGGCGTGGCTGGTAGGCAAGGGCCAGACCAATTACCAGATCGCCTGCGAATTGGGCATCACCGAAAACACCGTCAAACTGTATGTGTCCCAGGTGTTGCGCCTGACCCATATGCACAACCGCACCCAGTTGGCGCTGGCGTTGTCGCCAAGCCACTCGCCGATGCGCCAGCAGGTGAGTGCGCACTGACGCACGGGGTTCACTGGCTCTTGCCGCCCGCCTCCGACTTGGTTTCAAAGAACTCCGGAATCGGGTGCTTGTGACTGTCCAGCCAACGCTGCAATGCCTGCTCCTTTTCTGCCGGGGTGGTGCTCTGCGGTGTCGGCGAGGCTGCCCGCCCATCGACCTGCAACGCCATCCAGTTTTCCGTTTCGGCCTGCTGCGGGGACGAAGGCCCCGGTGGAATAGCCGAGGCGCTCAATGGCAGCAGCGCCAGACACACAACGTAATGGGCTTTCATCATCGACTCCTTACTTGATACTCACCGGCAGGGCATCGGCGGCCGTCGCGACGTTGCGCGCGGTCCTGGCTGAGTGCTTGAGCCGGGCCGCGCGGGCCTGTGCCTCGGTGACCTGGCCGGGGTTCAAGCCCAGCTGGCTGACCACTCTGGCCGCTTGCCCCCAGTCATCCTGATAAATCAGCAAGGTCACCAGGTTGACCGCAGCCAGCGTGTCGCCCTGTTTGAGCTCGATAGCCGTCATGAACTCAAAGCGCGCGTCTTCCAGGCGCAATTGGTTGAGGTACACCACGCCCAGGTCATTGCGGATTTTTTCATCGGTGGGCGCCAGGCGCGCGGCCCTTTGCAGGTGAGCCATCGCCTGTGGGTGGTCGCCCTTGGCCGCTGCCAGTTGCCCCAGCCCATGTTCGCCTTCGGCGGTCATGCAAGTACCCAGCAGGCTGCGATACAAGGGTTCGGCCTCACTGCGGCCCAGCAAGCGAAAGTTACGGGCCTGGCGCTGGCGCACCTGAGGCAAGCTGTCGGGCAGGTTCTGCAGGTTGGCCAGGCTGGCGTGCAGCTTGCCCTCGTTGGCCAGGTCATCGGACAGGTTCAGCGTCAGTTCCTGCTCCGCACTGGGTTTGGCGCAACTGCCCGGCGAGGTCAGAGCGGCCCATGGGGTGTGGCCGTCGGTGGCGCATCCGCCGAGCATCAGCAGGGTCAGGCCGGCAATCAGTGGTTTCATCAAGGTGGTCCTCAGAATTGGCTCAAGGCGCGGGCGATGCCGATAAAGGCGGGGCCGCCGAGCACGATCAGCAAGGCGGGAAACAGGAACACCATCATCACCACCGACATTTTGGCCGACATTTTCGAGATGTATTCCTGCATGCGGGTCAGGCGCCGGTCGTCGAGCAATTGCTTGAGCGTCAGCAGGGATTTCATCGCGCCACCCCCCTGCTGGATCAATTGCTGGAGGATGATGCAGGTGTCGGTGAACTCATCCACCTCCAATATGCGCGCGGTCTTGCCCAGTTCTTCGCTCAGTTCCAGGCCGGAGTCGACTCGCGCCAGGATCAGGCGCAATTCGTGGGTCAGGTCTGGAAGCAAGCGCTGGGCTTCGTTGGCCATCACGCGCAAGGATTGTTCAATCGCCATGCCCGACTCGAACAGGATGCGCAGCAGCGGAATGAAGGTTGAGATTTCCTTGGCGATGCGCTGCTGGCGGAATTTGGCGGCAGCGGCGAGCACGCGTTTTGGCAACAGGTAGCCGATGCCCAGGGCGACCGCCGGGGCAATCCAGGCGGGACTGGCGTGAGGGAAAAGTAGTTGCTGGCCGAGCAGGGTCAGGCCCATCGCCGCGACAGGCACGCCGATCTGGAAGGCGGCAAACAGCGAGCGCTGGCTGGCCTTGCGCCAACCGACCCGGTTGAGCAGGACCTGGGTCTCGTTATCCAGGCTGACTGAGCGCTGGGCCAGCGTGCTTGCGCCCAGTTGGCGCATGAACGTGCCAAGTTTGTCATCGCTGGCGCTGCGCCCTTGCAAGCGCTCAACGACCCGGCGATCACGACGGCGATTTTCGAGCCATTGCCCGCCCGCCAGTACCATGGCGGCGAGCGCCAGCAACAGGCTGACCATCAGGGCCATCTCACACACTCCTCAGCATGCGCCACATGGCAAAGGTGCCCGCCAGGTCCATCGCCAGTGCGCCGAACAGCAGGGAGCGCCCCGTGTCGTCGTTCCACATGGTCATCAAGTAGCCAGGGTTGACCAGGATGAAGTAGCCCACGATCAGGATCGGCAAACCGCCCAGCACGTAGGCCGTCATGCGGGTCTCGCCCGTCATCGCCTTGAGTTGCCGGGCGCCCTGGTCCCGCTCGCGGATCATCTTGATCAGGTTTTCCAGCAGTTCGCTGGCGTTGCCGCCGTAGCGGTGGTTGACCTTCAGGCCAAGGGCGAACAGGCGGAACTCGTCCTGTTCGTAGAATTCAGCGAAGTCGCTGGCCGAATCCGGCAGGCTCACCCCCAGGCGCACGTTGCGCTGCATGCGGCCCATGGCGTGCTTGAGCGGGTTTTCCACGCTCTCGATACCGCCCAATACCGCGTCGGCCAGGGTGCGGCCGGATTTGAGGCTGCGTACGCTATGGTCCAACAACTGCGGTAGTTGCTCGACCATACGTTGCACCCGCTGCTGGTAACGCCAGGCGATATAGGCACGCAATGCCAGGGGCGGGCCCAGGGCCATCAACACCAGGCCCAGCCCGTCGGCGACCAAGTAGCCCAGCAGGGCGCCGACCACCCACGCGCTCAGCCACAGGCCGAGGCGTTCCTTGGGTTTGCCCAGCCCGGCGCGCAGAAACATGCGCTCAAGGCCGGTCCAGGTGCCGGGCTGCTCCTGTGCCTCGGGTTGGCCGTCGCCGAGGCGCTCCAGCACGCGACTGGTCCGGGCCTTGCGCAGGCCATGCTGAAACAGCCAGAACGACAGACCGATCAGCAATAGGCAAACCAGCAGCAATACAGGTCCGGTCATCAGGCGCTCCCTACAGCGGCATGGCTGTGGCGCGGCGCAACTTATCGCCGGCCGGGTTGATGGCTTCGCGCAGGAAACCGACGCCGGTGCGCCGGTCCAGCCGGAACAGGGTATTGGTGACATACACGTCATCGCGCACACCGACCACTTCCACCACCTCGCTCACGCAACGACGGCCATCGGGCATGCGCGTCAGCTGGATCACCACATCCAGCGCGGCGCAGATCATCTGGCGCAGGGTTTTTTCCGCGATCACGCGGCCGGTCAGGCCCACCAGGGTTTCCAGGCGCAGCAACGCATCCTGGGCATTGTTGGCGTGCACGGTGCTCATGGAACCGTCGTGGCCGGTGTTCATGGCCGTCATTACGTCGAGCACTTCCACGCCACGGATTTCCCCCAGGATGATACGGTCCGGGCGCATCCGCAGGGCGTTGCGAATCAGGTCGCTGGACCTGACCTCACCGTGGCCCTCGGCATTGGGCGGACGGGTTTCCAGGCGCACCACATGGGGATGCCCCAGTTGCAATTCGGCAACGTCTTCGATGGTCACCAGACGCTCGTGGGGATTGATCAACTGGCTGAGGATATTGAGCAACGTGGTCTTGCCGGTGCCGGTGCCGCCGCTGATGAGGATATTGCAGCGCCTGCCGACGGCTTCCTGGAAAAACTCGAAGATGCTCTGGTCGATGGTCTGCATGGCAACCAGGTCGCTGCTCTTGAGCATGTCCTTGCGGAACTTGCGGATTGACAGGCATGGCCCATCCAGGGCAATCGGCGGGATGATCGCGTTGACCCGGCTACCGTCAGGCAGGCGTGCATCGACCATCGGCGAGGATTCGTCCAGGCGCCGGCCCAACGGCGCGAGGATGCGTTGCATCACGCGCTCCACGTGGTGGTCGTCGATAAAACGCAGGTCACTCTGATGCAGCAGGCCCTCACGTTCGATAAACACCCGGTGCGGCCCATTGACCAGGATTTCGGTGACCGATGGGTCGCGCAGCAGCACCTCCAGCGGGCCGAAACCGGTAAGTTCATCGACGATCTCTTCGGCCAGGCGTTCCATCTCATAGCGCGAGATCGCCAGGCGCATGCGCGTGATGTACTCGGACACCTTGTCGACGACAAATTGCGCCAGGGATTGGCGCGTGTCTTCAAGCAGGTTCTTACCCGACTCCTCGATAGCGTCGATGATGTAGCGATGCAACACCAGCTTCAAGCCATCGTGATCCGTGTTGCCGCCGCTGCGGGCCGGGCCGCCGAAGAGTTTCTCGCCGTTCATCGCACTGTCCCCAGGATGCGTTCGAACCAACGCATTGATGGTTTTTCCAAGCCCTCGGAGCGTTTCGCCAGGCGTTCGCCCAAGGTGCGCACGGCCAGGCTCAACGCTTCACGTGGGGCCAGGGCAAACAGGGTCTGGCCCTGGTTCTTTACGTTCAGGCGCAGTTCGGCGCTCAGCGGCAGCACGGCGATGCACTCAAGGCCGTAGCTTTTTTCCAGGGTGTCGGTGTCTGGTACGCAGGACTTGATATAACGGTCGACCACCAGCCTGGCGTGGTCGAGTTTCATGCCTTTGTCGCGCCAGCGGTTGAGCACCGCGAGGTTGCGGCGACAGTCCAGTACGTTCTGGTCGGTGCACCACAGCAGTTTGTCGCAGTGGCCGACAAAGGTGCGCAGTGCGTCGCTATCCGGTTGACCGGTAAGGTTCACGACGATGTGCTGGAAGTGCTGGCGCAATGCACTGAGCAGCATGTACAGCTCGGCGGCGCTGGTCAGTTTCAGCGGTTCGTCGCCGGTGGCATACGCCAGGATGCGCAGGCCATCCACGGTTGTGGTAAAGGCGCTGTTGATCAGCGTGGTATCGAGGCGGCGCAAATGCCGCAACGCGTCACCGAAGTTGAAAGTGCTCTCCAGCCCCAGCAGCGCCAGGCTGTCGCTGCGTGGCAGGCCCAGATCCAGCAGCAGGGTCTGCTGGCCGCTTTTTTGCACCACCAGGGCCAGGTGGGTCGCCAGCATCGCGCCGTCGGCGTTGCTTTGGGTGCCAAACAGAACGGTCAGGCCGCCCAAGTGTGCACTGGGGGTGATGGTCGGCAGGCGCTTGCTCAAGCGGCGCACCAGGCCGGCCACTTCGCTGGAGCGTGAGCCGTAGGCGACGAAATCCCGGGCGCCCGCCCGCATGGCGTTGAGTACCAACTGGTTGTCCATGCCGTCGCCCAGGGCGACCACGGCGAGCATCGGCTTGGCCTCCAGGGCGCCTTCGATCAGCGCACTCTGGGCCACCAGGTTTTCACGGTCCAGGCCGATGAAGACCAGGTTGGCAAAGGTCACGTCGACCAGCGCCAGCAGCTCGTCCAGGCTGCCGGTGCCAGCGCTCACGACTTGGCCAAGGGGCGCCAGGGCACCCTGCAGCCACTCCAGGTCGATGGTGTTGCGAGTGATGGCGAGGAACGTCTGGCTCAAGCTATCGCTCATTGGGAAAGTCCACTGCGGCGGTCGAAATTACCGTTTTCGAGGAAAAACAGGCGGTACCAGTTGGGGTCATAGTTGCGCAGTTTTTCGCCGGGCAAGGAAGGCAACTGAGCGTTGGCCGCCAGCGGTTGCACCAGGTGCGGCGTGACGATCATCAGCAGCTCCTTTTCTTCGCGGCGGATATTGGTGTCGCGGAAAAACGCACCCAGGACCGGGATATCCCCCAACCCCGGAAACTTGCTGATGCTGGAGCGGTTGTTGGTGCTGATCAGGCCGCTGATCACAAAGCTTTCGCCATCGGCCAGGGACACGCTGGTGTCGGTGCGGCGTACGGTCAGGGCCGGCACCTGGATGCCCTGGATCTGTACGGCGTTGCTGTAGTCCAGCTCGCTGACCTCCGGCGCTACCTTGAGGGTGATGCGGTTGCGATCAATCACCGTCGGCGTGAGGGTCAGGCGAATGCCGAATTCCTTGTATTCGATGGAGATGGTGTCACTGCCGGCGCTGGGTACGGGTATAGGTACTTCACCGCCGGCCAGGAAGGTCGCGCTCTGGCCGCTCAGCGCTACCAGGCTGGGACGCGCCAGGGTGTAGGCAAAACCGCTGCTCTCGAGGGCGTTGATCATCGCTTTGACACGACCGCCGCCAAAGCCGACATTGAAAGACTCGGCACTCACCGGCAGTTTGAACACGCCTTCTGCCGGGGAGAGAAGGTTGGGGCTACCGAGGAAAAAATTGTTGCCCAGCCCCAGGAACTGGGTGCTGGCTTCCTTGAGCTTGGTGCGGCTGACTTCTACAAAGCGTATATCCGTCTGCACCTGGCTGGGCAGCAATGGGTCTTCGGAGGGTGGCCGCGACAAACTGGTCAGTGCCGACGTGGCCTTGCCCTTGACGAACACCATGCTCTGGCGCGGCGCCTTGGTACAGGCAGTCCACACCATCAGGCTGGTAGCGCCGCTGGCGACGCCGGTCAGCAGGAAATGACGGTCACCATTGACGCGCACATCCGCGATCTTCGGGTCGCCAATCGCCAGGCGGGTGATTGGCACCGGCGATTGCAGCTCCTGTTGCAAGCCTTCGCCCACCTCGACCACGGCAGGCAACTGGCCCAGGGCGCTGCAATTGCCGGGTGCCGCCAGGGTCATGGCGGCTGGCAGGCCTGTCAGCATCAAGGCCCAGGCAATTGGCGTGAACATGAGGGCGTAGCGATGGCTCATTCAAGGCATCCTTGCTCAATCACGGGGTTTGTTCAGTGGCCTGCGCGCCGCGAATCACCTCGACGCCCCGGCGTACAGCGGGTGCGCCGCTGATTTGCGCGACGCTTTTGGGCGGTCCCACAAGGGCAAGCTGGGTGAATTGGTAGAGGTCACGATTGGCATTGGCCAGTTTGTCCGAAGCGTCGTTTTCCCCGGCCCAGTACTGGCTGAGCAGTTGCTCCTCGGCACTGCGCACGGCCAGGCGCAAGGTACCGGCTTGCGACGCCAGCATCAGGCGGCTCAATAGAGGCTCCGGCACGGCCAACACCACGGTGCGTGCAGCAGCGCGACGCTGGGCAGCCTGGGCGCGCTCCTCGGGCGTGGCGGCGGGCGGCACGGCCGGCAAGCCATCGTTGGCCAGGCCCAATTGGTCACCGACGCTGAGCAGGCGCAGGGCTGGAAGGACGATTTGTGCCGACTGCTCCGCGTTGCCAGCATCCTGGCGCAGGAACAGCAGCACATCCACATAGTCGCCGGGGCTCAGTTGGCCTGCCGCGCCGATCACCTCGTCGACGGCCACGGCCAATGCGCGCTCATCGGGATGAATCATGCGGGCAAGCGGGCCGCCGGCGCTGAAGCTTTCTTCGCTGAGCCAGGTACCTGCTCCCAGTGCGCGCAGTGGTTGGCGGCCGATGGCCTGGTCCAGCCGCGTCAGGCTGCCGGCCGGCACCGTGCGGAGTTTTTCCACGACCAGGTCGGCAGCGGTAAGTGCAACGAAGGCAGGGACGTCATGCGCCAGTACGACCACTGGTTGGCGGGTCTGGTCTTCGACGACAGCAGTGGGCTTTTCGGCAGAAATGACAGGTGTTGCGACGGGCTCCGGTTGGCGGCTCAACACCAGCCCCCAGTACCCTGCAATCAATGCCCCGATTAGCAGCACAGCGGCCAGGGCCATGCTGATGCGACTGTTCATGACGGCTCTCCCTTTCCCGTTGCACTACCTGTTCGTCAATCCAAACGAACTAATTCGCAACCTGGCTGTGATGAACATCTAACGATTTGGCTATTTGAAGGTAGCTCAGCCAGGACGAAACGCCATTTGTCACGGATAAAATTTTATTTGAACGCTATTTGCAGCCGGGTAGTCAGGCATGGGCCGACGACTAATACTTTGTGATTAATGAGTTCTTACAGTTGTGAGGCTGAGGTTTGTTGGCAATGCTCTAATTGCACGTCGCAAACATCGTGCTAGAGCCGTACTGGCTTTTAGTGGCGTATTAGGGAGAAGTCGTATGTTCCTTGACCTGATGTTGAAGTTATATGTTCAAACACAACTGTTCTTCAAACGCAAAGAGGCTGCTTCAGGTATTGAATACGCCATTATCGTGGCGCTGGTGGCCCTTGTCATTGTGGGTGCCGGAACCGGCCTGGGCACCAAGATAAGTGGAATTTTCACGTCGATCGCTACCAAGCTGCCAACGGCGACCTGACTGCCAAGTTGCAGCAGCTATTCTTCAATTACCCCATTCTTCCAGGTACGGCCATGAGCACATCTTCTTTGTCTCGCCAACAAATACTATTGGTGGACGACGAAGAGGATGCTCTGGTTGAGCTGGCCGAATCCCTCGAACACGAGGGCTTTGTCTGTTTTACCGCCACCTCCGTGACCTTCGCCTTGCAAGAATTGACACTGCATCCGGATATCGCCCTGGTCATTACCGACCTGCGCATGCCTGAGGAAAGCGGCATTTCCTTGATCAAGCGCCTGCGCGAACACACCTCGCGCTCGCACCTGCCGGTGATCGTGATGTCCGGCCATGCCGAGATGGATGACGTCAGCGACATGCTGCGCCTGCAGGTGCTGGACCTGTTCCGCAAGCCGATCTATCTGGTGCGCCTGATCGATACGCTCAACAACCTGTTTCCTCTCTCTCACTCCAGGTATTAAGCGCTCATTCACAGCTGATAAGTGAAGCTCAGCGTATACCGCGGCCGCCGGTCGAAGTTATCCCGCGCCACATCTGCCATCGGCTTGGCCGCTTCCACGGAAATGTTGTAGTACCTGGCGTCGCCAAAACGCAGGCCCAGGGCCGCCGATGACATATCGCTGCCCTTGACCGGCAGGTCGTTGAACCAGGCCCTGGCGCGGTCGAACACCATATAGGGCTGCAGGATGCGCACCCACTCGCTGGTACGGTTGTAGCTGTAGTTGATCTCATACGCCACGCCCCAGCCTTTGTCGCCGGAGCCCTGGTCATCGGGGTAGCCACGGCCGAAATTCTGCCCGCCGAAGGTGGCGCGCTCGCTGTCGGGCAGGTCGTCGTGGCTCCAGTAGAGTGCGCCGGAGAGCACACCTTGCCAGTTATCGAAGAGCCTGTTGCTCTGCACGCCGGAGAGGCGCAGACGGAAGAAGTCGAGGTCCGGCTTGAGCCCGCCGAAGTCTGTGCGGGTCTTGGCGCCCATGCCGTTGATGCCTTGGTACACACCGGCGCTGAGGATGCGCAACTGGGTCGTGTCGGCCTTGCGCCAATCGCCTTCGAACGCCAGTGCGCGCAGGTCTGTTTGCAGCGCCAGGCGTTGCGGGAAACCTTCGAGCTTGTAGCGCGTAGTCTGGTCGACGGCATAGTAGCGGGCGCCGAGGTTCAATGACTCGTTGGGCGACGCGATCAGCGGGTGGCTGAAGCCGATGGCGTAGCGGTCGATTTCCTGGTGTGGCTTGAGCTCCAGGCCTTCGCCCAGTTGCAGGCTGGTGCGTGGATCGGCGCGGTAGCGTTCACCCGACAGCGTGAGCTGGGTGCCCTCGGCATTGATGAATTGGCTGTAGGCTGCGCGGTAGTAATGTTCTTTGTCGTCGCCGGGCGGGAACAGGCCGCTGAGGCTCAGTTGTTCGCCCATGGAGGTCCAGGAGTTGCCGGTGCCGGTGAGCAGCGCCTGCGTGCCGCCTCGGCTGGCCTCGTTGAGGCTCATGCTGGTGGTGAAGGGTTTGCGGCTGGCGGTGATGTGCATCGGCGTGCCGCCGTCGGTGGTGGCGGGCGGCGGTACCTGGGCCTGCAAGGTTACGCCCGGGATGGCGCTCATCAGTGTCGTGTAACGCTCGAACGTCTTACGGGTGAGTGGACGTTCGGCCTTGAGTTTTTCGGCGAGTTTGTCGACGTATGACGAAACCGGGCCGATGTCGCCTTGCAACTGGTAATCGCGGATATAGCCTTCGACCAGCACCACATGCACCAGGCCGCCGTCGAAGCGCTGTTCCGGCAGGAAGGCGTAGGACAGCAGGTAGCCATCTTCCTGGTAGCGGCGGGTGATGCTGCGGGTGGCTTCGATCAATTGCGCCAGGTTGGTTTCATGGCCGATCAGCGGTTCGAATGCCTGGGCGACGTCCTTGAGCGGGTAGACCGTGCCGCCGTCGATCTGCAGCTTTCGAATGGTCACCTTGGTGTCCATCAGCAACGGCTGCTCCGCGCTGGCAGCAGGGGCGGGCAGTCGGGTCTGCGGGGGCGCCGGTCGATACGCGTCGGCGGGCAGGTTAGGCACGGGCAGGTTGCGGACGGTGTCGTTGCTATTCAGGAAACTGGGCAGGGGGTCGGCGTGGACGGAAGCACTGAGGGTGAGCAGTAACAACGGTGTCAAAGCGCGCATAGGACACTCCATGGTCAGAACTGCTGCAGCGTTTTGCAGGTTCCCGTCGGGCTCGGGGAGCGCGGTCTGGGTGTTTTCAGGGGTCGATCATTGACCCATGAAAAAAAGACGAGAGACTTAGCTGGTCTCTCGTCTCAACCAAGCGTAGGCGCTGCAGGTGAGGCCGTCTAATCGGCCAGGTGCAATCATTTCCTGCCGGTCAGGCCACCCAGCAGCCCGCCCAGGGCACCGCCATTCGTACTGGTGCTGGCACCCGCGGAGGTCGTCACGGCCAGGCCGCCGCCGAGCAAACCACCACCGGTGTTGGGGCCGCCGCTGACCAATCCTCCGACCGAGGCCACGGTGCCACCCACTGCGTTGACGGTACCCCCCAAGGCGTTGATGACCGGGTTGGCGTTGGTGCTGGTGATTTGGCTGCCCAGCCTGCTGACGGCGCCGCCGGCGTTGGTGGCCAGGCCGTTGATTGGAGTGCCCAGGCCGGTGGCATTGCCGACGTTTTGAGTGAGGCGGGTGACGCCACTGGTGACGGGGTTCAACGCGCCGCCGACCTGGCTGGTCAACGTGGCAATGGGGGTGCCTGCGGCGGTGTTGGGGACGCCACTGCCGCCCAGAAGGGTGCCCAGGGATGCCACGGTAGTGCCCGCCTTCACACCGGTGACGCCGGTGGCGCTGACCAGACCGTTGCTACTGCCGGCATTGAGGCCGCTGCCGGCGCCCGCTATCACGCCGCCGATGAGTTCCGCCAGGCCCGGTCTGCGGTTGCTGCCGCCACTGTTACCCGTGGCGTCGACATAGCCGCTGGCCTTGCCGACCACGGTACCCACGCCATTGAGCACGCCGCCCACGGCGCCGGTCGCCGGGTTGCCGCTGCCACCGGTGTCGGCGACTTGATTGCCCAGGCTATCGACGGTATCGCCGAGCTTTTGCAGCAGGCCGCCCACGGGGCTGTCCAGGCCGGTCGTGCTGCCGACTTTAGCGGTGGTGCTTTCCACCAGCGACACCACCGGGACCAATACCTTTGCGCCAAGCGTATGGGTGGCCGAGCCCAGCGGGCCGGTGGTACTGGCGGTGCTGAGGGTGTCGCCGAGCATGGTCACGGCATTGCCGAGCTTGCCGACGACGTTGCCTGCCACCGGTGCCGCGCTGCTGACCACCGGCACGTGCCCCAGCAAGGTGGCGACGTTCTGGCCGGTGGCGGTCACGCCTGCACCGAGGTCGGAGACACCGTCGGCCACACCCGCGACGGTGTTGCCCAGTGCATTGCTGTCGGTACCCAGTGAACCGAGGCCATCCGACAGGCCTTCGCCGATGCTGCTGACGGCGTTGCCGGTAGCACGCACCAGGCTGCGCGTAGTTGCACCCACGATAGGCAGGCTGCCAAGGGTAGTGCCCAGGCTGCTGACGGTGCCGCCGAGGTCGGTCACGGTATCGCCGAGGGTGTCGGCCACGCTGGCCGTTACCAGGGTGCTGGTTGTGCCGGTACCGCCACCGTCTGTACCGCCACCACCGCTGCCGCCACCGCCAGCAGCAGTATCCGAGGAAGTAGAGCCCCCACTGTGATGTCCGCCGCCACCGCTGCTGCAACCGCCGAGTGTGAGTGCGATTGCCAGTGCCAGCGTGGTACTTGCTTTCCAGAACATGACTTGAGTCTTCATGATTGAGTTCCTTGCACCTGTACAACCTGAGTTGTCTCAAACGCTGGCTATTTCTGCGGATAGCGATGCGTTTGTCCGTGTGGCTATAACAGGCCCGGGCGCTCTTTCTCTCAATGCTCAACTTGGTATTAATGATTTATATACGGCTGGGTTGTACCGTTTAAGCGACTAATGCCAAAGGTATAGGGCATGATGTTTCTGGATGTATATATGTTTAAAATCAAAAACCTGCATATAAAAAGCGAGCCTGAAAAGGCCCGCTATCACTTAGGGTGTATATATACAATTTATCAGTCGCTTTTATGCAATGGGCTGCCATTTACCCAGCATATGCTCGATGTCACCCGCGCCTTTCAATAAGAATTCGCCGCTGGAACCGGCGGCGCTGGCCAGTAACCTGACTTCACTGGGCAGGCGCACGGGCTTCCTGAACTCCACGTCTATCTCGATATTGGCCGCAGGCAGGTGTTCACCCAGGGCGGCGAGGGTGTGCGCCTTGTTCCACAGCCCGTGGGCGATGGCTTGGGGGAAACCGAACAGTCTGGCGGTCGGCGCGCTGAGGTGGATCGGGTTGTAGTCGCCGGACACTCTCGCGTAGCGGCGGCCGATATCGGCTGGGGCCTTCCAGCGAGTCAATTCGCTGATCTCGGCAGGGCTGGGACGGGCATCATCGGTCGCTTCGCCTTCGAGCTTTACACCCCGGCACAGCATTCGGCTCTCGGCTTCCCACAGCAGGCCGAGAGAGTCTTCAACTGTGGTGACCACTTCAAAGGTCGCGCCCTTGGGGTGGGGCCTGAGGTTCTGCGTGTGCACGCCGATGGACAATTCGCTGACTCCGCCCAGTGGGCGATGGATGCGGATACGGTTACTCAGGTGAATCAATCCCAGCAGAGGGAAGGGAAACTTCTTATCGGTGAGCAACTGCATCTGAAGACCGAATGCCAGGATGTGCGGATAGGTCGCCGGCAGCATGGGGCTCTCGGTAAACCCGCAGACCTGGCGGTACGCCGCCACCTGCTTGGGGTCGACGCTTACCCGACAGCGCAAGCCTTGCTCGGGCAGCGTGTTGCCGGTGATCTTGCGCTTGAGCGCTGCCCGCCAATACAACGGTGGCAGAAACGGCGTACTGCCTAAGGTTTGCCAATCCATGCTTACGCTCCCAATAGACTTTGCCCACACACCCGCAGCGCTTGCCCGCTGACCGCACCGGAACCCGGCTGGCCCAGCCAGGCCACTGCTTCGGCGACGTCCTGCGGCAAGCCGCCCTGGCCCAGCGAGCTCATGCGCCGCCCGGCTTCACGCAGGGCAAAGGGAATATGCGCGGTCATCTGGGTTTCGATAAAGCCTGGGGCTACGGCGTTGATACTGATCCCGCGTTCTTCCAATAACGGCGCCCATGCCTGTACCAGGCCGATCAAGCCGGCCTTGCTCGCGGCATAGTTGGTCTGCCCACGGTTGCCGGCGATGCCGCTGATGGAGGCCAGCACCACCACGCGGGCGTTGTCGTGCAGGGTGCCGCTGTCCAGCAGTGCCTTGGTCAGCACTTGCGGGGCATTGAGGTTGACCGCCAGCACCGCGTCCCAGTATTCCGGGGTCATGTTGGCCAGGGTCTTGTCACGGGTGATCCCGGCGTTGTGCACCAGGATGTCGAGGCCGTCGGGCAGGTGTTCGATCAACTGGCCGGCGGCGTCTTCGGCGCAGATATCCAGCACCACGGTGCGCGCACCCAGGCGTGCGGCCAGGGCCTCGAGGTCGGCCTTGGCCTGGGGCACGTCGAGCAGGATCACTTCGGCGCCGTCGCGGGCCAGGGTTTCAGCGATGGACGCGCCAATGCCACGGGCTGCGCCGGTGACCAATGCCTTGCGCCCGGCGAGGGGGCGAGTCCAGTCTTCGACGGGCGTGGCACAGGCCTTGAGGCGAATCACCTGGCCGGAGATATAGGCGCTTTTCGGTGAGAGGAAGAAGCGCAGCGCGCCTTCCAGTTGGTCTTCGGCACCGTCGCTGACGTAGAGCAATTGCAGCACGCCGCCGTTGCGCAGTTCCTTGGCCAGTGACCGGCTGAAACCTTCGAGGGCGCGCTGGGCGCTGGCGGCGAACGGGTCGCTGAGGCTTTCCGGCGCGCGGCCGAGGATCACCAGGTGTGCACTGTGATCCAGGTTTTTCAGCAACGGTTGGAAAAACTCACGCAGTTGCTTGAGCTGGTCGGTGTGTAGCAGGTCGCTGGCATCGAATACCACGGCCTTGAGCTTGGGGCCATGGCCGGGAATCCAGGTCGAAGTGTCGGCGCCGTAGGTGTAAATGGCGTCGGTGAGCCGGTTGGCAAACGCTTTCACGTTCGTTGCCAGCGCGCCACCACCCAGTAACAGCGCACCTTCCACCGGGCGCAGGCGCCCGGCTTGCCAGCGTTCCAGGCGTACCGGTGACGGCAGGCCAAGGGCGGCGACCAGGCGATGGCCGAGGCTTGAGTTGGCGAAGTCGATATAACGGTCAGACATGGAACGCTCTCCGAAGGCTGGGGTTCAAAGGGTTGACCATCCCAGGGTAGCAGTCGTTCGACTAGGCTCAGTTATCCAGACCACAACCGACAGGGAGCTTTCCATGACTCAATTGCGCCGTGTAGCGATCATTGGCGGTAACCGCATTCCTTTCGCCCGCTCCAATGGCCCCTACGCCACGGCGAGCAACCAGGCGATGCTGACCGCGGCCCTGGAGGGCCTGATCGAACGCTACAACCTGCACGGTCTGCGCATGGGCGAGGTGGCCGCCGGCGCGGTGCTCAAGCATTCCCGCGACTTCAACCTCACCCGTGAATGCGTGCTGGGTTCACGCCTGTCGCCGCAAACCCCGGCCTATGACATTCAGCAGGCGTGCGGCACGGGGCTCGAGGCGGCGTTGCTGGTGGCCAACAAGATCGCCCTGGGCCAGATTGAATGCGGGATTGCCGGTGGGGTGGATACCACCTCCGACGCACCTATCGGCGTGAATGAAGGGCTGCGAAAGATCCTGCTGCAAGCCAATCGCAGCAAGTCCATGGCGGATAAATTAAAAGTCCTGTTACAACTTCGTCCCCAGCACCTCAAGCCTGAGCTGCCGCGTAACGGCGAGCCGCGCACCGGTTTGTCCATGGGCCAGCATTGCGAATTGATGGCACAGACCTGGCAGATTCCCCGTGCCGAGCAGGATCAACTCGCCCTCGAGAGCCATCAGAAAATGGCCGCTGCCTATGCCGAAGGCTGGCATAACGATCTGCTCACGCCGTTTTTGGGCCTGACCCGCGACAACAACCTGCGCCCCGACCTGAGCCTGGAGAAACTTGCCGCGCTCAAGCCTGCGTTTGAGCGCAGCGAAAAAGGCACGCTGACGGCCGGCAATTCCACACCGCTCACCGATGGCGCATCCCTGGTGTTGTTGGGCAGCGAGGCGTGGGCCCAGGCGCGTGGTTTGCCGATCCTGGCCTACCTGCGAGATGGCGAAGCGGCGGCGGTGGATTTCGTCAACGGCGCCGAAGGCCTGCTGATGGCGCCGGTGTATGCGGTGCCACGTTTGCTGGCGAGGAATGGCCTGACGCTGCAGGACTTTGATTACTACGAGATCCACGAAGCCTTCGCGGCCCAGGTGTTGTGCACGCTCAAGGCGTGGGAGGATGCGGATTACTGCCAGACGCGCCTCGGGCTGGACGCGCCATTGGGGGCCATTGATCGCAGCCGGCTCAATGTGAAGGGCAGCTCGCTGGCGGCCGGTCATCCGTTTGCCGCCACCGGTGGGCGCATCGTCGCCAACCTGGCCAAGTTGCTCGACGCGGCGGGCAAGGGGCGCGGGCTGATTTCGATCTGCGCCGCCGGCGGCCAGGGCGTGACGGCGATCATCGAACGTTGAATTCGTCGAAATTGGCATATTGGATGCATTCTTGAGTGGTCAGAGGTCGGTAGCCCCTCCCACCGGCGAGCCGATTGCCGTATAACGAGTGCCATACGCGTATTTGGTAATAAAGGACCCACAATAAAAGCTGATGAAGACTCCTAAACGCATTGAACCCCTGATCGAAGACGGTCTGGTCGACGAAGTGCTGCGCCCACTCATGAGTGGTAAAGAAGCAGCTGTTTATGTGGTGCGCTGCGGCAACGAATTGCGTTGCGCCAAGGTTTACAAGGAGGCGAACAAACGAAGTTTTCGTCAAGCGTCCGAATACCAGGAAGGCCGTAAGGTCCGTAACAGCCGGCAGGCCCGGGCCATGGCCAAGGGCTCGAAATTCGGCAAGAAAGAAACCGAAGATGCCTGGCAGAACGCCGAAGTAGCGGCGTTGTTCCGCCTGGCCGGTGCGGGCGTTCGCGTGCCCAAGCCGTACGACTTCCTCGAAGGCGTGTTGTTGATGGAGCTGGTGGCCGACGAGTACGGTGATGCCGCGCCACGTCTGAATGACGTGACGTTGGAGCCGGATCAGGCGCGTGAATACCACGCCTTCCTGATTTCCCAGATCGTGCTGATGCTGTGTACCGGCCTGGTGCACGGTGACCTGTCCGAGTTCAACGTGCTGCTCACGCCGACCGGTCCGGTCATCATCGACCTGCCCCAGGCGGTGGATGCGGCGGGCAACAACCACGCGTTCAACATGCTGGAGCGGGATGTGGGCAACATGGCTTCCTATTTCGGGCGTTTTGCCCCGGAGTTGAAGAAGACCAAGTACGCCAAGGAAATGTGGGCACTCTACGAAGCCGGCACCTTGCACCCGGCCAGTGTCTTGACCGGCGAGTTCGACGAGCCGGAAGAACTGGCAGACGTAGGCGGTGTGATCCGCGAGATCGAAGCGGCAAGGCTGGACGAAGAACGGCGCCAGGCCATTCGGGCGGCGGATGATGCGCCGCCGAGCAAAGCGTCGGAAGAGCCACCGCCGCCGCCCTGGATGCAGTGATCCCTGGCTGGATGAGGATCAAAATGTGGGAGGGGCAAGTCGAATCGTCGCACCGCCCCTCCCACATTTGGTTTTGCATGCATTCAGATAGATTCCGTCACGCGCAGCAGCTTCCCGATGCCAGTTCCTTGAGAATCGGACAATCCGGCCGGTGATCGCCCTGGCAGTGCTCCACCAGGTCCTGCAACGTATCGCGCAATTGCCCCAACTCCAGGATCTTCTGGTTCAATTCATCGATATGTTGGCGCGCCAGGGCTTTCACATCGGCGCTGGCCCGTTGCCGGTCCTGCCACAGGGTCAGCAGTTTGCCCACCTCTTCCAATGAAAACCCCAGGTCCCGCGAGCGTTTGATAAACGCCAGGGTGTGCAGGTCGTCGGTGCCGTAGATGCGGTAGCCGCTGTCGGTGCGATGGGCCGCCTTGAGCAGGCCGATGGATTCGTAGTAGCGAATCATCTTCGCGCTCAGCCCGCTTTGCCGGGCGGCTTGGCCGATGTTCATGGGCGTTGATCCTCCAAGTGCGACTGTTTCCAAGTGCTTGGTTTCCAAGTTTTCAACAGCAAGGCGTTGCTCACGACACTGACGCTGGACAAGGCCATGGCCGCGCCCGCGAGCACCGGGTTGAGCAGGCCGAATGCGGCCAGGGGAATGCCGATCAAGTTATACACAAAGGCCCAGAACAGGTTCTGGCGGATCTTGGCGTAGGTCTTGCGGCTGATCTCCAGGGCGGCCGGGACCAGGCGTGGGTCGCCGCGCATCAAGGTGATGCCGGCGGCATGCATGGCCACGTCGGTGCCGCCGCCCATGGCGATGCCGATGTCGGCGGCGGCCAGGGCCGGGGCGTCGTTGATGCCGTCGCCGACCATGGCCACTACGCCGGTTTTTTTCAGTTCGGCGACGGTGGCGGCTTTATCGGCGGGCAGGACTTCGGCGTGTACGTCATCGATGCCCAGCGCTTGGGCAACGACACGGGCGCTGCCGCGATTGTCGCCGGTGAGCAAGTGGCTGCTGATGTGCCGGGCCTTGAGTTGTGCCACCGCTTCCAGCGCGCCAGGCTTGAGCGTGTCACCAAAGGCAAACAGCCCGAGTACACGGGGTTGTGCGCCTTGCTCGATCAGCCAGGACAAGGTACGGCCCTCGGCCTCCCAGGCCGTGGCAGAGTCGGCCAGCCCACCCGCGTCCAGGCCGCTTTCTTCCAGCAGGCGCCGATTTCCCAGGGCCAGTTGGCGCCCGCCGAGGGTGCCGGCAATGCCACGTCCGGTCAGGGATTGGCTGGTGCTTACGTCCGCCACCGTCAGGCCTTGCTCGCTGCACGCATCCAGCACGGCCTTTGCCAACGGGTGTTCGCTGCCGCGTTGCAGCGCACCGGCCTGTTGCAGCAATGTGGCTTCATCGCCATCCACTGCCGCCAAATGGGCAATTTTTGGGGTGCCGGAAGTTAAAGTGCCGGTTTTGTCGAACACCACGGTGCTCACTTCATGGGCGCGCTCCAGCGCTTCGGCGTCCTTGATCAGGATGCCATAGCGTGCGGCGACGCCGGTGCCGGCCATGATGGCGGTCGGTGTAGCCAGCCCGAGTGCGCACGGGCAGGCGATCACCAGCACCGCCACGGCGTTGATGATCGCGGTCTCCAGCGGCGCACCGTACAGCCACCACCCCACCAGTGTGATCAACGCCAGCACCAGCACGGTCGGCACGAATACCTGGCTGACCTTATCCACCAGCTTCTGGATCGGTGCCTTGGCGGCCTGGGCGTCTTCCACCAGGCGGATGATGCGCGCCAGTACGCTTTCGGCACCGAGCGCGGTGGTGCGCACCAGCAGGCGACCTTCGCCATTGATGGCACCGCCGGTGACGGCGTCGCCGGGCTGTTTCGGCACCGGCAGGCTTTCGCCGCTGATCAGTGCCTCATCGGCATGGCTCTGGCCTTCTACCACTTCACCGTCCACCGGGAAGCGCTCGCCGGGTTTGACCAGCACCAGGTCATTAAGCTTGAGCGCGCTGATGGCCACATCCTCCTCGCGGCCAGCCTGTATACGCATGGCGCGTTCAGGGCGCAGGGCTTCCAGGGCGCGGATGGCGCTGGCGGTCTGGCGTTTGGCGCGGCTCTCCAGGTATTTACCGAGCAGCACCAGGGCGATCACCACGGCCGACGCTTCGAAGTACAGATGGGGCATGGTGCCCGAGGGGGCGGTCAGCCATTCATAGAGGCTCAGGCCGTAACCGGCGCTGGTGCCGATGGCCACCAGCAGGTCCATATTGCCGGCGCCGGCCCGCACGGCCTTCCAGGCTGCGATATAGAAGCGTGCACCGAAGATGAATTGCACCGGGGTCGCCAGGAGGAACTGCACCCAGGCCGGCAGCATCCAGTGCAGGCCGAAGGGTTGCACCAGCATCGGCAGCACCAGGGGCAATGCCAGCACAATCGCCAGCAGCAGCGACCAGCGCTCGCGGTGCAGGCGTTGGGCCTGATCGGCCTCGGTCCTGGTTTCGCTTTGCGGCAGGCTGGCGGTGTAGCCGGCTTTGTCGACGGCGGCGATCAGCACGGCCGGGTCGATCTGGCCCAGCACTTCGACGTGGGCGCGCTCGTTGGCCAGGTTGACGCTGACGCTTTGCACCCCCGGGACTTTGCCCAGCGCGCGCTCGACACGCCCGGCGCAACTGGCGCAGGTCATGCCGCCGATGGGCAGGTCAAAGGTGGTGGATCCATTCATGGGGCAGTCCTCCAGAGAAGTTGCCCCTAGGATCAACCTTGACCTGTGGGGAAGGTCAAGCGTCTTCAGTATTCCAGTGCGGCAGGCTTGAGGTACATGCCTTCCGGGCCCTGGGCAATGCGCAACTTGCGTACGTCACCGGCCTTGAGCGTGATGTTCTGCGCCGGCGGCGCGAGCAGGCCCGGCAAGCAACCCGGTGACTGGCCCGGCAGCAGTTTCAGGCGCAGCGACACATTGCCGGCGGGCAGGTTGAACGAGGTGGACTGTTCCTGGAACAGGCGCCCGGCCAACTGGTCCTGGATGTACAGGCCGATCTCGCAATTGGTCGGTACTTCCAGGCGTTCGCGGGAAATGATCAGCACCGCATAGTCTTCTGCGGCGAGGGCCTGGGGCGCAGCGGCAGACAAGCTCATCAGGCCGACAAGGCCAAAAAACGACCAGCGCATAGCGAATGCTCCGTGGTTTGAATCGAAGATGGGTGAAGCTTGGCCGACGCCGCGGTGTAATACCAGCCCGGCCGAAAGTTTCAGAACTTGACCTTGCCATCGTGGCAAGGTCAAGACTGGGTTCAACCTCATCAAAGGAGTCATGTCATGCAAATATTCAGCGTTGAAGGAATGACCTGCGGCCACTGCGTTCGGGCCGTGACCCAGGCGGTGCAGAGCCAGGATCCGGCGGCCAGCGTGAAGGTCGACCTGGCGGCGAAAGAGGTGGGCGTCGAAAGCCGCCTGTCTGCCGAGGAAGTGATCAGCCTGATCAGCGAAGAGGGCTACAGCGCCAAGCTCGCCTGACCCATTCAAATAGTTAGCGAGCTATCGTATTCAATGCACCCAAGCGCGGCTAAACTGTCGGGCTGCCGACACACTTGGGTGCCTGATGAACCTCCGCATAATCCTGATTCTGGGCGCCTTGAGCGCCTTCGCGCCGCTGGCGATCGATTTCTACCTGCCTGGCTTTCCTGCCATGGCGACGGCCTTCGGGACCGACGAAAAACATATCCAGTTGACCCTGGCGGTGTATTTCGCCGGCCTGGCCATCGGCCAACTGATCTACGGCCCACTGGCAGACCGCTTTGGTCGACGCGGCCCGCTGCTCAGCGGCGTAACCCTGTTTACCCTGGCGTCCTTTGCCTGCGCGTACGCGCCGTCCCTGGAATGGCTGATTGGCGCACGTTTCGTGCAGGCCCTCGGCGGTTGCGCGGGCATGGTGATTTCCCGCGCCGTGGTCAGTGACAAATGTGATGCGGTGGGCTCGGCCAAGGTGTATTCGCAACTGATGCTGGTGACCGGCCTGGCGCCGATCCTTGCGCCATTGGCGGGTGGTGTGATGGTCGGGTTGTGGGGCTGGCAGTCGATTTTCCTCGCACTGTCGATCTTCAGCGTGATGGCGGCGATCGCCGTGGCGGTCGGTTTGCCGGAAACCTTTCCGGCCCATCAGCCGCGTCAACCCTTGTCCGGATCGCTGCGCCGCTATGGCGCGCTGTTGTCAGACCGGGTCTACCTCGGTTACGCCCTGACCGGGGGCATTTCGATTGCCGGGATGTTTGCCTACATCGCCGGCTCCCCGTTCGTATTTATCAAACTCTATGGCGTGCCCGCCGAGCATTACGGCTGGCTGTTCGGTTCCAACGCCGCGGGGTTCATCCTGGTTGCACAGGTTAACGCGCGGCTGCTGGCCAAGCGTGGCCCGGCGTTTCTGCTGTCGCGCACGGTGTGGGTCTATCTGCTGGCGGCGCTGTCACTGTTGGGCATCGCGGCCTTGCGCACCGAAGCGTTATGGCCGTTGCTGGTACCGCTGTTCATCTGTATCGCCAGCCTGGGCTGCATCTTGCCCAACACCTCGGCCTGTGCCATGAGCGGGCAGGGCGCCCGGGCCGGCAGCGCGTCGGCCTTGCTCGGTTGCATTCAGTTTGGTGTGGCGGCAGGGGCTGCTTCGTTGGTGGGCGTGCTGCACGACGGCACGGCGATGCCGATGGCGATGGTCATCAGCTTGTGCGGGGTGTTGGCGGTGACGATTGCGATGTCGACCCAGCGCCTGCAACGGGCAAGGGCCGCGCAGGCGCAGGGCTGAAATGCAGGTCAGCCAGCGGCGGAGCGTTGCTGGCTGAGCGGGAAGCGGTGGGGAGCCTGGATGCGGGCTTGCAGGGTATCGGCGAAGGCGCGGGCCTCGGCCTCGCTGCGGAAGGTGAACGCGTCGCCGTCGAGACGAACCTGCCATTTATTGCCTGGGGATTTTGCTAACGCTTTTATCAGGATTTTCATTGCTGACTTCCTCACGTAAAAGAATCGTGGCAAAGGCGGCCAATATAAACCCGAATACGCTCACAAATATGACAAAGATCAACTCTCTGACTAGCGGTGTCGTCCCTCACTTACACGAATAACGGACGACACTGACAGACGTTATCTTCAGAACCCTTCCAGCACGATCTTGCCCTTGGCCTTGCCGCTTTCCAGCAGGGCATGGGCACGGCGCAGGTTCGCCGCATTGATCACGCCGAAGTGCTCGCCCACCGTCGTTTTCAAGGTGCCGGCGTCGATCAGTTCGGCCACGCGATTAAGCAGGTTGTGCTGCTCGATCATGTCCGGGGTCTCGAACATCGAGCGCGTGTACATGAACTCCCAATGCAGCGACAGGCTCTTGCGCTTGAGTCTGCTCACGTCCAGCGCCTTGGGGTCGTCGATCAGCGCCAGCTTGCCTTGGGGTTGCAGCGCTTCGACCAGTTGGTCCAGGTGATGCTCGGTCTGGGTCAGGCTGGCGACGTGGGTCACCTGCGGGTGGCCGGCTTGTTTCAGCGCTTCGCTCAGCGGTTGGCTGTGGTCGATCACCAGGTCGGCGCCGAGTGCCTTGGTCCATTCCTGGGTTTCCGGGCGCGACGCGGTGCCGATCACCGTCAAGGCGGTGAGCTGGCTGGCCAGTTGGGTCAGGATCGAACCCACACCACCGGCGGCACCGACGATGAGCAGGCTCTGGCCTTGCGCCTCTTTACCTTCACGCACTTGCAGGCGTTCGAATAGCAGCTCCCAGGCGGTGATGGCGGTCAGCGGCAGCGCGGCGGCTTCGGCAAAGCCCAGGCTCTTGGGCATATGGCCGACGATGCGCTCATCGACGGTGTGCAGTTCGCTGTTAGCGCCCGGGCGGACCAGGGAACCGGCGTAGAACACCTTGTCGCCGACTTTGAACAGGCTCACTTCACTGCCGACGGCCTTGACCACACCGGCCACGTCCCAGCCCAGCACTTTGGCCGCGCCGTTCTCAGGGGCGACGTTCTGGCGCACCTTGGTGTCCACCGGGTTGACCGAGATGGCTTTGACTTCTACCAGCAGGTCACGGGGGCCGGCGACGGGCTCCGGCAGCTGGATGTCTTGCAGGGATTTTTCATCGTTGATCGGCAGTGATGCGTAGTAGGCAATGGCTTTCATGGGGGCTCCGGAAAAAGGCGGTGATCAGGCGAGAAACTTCAGGCGCTTGAGTTCGAAGTGTTCGATGACATCAGCGGCTTTGGCGCGAAAATGTTGGATATGCGCACTCTGGTCGTGGTCGGCCAGTGCGGCGTCATCGCTCCAGCGTTCGAGCATGTAGAAGGTCTCAGGGTGTTGCAGGTCCTGGTGCAGGTCGTATTGCTCGCAGCCGGCTTCAAGACGGGTGGGTTCCAGCAGGTCGCGCAGCAGCGGCTCCAGGGTGGCCTGTTGGCCAGGTTTGGCGATCAGCGTGGCGATGACGTTAAAGGCTGTGGACATATTCAACTCCATACACGTGATAACGGGATGGGCAGATGATTGGCCATTTCCCTGCAAGATAAAAGCGGCTAAAACAGCACTCTGTTTCAATAATATTTTGATAATGGGTGGTTGAATGCTGCGTTTTGATGATTTGCAGTTGTTTGTACGCGCCGCGGACCTGGGCAGTTTGTCGGCGGCGGCGCGGGTGATGGACCTTTCGCCCGCCGTGGCCAGCGCGGCGCTCAAGCGTATCGAACAGCAACTGGGCACGCGTTTGCTGGCGCGCTCCACCCGCAGCCTGCGCCTGACCGCCGAAGGTGAAGGCTTCCTGGAATATGCCCGGACTGCGTTGAGCGCCCTGGACGAAGGACGGCGATTGTTGGCCAGTGGCCAGGACCATGTCAGTGGGGTGTTGCAACTCTCGGCCCCCTCGGATTTCGGCCGCAACCAACTACTGCCCTGGCTGGACGAATTTCAGCACGAGTACCCGCAACTCACCGTGCGCCTGCTGCTGGGCGATCGGATTGCCGACCTGTTCCGCCAGCCGGTGGACATTGCCCTGCGCTATGGCGAGCCCGAAGACTCCAGCCTGGTTGCCCTGCCCGTCGCGCCGCACAACGTTCGCGTGTTGTGCGCAGCCCCCAGCTATCTCGCGCGTTATGGCGAGCCGCGACAGCTGGAGCAATTGGCCCAGCACAATTGCTTGCTTTACATGCTTGGCAGCCGAGTGCATGACCACTGGAGCTTCCACGATGGCAAACGCGAAGTCAGCCTCACGGTCGGTGGTGATCGCTTCAGCGACGATGCCGATGTGGTGCGCCGCTGGGCGGTGGCGGGCGTGGGCATTGCCTACAAATCCTGGCTGGATGTGAGCACCGATGTACTGGCCGGGCGCTTGCGCCTGGTCTTGCCTGAATTGCGTGGCGAGCGCACACCGCTCAATTTGTTGTGCGCCCATCGGGCCCAGTTGAGCAAACCCATCAACCTGCTGCGGGAAATGCTCGTGTCGCGCTGTGCGACATTGACCGCTCAATTGCCGGAGCGATTGGGTACGACGTATTAGCCTCCATCACACAAGGAAATTTCACTCAGCTCATGTCCCTATTCATGCTGTCAGACGCCGCGGAACCGCTGGTTTACGCACCTATACTTTGGCGCCCACCACAGCAGAAAAATAATTCGACAGGGAGTGAATCGATGGAACAGGCACCATGCATCAGTCAGATCGCCAGCTTGCTCGCCGAACCCAAACGCACCGCCATGCTCTGGTCCCTGATGGACGGCTCGGCCAAGTCCTCGGAGGAATTGGCGCTGCTTGCCGGGCTGTCACCGGCCTCGGCGAATGCGCATCTGGCACGGCTGACGGGGAGTGGCTTGCTGCGTACCGAGGGCCGGCGTGGCAAGCGACTGTTCCGCGTGGCGGCGGCCGATGTCAGCGTCGCCATCGATGCCTTGGCCAGTACGACCCTGGCCAGCGCTGCACGTAGTGCGCCGCATGCTTCACCGCCGGTGTTGGTGGCGCCGCCATTGTTGCGACATGCACGGCTGTGCCAGGGCCACCTCGGCGGCGAAGTGGCGGCGCAGCTGCGTGAGCGGATGTTGGTGGCGGGGTGGATCGAGCGTCATGAGCAACGCATTGAGGTGACGATCAAGGGCGCACAGCACCTGGCGGGCCTGGGTATTTACACCCAGGCGCTGGCGTCGCCACTGGTGTGCGACTGCTTCGATTGGAGCCAGCGGCAACCGCACCTGGGCGGCGCGCTGGGTGCGGGGCTGTTGCAGTTGTTCCTGCAATCGAACTGGATCAGCCTGGTCAATGAGTCCCAGGCGGTGCAGCTCAACGACAACGGGCTGGCAGAAATCGCCCGATTGGCCATGTCCGAACAATCTTAGCCTTGAGGGTTTGCCATCATCGCCCTGGCCTTTTTGATTCCATGGACCTGGCGATGATGGCTTTGCGTCCGGTCAGGGTTTTACCAGGCGCGCATCCAGGCTGTTCTGCGCCAGGCGTTTGGCCTGGTCCTGGGTCATGCCCAGCGAGGTGTACAGCGCGTGGAAGTTCTCGGTGACATAGCCGCCGAAGTACGCCGGGTCATCGGAGTTCACCGTGACCTTCACGCCACGCTCGAGCATGTCGAGGATGTTGTGCTGGGCCATGTCGTCGAACACACAGAGCTTGGTGTTGGACAGCGGGCAGACGGTCAACGGGATCTGCTCATCGATGATGCGCTGCATCAGGCGCTCGTCTTCGATGGCACGTACGCCATGGTCGATACGCTGGATTTTCAGCAGGTCGATGGCTTCCCAGATGTACTCGGGCGGGCCTTCTTCGCCGGCGTGGGCGACGGTGAGGAAGCCTTCTTGACGGGCACGGTCGAACACACGCTGGAACTTGCTCGGCGGGTGACCCATTTCTGAACTGTCCAGGCCCACGGCCACGAACGCGTCACGGAACGGCAGTGCCTGGTCGAGGGTTTTCTCGGCTTCGGCTTCGCTCAGGTGGCGCAGGAAACTGAGGATCAAACCGCTGGTGATGCCCAGTTGCTGTTCGCCATCTTTGAGCGCAGCGGCGATGCCGTTGAGCACCACTTCGAACGGTACGCCACGGTCGGTGTGGGTTTGGGGGTCGAAGAAGGGCTCGGTGTGGATCACGTTCTGGGCTTTGCAGCGCAGCAGGTAAGCCCAGGTGAGGTCGTAGAAATCCTGGGAGGTGCGCAGCACATCGGCGCCCTTGTAATACAGGTCGAGAAACTCTTGCAGGTTGTTGAAGGCATAGGCCTTGCGCAGGGTTTCGACGTCGTTCCACGGCAGCGCGATCTTGTTGCGCTCGGCCAGGGCGAACAGCAGCTCAGGCTCCAGCGAGCCCTCCAGGTGCAGGTGCAATTCAGCCTTGGGCAGGGCGTTGAGCCAATCGTACATTTTCTAAATTCTCATCAGGTGCAATGGCGGCATTCTACAGGCCGTGGCTTAAATAATCGGCAAAACCTGACCAGCAGGAGAGTATTCGATTTATTCACGCAAGGGCTGTGTGAACTAAGGTGTAACGAAACGTTAGCGGCTTGGCGCAGTCTGTACCCCATCAATGACTGATTTGCCGTACTAAAAGGCCCGGAATGCTCACATCCCTCAAGCAAGAAAAATTCATGCTGCTGGCGCTGATTGCCGCCATCGCCGCCTACCCGCTGGAGCACTGGATGCTGCACAGCGGGCAAATGGTGGCACTGTTGGCCGGCGTGGTGTTGATCGGTTTTATCGTCGTGGCGTCGATGCGCGTGGCCCACCACGCCGAGCAACTGGCAGAAAAAGTCGGCGATCCCTACGGCACCATGATCCTGACCCTTGCCGCAGTGCTGGTGGAGGTGGTGATCCTGGCGATCATGATGAGCAATGAGCCGTCACCCACTCTGGTGCGCGACACCATCTATTCGGCGGTGATGCTCGATATCAACGGCATCCTCGGTTTGGCAGCGTTGATGGGCGGCATCAAGCATGGCGAACAGTCCTACAATGATGATTCGGCGCGGACCTACAGCGTAATGATCCTGACCGCCATGGGCGTGTCGATGGTGGTGCCGGAATTTATCCCAGAAGCCGACTGGAAAATTTACTCGGCCTTCACCATCGGCGCGATGGTGGTGCTCTACACCTTGTTCCTGCGCATGCAGGTAGGGCCCCACAGTTATTTCTTCAGCTACAGCTACCCGGAAAAGCGTCGCAAGAAGCTGCCGGAGGAACAAGAGTCGCCGCCGGTGAACCTGGCGTTCTCCATCGGTACCCTGGTGTTTGGCGTAATTGTGATTGGCGCGCTGGCCGAGGTGATGTCCAAGACCCTCGACCTGGGCCTGGAAGGTACGGGTGCACCGCCGGTGATCACGGCGATTGTGGTGGCGGCTATTTCGGCGGCACCGGAGATTCTGACGGCCTTGCGCGCTGCGCTGGCCAACCGCATGCAGTCGGTGGTGAACATCGCGCTGGGTGCGTCGTTGTCGACGGTGATCCTGACGGTGCCGGTGATGGAAGCCATGGCGCTCTATACCGGCCAGCCGTTCCAGATGGCGATGACGCCGGTGCAAACGGTGATGGTGTTGATCACGCTGATCGTCAGTGCGATCAACCTCAACGATGGCGAAACCAATGCCATCGAAGGGATGACCCATTTTGTGTTGTTTGCGACCTTTATCATGTTGTCGCTGTTGGGCCTGTAGGAGCGAGCTTGCTCGCGAAGAACCTGAGAGCGCCGCGTTAAACCAGAAAACCCGCGTTATCGTTGACGTTTTTCACGAGCAAGAACTAGGCGTCCCCCTCGCTCCTACAGGGGATGGATCAGGTTACGTGCCGCCTGGCTGTGATCGGCGATCAAGCCTTTCAGGTCCAGGCCTTCCACCTGTCCGTCGATAACCCGCCATTTGCCGCCGATCATCACCCGGTCCGCCCGATCCGCGCCGCACAGCAGCAGTGCGGAGATCGGATCATGGCTGCCGGAGAAACGCAGTTCATCCAGTTTGAACAGCGCCAGGTCGGCCTGTTTGCCTACGGCCAATTCACCAATGTCCGTACGCCCCAGTAGCTGCGCCGACCCCTTGGTCGCCCAACCCAGCACGCCTTCAGGGGTGATCTTTTCGGCACCGTAACGCAGGCGCTGGATGTACAGGGCCTGACGGGTTTCGAGGATCATGTTCGACGCATCGTTGGAGGCAGAACCGTCCACACCCAGGCCGATGGGCGCGCCGGCAGCCATCAGGTCCAGGGTCGGGCAGATGCCGGAGGCCAGGCGCATATTTGAGCTTGGGCAATGACAGATGCCCGTACCGGCGGCGCCCAGGCGCGCAATTTCATCCGGGTTGAAGTGAATGCCATGGGCCAGCCAGGTACGCGGGCCGAGCCAGCCGACGCTGTCCAGGTAATCCACCGTGCGCAGTCCGAAGCGCTGCAGGCAGAAATCTTCTTCGTCGAGGGTTTCGGCCAGGTGGGTGTGCAGGCGCACATCCAGGCTGTTGGCCAGTTCGGCGCTGGCTTGCATGATTTGCGGGGTGACGGAAAACGGTGAGCAGGGCGCCAGGGCAATCTGGATGTACGCGCCGTCGCCGCGCTGATGATATTCGCGGATCAGGCGCTGGCTGTCGTCAAGGATGACCTGGCCCTGTTGCACAGTCTGTTGCGGTGGCAGGCCGCCGTCGGCTTCACCCAGGCTCATGGAACCGCGGGTGAGCATGGCGCGCATGCCCAATTCGCGCACGCTGTCGACTTGCACATCGATGGCGTTTTCCAGGCCGTCGGGGAACAGATAGTGGTGGTCTGCCGCCGTGGTGCAGCCCGAGAGCAGCAACTCCGCGAGCGCCACCTTCGATGCCAGGGCGAGTTTTTCCGGAGTCAGTCGTGCCCAGACCGGGTACAGGGTTTTCAACCAGGGAAACAAGGGCTGATTGACCACCGGCGCCCAGGCGCGGGTCAGGGTTTGATAGAAGTGATGGTGGGTGTTGATCAGCCCGGGCAGGACCACATGCTCACGCGCATCGAACACTTGGGCGCAGGGCTGTGCGGGTTCCTGACCCTGTGCCAGCACTTCGGCGATCACACCGTCTTGCAGCACCAGGCCGCCACGGGCGTCGAGGCCGTTGGCGGTGAAAATCGCGAGGGGGGTTTTTAACCAGATACGGGTCGCAGGCATTGGCCGGCTCCTCTGAATGATGGGTTCAGGTTTGCCAGCTCAGTGATGCCCTGTCTGCTGATCCAGGGTCGCCGGTGAGGGCGAGGTGGGCAGTCTACGCGCGGATCGTTATCGACGGCAATCGCTCGATAACGACCCTGTGCGGCTTACCAGGCGATGGTGTCGCCTTTGTAGTCCACGAAGTGATGGCCGCCCTTGCCGGTGTAGGCGTTCACTTGGTCTACCAGGCCGCGCACGCTGGTGTCGACATCGATGTGCGCGTTTTCGCCGCCCATGTCGGTCTTCACCCAGCCAGGGTGCAGCGACAGCACGGTGAGTTTGTGACCGCCCAGTTGGGTAATGAAGCTGTTGGTCATGGAGTTGAGTGCGGCCTTGCTGGCCTTGTACAGCGCCAGGTCCGAGCCGTCGGGGATGGTCACGCTGCCCAGCACTGAACTCATGAACGCCAGCACGCCGCTGTCCTTGCGGATCTGCCCGACGAAGCGCTGGGCCAGGTTGATCGGCGCCACGGCGTTGGTGAAGAACAGCTGGCCGACTTCCGCCAGGGTGGCATGGCCAGGTTCTTGATTGGCGGGGCCCTTGACGCCTGCGTTGACGAACAACAGGTCGAAGGTGCGGTCCTTGAGGCGTTGGTTCAGGGCGATCACGGCTTGCTGATCGTCCATGTCGAGTTTCTCGATCTGCACCGGGCCCACGGCTTTCAGGGCATCGGCCTTGTTCGGGTCACGCACGGTGGCGGTCACGTCCCAGCCGTCCTGGAGCAATTGCTTGACCAGGCCGAGGCCCAGCCCGCGTGAGGCGCCGATGATCAGTGCGGTTTTTGGCGTAGGCATGAAGGCTTCCTTTAGAGTCGCGGTTCAGGGTGTTCAGCGGACAACATTAGCAGTTTCAGCGTTGCAGCAGGATGCGCCCACGGCTCAGGTCGGCGAGCTGGGTTTGCAGGGTGTCGATGTGGGCATCGCCCAGGGCCAGTTGTAACTCCACGCCATTGGCGGTGAAGGTTTCCTCCAGCACCAGCCCGCCCAACTCGGCGACGCGCAATTTGACCAGGTTCAGCTCGGAGAATCCGCAGGCGCAACTCAGCGGCACGCGGCTGATCAGTTCGATGCGCTCGGCATTTTGCAGGCACTTGTTCGCACCGCCGCCATAGGCGCGGGCCAGGCCGCCGGTACCGAGTTGTATGCCGCCATACCAGCGAATCACCAGCACCGCGACCTGATCGAAGCCTTGGGCCTCGATGGCCGCCAGGATGGGCCGTCCTGCGGTGCCGCCGGGTTCGCCGTCGTCACTGCTGCGGTATTGAGCGGCCAGCTTCCAGGCCCAGCAGTTGTGCGTGGCGTTAAGGTCGCTGTGCTGCTCGAAAAATGCCTGGGCTTCTTGCGGGCTGGTGATCGGTGCGGCCAGGGTGATGAAGCGGCTTTTGCGAATTTCTTCGCGGAACTCGCAAAGGCCGGTGAGCGTGAAAGACATAAGTGGCTTCGTCTAGAGGGCCGGCTTGATGCCGCAGCCCTTGAGAATGATGTGGATCAGGTTGGTGCCGGCGTCTTCCATATCCTGCTTGGTCAGCTTGGTGCGACCGGTGACGCGGCAGATCTGGGTGGCGAAGTCGGCATAGTGCTGAGTGCTGCCCCACAACAGGAAGATCAGGTGCACGGGGTCGATGGGGTCCATCTTGCCGGCGTCGATCCAGGCCTGGAACACCGCCGCCCGACCACTGAACCAGGCGCGATAGTCCTGGCTGAAGTATTCGGTCAGGCATTCGCCGCCGCTGATGATTTCCATGGCGAAGATCCGCGAGGCCTGGGGCTGGCGCCGCGAAAACTCCATCTTGGTGCGGATATAGCGGGAGAGGGCCACGGCCGGGTCGTCCTCGGCGGTCAGCGTGTTGAAGGTGCTGTCCCACAGTTCGAGGATATTGCTGAGCACTGCGATATACAGGCCCAGCTTGTTAGTGAAGTAGTAGTGCAAGTTGGCCTTGGGCAGCCCGGCGCTGGCAGCAATGGTGTTCATGCTGGTGCCCTTGTAGCCATGGCGCGCGAACTCATCTTCAGCAGCCTGGAGAATCGCTTGTTCGTTCTTTTGCCGAATGCGGCTGGCGGGCTTACCGGCGTGGTTGCTGTGGGCAGGAACTTCGAGGCTCATGGAGGTTTCCGTGCTGATCGATAGAGACGACGTGTGCACAGATAACCCACCCTCAAGCCTCAGACAAGTCCCGATGCAATAAAACCGTCAAAGCGGTTCCAGGGTGTCGCTTTCCTGCGCGTGGTTTGCGTCAGGAGCGGGCACCTTGGATTCCGGCAGTAACAGGCACAACACGATGGCGGTCAGGCCGCCGCTGGTGATGGCTGAGTCGAACAGGTTCTGCACCAGGGTTGGCATCAGGTGCAGCAGGTTCGGTTGGGCGGCGATGCCCAGGCCGACGCCGAACGAGGTGGCGATGATCAGCATGCTGCGACGGTCCAGTGGTGCCTGGGCGAGGATGCGTACGCCGGCGGCAGCCACACTGCCGAACATCACCAGGGTTGCGCCGCCCAATACGGGCTTGGGGATTTGTTGCAGCACGGCACCGATCAGCGGGAACAAACCCAGGCAGAACAGCACCACGCCGATGTACAGGCCGACGTAGCGGCTGGCCACGCCGGTCAGTTGGATCACGCCGTTGTTCTGGGCAAAAGTGGTGTTGGGGAAGGCGCTGAACGTGGCGGCGATCATGCAACTGACGCCATCGCCGAGGACGCCGCCTTTGAGCCGGCTTATATAAGAAGGGCCGCTGATGGGCTGGCGCGCGATCATGCAGTTGGCGGTGAGGTCGCCGACGGTTTCGATGCTGCTGATCAGATAAATCAGCGCGATCGGCAGGAAGGCGCTCCAGTCGAAGTTGAAGCCGAATCGAAACGGGATCGGCAGGCTGACCAAAGGCAAGTCGCCCAGGGCCTGGGGCACCAGCTTGCCGCTGAACCAGGCGGCGAGGCTGCCGAGGGCCAGGCCGATGATGATCGCCGAGAGGCGCACCCAGGGTGTGTTGGAGCGGTTGAGCAAGATGATGGTCAGCACCACGAACAGGCCCAACGCAAGATTGGCCGGTGCGCCGAAGTCCGGTGCGTTGAAACCGCCGCCCAGGTCGGTGATACCGACCTTGATCAGGCTGATGCCGATCAGGGTAATGACAATCCCGGTCACCAGCGGGGTGATCACTCGGCGCAGTTGACCAATAAAGCGGCTGAGAATGATCTGCACGGCAGCGCCGAAAAAGCACACGCCGAAGATCATTGCCATGATGTCTTCCGGGCTGCCGCCGCGTTGCTTGACCAGAAACCCGGCCGACAGCACCGCGCCGAGAAACGCAAAGCTGGTGCCTTGCAGGCAGATCATTCCGGCGCCGATCCCGAATGGCCTGCGCGCTTGAATAAATGTGCCGACACCGGACACCATCAACGCCATGCTGATCAGGTAGGGCAAGTGTGCGGTCAGGCCCAATGTGGAGCCGATGATCAGCGGTGGCGTGATGATGCCGACAAAGGCGGCCAGCACATGTTGCAGTGCGGCCAGCAATGCAGGGGCGGGTTTGGGGCGGTCATTGAGACCGTAGATCAGGTCGCTGGGGCTGGAGGATTCTGGTGGCATGGCAAGCAAACTCGAGGCGGACGGTTCTAGGTCCCTGTGTCCTTGCAAAAAGCTGTCCAGGTGCTCAGCTTTTTGCGCGAAGCCCCAGTTAGCGCGTTGCTGCCAGGCTTTCCAGGAAGCTTTCCAGCACCAAATGAGGGCGACGGCCTTTGCGCGTGACCGATGCGAGGCTTAAATCGTAAAAGCGCGTAGCCGGTTTCAGCGCGCGCAGTCGGCCTTGTTGTACCCATAGGCTGGCGTAGTGGTCGGGCAGGTAACCGATGTAGCGACCGGTGAGAATCAGGAATGCCATGCCTTCGCGGTCCGAGGCGCTGGCGGTGCAGTTGAGCGCCTGGTAGTGGGCCTGGATCTCGGCGGGCAGGCGGAAGGTGGGGGCGATGGCGTCCTGGGCGTCGATGCGCTCGTCGCCCAGTTGCTTGTCGTCGGCATAAAACAGGGGGTGGCCAACCGCGCAGTAAAGCAGTGAGCGTTCGCTGTACAGCGCCTGGTACTCCAGGCCGGACAGGGCGCTGGCCTGGGGCACCACACCGACATGCAGGCGGCCGTCGAGTACGCCTTGTTCGACTTCGTTGGGGGCGATCATGCGGATCTGGATCTGTACGTCCGGTCCACGTTCCTTCAACTGTGCCAGGGCGTGGGTGATGCGCATGTGGGGCAGGGTCACCAGGTTGTCGGTGAGGCCGATGATCAACTCGCCGCGCAAATGCTGGTGCAGGCCGTTCACCTCTGTGCGGAAACTTTCCAGGGCGCTTAATAGTTGCAGGGCCGATTGGTAGACCTCGCGGCCTTCTTCGGTCAGCGAGAAACCGGCACGGCCGCGTTGGCAAAGCCTTAATCCGAGCCGCTGCTCAAGATCACTCATTTGCTGGCTGATGGCGGAACGGCCGATGCCGAGCACGGTTTCCGCTGCCGAGAAGCCGCCGCACTCCACGACGCTGCGAAAGATGCGCAACAGACGAATATCGAAGTCGCTGACTTGGGCCAGGGGGTCGGGTCGACGGCTGCTCATAGTTTAGTGAAGGCCTGACTGAAGGTTAGAAGAGTTGGATTTCACCGACTTTATCCCCGTGGCAATTTAGCTGCAACAACGCTTTTTCAATCCCGACGCTGCCTTTTGCCCTGCGAGGTTTTGCTGATGAACATGCCCGAAAACGCCCCATCGTCCCTGGCCAGCCAATTGAAGTTGGACGCTCACTGGATGCCTTACACCGCCAACCGTAACTTTCAGCGTGACCCGCGCCTGATCGTGGCCGCCGAAGGCAGCTGGTTGACCGATGACAAGGGGCGCAAGGTGTACGACTCGTTGTCGGGCCTGTGGACCTGTGGCGCCGGGCATACGCGCAAGGAAATCCAGGAGGCGGTCGCCAAGCAACTGGGCACGCTGGACTACTCCCCAGGCTTCCAGTACGGCCATCCACTGTCCTTCCAGCTGGCGGAAAAAATTACCGATTTGACCCCAGGCAACCTGAATCACGTGTTCTTCACCGACTCCGGTTCCGAGTGCGCCGATACCGCGGTGAAGATGGTGCGTGCCTACTGGCGTCTGAAGGGCCAGGCCACCAAGACCAAGATGATCGGTCGCGCCCGTGGTTATCACGGTGTGAACATCGCCGGTACCAGCCTGGGCGGCGTCAACGGCAACCGCAAGATGTTTGGTCAGGCGATGATGGATGTTGATCATCTTCCGCATACCCTGCTGGCGAGCAATGCGTTCTCCCGGGGCATGCCGGAGCAGGGCGGTATCGCCTTGGCCGATGAGTTGCTCAAACTGATCGAACTGCACGACGCGTCGAACATTGCCGCGGTGTTTGTCGAGCCAATGGCCGGCTCCGCTGGCGTGCTGGTGCCGCCACAGGGTTACCTCAAGCGCCTGCGTGAGATCTGCGACCAGCACAACATTCTGTTGGTATTCGACGAAGTGATCACGGGCTTTGGTCGTACCGGTTCGATGTTTGGCGCTGACAGCTTTGGCGTGACCCCGGACCTGATGTGCATCGCCAAGCAAGTCACCAACGGCGCGATCCCCATGGGCGCGGTGATTGCCAGCAGCGAGATCTATCAGACCTTCATGAACCAGGCGACGCCTGAGTACGCTGTGGAATTCCCCCACGGCTACACCTACTCGGCGCACCCGGTTGCCTGCGCGGCCGGCCTGGCGGCGTTGGACCTGCTGCAGAAGGAAAACCTGGTGCAGAGCGTGGCCGAAGTCGCCCCGCACTTTGAGAATGCGCTGCACGGCCTGAAGGGCAGCAAGAACGTGATCGACATCCGTAACTACGGCCTGGCCGGTGCGATTCAGATTGCGCCGCGTGACGGTGATGCCATCGTGCGTCCATTCGAGGCCGGCATGGCTCTGTGGAAAGCCGGCTTCTATGTGCGCTTTGGTGGTGACACTCTGCAGTTCGGGCCAACCTTCAACAGCAAACCGCAGGACCTGGATCGTCTGTTCGATGCGGTCGGCGAAGTGCTGAGCAAGATCGACTGATTTCTCCTTCTATATAGAACAACTTTTCAGGAGCCCTGCATGAGCCTTATCCAGCATTTGATCAACGGGGAGTTGGTCAGTGAATCCGGCCGTACTGCCGATGTGTATAACCCGTCCACCGGCCTGGTGATTCACCAGGTGCCACTGGCCAGCCGCGAAACCATTCAACGTGCTATCGACTCGGCCAAGGCGGCCTTTCCGGCTTGGCGTAACACACCGGCAGCCAAGCGCGCCCAGGTCATGTTCCGGTTCAAGCAATTGCTGGAGCAGAACGAAGCGCGCATCTCGCAGCTGATCAGTGAGGAGCATGGCAAGACGCTGGAAGATGCCGCAGGCGAACTCAAGCGCGGGATCGAGAACGTGGAGTACGCGTGTTCGGCGCCGGAGATTCTCAAGGGCGAGTACAGCCGTAATGTTGGGCCGAATATCGATGCCTGGTCTGATTTCCAGCCGTTGGGTGTGGTGGCGGGTATTACCCCGTTCAACTTCCCGGCGATGGTGCCGCTGTGGATGTATCCGCTGGCGATTGTTTGCGGTAACTGCTTCATCCTCAAGCCTTCGGAGCGTGATCCGAGTTCGACGTTGTTGATCGCGCAACTGCTGCAGGAAGCCGGTCTTCCCAAAGGTGTGCTCAGTGTTGTACATGGCGACAAGGGCGCGGTGGATGCGTTGATCGAGGCGCCGGAAGTCAAGGCGTTGAGTTTTGTGGGGTCGACGCCGATTGCCGAGTACATCTATTCCGAAGCGACCAAGCGCGGTAAGCGCGTACAGGCGCTCGGTGGGGCGAAGAACCATGCGGTGCTGATGCCGGATGCTGACCTGGATAACGCGGTCAGTGCTTTGATGGGCGCGGCCTATGGTTCCTGCGGCGAACGCTGCATGGCGATCTCGGTGGCGGTGTGTGTCGGTGACCAGGTGGCGGATGCGTTGATCGCCAAGCTGGTGCCGCAGATCAAGGCGCTGAAGATCGGTGCGGGCACTACCTGTGGGCTGGATATGGGGCCACTGGTGACGGGCCAGGCGCGGGATAAGGTCAGCGGCTATATAGAGGACGGTGTTGCGTCTGGTGCGGAGTTGGTGGTTGATGGTCGTGGACTGAGTATTGCCGGGAATGAAGACGGCTTCTTCCTGGGGGGCAGTCTGTTTGACCGTGTGACGCCTGAGATGCGCATCTATAAGGAAGAGATCTTCGGGCCGGTATTGTGCGTGGTCCGGGTGAGCAGCCTGGAAGCGGCGATGCAACTGATCAACGATCACGAGTATGGCAACGGTACGTGCATCTTCACCCGTGACGGGGAAGCGGCGCGTCTGTTCTGTGACGAAATTGAAGTGGGTATGGTCGGTGTGAATGTTCCATTGCCAGTACCGGTGGCGTATCACAGCTTTGGTGGCTGGAAGCGTTCGTTGTTTGGCGACTTGCACGCCTATGGGCCGGATGGGGTGCGTTTCTACACCCGCCGCAAGGCGATCACCCAGCGTTGGCCGCAGCGGGCCAGCCATGAAGCGTCGCAATTCGCGTTCCCTAGCCTATAAGGCTCAGCAAGCAGAAAGCCGGCCCCTTGGGGCCGGCTTTTGCGTTTTTGGGCGTTTTTGACTTATATGACAGAAAGATGAAAAAGAAGGTTGACGGCAGATCCTGGAAGTCTATAATTCGCCCCACTTCCGGCGCAGTCGAAACGCAAAACTCCTTGGTAAACAAAGAGTTATGCAGAATAA
>NZ_CVTH01000060.1:0-12243 GCF_900005955.1 Pseudomonas sp. 8 R 14 | reverse complement strand
ATACCGAGCCTAGGCGAGGTACCGAGTGGTGGGGCAAGAGCCCTTTGGTTACTTTGGGGCTTTTCCAAAGTGACCCGCCGTAAGGGCGGAACCCTAAGCCGCCGTTACCGCAGCAACGGATATGTACTCACCCAAACCCCAAAAAGCGGTCGGCCCAAAGGCCGCCACGGAACCAAGCTCCCTCACCCCAAAGAGATTTTTCAGCCTGAAAGTTGTGTAGATACCCATGCCCCGATGAGGGCGTGTCAGTTGATGCATCTGTGGCTGACCCACTGCAATCGGGGGCAAGTCGAACCGTCGCACCGCCCCTCCCACAGGTTGATCTGCATACATCCGGTAGACCTTGCTCCGATGTTTGATCTTAGCCGGCCGTGACCTGAACAACGGATATGCCCACGATCACTCCTTATTCCCCCCATAATTCATGATCGACAACAACCGAATCGGCACCCGCACCAACTCCTCCGGCCCATGGGGAATCTCGCCCTCAAACGTCAAGCTGTCCCCGGCCTCCATCCGATACAGCTGGTTGCCATGCCGGTAAATCAACTCCCCCTCCAGCAAATGCAGAAACTCCGTCCCTGGATGGGCAAAGGTCGGAAACTCCTCACTGGCGTCATCCATGCTGACCATGTACGCCTCGAAGCTCTTCTTCGGTCCGCGCGTGTGGTTGAGCAGGTGATAGGTATGCCCTTTCTCGGTCCCCCGGCGCACCACTTCCATGCCCTGGTCGGCCTTGACCAGCAAGGCGCTGCCATCCTGCTGGTCGTATTCGCTGAATAATTTCGACAGCGGCAGCCCGAGCACATCGCACAGGCGGCTCAAGGTATCGAGGCTGGTGGAGACCTGGGCGTTCTCGATCTTGCTCAACATGCCCTGGCTGATATCGGCAATCTTCGCCACGTCGGACAGCTTCAGGTCCTGGGCCTGGCGCTGGCGTTTGATCTGCAGCCCCAGGTATTGCTCGAGCTTGAGGCGCGGGGCGGTTTCGGTGGACATGATCATCGGCTCCTGCACGGTTTCCGTTCAGTAATATTATTTTCGCACTGGGAAAGTGCAAGGTCTGGCGCTTGAAGGCCACCCCGCTGTGCGTATTCCTGCGGGGAAAAGAATTTTCCCATATATACAGCACAAAAGCGCAGCTCCACCCACTTCGATGTGTCGATCGCGATTATGGCAAGGGTATTGCATTCCTGCAGGGAAACTAACTTTCTTTTTAGGAATAAAAAGACAGCCTAGGCCCACCCACACGGTTTTGCCTTTCGCGAGGAGTGACACGCAATGTTGCCAGCAGAAACCCAGCGCATCATCGATAAGCACGGGATCAAATACGTGCTTGCGCAGTTTGTGGATATACACGGTGCGGCCAAGACCAAGTCGGTGCCCATCTGCGGGCTCAAGACGGTGGCCGAAGAGGGCGCGGGGTTTGCCGGTTTTGCCATCAGCGGCATGGGCATGGAACCCCATGGCCCGGACTTCATGGCGCGCGGCGATCTGTCGACCTTGACCCCGGTACCCTGGCAGCCAGGTTATGGGCGCGTGGTGTGCGTCGGGCATGTCGACGGCAAGCCTCATCCCTACGACAGCCGCTACGTGCTGCAGCAACAAGTGCAGCGCCTGCAGGACAAGGGCTGGACGCTGAACACTGGCCTGGAGCCCGAGTTCAACCTGATGCGCCGCGACGAGCACGGCAAACTGCAACTGGTAGACCCCAGCGACAACCTCGACAAGCCTTGCTACGACTACAAGGGCCTGTCGCGTTCGCGGGTGTTCCTCGAGCGCCTGACCGAAGCCTTGCAGGCGGTGGATTTCGAGGTCTATCAAATCGACCACGAGGACGCCAACGGCCAGTTCGAGATCAATTACACCTACAGCGACGCCTTGACCTCCGCCGACCGTTTCACCTTCTTCCGCATGGCCGCCGGCGAGATCGCCAATGACCTGGGCATGATCTGCTCCTTCATGCCCAAACCCGACCCGAAGCGCGCCGGCAACGGCATGCACTTTCACCTGTCGATCAGCAGCTTTGATAACAAAAACCTGTTCCATGACGCCAGCGACCCGAGCGGCATGGGCCTGTCGAAACTCGCCTATCACTTCGCCGCCGGCTTGCTCGCCCATGGCCCGGCGCTGTGTGCGTTCGCCGCGCCCACGGTCAACTCCTACAAGCGCCTGGTGGTCGGCAACTCGTTGTCCGGCGCCACCTGGGCCCCGGCCTTTATTGCGTTTGGCGCCAACAACCGCTCGGCCATGGTGCGCGTGCCGTATGGCCGCCTGGAGTTCCGCCTGCCGGATGCCGGCTGCAACCCCTACCTGGTCAGCGCCGCGATCATCGCCGCAGGCCTGGACGGTATCGATCGCCAGCTGGAAATCGACCACGTCTGCAACGAAAACCTCTACAGCCTGAGCCTCGAGCAGATCGCCGAGCGCGGCATCAAGACCCTGCCGCAATCCCTCAAGGAAGCCTGCGACGCGCTGGAAGCCGACGCGCTGTTCGCCGAAGTGCTCGGCCCGCAGATCGTGGGCGAGTTCATCAAGCTCAAGCGCATGGAGTGGGTGGAGTACAGCCGCCATGTGAGCGACTGGGAAATCCAGCGCTATACCGAATTTTTCTGACACCGTGTGACGGAGACTTGTTATGTGTGGAATCGTAGGCCTGTACCTGAAGAATCCGCAGCTGGAACCCCAGCTCGGCCAGCTGTTTGAACCCATGCTGCAAGCCATGACCGACCGTGGCCCGGACAGCGCCGGTTTCGCCATCTACGGCGATGAAGTCGCCGATGGCTGGGTCAAGCTGACCCTGCAAGCCACCACCGAAGCCTTCGATTGGAAAGGCTTGATGGGCGAGCTGGAAGGGCGCCTCGGCTGTTCCCTGGACTGGTTCCAGAACGCCAGCGCCGCCGTATTGAAGATCCACGCCGACGAAACCCCGGTGCGCCTGGCCCTGGCCGAACTGGCGCCGAGCGTGCGCATCATGAGCGCCGGGCAGAGCATCGAGATCCTCAAGGGCATGGGCCTGCCCCAGGAAATTTCCCAACGCTTCGGCCTGGCAAACATGCAGGGCAGCCACATCATCGGCCACACCCGCATGGCCACCGAAAGCGCGGTGACCATGGAAGGCAGCCACCCGTTCTCCACCGGCGCCGACCTGTGCCTGGTGCACAACGGCTCGCTGTCCAACCACTTCCGCCTGCGCCAGGAACTCAAGCGCGAAGGTATCCACTTCGAAACCGACAACGACACCGAAGTCGCCGCCGGCTACCTGACCTGGCGCCTGCAACAGGGCGACTCGCTCAAAGAGGCGCTGGACCATTCCCTGGAAGACCTCGACGGCTTCTTCACCTTCGCCATCGGCACGCGCAACGGCTTTGCGGTGATCCGCGACCCGATTGCGTGCAAGCCGGCGATCTTGGCCGAGACCGACGACTACGTCGCCATGGCCTCCGAGTACCAGGCGCTGTCGAGCCTGCCGGGCATCGAGAACGCGCGGATCTGGGAGCCGGCACCGGCCACGTTGTACATCTGGGAACGCCCGTCAGCTTAAGGAACGCACACATGAAAACCATCGATCTTTCCACCGCCACCGTGCGTGATCTCAACCAGGCGCTGCACGCCCAGGCCATCGACAACGAGTGGCGCGTGACCCATTCCAACGGCAAGCACAACCTCGCGGTGGGGGTGAACCAGGCCGTGTCCATCGATATCGAGGGCCACGCCGGCTACTACTGCGCGGGCATGAACCAGCAGGCCTCGATCACCGTGCACGGCAATGTCGGCGTGGGCTGCGCCGAGAACATGATGTCCGGCTCGGTGCGCGTCAAAGGCAGCGCGTCCCAGGCGGCCGGGGCCACGGCCCATGGCGGTCTGCTGGTGATCGAGGGCGACGCGGGCGCGCGTTGCGGGATCTCCATGAAGGGCATCGACATCGTCGTCGGCGGCAGCATTGGCCATATGAGCTGCTTCATGGGCCAGGCCGGGCGCCTGGTGGTGTGCGGCGACGCCGGCGATGCGCTGGGGGATTCGCTCTACGAAACCCATATCTACGTGAAAGGCACGGTGGAGTCCCTGGGCTCGGACTGCGTCGAAAAAGAGATGCGCAGCGAGCACCTGCAAGAGTTGCAGGAGCTGCTCGACCGCGCCGGTTTCGCCCACCAGGCGGCGGATTTCAAGCGCTACGGCTCGGCCCGTCAACTCTACAACTTCAAAGTCGATAACGCCTCCGCGTACTGATCAGGAGCTCCACCATGACTGAACAAACCCCTCCGGTCCTGCGCGAGTCGGCCACCTTCGACCGCCTGACCATCCAGGAAATCCAGCGTGCCGCCGAAACCGGCATCTACGACATTCGCGGTGGCGGCACCAAGCGCAAGCTGCCGCACTTCGATGACTTACTGCTGCTCGGCGCCAGCGTGTCGCGCTACCCGCTGGAAGGCTATCGCGAGAAGTGCGGCACCGATGTGATCCTCGGCAACCGCTTCGCCAAGAAGCCGATCCACCTGAAGATCCCGGTGACCATCGCCGGTATGAGTTTCGGTGCATTGTCGGCCAACGCCAAGGAAGCCCTGGGCCGTGGCGCGACCATCGCCGGCACCAGCACCACCACCGGTGACGGCGGCATGACCCCGGAAGAGCGCGGCCAGTCCCAGCACCTGGTGTATCAGTACCTGCCATCACGCTACGGCATGAACCCGGATGATTTGCGCAAGGCCGACGCCATCGAGATCGTCCTCGGCCAGGGCGCCAAGCCCGGCGGTGGCGGCATGTTGCTCGGCATGAAAGTCACCGAGCGTGTGGCCGGCATGCGCACCTTGCCGATCGGCGTGGACCAGCGCAGCGCCTGCCGCCACCCGGACTGGACCGGCCCCGACGACCTGGCGATCAAGATTGCCGAGCTGCGCGAAATCACCGATTGGGAAAAACCGATCTACGTGAAAATCGGCGCGAGCCGGCCGTATTACGACGTGAAGCTGGCGGTCAAGGCCGGTGCCGATGTGATCGTGCTCGACGGCATGCAAGGCGGCACCGCCGCGACCCAGGAAGTGTTTATCGAGCATGTGGGCATCCCGATTTTGTCGGCCATCCCGCAAGCGGTACAGGCTTTGCAAGAGATGGGCATGCACCGCAAGGTCCAGTTGATCGTGTCGGGCGGGATCCGCAACGGTGCCGATGTGGCCAAGGCCATGGCGATGGGCGCGGATGCGGTCGCCATCGGCACGGCGGCGCTGATTGCCCTGGGTGACAACCACCCACGGCTGGACGCGGAACTGAAAAAGATCGGCTCGGCCGCCGGCTTCTATGACGACTGGCAAAACGGCCGCGACCCGGCCGGCATCACCACCCAGGACCCGGAGCTGTCCAAGCGCCTCGACCCGGTGGAAGGCGGGCGGCGGTTGGCCAACTACCTGCGGGTGATGGTGCTGGAGGCGCAGACCATGGCCCGTGCGTGCGGCAAGTCGCACCTGCACAACCTCGACCCCGAGGACCTGGTGGCGCTGACAGTGGAATCGGCCGCCATGGCGCGGGTGCCGCTGGCGGGGACCAGTTGGGTGCCGGGTTCCGGTTACTGAGTTTACCCCCCCTGTAGGAGCGAGCTTGCTCGCGAAGATCGTCAACGATAACGCTGGCACCCTGGATGAACGCGTTGCCTGGACGTTTTTCGCGAGCAAGCTCGCTCCTACACACTTCTGTTGCAGGAGCTTTGAACATGATCAATCGTCTTCTCGGCAAATCCCTTATTGGCTTATTGGCGACCGGTGCACTTGTGCCCCTCGCCCAGGCCGCCGACGCCCCCACCTTGAACACCGGCAGCACCGCCTGGATGGTCACCGCCGCCGTGCTGGTGCTGTTCATGTGCTTGCCGGGGCTCGCGTTGTTCTACGGTGGCCTGGTCCGTGCGAAAAACATGCTTTCGCTGTTCACCCAGTGCTTCGGCATTGCCGGCTTGGTGGGCGTGCTGTGGGTGATCTACGGCTACAGCATGGTGGTCGACACCACCGGCATGGTCGAAGGGCAGGTGACCTTCAACAGTTTTGTCGGCGGCCTGAGCCGCGCCTTTCTGGCGGGCATGACCCCGGAGAGCCTGGTGGGGGATATTCCGGAAGGGGTGTTCGTGACCTTCCAGATGACCTTCGCCATCATCACCCCGGCCCTGATCGCCGGCGCCTTTGCCGAACGCATGAAGTTCTCGGCGGCGCTGCTGTTCATGGCCATCTGGTTCACCCTGGTCTATGCCCCGGTGGCGCATATGGTCTGGGGCGGTTCGGGGGCCTTGATGCATAACTGGGGCGTGCTCGACTTTGCCGGCGGCACCGCCGTGCACATCAATGCCGGTGTGGCTGCGCTCGCTGCGTGCCTGATCCTCGGCAAGCGCAAGGGCTACCAGAACACGCCGATGCCGGCGCATAACCTCAGCCTGACCATGGCCGGCGCGGCGATGCTCTGGGTCGGCTGGTTCGGCTTCAATATCGGCTCCGGTGGCGGCCTCAGCGGCACCTCGGGCATCGTCATGCTCAACACTCAGTTGGGCGCCTGCGCGGGGATTCTCGGCTGGATGTTCACCGAGTGGTTCAAGGTCGGCAAGCCCAGTGCCCTCGGCCTGGCCAGCGGCGCGTTGGCCGGCCTGGTGGGGATCACCCCGGCGTGTGCCTACGTGGGCGTCGGCGGTGCGTTGGCCATCGGCTTGTTGTGCGGGGTGTTCTGCTACTTGAGCGTGACGGTGTTGAAGCGCCGTTTCGGCTACGACGACAGCCTCGACGTGTTCGGCCTGCACGGCATTGGCGGGATGATTGGCGCGGTGTTGACGGGCGTGTTCTGTGTACCGTCCATGGGGGGCCTGGTGGAAGGCGTGACCATGGGCGGGCAGGTGGTTGCCCAGCTCAAGGGGGTGCTGCTGACTACGGTGTACTGTTTTGTGATCAGTTGGATCATCCTCAAGGGGGTCAATGCCCTGGTTGGCTTGCGTGCCCATGAGTCGGTGGAGGAGATGGGGTTGGACCTGGCCGAGCATAATGAGCGGGCCTACAACCACTGATCATTCCCCCTGAGTAAACGCAGCTCAAAATGTAGGAGGGGAGCTTGCTTCCGTGATGGCTCAGGAGCCGACGACTATCTAACTGATGCCCCGCTACCTAAATGTGGGAGGGGGCTTGCTCCCGATGGCGGCCTGACAGCCGACCAGGATGTTGGATCAGTTCGAGTACATATTCGTTGCTGCGGTCACGGCCGCTATGGGTTCCGCCCTTACGGCGGGTCACTTTTGGAAAAGAGCCCCAAAAGTAACCAAAAGGGCTCTTGCCCCACCACTCGGCACCTCGCCTAGGCTCGGTGTGCCCGTAATCCGACAGTGATGTGGGGGGCCGCCGCCACGCGCCATCCATGGCGCGGGGCGGCTAAACCGGCATCCCTGCCGGTTTACCCCCCAAATCACTATCGGATTCCGGCCAGCGTGGTTAACGGGGCGCCTGAGATCAAGATCAAGATCAAGATCTAAAGCAAGATCAAGATCTACAGCAAGAGCAAGAGCGGCTCGCTTCGCATCGTGGTTACCATTGTAGATACCTATGCGCCGACAGCGGTCTGCCAGTCAGCTTGGTTGTAGCTGAGCCACGGCCATCGGGGGCAAGTTCCCTCCCGCATTTGCCTTGCTGCGTTGCAGCTGGCTCGCCACCAGGGTGTTCTTCAGCAGGTAGGCAATCGTCATTGGCCCCACACCGCCGGGCACCGGTGTGATTGCGCTGGCCACGGTGCGTGCGCTGGCGTAATCCACATCCCCCACCAACCGTGTGCCGGTCTCGGTGGTGATGCGGTTGATCCCCACATCAATCACCACTGCGCCGGGCTTGAGCCAACTGGCGTCGATCAACTGCGGCCGGCCTACGGCGGCGACGACGATGTCGGCTAAACGGCACAACGCCGGGGCATCGACGCTGCGCGAGTGCACCACGCTGACCGAGCAGTTGGCCTGCAGCAGCAGGGTCGCCATGGGTTTGCCGACAATGTTCGAACGACCGATCACCACCGCGTGCAAGCCGCTCAAGTCGCCGCAGGTTTCGTGCAGCAGGCGCATGCAGCCGCTGGGCGTGCAGGGCGTGAGCACCTCGATGCCTTGCACCAGGCCACCGACGTTTTCGCGGTGGAAGCCATCCACATCCTTGATCGGGTCGATCGCGTGGATCACTGCCGCTTCGTCGATATGCGCCGGCAGCGGTAACTGCACCAGGATGCCGTTGACCGTCGTGTCGGCGTTCAACTGGGCAAGCAGGTCGAGCACCTGCGTCTGGCTGGCATCCTCCGGCAGCCGGTATTCCAGGGAGCGAATCCCGACTTCCTTGGCCCGCAGCAGCTTATTGCGCACGTAGACGTGGCTGGCCGGGTCATCGCCCACCAGCAATACCGCCAGGGCCGGGTAGATTTGCTGCGAGGCGAGCAGCAGGACCTCTTCGCGAACCTCGTCGAGCACCTGGGCAGAGATGGCCTTGCCGTCGATATCGCGGGCAAGCGTGGGGAGAGAGCTGGTCAAAAGCGTCACCGTTGTCTGGGGAAATAAGGCGCTGAGGGATAAGACTCCCTCAGCCATAGGCAGGCCGGAAGGCTCAGGCTACCAGTTGATGGCAGGCATACACCACCAGCACACCGGCGACCAGCGTGGCATAGGGCAGCCAGCCGGCGCGGCGCTGGCCGTCATCGGCCTGGATATACAGGTCGGTGAGCATGGCGGCAGGGAAGCGGCCCTTGTCCTGTACATAGTGGCGGTAGCAGAACACCGGCAGGATCAGCAGCGCCAACAGCAAGCCGGTGACCAGCGTGCCTGCGCCCCAAATGTCCGCGCCCAGGCCCATGCAGGCCAGGTTGACGAAACTCAGCACGCCGCCGGCCGCCAGCAGCACGGTGGGGGCTTTGTACGGGCGCACCCAGTCGGGGCGGTCCAGGCGGTGGATCCAGCCGGCATTGAGGTTGAGGAAGTTGAAGATGATGTAGCTGACGTTGGACGCCGCAAGCACGAATACGTAGTCCGACATCAGCAACAGCAGCAGGTTGAACGACAGGTCGGTCCACATCGCCGCGGTTGGCGCACCATGTTCGTTGGTGCGCCCCAAGTACTTGGGCAGCCAGCCATCCACCGAGGCCTGGTACAGGGTGCGCGACGAACCGGACATCGAGGTCATGATCGCCAGCAACGTCGCCAGCACCAGCATGATCAGCACGACATTGGCCACCACCTTGCCGCCGCCGATGCTGTCGGCCATCACCTGGCCAACGCCCATGCCGCTGTAGATCGCGGGCGAGAGCAGGCCGCTGTACACCGCGGGCGTCACGATTGCGCCACTGGCGTCGAGCACCGCCGGCGTTACCAGTTGGCCCAGCCCGAGGCTGCCTTGGAACGCCAGCGGCACCAGGGTGAACACCAGGATGCACAGCAGGCCGGCGTAGAAGATCGCCTTGAAGGTGTCGCGCTTGGGGTCCTTGAATTCGCGGGTGTAGCACACCGCCGTTTCAAAGCCGTAGGTGGACCACGCCGCCATGAACAGCCCACCGGCCATCAGTGACCAGCCGGACATATCCCACGGCCCATCGATGACTTGCCCGGCCGCATCATGGGCCAGGGGGTACAGCGGCAGGAAGTTGGCCTGGGTCGCATCCCCGGTGAACAACGGCACCACGCCCACCAGCAGCAGCGGAATCAACGAGGTGACGCCGAGCACCAGGGTCAGGCGCGCCGACCGCAGGATGCCGCCGTGCTGCACGGCAAACACCGTGAGCAAAATCAACAAACCAATGGCGAACGTCGCGTTGATGCGCAACGACAGGCCGCTCTTGACCCAGCCCAGGTCCAGCAGGGTCAGTTGCCAGGTGTTGATCAACGCATCGGCGGGAAACAGCGCCGTGAGGATATACCCCGCCGCCAGCCCCGAACCGATGGACAGCACCGGCGACCAGGCCAGCCAGTTGCACCACACTGACACCGGTGCGATCAGCTTGCTGTAGCGCACCCACGCCACCGCGCCGTACACCGAGGCGCCGCCGGATTTGTGCGGGAACAGCCCGGCGATCTCGGCGTAGGTGAAGGCCTGTATAAACCCGAACAGGATCGACACGATCCACACGATCCATGCCGGTTTGCCCACCGTGGCGGCGATCGCACCGATGGAGAACAACACCAGCGCGGGCACGCCACTGGCGACCCAGAAGGCCCCGCGCCAGTCGATCTTGCGGTGCAGGCTGCCCACCGAGCCGGCAGCCTGCGGTACAGCCTCGAACGTCGTCGCTTCCATCTTCGTATTCCCATGTCTGAATAGCGGTTAGGTTGGGGCAGTCAAAATGGGTTGGCACACACGTTTCGGGACGATCAGCTGCGCACCCGGCTTTTGTCCGGGTCGTAGAAAATCGCTGCGCTGACCGTGGCGCTGATGCGCTTCTGCAGGCCATCGACTTTGCCAATCTCAAGTTCAGTGCCGGGCTCGGCGCAGCTCACGTCGACCCGGCACAACGCGATATTGCTGGCCAGCAGCGGTGAGCGGCAGGCACTGGTGATCACCCCGACCTGGGCTCGGCCCTGGTACACCGGGTCGCCATGGTGGGCGGTTTCGTTGCCGCTCAGGTGCAGGCCGACCAGCTTGTGGCTGGGGTGTGCGCTGCGCCGCAGCAGGGCGTCGCGACCGATAAAGTCATCGGTCTTGCTCTTGAGCGGCACGCTGAAACCGATACCGGCCTCGAACGGATCGGTCTGGTCGCTGAACTCGTAGCCGGCGAAAATCAGCCCGGCTTCGATGCGCAGCAGGTCCAGGGCTTCCAGGCCCAGGGGCACCAGCCCCAAGGGTTGGCCGAGTTGCCAGATGCGGTCCCAGACCCGTTCGGCGTCTTCGGGCTGGCACCACACCTCAAAGCCCAGTTCGCCGGTGTAGCCGGTGCGCGAAATCATCAACGGGCAGCCGTCGAAACCGTCCAATCGACCGACCAGGAAGCGAAACCAGCCGAGGGTTTCCACACTCGGTTGCGTGGGCGGGGTCCAGACCATCTGCTTGAGCAGCTCGCGACTCAGCGGCCCCTGCACCGCCAGGTTGTGAATCTGCTCGCTGGCGGACTTGACCCACACCTTCATGCCCAGTTTCTGTGCCTGCTCGCGCAACCACACGCCGGCGTAGTCTTCGCCGCAGATCCAGCGGAAGTTGTCCGGGCCCAGGCGCAGCAGGGTACCGTCGTCGAGCATGCCGCCGTGGGCGTGGCACATCGCCGAATACACCACCTGGCCCACCGCCAGGCGCCGTACGTCGCGGGTCAGGCAGTACTGCAACAGGGCTTCGGCGTCGGGGCCGATGATTTCGAATTTGCGCAGGGCGGTCAGGTCCATCACCGCCACCCGTTCGCGGCAACCGAGGTATTCCTCGGTGACGCCGTAACCGTCGTAGCGCAGCGGCAGCCACCAATTGCGGTAGTCGGTGAAGCTGCCGGTGAGGGCGCGGGTACGTGAGTGAAACGCGGACTCACGGGTGAGGGTCGGGTCGGCATCCGCCGTGGTTCGAGTGCTCATGGCGATGGAAAAACGCTCCTTCTCGCTGTAGATGCGGACATGGATATCGGTCGGGTTCCAGCCATTGGCCGGGTCAATGTCATCCGGGCACGAGGTACTGCCACACAGCAGGTCGGTCATGGCCCGCAGCAGCACATAATCGCCGGGCCGTGACCAGGGTTCATCCAGGGTCATCTGCTGGTGCGCATCGATACCGGTGTTGAAGAAGAAGTTGATCGCCGGCCAGCCGTTGCGCGCCTGCACGCCATGGGGGGCGAGGACGCGGCTGAGGTTGTCGCTGCAGTTGTCGTGCCCGAAATAGCCATGGGTTTCGTAGTAGCGCGCCGCGCAGGCCAGGGCGAATGAATCGTGGCGCCCGACCGTGTCTTGCACCACCTCCAGCATCGGTTGCATATGGCGGTCGAAAAACTTCGAAAACAGCCCCGGTGCCGGGTAGGCGCTGCCGTTCAGGGTGCGCGTGACGGTCTGGTCCAGGTCCAGCTCGACGCCGCGATCCAGGGCGCGCCGGTCGAGGGCGACGAAGTCCGAACACTGGCGGCCCGCGACGTCCAGCACCTGGATGTACTGCCCTTTGGCGACGGTGTAGCCGTGGGCCGTGCCCGCCCGCAGGGTGAATTCGTCGAGTACATCGCCCAACGGCTCGGGCAGGGCCGGCAGCAGCAGCGGCGATGGATTGGCCCGCGTCACTATCAGACGCAGCTCGCTGGGCCGGTATT